>NZ_CP054143.1:0-674098 GCF_013284055.1 Deefgea piscis | reverse complement strand
GGCTTTGCTCTGCGGCTTGAAACAGTTGTTGTGGTTCATGCAAGGGATGGCCGCTTGGCCCACGAATCAATCCTTCAAAGCCATAGGCTGTGGCTTGATTGAGTGCGGCAATCGGCTGAAAGACTGCGCTAAGCTGTTGCTGTTGAATGATGTCGGCGAGTTCGGCGCAATAGCGCTCATTGCTGCTGTGGCGGATCATACAAACTCAATGGTTTGGTGTGAGGCGGTAAGGTAACAGTGAAAGATGAATGTTTTGTTACAAAATACGGCATCGGCATATTTATTGCGGTTTTTTGAAACAGCACATCGTTTGGCGCAAGAAAAAGCCCAAGCATGCATGCTTGGGCTAACCGCAAATAGAAAAAACGATTTAACGCGTAAAGCGCTGGGTAATCGGCATTCGCCAATCTTTACCAAACGAGCGCTGGGTAATGCGGGGGCCAACTGGTGCTTGGCGACGTTTGTACTCGTTGATTTTGAGTAAACGCACCACCTTATTCACATCGGCTTCGGAATAGCCTTGCGCAATAATTTCGGCGATGCTCAGATTATCTTCAACGTAGGCGGCCAAAATGGCATCAAGCACTTCGTACTCAGGCAGGCTGTCTTGGTCTTTTTGATCTGGGCGCAGTTCGGCTGAAGGAGGGCGAGTAATAATGCGTTCAGGAATCACCACGCCTTGCGTGTTACGCCAGTTGGATAGGCGATACACCAGCGTTTTGGCAATATCTTTTAATACCGCAAAGCCGCCGGCCATGTCGCCATACAAGGTGGCATAACCGGTAGTCATTTCTGATTTATTACCCGTAGTAAGTACCAGCTTGCCGCCTTTATTAGACATAGCCATCAACAGCATACCCCTGATACGGCTTTGCAAGTTTTCTTCGGTGGTATCCATTTCGCGGCCAGCAAATTCGTCTTTTAATCCGGCCATCATACTTTCGTACATCGGCCAAATTTCGATTTCTGAATATTGGCAGCCGAGAATTTCAATCATTTCGCGGGAATCATTCACCGAAATATCAGCGGTATAGCGCGATGGCATCATCACCGCGTGGACTTTATCAGCGCCCAGTGCATCCACGGCAATGGCCAAAGTGAGTGCCGAATCAATGCCACCCGAGAGACCGAGTAGCACGCCAGGGAAGCGATTTTTGCCAATATAATCTTGTACGCCTAGCACCAAAGCGCCGTAAATACTGGCTTCGATCGACTCATCAGCAGCAATCGATGCGGTTTGAATATCACCATTGATAAAATCGCAGTAGCCAATTTGGCTGTGATACGCCGGTAATTGCAGGGCCAATTCACCGGATTTATTTAGCGCAAAGGAGTGGCCGTCAAAAACCAGCTCGTCTTGGCCGCCAACTAAATTGCAATACACAATCGGTAAGTCGTTTTCTTCTACGCGTTGCTGGGCAATCTCGCGGCGCGTGCTTTGTTTGGCTTGGTGGTACGGCGAGGCATTCAGCACCAATAACACCTCGGCACCTTCGTCTTTGGCGGCGGCAGCTGGCTCGGTATCCCATAAGTCTTCGCAAATGGCGATACCGACTTGAACGCCATTTTGTTCAAATACGAATGGCGTGCAGCCTGGCGTGAAGTAACGCACTTCGTCAAAAACCGCGTTATTTGGCAAGAGTAATTTGTCGTAACGGCCAAGAAAATTGCCATCGCGAATGGCGCATGCTGAGTTAAAAATTTCGTCGCCACTCCTTGATGGGTAGCCCAGTACCAAGGTAATGCCGTCAAGCTCATCAATGAAACGCGCAATTTTTTCGCGACATTGCTGTAAAAACGCTGGGCGCAGTAATAAATCTTCCGGTGGATAGCCAGTGAGGGCTAATTCCGGGGTGAGCAAAATATCAGCACCAGCAGCGGCAGCTTCGCGAGCCGCAGCAAAAATAAGCTCGGTGTTGCCATCAATATCACCAACAATAGGGTTGATTTGAGCAAGGGCGATTTTCATGAGCAGCAAATTGGGCAAGGTAAAAACGCTATTTTAGCGGGATGCTGGTCAGTGTGGGCGCAAATTGCGATGGGATGCGTCGCGTGTATTGATTTCTACCGAGATCAGCTGTCGATGAGGCGGCTGCTCAATTGGTTTTGGGTGAAGGGTTTGTTTCGTTGTTTGTCAGTGAGTGCTTGCTATTTCATAAGCGAAACGCTAAAAAAACGAAAGAAGAGAATGAATTAGCCGATGCAGTGGGTGCATCAAGCCATTCATTTTCAATTTGCTTGAGTGAGTTGATGATGCCATTTGATGAAGTATTCCCAACGCATTTTAATACCTTATCGCGTAATCCATTCCCCCATGTGCTGATCGAACAAGCCTTGTTGCAATTGGGCGGCGGCGGTATCGAGGGTAGTAAATTTGCCAAGCAGACGCTAACGGCGGCGGGATGGCGACACGCCAGCGTCGTGTCGTATGGCAAATATCCAGAAGAGGCCGCCACTGCCTTTAATAAAATCAGGCTGGTGCTGGCGGACGATCCCAATGCCGAACAATTAATGCAGCGACTCGCGGTGGCTTAATTAGCGCGACGATAAGCCCGCAAAAAAACGTTCACTGCACTATTCACATGCAGCTCAATCTGGTTTGAACTGGGATTGCTGACCGAGAGTTGCATTTGTCGTGTGATGCCGGCATCGCTGAGCGCTAATAATTGTTCAGCAGCCAATCTGGCATCATCGATCTGTAGTATTTCATCTTGATTTAATTGGGCCAAATACTCACTCAGCCGTTGCACCACCTGCGCCGGCCCTGATGACTCGATTAATTGTCCGAGCGCCGGGAACTGCATTACTTCTGCTAATACAATCCGAAACAATGCCGCTTGCTCTTCTTGTAATAAACTACTCAGCCATTGATGAGCAAAGCGGTTTAATACCGCTTCAATCGGTGCGTCCAGTAATTGGGTTAGCGCAGGCAAGTGTGTTTCGCCGCCGCACTCGCCAGCAATCAAGGCGACAAATAGCGCTTCTTTGCTGTCGAAATAATTATAAATCGTGCCTTTGGCAACGCCGGCTGCTTTAGCGATTTTTTCTACGCTGCTGCTGGCAAAACCCAATTCAATAAAGATGCGTCGCGCGCCGTCGAGGATTTGCTGACGTTTGGCTTGATTTAGCGGGCTGGAACTTGGCATATCGATACCCAAAATAAATATTCATTGGTCATTGACCGAACCGTTCGGTCAGTTTAGCATTTCTTCGCTTGGCCTCAATGAATTTCACTTTCGCGCTGCTTGTATTTGTCGTTGAAATGCATTTCTACTGACTTAGGGAACTGCCGCCTGTATGCGTCACTGTTTAAATTTGCTCTTGCTGAGTCTGCTCGGCACCGTTAGTGGTTGTGCCGTTACCTTGCCGCAGCCTGAGTCTGCGCAGCTGGCGCCCAAAGCGAGCGCTTGGCAGACGCCATTGCCGACCACCAGCCACCTCGCCGAGCAGCAAGTGTGGTGGCAATCTTGGCAAGATCCGGTACTCAACACCTTACTCAATGCTGCGCAACAAGCGAACCCCACTTTAGAACTGGCCGAAGCGCGGATTCGTGAAGCGCGCGCCAAAGCCTACGCCACTAAAGCCTATTTATGGCCCACCGTGGGCGCAACGGCGAGTGGCTCGCGCAGTCACAACACGATGATCGCCCCTGCGCAGCCCATCAATGCGGGCAGCGTTGGACTCGATGCCAGCTGGGAGATCGATCTATGGGGTGGGGTGCGCACGGCAGAAAAAAATCTACTGGCCAATTTATCGGCCAGAACCATCGAATGGCAAGATGCGCGAGCGAGCGTGGCGGCCGAAGTCGCCAATGCCTATGTGGCATTACGCGCATATCAAGCTTTGGCTGAGATTGTGGCGCTGGATTTAAAGTCGCGAAATCACAGTTTGCAATTAACGCAGGAAAAAGAACAAGTCGGCCTTGCTAGCCCAGTGGACGTGGCTTTACTCGATGCCAGTAGCGCTGATGCCTTGGCGCAGTGGGTCGAAACGCAAGAAGGCATTGGCATGGCCAAGCAAGCCTTAGTGGCTTTAACCGGTTGGTCTGCCCAGCAAGTGAACGCTCAGCTTGAGCAAGGCGCACCGCGCTTGCCGCAGCCGGTGGGTTTTGCGATGAATGCTGTGCCAGCGATTGTGATTACGCAACGCTTCGACATTCGCGTGGCTGCTGAAAACGTCAATATGGCGGCGGCCGAAGTCGGGATTAGTAAAGTGGCACAATTGCCGTCGCTGAGTTTGTTTGGTGTGATTAGCTTGGGTCAGCAAGAGGTCGGCAGTCTGTCGATCAATGGCAATGCTTGGTCGTTTGGCCCCACATTGAAACTGCCCATATTTAACGCTGGACGCTTAAAGTCCGAAGAAGCCGCCGCGGTGGCGCGCTACGATCAGGCGCTAGCGGCTTATCAGCAAAAGGTGCGGTTTGCGGTACGTGAAGTTGAGCAGACCTTGCAGCAGCTCGATGGCAATCAACGCCGCATTGCCGCCATGCAGCGATCGGTGGCGGGTTATCAGCAGCAGCAAGATGCTAGCAACGCCATGTGGCAAGCCGGCAGTGCCAGCTTATTGGATTTGGAAGTCTCGCGGCGTTTTTTACTGGGCGCACAAGTGAAACAAATGGCTTTGCAGCGCGATCAATTGTCCTTATGGATTGCGCTCTACAAAGCGGTGGGTGGTCAATGGCCAGTCGATGGCATTCGTGAAGAAGCGATCGTCAAGTAGGGTATTGCTTGCAAATTCAATCTAGATAATGAGTATGAACTTATACTGGAGTAGGGTAATGAAGGATGTATTAAAGCGATTCCCAGTGCGACGTGGCATGGTATTGAGTATCAGCATGTTTGCGCTGCTCGCGGGTTTGACATTGACCGCTGCGATGGTGCGTGCCGATTCAGCCGACAAAAAAACCGTGGGTAGTAAACCGGTATTGACGGTGCGGATGATTCAACCCAAATCGATGGAGTGGGCGCAAACGATTGCCGCTAATGGCAATGTTTTGCCATGGCAAGAGTCATCCATTGGTACTGAATTGGGCGGCTTACGCTTAACTCAACTGAATGCCGCCATTGGTGATCGGGTCAAAAAAGGCCAAGTACTCGCTCGATACAATGATGCAACGATTCAGGCCGAAGTAGCCCAAGCCAAAGCCGCGTTAGCTGAAACCGAGGCCGCATTAGGCGAAGCACAGCAAAATGCCAATCGGGTGCGGCAACTGGGCAATACCGGCGCCATGTCAGAACAACAAAAAACCGAAGCTTTTACTAAAGAAATGATGGCCAAAGCGCGAGTGCAATCGGCTAAAGCGCAAGTGGCCAGTGCGCAAGTTCGCTTGAGTCAAACGCGCATTGTGGCACCCGATGATGGGGTGATCTCGGCACGCAGCGCTAGCTTGGGGGCGGTGAGCCAGCCAGGGCAAGAGTTGTTTCGTTTAGTACGGCAAGCTCGCTTGGAATGGCAGGCAGAGGTAACGGCTGCTGAAAGTAACCGCATTAAAGCCGGGCAAACGGTGTCTTTGCTGCTACCTACGGGCAAAACGGTGCAAGGTACGGTACGAAATATTGCGCCCACGATTGATATGAAAACCCGCAATGTGCTGGTGTATGTCGATCTAAAAACAGCGGCCGATCCTTTGGCTGAAGCCAAACCTGGGATGTTTGCGAAAGGCCAGATTGCGATTGGCCAAACTCGGGCCTTGGCGCTACCGGGCAGTGCGATCTTATTACGCGATGGTTTTGCCAATGTGTTTGTGTTGCAAGCCGATCATAAAGTGAAGCAAGTGCGTGTGAAATTGGGGCGTCAGGCTGACGGCATGATGGAAGTCGAAGGTTTGGCTCCGAATACCTCGGTGGTGGCCAGCGGTGCCGGCTTTTTAGCTGATGGTGATGTGGTACGGGTTGTTAAGTAAGCCAAGCCAGTGAGATTAAGCGCCTTAATCGATTGGCAGTATGTCGCCAATTTATATTGTGTCTTGTCTATTAGGTATTAGCTTGTAGACTTTAATTTGAAAGCTTTTCGTTGATATACCCAGGGATGCACAATGAATTTTTCTGCTTGGTCGATTAAAAATCCGATACCGGCCATTATGCTATTTGTACTGCTTTCATTGGGCGGTTTGTGGTCGTTTAGCCAAATGAAGGTGCAAGACTTTCCAGATATCGAATTGCCGATGGTAACGGTGACTGCGGTTTTGGAGGGCGCAGCCCCCGCTCAGCTAGAAACCGAGGTGGCGCGAAAGCTAGAAAATTCAGTCTCAGCCTTGCAAGGCGTGAAACACGTGTACAGTAATATCAGCGATGGCGTGGTTGGCATGACCGTCGAGTTTGAGCTGGAAAAACCCATTAATGAAGCCGTTGACGATGTGCGAGACGCGGTTTCCAATGTGCGTAGTGATTTACCGGCGGATTTAAAAGATCCGATTATTGGTAAGGTCGAGTTTTCTGGCGTGCCATTTCTGGTGTATACCGTTGCCGATCCACAGCTTGATGAAGAGCAGCTGTCTTGGTTGGTCGACAACAAAATCACGCGCGTGATTCGGGCGATTCCTGGCGTGGGGAAGGTTTCTCGCGTTGGCGGGGTCACGCGGCAAGTGCAAATTGAGCTCGATCCAGCGCGCATGGCTGCGCTTGGCGTGAGTAGTAGCGATATTTCACGGCAATTGGCGCGAACGCAAAAAGACGCTTCTGGTGGCCGTGCCGATTTGGGTGGCTCAGAGCAAGCTTTACGCACCATTATTGCGGCCACGACGGCGGCCGAGTTGGCACAAACCGAGCTGTCTTTACCTGATGGCCGTCGGATTCGTCTCGATCAAATTGCCAGCATCCACGACACCATTGCCGAGCGCCGTTCTATCGCTCAGCTCGATGGCCAGCCGGTAGTTGGCTTTGAAATCACCCGTGCGCGCGGCGCCAGTGAGACCGAAGTGGCTGCTGCAGTTAAAAAGGCCCTCGCGCAATTACAGCTTGAGCATCCTGCCCTGATACTCAACCCCGCTTATGATATGGCGGCCCCAGTGCAAGACGAGTTTGATGGCTCGATGGGCTTATTGTATGAAGGCGCGTTGCTGGCCGTGATTGTTGTATGGTTCTTTTTGCGTGATTGGCGCGCGACTTTAGTTTCGGCCGCCGCTTTGCCCCTATCGATTTTGCCGACTTTTATCGGCATGTATTTATTCGGCTTTACCCTTAATACCGTGACCTTATTGTCGCTGGCCTTGGTGGTCGGGATTTTGGTCGACGATGCGATTGTTGAAATTGAAAACATCGTGCGCCATTTGCGCATGGGTAAATCGCCGTACCAAGCGGCGATGGAAGCGGCCGATGAAATTGGTCTAGCGGTGGTGGCGACAACGTTTGCTTTGGTGGCGGTGTTTTTGCCAACAGCGTTTATGAGCGGTATTCCGGGTAAATTCTTTAAACCCTTTGGCTGGACCGCTGCGCTAGCGGTGATGGCATCGTTGGTCGTTGCCCGTTTACTCACGCCAATGATGGCGGCGTATTTACTTAAACCGATGCCGCATGCTGAGCAAGAAGGGCGTTTAAAATTGGCGTATCTGCGCTGCGCGGCGTGGTGCTTGCGACATCGTAAAATCACCGCGATTTGCTCGATTGTGTTTTTTATTGCGTCTTTAGCTTTGGTGCCATTATTGCCAACGGGTTTTGTTCCGCCAGATGATCGCTCGCAAACCTTGGTCAAAATCGAGTTACCGCCCGGCGCCACATTGAACGACACTTATTTAGCCGCCGATCAAGCGCGAAAAATCTTAGCCCCATTGCCGTTTATTACCCGAATTTATACCGCAGTAGGCGATGGCAAGGCCGGATCTGACCCTTTTGCTGGTGGCAGTAGCGGCGTGAATAAAGCCAGCTTAACGTTGACGTTGGTGTCACGCTCTGAGCGCGCGAAAAAAACCGTGCTGGAGCAAGAGTTGCGTGAGTTATTGCGAGTGATTCCTGGGGCGAGGGTCACGGTCGGGCTAGGGCAAAATGGTGAAAAGCTACAAATGATTATTAAGTCGGACGATCCTGAAGCTTTAGCTGTTGCTGCCAAAGCGGTGGAAAAAGACTTACGCACTTTAAACGGCATTGGTGCGGTTACGTCGAGCGCCAGTTTGGTTCGCCCTGAATTAATTATCCGTCCTGATATGAGTAAAGCCGCCGAGATGGGCGTCACCGCGTTGGCGATTGCCGACACCATTCGGGTGGCGACAGTGGGCGACTTTGATACGGCGCTGGCCAAGCTCAATCTACCCGAACGACAAATACCGATTGTGGTGCGCTTACCGGATTCATTTCGTAGCGATCTTGAGCAAATCAAGCGTTTGCGTGTGCCGTCCACGCAGGGTGATGTGATGCTCGGGCAGGTGGCCACGGTGGAGATTGGTAGCGGCCCCAGTGTGATTAGCCGTTACGATAGAGCGCGTAATGTGATTTTTGACGTTGAACTCAATGGCCGAACTTTAGGTGAAGCCAGTGCGGAGGCCGATCAGTTACCGAGCTTAAAAAACCTGCCAGCTGGGGTCACCCGAGCGGTGTTTGGCGATGCGGAAGAAATGAAAAAACTGTTTGCCAGCTTTGGTTTGGCGATGCTCACAGGGGTGTTGTGTATTTATATGGTGCTGGTGCTGTTGTTCCGCGATTTTATGCAGCCAGTGACTATTTTAGCGGCGCTGCCTTTATCGATTGGTGGTGCTTTTGTGGCCTTATTGCTGACCCACAGTTCGTTTTCAATGCCGACCTTAATTGGCTTGATTATGTTGATGGGGGTCGCGACTAAAAATTCGATTTTATTGGTTGAATACGCCATTGTTGCCCGTCGAGAAGGGATGGCGCGCTTTGATGCCTTGATGGATGCAGGGCGTAAACGCGCGCGGCCGATTGTGATGACGACGATTGCGATGGGCGCGGGGATGTTGCCGATTGCGATGGGTTGGGGCGTGGATTCGAGTTTTCGTGCCCCGATGGCGATTGCCGTCATTGGCGGCTTAATTACCTCGACCTTTTTGAGCTTATTGGTGATTCCGGTGGTGTTTACTTTTGTCGATGATTTTGTGCAATGGATGAGTAGCAAGCGTAAAAAAGTGCAGCATTAAACCTCGGCAATTCAAAAAGAACGGCGCATTGCGCCGTTTTTTTATATTGAGGCTCTAGGGACACTTTTAAGTTTTAGGTTCAGTACCAAGGCTGACGGTTGCCCCACTTGGAATGCCTTCTTGCTGCCAGCGATCAAATTCGGCCATGATGGTGTCGTGGGTTTTTTGGCTGATGTCCGGTAGGGTGCCACCTAAGATGGCTTTGGCCTGTGTAAATCCTAATTCAACCGCATCGCGGATTTTTTGCAATTTGGCTGGATCGTCGCCCATGGCAAATTTGGCAAACCCCAAAATGCGCTCGGCGACTTTTTTGACGCCAAATTCACCGTCTTCAGCCAAATCTGCTTGGGCTTTATCAATGGTGGTTTGATCGACACTGAGTTTTTGTTCGCCACGAACGACTTTGGCTAAATTCAAACCTTGCCCTTCAATAAGCGGCCGAATCAAGCTCATTAATTCATCGACTTTACGATTTGATTCTTCGAGCATGGCTGATAGATTTTCGGGGAGTGCGCGTGGCTTGCTATAGGTGAGTGATTCATTGCCACTGGTACTTAGACTCACCGTTTCTTGTGCGTTTTCTGTATTCGATTCATTCCGAGCGTTGTTGTTTTGCGGCAGCTGCGGGCGGTTAGCTAGCGGCGGTATGCTGCTCAGACTAGAGACGCTGATGGACATAATGAATCTCCTCAATAAGACACAATCTGTGTTTTATATCGACAGCGGACGCAAAACACGTAGTGAAATGTTTACTTTTTGGGTGCAGACGGTTAGTTTTCGCTTAATGCTCACCTCATAAATTGTTTTGTTCTTGTCATCTTTCTTTGAATGTATCTAGTATTTATTTTACAGTTATTGTTTTTTTATGAAAGCATGGTGAAAATTAGAATGATGCTTTTCGAGCTGATTGATGCACTACATTTTGAGGCCTACGCCATTGCAACTGAGGATGACCCTGGGTTGAAGCGATGGCGTGTTAGATTTTATTGCTAGGTAGATGATTGAAATGGCCTTAAACCAGTTAAAACCCGATGATTTTGATTTTTTTCGCGAATTTTTAGATGCGTTGCCGCTGCAATGCTTTGTTAAAAATGCGCACGGCCAAATTATCTTGAGCAATACCGCTTATCAAAATGCGAGCGCTGAAGCGGTGGTGCCGCTAAAAGTGATAGAACTTGGCGAGAATGAGACATGCAGGCAACTGGTGTCGCTAACACCGTTCGCGCAAGCGAATGAAAAAATAGCTACGCATGAAGAAACACGCTGGAATAGCCAGTTGGGTCGCTATCAAACGGATTATGTGATTCAAAAAACCATTGCTGATGAGGCGGGGCAGCCTTTATATATTGTCGGCTCGATTTTAGATATTTCCGAGCAAAAGCAATTTCAGCTGCAAATTGATACCGAATTAAAGCTACTGGAAATGCACGCTGCGGATGTCCCTTTTATGCAGTTATTAACGCAATTTGTGCATAGTTTTGAGTCTAATTTTCCCGGCGTTTTGTGCTCTATTTTATTGCTCGATGATCAGGGCGAACGTTTATTGCATACCATTGCCCCGAGTTTACCCGAGGCGTATTGCCAAGCGATTCATGGTGTGGCGATTGGCCCAAATATTGGCTCTTGTGGCACAGCGGCGTATACCGGGCAAGACACCATTGTCGCCGATATTGCGAGTGATCCTTTATGGCGTAATTTTGCTGAGCTGGCCTTGTCGCATGATTTACGCTCGTGTTGGTCTATCCCGATTTTATCTACCAAAGGCCGTGTTCTGGGGACGTTTGCCAATTACCATCGCTACCCGTGTTCGCCTTCGAGTAAGGAATTACAAGCCATTAAGCGCGGCGCTTATTTGGTGGGCTTAGTGATTGAGCATGAATTGGCGGAAACTCAATTATCCAAAGACAAAATGATTTTGCAAGAGTCGGTACAGCACACGCAGACCATTCTCGACAATATGGCTGATGGGGTGATTACGATCGATATCACCGGGCGGATTGAAAGTTTTAACTCGGCGGCGAGCCGTATTTTTGGCTATTCGCCTGAAGAAGTGTTGTTTAAAAATGTTTCGATGTTGATGCCAGAGCCGCATGCCGGCCTGCATGACGGTTATTTATTGCATCATCAATCAACAGGTAACGCCAGTATTGTCGGCGTGCCGCGTGAGGTAGAAGGCTTACGTAAAGATGGTAGTTTGTTTCCGATGCGCTTATCGGTGTCCAAAATTTTGCGGGCTGGTCAGCCGATTTTTATTGGCCTAGTGAGCGACAATACTTTAGATCATCAGCGGCGAGAAGAAATCTATCGTTTGGCTTTTTTTGATGCTTTAACGGGCCTGCCTAATCGTCGTTTATTAATGGATCAAATCAAAAAAGCCATGCTGACTTCAGCCCGCAGTGGTTTACATGGCGCGGTGATGTTTCTCGATCTCGATCACTTTAAACATTTGAATGACAATTATGGTCATCATATGGGGGATTTATTACTGCAACAGGTGTCGGCACGCTTGCAATCTTGTGTTAGAGAAAATGACAGCGTGGCGCGTTTGGGCGGTGATGAGTTTGTGGTCTTGCTCGAAACGTTAAGTGAGCAAGCAGAACAAGCATTCGAGCAAGCAAAAACAGTCGCCAATAAAATTTTGGAGCGCCTGCGCCAGCCGTATGATTTATCTGGGCATACCCATGTGAGTACGCCTAGTATTGGTGTGGCTTTATTTTTGGCTGAGCAAATCTCCATTGATGATTTACTGAAACACGCTGATGTGGCGATGTATCAGGCCAAGGCCGCCGGTCGAAATACCGTCTTATTTTATAATTCGGCGTTGCAAGGTGTGACGCAAGCGCATTAATTGCCGCTGAAATGATCATGACGCACATCGATCGCGGCGGCTGCCGCGTTGATGTGATTGATCGATGCGGTGTTTTTACGCTTGGATGATAAATACCGTTGGCCGTTTATGGATTTGTGGTTCAGGTTTTTTCTTCCATTGACCGATTTCTAGCGTCAAAATTTCTTGGCTTGGCAAACTAATATCGCAGGCCACAGTTAATCGTGTATGGGCTTTGAGATTGTCGCGTAAGGCTTGAAACAGCGCGCCATTGCGGTATGGGGTTTCAATAAATAACTCTGCCTGACTTTCTTTGCTTGAGCTCGCTTCCAGTTGCCGAATGGCCTGCACTCGTCCCGTGGCATCAGAGGGCAAGTAGCCATTAAAGCGAAATTTTTGCCCATTGGCCCCTGAGGCCATTAACGCCATCAATAACGAGGATGGTCCAACCAGCGGTACCACTTGGATGCCGCGTTGATGGGCCAGTTGTACTAGCCGTGCGCCGGGATCGGCAACGCCCGGACAACCCGCTTCTGACATTAAGCCCACATCAAAACCATCGAGTAACGGCTGTAATAGCGCTGTGACTTCATGCTCTTTGGTGTGCTCAGATAACTCACTCATGCTCAAGCTACGTAGCTCATGAGGCGTGCCGAGCATTTTTAAATGCGCGCGGGTTGTTTTGGCATTTTCAACGACAAAATGCGTCAGCCGTTTGGCGGTTTCAATCACGTCGAGCGGCAAAATATCGTTGATGGTATCGCCACCCATTGGCGCGGGGATTAAATACAAGATGCCCGTCATGGTCATTTATCCAAATAAGGAGTGAGTACATTATTAATGGGTATGTCTGGCTAATTCTTTATTTAAAAGAGCTAGCTAAATATACCCAGTGGTGTTTGGTTTTGATTACAAAATTGGATAGCTTTCGCGATTGAGCATGCTAACGAGCTCGATTAAAGGCAAACCAATAATCGCCGCTGGATCGGTGCTGTTAATCGCGGCGATCATCACAATCCCGAGACCTTCGGTTTTGGCGCTGCCGGCGCAGTTGTAAGGCTGCTCACGGCGTAAATAGGTTTCGATTTGTGCATCACTGTAATCGCGCATGGTCACCGTGGTGATGTCGACATGGCTTTGCACTTGTTGGGTTGCCGTATTGTAAAGGCAGAGCGCAGTATGAAACGCAATGCTTTGTCCACGCATGGCCGCCAATTGCACAACGGCACGCTCATGATTACCGGGCTTGCCTAATTGCACACCGTTAAGTAGCGCCACTTGGTCTGAGCCAATAATTAAACTATTTGGATATTGATCGGCCAGCACCTTGGCTTTGGCAATGGCCAAACGCTCGCTGGTTTGGGCCGCAGTCTCACCGATCAGTGGCGATTCATCCAGATTGGGGGCCGCAGTGACAAACGGTAGACCCAAGCGTTCTAAAAGTTCTTTTCGATACAGCGATGTAGACGCCAGAACCAGTTGGCGTGACTCGCAGGAGGTAGAAGTGGTTCGCATATGAATTTCACCGTGCTTAAAAGCGCAAAATACTTTGACAGAGGATAGTAGGAGATTATATCATGCGCGGTTTCCGGTTCTACGCGGCAACCCCATGACGGTGATTCACAGCGCGGAATTTGCGCAAGAAGGTCGAGAACTCAAAGGTTCTATCCCACTTTCGCAGCTCTCACGTTTGAGTGACCTGTTGGCAGATACATCAGGCGAAATCGCTTGGCATATCGAAAGTGGCGTAGATGATCGTACGCAACGCCCTTGGCTTTATTTAGAAGTAAAAGGTGATTTGCAACTGATTTGCCAGCGCTGCCTATTGGGTATGCCTTGGTCATTTCATAACGAAACCGTGTTGACCCAGTTTGCTACTGAGGAAGAAATCGATGAAGCGGAAGCCTTCGATGAGGACCTTGATGGCATTTTGATCGATCCGGAGCTGGATATTGAAGCACTGGTCGAAGACGAATTGTTACTCGCTTTGCCAGTGGCACCAGTACACGATGTGTGTGGTGGTGACGATGCACTGGCCAAATTGGCGAGTAAAAAACCGAATCCGTTTGCAGTCCTGGCTCAGTTGAAAACCAGGAAAGCGGAATAAACAACTGAGTTATTAGGAGTATTTCACATGGCAGTTCAGCAAAATAAAAAATCACCTTCGAAACGTGGCATGCACCGCGCTCATGACTTCTTGTCAGCACCAGCTTTGTCTGTAGATGCTGCAACTGGTGAAGTTCATCGCCCGCACCACATTTCTCCAAACGGCTTTTACAATGGCCGTCGTGTGATCAAAGCTAAGGGCGAATAATCGCCGCCTTGCTGTTTTAGCTAAGCGGGTTAATTTTTAGCCATGCTGGCTAGCTTTACGGCGCAAGTGAGTGTCTCTCTGAGAATAACTCCCTTGCGCCGTTCGTCATTTTAGGTGTTTGAATGGATATCACTGTCGCAGTAGATGCAATGGGCGGCGATCACGGCGCGCACATTACAGTGCCAGCCGCATTGCGCTTTTTGCGAGACAATCCCGATGTCAATATCGTTTTAGTCGGTTTAGCCGATGCGATTGCGGCTGAATTAGCGGCTCAGCATGCCGCAACGAGTCCGCGTTTGCGAATTCATCCTGCCACCGAGGTGGTGACGATGGATGAGTCCCCGCAATCGGCAATGAAAAATAAAAAAGATTCATCGATGCGTGTCGCCATTAATTTGGTGAAGTCCGGTGAGGCCAATGCGTGTGTGTCAGCGGGTAATACCGGCGCATTGATGGCGACGGCACGGTTTGTATTAAAAACGATCCCAGGTATTGATCGCCCCGCGATTGCAAAGCTGATGCCCACAATGAAGGGACAAACGGCAATGCTCGATTTGGGCGCGAATGTGGATTCAACGCCTTTGCAGCTCACGCAATTTGCCATTATGGGTTCGGCGATGTTTTCGGCGCTCAAGCATGTTGATGCACCCACCGTAGGTTTGCTCAATATTGGTTCGGAAGACATCAAAGGCAATGAAGCGGTGAAAGAAGCGGCTGAAATGCTGCGTAAAACCCGTTTGAATTTCCAAGGTAATATCGAAGGTGATGATATTTACCGCGGTACAGTAGATGTGGTGGCTTGTGATGGATTTACCGGTAATGTGGCATTAAAAACTTCAGAAGGTTTAGTCAAAATGATTACCACCTTCTTGAAGGAAGAGTTTACTCGTAATATTCTGACACGTTGTGTGGCATTACTGGCCTTACCATTAATGAATCGTTTTAAAAAGCGACTAGATCCACGTCGTTTTAATGGTGCGTCATTTCTTGGCTTGCGTGGCATTGTGGTAAAAAGCCATGGCGGAGCGGATGAAATTGCGTTTTACTGGGCATTGTCTCAGGCCGTTGAGGAAGCACGCTCCGGCATGATTCAACGCATTACAGAGCAGGTGCAACAAGAGTTGGTGCATCTTAACGCTGCGGTAGAAGCTGCCGAGTCCTGATCTAATTCAGAGGTGTTCATGTATTCCCGTATTGCAGGAACTGGCTCTTATTTGCCAGAAAAAATTCTTACTAATGCCGAGCTGGCGCAACGTGTCGACACCACTGATGAATGGATCGTTTCACGCACCGGTATCCGTCAGCGTCATATTGCTGCAGAAGATCAGCGGACTTCTGATTTGGCGTTGATTGCGGTTGAACGTGCGCTTGAAGCGGCGGGTGTTGATAAAAGCGAAGTCGATTTATTGATTGTCGCAACGACGACGCCAGACAGTATTTTTCCGTCAACGGCGTGTACTTTGCAAAACAAACTCGGGGTACATGGCTTCCCTGCCTTTGATATACAGGCCGTCTGTGCTGGGTTTATTTATGCCTTAAGTACTGCGGATCAATTTGTAAAAAGCGGCGCAGCCAAATGTGCGGTTGTCGTTGGCGCTGAAACCGTCAGCAATCTCATTAATTGGGAAGATCGTGGCACGTGTATTTTGTTTGGCGATGGTGCCGGTGCTGTGGTGCTGACTGCATCAGAAGAGCCTGGTATTTTAGCGACACAACTGCATGCAGATGGTCGTTATAGTGGTATTTTAAAAACCGATGCACGCCCAAAACAAGGCGAGTTAGTCGGTGATCCTTATGTGTATATGGAAGGCAATGCGGTGTTTAAATTCGCCGTTAAAGCCTTGGCAGAAGTCGCTGAAAGCACATTGGCAAAAGCCGGTTTGCAAAAAAGTGATGTGGATTGGTTGGTACCACATCAAGCCAATATTCGCATTATTGAATCAACGGCCAAGCACTTACATATGTCGATGGACAATGTGATTGTGACGGTGGATATGCACGGCAACACTTCGGCAGCATCGATTCCATTGGCTTTGGATGCGGGCGTTCGCAGCGGCAAGATTCAACGCGGCCAAACCTTGTTGATGGAAGGGATTGGTGGTGGCTTTGCTTGGGGCTCGGCGCTGGTTAAATATTGATTTTAATGGTTTGTAAACGGCGCTTAGAAGCGCCGTTTTACTGTTGGATGGTTTGAAAGGGGTGGTAATATGTCTTTAGCATTTGTGTTTCCAGGTCAAGGCTCGCAATCCATCGGCATGATGAATGGTTGGGCTGATTTAGCCGTGGTGAAGGCCACATTTGACGAAGCTTCTAGCGTGCTCGGTTTTGATTTATGGGCGATGGCCAATGAAGGCCCACTCGAAGCGATCAATGCCACAGTGAATACGCAGCCATTGATGTTGACCGCCGGTGTTGCCGTTTGGCGTGCATGGCAGTCGCAAGGTGGCGCTATGCCTGCGGTAATGGCTGGGCATAGCTTGGGTGAATATACCGCCTTAGTGGCTGCTGAAGCTTTGAGTTTTGGCGATGCTTTGCAATTGGTGCGCTTACGTGCAGAAGCAATGCAAGAAGCCGTTCCAGCGGGCACCGGCGCAATGGCTGCAGTGCTTGGCTTGAGCGATGAATTGATTATTGAAGCTTGCGCCGAAGCCGCGCAGGGCGACGTGGTGCAGGCGGTGAATTTTAATTCACCCGGTCAAGTGGTGATTGCTGGTAGCAAAGCAGCGGTAGAGCGTGCCTGCGAAGGCTGTAAAGCCCGTGGCGCTAAACGTGCGATGCTGTTATCGGTTTCGGTGCCATCGCATTGCGATTTGATGAAACCTGCTGCAGAAAAATTAGCCGCTAAATTGGCTGTGGTAGAAATTCATACACCTATCGTTCCTGTCTTGCACAATGCTGACGTTGCCGCGTATAACAATGCCGAGCAGATCCGTGAGGCTTTAGTTCGCCAGTTGTATCAGCCAGTACGTTGGGTTGAAACCATTCAAAAAATGGCTGCCGATGGCGTGACTGTTGTTGCTGAATGTGGCCCGGGTAAAGTGCTTGCTGGTTTAACCAAACGCATTTCAAGTGATCTGCAAGGCGTCGCTTTAGTCGACGTAGCCAGTATGGATCAATTAAAATCAGCCGTGTAATCTGCTGATTTATTACGGGTATATGCTGCAATACGTTTGTGGCTATATCTTAGCAATGTATACCTAGATTAGGGGTGAGGAATGAGTTTGCAAGGTAAAGTTGCGCTAGTGACTGGCGCTTCACGCGGGATCGGTCAAGCGATTGCTTTAGAGCTGGCAGCGCAAGGCGCAACCGTGATTGGTACGGCCACCAGCGATTCAGGCGCAACAGCGATTGCCGATTATCTGCAAGCAGCAGGTGCCGCAGGTTCTGGTTTACGTTTGCAAGTGACCGAAGACGGTGCTTGTGAAGCCATCGTGGCACAAATTGAAAAAGAATTTGGCCCGATTGCGATTTTGGTCAATAACGCCGGGATTACCCGTGATAACTTATTGATGCGCATGAAGGATGAAGAATGGGATGCCATTATGGATACCAATCTGAAGCCAGTTTACAAATTATCTAAAGCCGTGATGCGCGGCATGATGAAAGCGCGTTGGGGACGGATTATCAATATTGCGTCGGTAGTAGGCGCGACTGGCAACGCCGGTCAAACCAATTATTCGGCAGCCAAAGCGGCGTTATTTGGTTTTACCAAATCGCTAGCTAAAGAAATCGGTAGTCGTGGTGTGACAGTGAATGCCGTCGCACCAGGCTTTATTGATACCGATATGACCCGTAATTTACCTGATGAGCAAAAAGCCCACCTAGTTGCTAATATTGCACTGGGACGTTTGGGTGATCCAAAAGACATCGCCGATGCGGTTGGATTCTTGGCGTCAGATAAGGCTGGTTATATTACGGGTAATACCATTCATGTGAATGGTGGCATGTTTATGAATTAATCGAGTAAAATAGCAGCGATACTGCATTTTGCTAGATTGACCAATTTTTGTAGTCTTTATTAACGATGTGAATTGCAGGTATTTTTGCAATAAAACATCACCAAACTGTTTGCTTCACCATTTTTTTGGTAGAATGCGGACGTTTTTTTCGAAATTTGCTTTTTAATAGGCTTGGGATAAATCCATGGAAAACATCGAACAGCGCGTGAAGAAGATTGTTGCTGAGCAACTGGGCGTGCCAGAAACTGACGTTAAGATTGATTCATCATTCGTAAACGACCTCGGCGCCGACTCTCTCGACACCGTTGAACTCGTTATGGCGCTTGAAGAAGAATTTGAGTGCGAAATCCCTGACGAAGATGCAGAAAAGATCACTACTGTTCAGCAAGCAGTTGACTACGTCAGCGCTCATTTGAGCAAGTAAGAAGGAACATCCAACCTCCGCTGCGGCACTACAGTGTCGTCGCGGGGGTTTTTTCATATTTAGCGCGATGAAGCAGTGTTTAAGATCGTGTTTTAAGGCTAGGCGCGGCATAGTTTTAAAACACGCTCTTGAATTGGTTTATGGCGCAACCGGCACAGTCCGGTTTTAAGCGGAGTCACCCCGTGTCTAAACGCAGAGTAGTTGTCACCGGCTTGGGCCAAGTTTCCCCAGTTGGCAATGATGTTGCCACTGGCTGGGCCAACCTGCTTGCTGGTCAATCCGGTATTGATTTAATCACCCGTTTTGACCCGAGCGATATGGGTTGCCATATCGCCGGCCAAGTAAAAGATTTTGATATTAGCCAGTACGTGAGCCCGAAAGATGCGCGCCGAATGGATGACTTCATTCATTACGGTATCGCTGCTGCAATGCAAGCGATTAACGACGCTGGCTTGGATGATGTGAGCGATCTGGATAAAACCCGCGTTGGTGTGAATATCGGTTCGGGTATTGGTGGCTTGCAGCTGATTGAGCAAACCAATGCAGCTTATCTGGAAGGCGGCACGCGTAAAATCGGTCCGTTCTTTATTCCTGGTTCATTGATCAATATGATCGCTGGCCATGTTTCCATTATGAAAGGCTATCAAGGCCCGAGTTATGGCATCGTTTCTGCGTGTACCACTGGTGCCCATAGTATCGGTGATGCGGCGCGGATTATTCAGTACGGCGATGCTGATGTGATGGTTGCGGGCGGTGCTGAAGGCACAATTTGCAAAATGGCCATCGGTGGCTTTGGCGCAATGAAGGCGCTTTCAACGCGCAATGACGATCCAAAAACCGCGTCACGCCCTTGGGATAAAGGCCGTGATGGTTTCGTGATGGGTGAAGGCGCTGGGGTCTTGGTACTCGAAGAGTACGAGCACGCTAAAAAGCGTGGCGCAACCATTTATGCCGAACTCGTTGGTTTTGGCATGAGCTCGGACGCGCATCACATCACCGCTCCAAGCGCTGAAGGCCCTGCACGTGGCGTTGCCAATGCATTGCGCGATGCCGGTGTGAATCCGGATCAAGTGCAATACGTGAATGCACACGGCACATCAACACCGCTGGGTGATGCCAATGAAACCAATGCCTTGAAGATTGCTTTTGGTGATCATGCGAAGAAATTAGTTGTTAACTCAACCAAATCAATGACTGGCCATTTATTGGGCGGCGCGGGTGGCGTTGAAGCGATTTACTCGATCTTGGCCTTGCACCATCAAGTGTCACCACCGACGATTAACTTGCATGAGCAAGATTTTGAATCCGGTTGCGACCTTGATTATTGCGCTAATACCGCGCGTGATATGAAGATTGAAGTGGCGATTTCCAATTCATTTGGCTTTGGCGGCACCAACGGTACGCTGGTGTTCAAAAAGATTTAAGCGACTCGCATCTATAGAATAGCCACCCTCGGGTGGCTTTTTTTGCGCTGTCGCGACCGAACATCTGTTGGCAAAAAACACAGTACGAGCTAGCAATTTCTCTTTATGATGGTTTTTTTGGGGTGAAGAAATTCGATGCTACATACGCTGGCCATTGCCAATTATCGCTCGCTACGTGATTTGATCATGCCGCTGGCCCAACTGAATGTGATTAGTGGCGCCAATGGCAGTGGCAAATCCAGTTTGTATCGCGCTTTGCGGTTAACTGCTGAAGCCGCCGAAGGGCGCTTGATTGCGCATTTAGCGCAAGAGGGGGGCTTTGCATCCACCTTATGGGCGGGGCCAGAAAAAATCAGCCCAGCGATGCGGCGCGGTGAGGTGACGATTCAAGGGACGATTCGCCAAACAACGGTGGCGTTGAAGCTGGGTTTTGCCGGTGATGATTTTTCGTACGCCATTGATTTGGGCCTGCCAATGCCAAGCCTGTCGTTGTTTTGCGCCGATCCAGAAATCAAGCGCGAACAGATTTGGGCGGGGCAGCTACAGCGCGATGCGACACTACTACTGGATCGGCGCGGCGCGGTGGCGCGCACTCGTGATGGCCGTGCTTGGCAAGTGCTCAATCAGCATGTGCCAACGTACGATAGTGTTTTTATGCAATGCGCAGATCCGATTAATGCGCCCGAAGTGTTGCAATTACGCGAAGCGATGCGCCGCTGGCGCTTTTATGATCATCTACGCACCGATGCCAGCGCACCTGCGCGGCAGCCGCAAATCGGCACTTACACCCCGATTTTGGCCAACGATGGCGCTAATTTAGCCGCCGCTTTGCAAACCATCATTGAAATTGGTGAGCCCGAAACGTTGGCTGCAGCGATTGATGATGCTTTTCCAGGTTCACGAATTCAAATCGACGTGCAACAAGGCCGATTTAGCGTCTTGCTGTGGCAGCATGGTTTACTGCGGCCATTATCTGCCAGTGAGTTTTCCGATGGCACTTTGCGTTATTTACTCTTGGTCGCGGCTTTGTTGAGCCCACGGCCACCGGAGTTATTGGTGCTCAATGAGCCAGAAACGAGTTTACATCCGGATCTATTACCGGCCTTGGCCCGCTTAATTGCTGCAGCGGCAACGCGTAGCCAGGTGATTGTGGTGAGCCATGCCAGCCGCCTAGTCGCAGCGCTGGAGCGTGAAGTTGATTGCAACTCGATTATTTTGCAAAAAGACTGCGGTGAAACATTGATTGCTGGGCAGCATCACTTAGATAAGCCAGCTTGGTCGTGGCTGAGTCGATAGGTATTGCTAGCTATGCTTTATTAAATATGCTCTAGATGGCAATACCTGCGTTTCATGTTTTGTGCTTGAATTGAAAATATTAAAATTATTGGCCCAATGATTCGGCACGGCATTGGCCGTTTCGCGGGCAGTGTTGTGACTTAATTTGGCATAGATTCGATGATGATTGCTTGTGAATTGCGGCGTTGAACGGTGATGCAAACCGTGTGTGAACAATCGCACAAAGCCTGTTGCAGTCGGGAAGGGGCTTTTAAGATGGCGACATTGCAGGTGCAAAAGCACTTTCCAGCTTAAATTGATCCAAGGAATTCATCATGAAACGACTTTTGCTAACGGTACTTTTTGCGATTACAAGCACGGCTGCGATGGCCAGTAGCGTAGGCCACGAGATGCGTGAAGGCGCGCGTGAAGTTCGCCAAGCCAAAATTGAAGGTGCGCGCGAAGTGATGAGCGAGCGACGCGAAGCGGCGCGCGACTATTACAACGCCAGAACACCGTATGAGCGCCGCCAAGCGATTCGCGAAGGTGCGCGTGAAGTTCGCCAAGCGACACGCAAAGCCGAACGCGAAGTGCGCCAAGAAAAGCGCGAAGCTCGCCGTGAAATTCGCCGTGCCTATTACAAGTAATCGATTAAATAACAGACCCTAGCCAATAAACCATCACCGCAGCTGTATCAGCGCGGTGATTTTTTTATGGCTGCACGCTGGATGAATCACTTGAAATGAGTTGCTTGAGTGAAAAACCTTGTGCGGCAGCACTGGCTTTGGCGAGTGCCAAGTCAGCCGAGCTCAAGGTCGGCGTACGCGATAAAATCCATAAATACTTGCGATTCGGATTACCTACAACCGCCCAGCGATAATCAGGATCAAGGCCAATCACCCAGTAATCACTCTTAAATGGCCAAAAGAAACTGACTTTTAACTGGGCATTACCGGTGTTGGCGACGACTTGGGCGCGGCCTTTGGCTTGGTCAAATTCGCCATTGGCGATGCGGCAGCGGTTAATCACTTGGATATCGCCATTATCTTGCAGCGTGTAATTGGCCGTCACCTCACCGACGCATTGATTTTGAAAATACATCGGAAAACGGGCGATTTCATGCCAAGTGCCCAGATAACGCGCCACATCCAGCTGCGGCACACTGCGAACCGGCGTGCTTTCGGCGTAGGCGCTGCTGAACAAGCTGCATAAAAAAATCAGTAAAAGTTTTGGCATCAGGGTTCTCGGTGGTGTGAGTGTGCTGGGCTCTTGTTACAATAGCGCCATGTCAGAATTTAACTATTTTACCCATAGATTGCCACAAGCTCCGGATTTAGCCGGCTTGTTGGCGCATTCTCGTGCGCATTTTCCCGCGCTATTGCAATCATCGCAAACGCAAGGTTGGGATATTTTATTTGCCTTGCCTAGCGAAATCCGCTGCTATGGCGCCGATGAAGGCGCGGCTTTAGTGCGTGATTTAGCTGCGCTACCACAAGGGCCAACGATAGAGTCTGAGTTGCCATTTCATGGCGGCTGGTTCTTTTATGCCGGGTATGAGCTGCTAGAGATTTTTGAGCCTAGCGTAGCGACTCGTACCCTCGGGCAGTATGCTGATTTTCCTTTGGGCGCTTTAATTCGTTGCCCCGCTGCGGTATTGCTGCACCGTGAAACGCAAGTGGCGACCTTGCTCGCTGAAACCGCCGCAGATTTAGCGCAACTGCAAGCTTTGCTTGCGCAAGCGCCGGTGTGGCAGTCACAAGCGGTGGAGGTGGCAGCAATTTCGGAGGATGAACCACAGCAATTTATCGCCGGCGCTGAGCGCGCCAAGCAATATATTGTCGATGGCGATGTGTTTCAGGTGAATTTATCGCGCGGTTGGGATGTGACGTTAGCGCAAGGTCAGGCCACCGATGTTTATGCGGCATTACGCACCGCCAATCCTGCGCCATTTTCGGCGTATTTAGATTTGGGCGACGCCGGACAAATCATCAGCTCATCGCCAGAGCGCTTGGTGCAAGTCAAAGACGGCATTGTACAAACGCGGCCGATTGCGGGGACCTTTGCCCGATCGAGCGATCCAATCGAAGACGAAAAACTTAAACAACGATTATTAAACACCCCCAAAGAGCGCGCCGAACACATTATGTTGGTCGATTTAGAGCGCAATGACTTGGGGCGGATTGCCGTACCGGGCACGGTGCACGTCGATGAATTAATGGCGGTGGCGACGTATTCTTTTGTGCATCACATTGAATCAAATATCCGCGCGGTATTGCGATCGGGCCTCAATACTGCCGACGTGCTGCGCGCCTTGTTTCCGGGGGGCACCATTACCGGCTGCCCTAAAGTGCGCTGCATGCAAATTATTCGCGAGCTCGAAGATCGGCCTCGTTTAGCCTACACCGGCAGCTTGGGCTACATCAATCGCGACGGCAGTATGGACAGCAATATTTTAATTCGTACTTTTGTGCAACGCGCCGACCAGCTGTATTTCCGCGCTGGTGCCGGTATCGTGGCCGATTCTGATGCTGAGCGTGAATTGCAAGAAACGCGGCATAAAGCGCGTGGTTTATTGCGCGCCCTTGGTGTAGCGGGATGATGGCGTTGCTAGCAGGAAGATCCCAATGCGGTTAGTTAATGGCGTTTTGGCGGACAACTTGAATTTGCGCGATAGGGCGATTCAGTTTGGAGACGGCGTATTTCGCACACTGAAAGTGCGTGCGGGGCAGTTGGAGTTTTGGCCGCAGCAATACGCCAAATTAGTCCAAGACTGCGCACGCATTGGCATTACTGCGCCCAGCGAGGCAACGCTATTGGCCGATATCGCCCAACTTGCACCGTTTGATCACAGCTTAAAAATCATCATCACGCGTGGTGAATCAGCACGCGGTTATGCGCTGCCGGCTGATATCAAACCTAATCGAATTGTGCAATTGGCGGCATTGCCTGCGTATGCTGAGCGCTTATATCTTGCGGGCGCCAAACTGGTGTTGTGTGCGACTCGGGCCAGCTGGCAACCGGCGTTGGCGGGGATAAAACATCTGAATCGCTTAGAAAACGTCTTGGCACGGCAAGAATGGTCCGATCCGGCGGTGTTTGATGGGGTGATGCTCGATCGGGATGGCTGGGTGGTGGAAGGCGTGATGAGCAATTTATTTGCTTTGATCGATGGCGTATGGTGCACGCCCATATTAAATGAATCCGGTGTCTCTGGGGTATATCGCTCTATCCTGTTGAATGATATCGCTTGTGATGAAATACCCATAGTTGAATGCAAAATCAGCTTGGCTCAGCTGTATGCTGCTGAGGCCGTATTTATGTGCAATAGTTTGGCCGCTTGCGTGCCAGTACAACAAATGGGTGAGCAATCGTGGCCGCTTCTTTCTGGCGAGATCGCTGCGCGGCTGGGCCAACGAGCTACGTCGTCATTACTATTCATTGGAAATCAATCGGCATGATGAAGTTTGTTTTGTTCAGCAGCGTGTTATGGCTCGCTAGTTTGGTGCCAGCTCAAGAGTATTATCAAGGTGATCCAGATCAATTACGTGCGCTCGAGGCGCAGCGTTGCGCCAAAATTACGCAAGAGCAGCGACTGATTCAGCGCCGTTTGGGTGGGCCTAATCAGCCGTATGCGGTGCAAAGAATGAAAGACAAGCAACAAGTCTTACAAGCGGACTTTGCTAAATACTGTAGTAAATAATCCTTGCCGTAAGTCGGCGTAGCGTTGTTGTTCAGCGGCGTTTTTTGCTGAATGCCAAGCGCTGGTCTATAGCTGAAATAGACCTGCTTTTGGAGCATCGTAATGGATAGCAAACTGCAAGCTCAGTTGGCCGAATATCTTGGCGAGAATAACTTGCCGCACTTATTGATCGAGCAACATCCACGCATTATGGAAAAAAACACGCTGCTGTGGGGGAGCCCTGAGCTAGCGAATTTTTTAGATGAAATATTATTTGATTCTCGTGGTGATCGAGAAGGTTTTCCCCCCAATGTGGCGCATGAGCTGTTTGTGATTCAAGGTATTCATTCGCAAGCGATGGGGCTGGATAATCAAACGGCGATTTGGGGTTATGACGCATCGTTCAGAACCGAAGACAGTTTTCGCAAATAAGTCTTTACGCCGCACTGTGATTCACTTAATCGCGCCCAATTGGGCGCTATTTTTTTACTTTGCTGATGCGCTGGTAAGACAGTAGCTGGCGTTCGTGTTATCAAGTGCGAATGAAATTCAACCGTGAACGAGAACCAGCATGTCTTTACTTTCTGTGTTGTTAGCGCAGTCGATTGTGCAAAGAACCATGTCGATTTTGCCGCAAAACATCAATGTGATGGATGAGCAGGGCATTATTTTGGGCAGTGGTGACCCAAAGCGTTTAGGCGAGCGACATGAAGGCGCGGTGTTGGCGATTAGTCAGGAGCGAACGGTTGAAATTGACGAGCTGGCGGTGAATCGACTGCAGGGCGTGCGCCCGGGGGTGAATCTGCCGCTGCATCACGATGGTAAAGTGATTGGTGCGATTGGCATTACCGGTCAGCCCGATGAGGTGCGTCAATTTGGTGAGTTGGTGCGAATGACGGCAGAAATGATGCTCGATCAACGACAATTACTGCAAACCATTGAGCGTGATAGCCGTATGAGTGAAGAGCTGGTATTGCAGCTGATTGAGCGCACTAGCGCACCGGATGAGCCATTGCAGCAATGGGCGGCACGGCTGGATGTCGACTTACTTAAACCACGGGTAGCACTGGTGATACAAACCAGTGGCATGGCATTAAATGAAGAGTCGGGGCTAGAAGCATTACAAATTTTGCAGCGGCGTTTGAGCCAAGATCGGCGCGGGCAGTTAACGGCGCGGCGCTCATTAAATGAATTTGTCGTGCTCTACCCCGCACTGGATCGGCGCGGCCAGTGGGATGCCAGCGCTTTAAGTTTGGAATTAAACCGTTGGTTAGAAGATATCCAGCGCGATGGTGTGGCGCAGATTCATGCTGCGCTTGGGCATTATTTTAGTCAGGACGGCAGCATTGCTTTGTCGTATCAAACCGCGCGGGCCACTTTATTGCAGCCGCAAGCTAAGCGCCCTTTACTACAGGCGTTTGAACAACGCCGCTTGCCGGTTTTATTGTCGCCTTTGGCCAGTGGCTGGCAAGCTGAATTATTTCGCCTGCCAGTGAGCCGCTTGGCAGAGCATGATAAAGATCACTTGCTCTATCACACCTTGCTGCGCTGGTTTGAGCACGATTTGCATTACGCGAAAACCGCTGCTGCTTTACATATTCACCGCAATACTCTGGATTATCGCTTGCAAAAAATTGCTGAAATAACGCAGTTAAATTTGGATAAATTAGAAGAGCGAATGCAGCTATATATCGCCGTGCAACTGGATCAGTTACCGCATTAAATCATTTTAAGCGCCTTGTTGATGCCATGACCTCATGTTGCGGCGAAAGTGACGGTTGCTGCAAATAGCCATCAAAAACAACTGGGTTTACGTAAAAATTGTTAAAACGCCTAAAAATTAACCATAAATTGATTTTATGTTAGGGCGATTTCACAATGACTTCAGCTTTAAATCGGCAGAAAATGTAGTCCTTACTGAAGCGCTACATCCGGTTTAAAGGAGTCTTGTTATGGAATTAGTCAGCACACTGGGCGCGATTGTCGCCTTGGCCGTGGCCATTGGCCTGATCCTAAAGAAAGTTTCGCCGACTTACGGCATGGTCGCCGGGGCTTTAATTGGCGGTTTGGTTGGCGGTGCTGATTTGGTGTACACCGTCGAATTGATGATGGGCGGCGCTAAAAATATTATTCCGGCGGTATTACGGATTTTGGCCGCTGGGGTGCTGGCTGGCGTGCTGATCGAATCGGGTGGCGCTGCGCGCATTGCCGATACCATCGTCGGTAAATTGGGTGAAGTGCGCGCTTTATTGGCGTTGGCAGTCGCGACCATGATTCTGACTTCGGTTGGGGTGTTTGTGGATGTGGCGGTGATTACCGTGGCACCGATTGCCTTATTGATTGCAGAGCGGGCCAATATTTCGCGTTTTGCGGTGCTGCTAGCGATGATTGGTGGCGGTAAGGCCGGCAATGTGATGTCGCCCAATCCCAATACCATTGCCGCAGCCGATGCGTTTCACCAATCGCTCACCTCGGTCATGATGGGTGGGGTGATTCCAGGCTTGGTGGGTTTATTCGTTGCCTATCTATTGGCGCGTCGTTTAAGCAATTTTGGCTCGGCGGTCCACGCCAGCGAAGTGCACGACAAAGATCACAACAAAGTGCTGCCAAGTTTTGGCGCCGCCATCGTGGCACCGAGTGTGGCCATTGGTTTGCTGGCACTACGTCCTTTATTTGATATCAAAGTTGATCCATTGATTGCGCTGCCAGTCGGCGGGATTGCCGGTACTTTGGCCATGGGCAAAATTCGCCAATTAAATCACTACAGCACTGCCGGTTTGCAAAGAATGTTGCCGGTGGCGGTGATGCTGCTCGGTACCGGGACTTTGGCCGGGATTGTCGCTAATTCGGAACTCAATAATGTGTTGATTGATGGCATTGCCAACCTAGGTTTACCGGCTTATGTGTTGGCGCCAGTGGCAGGTATTTTGATGTCGATGGCCACTGCGTCGACCACGGCAGGTACGGCGGTGGCTTCGCAAGTCTTTGCTGCAACGCTGACTACTTTAGGCGTAGCGCCTTTGGGTTCTGCGGTGATGATTCACTCAGGGGCGACGGTCTTGGATAGCTTGCCACACGGTAGTTTCTTCCATGCAACGGCCGGTGCGGTTGGTATGCAAATGAAAGAGCGTCTAAAAATGATTCCTTATGAAGCCGCCATTGGTATGGGTATTACCGTCACTGCGACATTGATTTATGGGGTATTTAATCTAGGTTAATGCTGCATAAGCCTTGCATGGTTATACCCATTGTATTTAGACGCTATTCAGATTAGGTGTTGATGGTTTTAAGTGCCTGTGGCACGGCTGTTTACAGTCGCAGTCCGCGACGGGGACCCCATTTTCTTTGTCTCGCCAAAGAAAATGGGGGAAAAGAAAGGCGCCCCGAGCGCGCATCGGTCCCCGATGCCCTCGATCGATCGTGAGCCAAACGATAAAGCTGTTTGTCTCTGACTCACTCGGTGCGCTTGGACGGGTTTTTAAGCCCCAGCCCGACGAGCGTGGCACAGCACCAACATCAAATCTGAACAGTATTTATTGAGACTAAGTTGAAGTAACAGATACGGCGTCGGGTACGACGCTGTGGAGAAATTGAAATGCGTAAAATTGTCATTGCCCCTGATTCATTTAAAGAAACGTTAAGTGCCCAAGCTGTGGCGCACATTATTGCCCAAGCTTTTCGTTCGCAATTGCCCGATGTTGAATTGGTAGAAATTCCGGTTGCCGACGGCGGCGAGGGCACATTGGACGCGCTGATTGATTCATCTAACGGCAGCCGTCATCAATGCACGGTGCACGGTCCTTTGGGTGAGCCGGTGAATGCCACTTGGGGTTTGATGGGCGACGGCATTACCGCTGTGATTGAAATGGCCGCCGCCAGTGGTTTGGCCTTAGTCCCCGCCGCGCAACGTAATCCTTTAATCACATCCAGTAAGGGAACAGGACAACTCATTCGTGCCGCATTAGATGCTGGCGCTCGGCGCTTTATTTTGGCCATTGGTGGCTCGGCGACCAATGACGGCGGTGCCGGCATGATGCGCGCTTTGGGGGTGCAGTTTTTAAATGAACAAGGCCAAGCCCTACCAGCGGGTGGCGCCAGTTTGGCGCATTTGGCCAATATTGATTTAAGTTTGCTCGATCCGCGTTTGGCTGAATGTCAGTTTGAAGTCGCGTGCGATGTGGATAATCCATTGACTGGAGAGAATGGCGCATCCAGTATTTTTGGCCCGCAAAAAGGCGCAACCCCAGAGATGGTGCAAACTTTGGATGCGGCATTGGCGCGGTTTGCACAGGTGATTCGTGAGCAAGTCGGCCGTGATGTTGAGATGATTGCCGGGGCCGGTGCCGCTGGTGGTATGGGCGCAGCCGCGTTGGCGTTTTTCAATAGCCAATTGCGACGTGGGATTGATATTGTGCTCGACGCCGCTAAATTGGCCGATCAGTTGCAAGACGCTGATTTAGTGATTACGGGCGAAGGCCGTTTGGATGGGCAAACCATTTTTGGTAAAACGCCAATTGGCGTGGCGCAACTGGCCAAGCAATTTAATCTGCCGGTCATTGCTATTGGCGGTTGCTTGCGTGAAGACGTAGATATTGTGCATGAATATGGCATTGATGCCGTGTTTGATTGCGTACATAAAGCCATGCCGCTAGAAGAAGCCCTCGCAGGCGCGAGCGACAATTTGTATCGGGTGGCGCGCAATGTGGCGGCGATTGTCGCGATGCAACGCCGATTGGTTTAATTCACCGCGCCACGTATTAGCGAGTGCTGCTTGCAAAAAATACCGCCAAATTTGGCGGTATTTTTTTGGCCTGCGCCGCGACTTTGGTAGGTTTTAATGGGCTTTGTTGTTGCAGTGCATCATAAATTTGTTCTAATGTTACTTTTGATGTTATTTTTTTGAAATTTTGGCGCAATATATTGAGGGGTAAAATCGCCACTGCGATCAGTGTGATGATGGATTCAACTAGACGGAAAACCAGATGAAGACGATAGAAAACCCGACTCCTATTTTGGCTGGCTATAAGGCGCTGGTGGTAGGAGTCGCTAACGAAGACTCGATTGCTTATGGTTGCGCGCAGGCTTTTCGCGCCGTTGGCGCTGATGTGGCGATTACTTATTTGAATGAAAAAGCCAAGCCGCATGTTGAGCCACTGGCGCAAGCCCTTGGCGCTGCGATTTTTGCACCATTGGATGTGTCTAAACCCGGTGAATTAGAAGCGTTGTTTGCGCAGATCGAACAAGAATGGGGCAAGATCGATATCTTGGTGCATTCGATTGCGTCGGCCAAAAAAGAAGATATCAAAGGCGGTTTGCTCGATTGCTCGGCCGATGGCTTTGCATTGGCAATGGATATTTCGGTGCATTCTTTGATTCGCATGGCCAAATTGGCGGCGCCTTTAATGACCGATGGCGGCACGATATTTGCCATGACCTACCACGGCGCATGCAAAGTTGTGCCCAACTATAACGTGATGGGCCCAGTAAAAGCCGCACTTGAGGCGTCATGCCGCTATCTGGCGTATGAATTGGGCCCCAAAGGAATTCGCGTGCATTCGATCTCACCGGGGCCACTAAAAACCCGTGCGGCTTCTGGACTAAAAGACTTTGATTTACTGCTCAATGAGGCGGCAGAGCGCGCGCCAGTGGGTGAGTTAGTTGACATTATGGATGTCGGTTATACCTGCGCTTATCTGGCAACACCCTATGCCCGTCGCCTGACTGGCGAAACGATTTATGTCGATGGTGGCGTCAATATCATGGCTTGAGTCGGGCTCGCCCAGTTCAATGCATCGTGATCGGTCGAAAATTCAATCATTGTGGAGTAGTGAGATGTCGAAAGTGGCTAGTCAGAGTTCCCGTCGTCGTGCGACCAGCAGCGTGACCCAGCCTGCTGCGCCCGAGCCGCAGTTGCCATGCGCGCAAAATCCTTGGTTTGAATATTGGCTGGATGCGATGCAGCGAACGGTGTTGTTTGCTGATTTACTGCGCCAGCGTCGTGAACAAAACGAAGCGCAAAAAGCCAAGGCCGTGCCGCATGTGCTGAGTTTTGACGCTGAATTAGTGTTGGATGCGCGCACTTTTGCCACGGCGGTGAATTATTTATTGGTGCGGGTTAAGCCCACTGCGGCGCAGGTCATCGACCCCAAAAAACGCCCCTTTGTGGTGGTCGATCCTCGGGCGGGGCATGGCCCGGGCATTGGTGGTTTTAAAGCTGATAGTGAAATTGGCGTGGCCATGGCGGCAGGGCATCCTTGTTATTTTGTTGGCTTTACGCCCGACCCGATGCCCGGCCAAACGATAGAAGACATCATGCATGCCGAGGCGAAATTTCTTGAAAAAGTCATTGAGCTGCATCCGGATGCCGAAGGCAAGCCGTGCATTATTGGCAATTGCCAAGCGGGCTGGGCAGTGATGATGCTGGCGGCGACGCGACCTGAATTATGTGGCCCGGTGATTGTGCCCGGTGCGCCATTGTCGTACTGGGCCGGCGTTGAGGGTGAAAACCCAATGCGCTATACCGGCGGTTTAAGCGGCGGCAGTTGGATTACCGCACTCACCAGTGATTTGGGGGGGGGATTTTTGATGGCGGTAACTTGGTGAAGAATTTTGAAAACCTCAATCCGGCCAATACCTTGTGGGGCAAAAATTATGATATTTGGTCCAATATCGATCATGGTGGTGCGCGCTTTTTAGAGTTTGAAAAATGGTGGGGCGGGCATGTCAATTTAAATGGCGAAGAAATTCAATGGATTGTTGATCAACTGTTTATTGGCAATCGTCTCTCAAGCGGGCAGATTGTGACGCAAGCTGGCGAGCAAATTGATTTACGCAATATTCATTCGCCGATCATTTGTTTTTGCTCGAAAGGCGACAACATTACTCCGCCACAGCAGGCGTTGGGCTGGATTAATGATGTGTATGCCAGTGATGACGAGCTTCGCTTATGTGGGCAAACCATTGTGTATGCGGTGCACGACCATGTGGGGCATTTAGGTATTTTTGTTTCAGGCAGCGTGGCGAAAAAAGAGCATCAAGAGTTTGCCAGCAATATCGATCTGATTGATGTTTTGCCGCCGGGTTTGTATGAAGCGGTACTCACGCCCAAAACCGCCGAGGTGGTCAACCCAGAATGGGTTGAAGGCGACTGGATTGTACGTTTTGAGCCGCGCACTTTGGCCGATATTCGCCAGATTGTTCAGCCTAATTTAGATGACGCATTGCGCTTTGCCACGGTGGCACGAGTATCAGAAATCAATTTAGAGGGGTATCGACGTTGGGTTCAGCCTTGGATTAAGTTGGCGGTTAATACCCCATTAAATCAATACTTAAAATCATGTTCTGCGGCGCTGGCGCCGGCTTCAGTTTTTTCGAATCAAAATCCAATGCTGTCGCTGTTGCCGCAATGCGCGGAGTGGGTTCGCCAGCATCGCCAGCCGGTGGCTGCGGATAATCCATTTTTAAAATGGCAAAATCTGTTTTCAGAACAGCTGATGAGCGCGCTCAATGCTTACCGAGATCAGCGCGATCGCGCGATGGAGCAGTTGTTTATCTCGATTTATGGCTCGCCGATTTTGCAGCAGATGCTCGGCATCACCGAGGCATCTTGTCCTGCGATCTCCGCGATTTCGCCAGAGCGCCAAGCTTTTATCCAGCAGCGCATCGCTCACTTTAACGCCAATATGGCCGAAGGCGGTTTGCGTGAAGCCGTGATGCGCGCCTTGCTGTATATCGGCATGGCCGGTGACGGCGTGGATGAGCGGGCTTTTAATGCTTTGCGCTTAATTCGTTCGCAAAATGAGGCGCTGCCATTGAGTGAGTTCAAGCAAAAGCTGCGTGAACAGTATTTTTCATTGCGCCTAGATCAAGATCGCGCTTTGGCGACGATGGTCGATATGTTGCCTGCGGATTTAGCCAAAAGGCAGGCGGCATTGGATGTGATTCGGCGCATTGTACAGGCCGCAGGTGAGATGAGCGCGGCGGCAACGGCGCGCTTACATGAGATTGAAGCTTTGTTTGTGGTAGAAAAAAAACCAGTTCATTCATTGCAATAAGCGATTGCTTCTTGCAAGCGGTTTTGGCCTAGCTTTAGGCCAAAATCCGCAGCAAGGCAGCGGGTAAACCCAATATCAATCGACCCTAGAGGCAACAATATGGCGCATGAAAAATATCAAAACTTGATCGCGCGCAGTCAAGCGCTGAGCCCTGTGGCCACGGCGGTGGTGCATCCTTGCGATGAAAGCTCGCTGCGCGGCGCGGTTGAGGCGGCTGAAGCCGGGATTTTGCTGCCGATTTTAGTTGGCCCACGGGGCAAGATTGAGGCGGTGGCCGCGGAGTTTAAATTAGATATCTCGGGTTTTACGCTGGTTGACGTTGCGCATAGCCAAGCCGCAGCCGAAACGGCTGTTCAATTGGTGCATCAAGGTAAGGCCAGAATGCTGATGAAAGGCAGCTTGCATACCGATGAATTGATGGCGGCAGTGGTGCGTACCGCGACGGGTTTGCGCACCGCAAGGCGAATTAGCCATGCATTTATTATGGATGTGCCGAGTTTGGATCACGCCATCATCATTACCGATGCCGCGATTAATATTTTGCCGACGCTTAAAGACAAAGTGCACATTGTACAAAACGCCATCGATTTGGCGCATGCCTTGGGATTTGGTACCCCAAAAGTGGCGATTTTATCGGCAATGGAAACCGTTAACCCTGATATTCCGTCAACGGTTGAAGCTGCGGCGCTGTGCAAAATGGCCGACCGCCAGCAAATTACCGGTGGGATTTTAGATGGGCCATTAGCGCTCGACAATGCCATCAATCTACAGGCAGCACAAATCAAAAAGATCGACTCTCCAGTCGCCGGTATGGCCGATATTTTGGTGGCGCCAGATTTGGAGTCGGGCAATATGCTGGCCAAAAGCTTGACCTTTATGGCGGGGGCGGATGCCGCTGGCATTGTGCTTGGCGCGCGCGTGCCGATTATTTTGACCAGCCGAGCCGATTCTTTATTGACGCGCTTGGCGTCTTGCGCGGTGGCCGCTTTGGTAGCCGAATCGCAGCGGCTCAGTTTAAAGCAAACGCTGGCCGAGTCGCCGCGAGTCAATGTAAAGCAAACGGTGGCGGTATGAGCGAGGCCATTTTAGTTTTGAATGCAGGCTCTTCCAGCCTTAAATTTTCGCTATTTTTGCAGCAAGAAGAGGCGCTCAATGTTGGTTTAACCGGCCAACTTGAGGGGCTGTATACTGCGCCGCGATTTAAAGTGAAAGATGCCTTAGGGGCGTTGATTGCTGAAAAGCAATGGCTTGAAGGGGAGTCACTTGGCCATGAAGGCGCGATCGCCTATTTGGCGGATTTTTTGCGTGAGCAATTGGGGCCGCATCATTTAGTGGCGGTTGGGCATCGGGTGGTGCATGGTGGCATGCGCTATACCGCGCCCGTGGCGCTTAATGCGGCGATTGTGCAAGATTTAGGCGGCCTCACGGCGTTGGCACCATTGCATCAGCCGCATAATCTCAAGCCGATTTCGATCTTGTTGGCGCAGCATGCCGATTTACTACAAGTGGCTTGTTTTGATACGGCATTCCATTGCACGCAAGCGGCGGTAGAACAAAGCTTTGCGTTGCCGCAGCAAATCACTGAATTGGGGGTGCGGCGCTATGGTTTTCATGGTTTGTCTTATGAATATATTACGAGCGTGTTGCCACAATACGCTGCGCAGGCGCGCCGCGTGGTGGTGCTGCATTTAGGCAATGGCGCTAGTCTGTGTGCGATTCAAGATGGAAAAAGTGTCGCCAGTTCTATGGGTTTTACCGCCGTTGATGGCCTGCCCATGGGAACGCGCTGCGGTAATTTAGACCCCGGTGTGGTGCTCTATCTGATTGATGAATTAAAAATGGACGTGCGCGCCATCGAAAAACTGCTGTATCAACAGTCCGGTTTGTTGGGGGTTTCTGGCATATCGAGTGATATGCGCACCTTGCTCGATTCCGATGATCCTCAGGCCAAGTTTGCGGTGGATTTATTTGTGTATCGGATTGCGCGCGAATTGGGCGCGCTGGCGGCAACCATGGGCGGTGTCGATGCCTTGGTCTTTACCGCCGGCATTGGCGAGCATGCCCCGCTGATACGGCAGCGTGTTTGCCAAGCGGCGGCGTGGCTGGGGCTGGATTTGGATGAGGCCGCCAATCAAGCTGGTGCTGCCCGCATTAGCCGCGCAGATAGTGCAGTGAGTGCATGGTTGATTCCAACGCATGAAGAATGGATGATTGCCCAACACACTCGGCAGATTTTACACCGCACTCGCGCTCATGCCGCGTCGGTGCTGACGCACTGAGTTTATTCGTGATTACGGCGCAGTAGTTTGCTCAATTGCGGGTCAATGATTTGCCATTGATTCGCTAATTGGGCAATCACTCGATTTCTTTGCATTTTTTTAAAGCTGCTTTGAATTTGCGAGGCGCTAATGGCTGTGCTTCCGGTTTGTTCCGCGAGCCAAAGCCGGTATTTCAGCTCATAAAATTGCTGCCGACCTTCGGCAATCCCCAGCAATAACAATCGATCTAAACGCGCCAAATCTTCCCAACCCAGTGCCGCAATACTCACTTGCTGTTGCCGCTGCAATTGTCGCTCTAACACTTCCGGTAGTGATTTCACCGGATCGAGCACCAATTCTTCAATCATGGCGCGCATTGCTGCGGGTGAGCGCTGGAGTTTTTCAAAGGCAGGCATGATGCTGGCGCGATCAATTTGCCCCCAAGTAATCCCCGCATAGTTGTCGCTCATGGCGCTGGATTTGCCGATGTTTTGCGTGAGTTGCTTATACAAATTGAGTAAGTGATCTAGATAGCCAGCGCCCATCTCGGGGAGAGTGAGGCAGGCACTATGCTGGGCCAGCAAGCTTGGATACGCGGCGTGGTGTCGTTGCTGGCAGGCGAAAATGATTTTAATGAACTGACCATGCGGCGGCATGGCGTGGAAGATTTCTTCCAGCAAGACCATGCCGCGCTCTTTTTGCAGCAGCAAATCCGCGTCATCAATTAATAGTGCCACTGGTTTTTTCTGGCTATGCAGCTGAGCCAATAAAGCGGCAATTGGGCTGGCACTTTCTTTGGCTGGGTTTTTACGCAATAGGCTTTGTAATTGATGGCTAAGCCAATGCTCATTCATCGCAAAATCGGTCAGTGTTTCGCGTAGGCGCAGCTCAAGAAACTTGCTGGGGACTTGAGCACAAGAAAAATACTGAGTGCGCCAACCTTGTTTTTCTAGCCATGGCACGAGGTCATGCTGCAAAAAATGGCTCTTGCCGCCAGCACGCGGTGCCAGCAAGGTGATGCAGTCAGCCAACTCGTTTTCCCAAAGTTGAAATAGCATTGCAGCCAGCGATTGGCGCGGATAGTGCCATGGGTTTGGATTAGAAATTTTTATGCTCCAATGAATAATTATGCATTAAAGAAATAAATCAATTATGTACGCATAAAAATTTTATGTATTGGTATTAAGTCAATGTTAATACAGTTAATTTTTATTTATGGTATTGATTTTATGCATCGACATTGCGCGCTATGCCCTTGGTTTAAAAATATTAATTATGGGTATTTTGTTGGTTTTATTCATTTTCATTGGGCGTAGCATGAAGTCATTGAATTTTGCTGAATGACTTAACCGAGGAATGCCAGATGTTGAATGAAATTTTAACCCCCGATAGCATCGTATTTAAAACCTCATGCCCAGATTGGCAAACAGCAGTTCGTGAATCATGCGCCCCTTTATTAGCACGAGGAACAATTGAGCCAGCCTATATCGATGCCATTATTGCGAATGTCATTGAATTGGGCCCTTATATTGTGATTGCCCCTGATGTGGCAATTCCACATGCCCGCCCAGAAGCCGGTGCATTAGCGATGGGGATGTCTTTATTAAAACTCACTGAACCGGTGGCCTTTGGTAGCGAGCCCGATGAGCAAGCCAGAATGCTATTTGCATTTTCGGCCATTGATAGCCGCAGCCATCAGCGCGCTTTAAAACAACTCGCCGATTTAATTATGGATGAAGAAAAATTTGCGGCTTTAGCCGCGGCCGATTCAGTAGATGCCGTATTGGCATTAATTAATAGCGTTTCAAATTAAGGAGTATCACCATGAAAATTATGATCGTTTGTGGCAATGGTTTGGGTAGCAGCATGATGCTGGAAATGACGGTGAATTCAGTGCTTAAAGAAATGGGCGTGAATGCTGAAGTGGGTCATACCGATTTATTTTCGGCCAAAGGTGAAGTGGCTGATTTATTTGTCGGTTCACACGAAATCATGAGCCAGCTCGATGATGGTAGCCGCCAATTAGCCGGGGTGCGCAATATTATGGATAAAGCCGAAGTGCGCGCCGCGCTTGAATTAAAACTCAATCAATAAATCTAGGCCAAGCTGATGATTAAATTTCTACTCGATGTTTTATCTGACCCCGCGATTTTGATTGGTATTTTTGCCTTGTCGGGCTTATTGCTGCAAAAAGCCAAAATCTCCGACGTGATTGGCGGAACGATTAAAACCATTCTGGGTTTTGTGATTTTAGGTGCCGGTGCGCAAATCTTAATTGGTTCGCTCGATGTGTTTCGCCAAGTCTTTGATCACGCCTATGGATTAAAGGGCACGATTCCGAATAATGAAGGCATTACCGCGCTGGCATTAAAAGAAGTTGGCTCGCAAACCGCCTATGTGATGATTTTGGGGATGGTGTTTAATTTGTTGTTGGCGCGCTTTACGCCACTCAAATACATCTTTTTAACCGGTCATCACACCTTATTTATGGCGTGTTTGATTGTGGCGGTGCTCAGCACTGGCGGTTATAGCAGCTGGAGTGTGGTGTTATTTGGGGGTGCATATTGGGCTGCTTGATGGTGGTGATGCCGGCCTTGCTGCAACCTTTAACGCGCAAAGTCACTGGCAGTGACAACTTTGCCTTGGGTCATTTTGGTTCATTTGGTTATTTGGCGGCCGGTTGGATCGGTCAGCTAGTGGGCAAAAATGGTCGCTCGACTGAAGACATTAAAGTCCCTGATTCACTGCGGTTTTTGCGTGATACCTCGATTTCAATGGCCTTAACTATGGCGGTGTTATTCTTTGTTGTTTCAATGGCCGCTGGTAGTGATTACATCGAGCAAAATTTATCTGGTGGCGTGAACTTCATCGTATATGGCTTTAAGCAAGCACTGACGTTCTCTGCAGGCGTATACATCATCTTAGCGGGGGTGCGTTTATTGATCTCGGAAATCGTACCGGCCTTTAAAGGCATCTCGGATAAATTAATTCCGAATGCCAAACCGGCGCTCGATTGCCCAGCGATCTTTCCATTTGCCCCTAATGCGGTGGTGATTGGTTTCTTGTTTAGCTTTATCGGCGGCTTGTTGGCGATGTTTATTACGCCAGCTATCGGTTTGGCGGTGATTGTTCCAGGCTTGATCCCGCACTTTTTTACCGGTGCTACGGCAGGCGTTTATGGCAATGCCACCGGTGGACTACGTGGCGCAATCGTTGGCTCATTTGTGAATGGTTTGTTGATTAGCTTCTTGCCGGCCTTGTTATTGGGCAGCTTAGGTGCATTAGGCTTTGCCGGTACCACTTTTGGCGATACTGATTTTGGTGTTGTGGGTTTATTGCTGACTGGTTTTATGTTTATCAGCAATTAAGCAACGCTTGAGCATGAAAAAAGCCCTGATGATTGCATCAGGGCTTTTTGTATTGGGCTTGGAGGAGAGAGGGGGATTCGAACCCCCGATAGTATCGCTACTACGCCTGATTTCGAGTCAGGTACATTCAACCACTCTGCCACCTCTCCAGCAAGAGGGCGAATTTTACGCGCGCAAACTTAATTTGCCAAGTCGCTTGCTTGGCCGCTATCTCTGTGGCGTGAGCGAAATTGAGTTGCTGGTTAATTTGCTTTAAGGCTGATCGGTTGAGTGATTGTCAGCATTGTGTAAGTTTGTCTATGTGGTTTTTGTGTGGTTTGTGCCATTATTTGTAAGGTAGCTGCATTTTCTTGGTGAGCAGCGGCGAAGAAATATTTTTATTTTCTGAATAAAATTCAGAGGTGTTTTTTTGTGCAACGCTTGAATTGACGCTGCTTGGCGGCGTTTTTTTGGGCGCGGGCTTGCAGGTACATTTCACAGATGTGCTTGAATAATTTGTTGTTTTTCAAATATCTTGGCACAATGCGTCCAACTTAACGATCAACAGGCTAGGCATGAAGAGATTCTTAACTGCGCTCTCAGCGTGTTTACTTTTGGGCTGTGGCAACCTTTCGTCAACAGCACAACGTGTATTACCATGGGCGGAGTCAAAAGAATTGACCGTGCTGGTACAAAATGGACCAACCACTTTATACGTGGATGCCGAAGGGCGTTATGCGGGGATTGAATACGATTTAGTCACCCGTTTTGCCGAGGCGCATGGTTTAAAAGTTCGCTTTATTATGGCCGCGACGTATGGCGAAGTGGTGCAGCGTTTAAAGCGTAAAGAAGCGCATATGGCCGTCGGTGTGCATCGTGATATCGATGGTGAGGGCTTGGTGTTTGGTCCGGGCTATCAAACGGTGAAACCGGTTCTGGTTTATCCCGCAGTGCGCAATGAAAGCAATGTTTTGCGTCAGATCGAACAAGGTCAAGGCACGCTCAGTACCTTGCCGCAATACACCGCTTCACTGCAGCAACATAAAATTAAGTTTCCAAATTTACTCTGGAACACCGTTGATCAAGTCGATAACGAAGATTTGATTGAATTGGTGGCGTCCGGCAAACTCGATTACGCCGTCGTGGATTCGCATGCGGCCGATATTGCCCAAAATTATTATCCCAATGTGGCGATCTCCAAGTCTTTTGGCGACAGTGCTCAGCAATTATCGTGGGCCATGATGGAAGGCGACAGCCAACTGCCGACCATGGTGTCAGCGTTTTTCCGCCAAGCGATGGCCGATGGCTCATTAGGCCGGTTGCAAGACCGTTACTACGGCCACATCAACCGAGTCGATCCAGTCGATGCGCTGACTTATCTGAGTCGTATCAAATCGACGTTGCCACAATTTAAAGCGACCTTCTTAAAAGCGGAAGCTGAAACCGGCATTGATTGGCGCTTATTGGCCGCTTTAGCCTACCAAGAATCGCATTGGGACAACGCCTCCGTTTCACCGACTGGCGTGCGCGGCATTATGATGCTGACCAACGATACTGCGTCTTTACTTGGCGTAAATCGTCTTGACCCACAAGAAAGCATCTTGGGCGGCGCGCGTTATGTGCAACTGATGCGTAAAGGCATTCCTGAGCGTGTGCCAGAGCCGGATCGCACTTGGCAAGCTTTGGCCGCGTATAATATTGGCTTGGGCCATGTTGAGGATGCGCGCACCTTGGCGCAGCGTTTAGATAAAAATCCAGATAGCTGGACTGATCTAAAAGGCGTTTTACCTTTGCTGCGTAAAGCCGAGCATTTTAGTACCTTAAAATACGGTTATGCGCGCGGCGGTGCACCGGTGATTTATGTTGAAAGACTGAAAACCTATTACGATATTTTGGTGCGTTTTGAGCAGCCGAGCAAAATCACTGCGCCAGAATTCTCGACTACGGTGATGGTCGACAATCCGGGTAATCTGACCTTAGACATCAATAGCAAGCTCAGTCAGGCTAAACCGCGCCAAGTTGCCGCCTTGTAATTTGTTGCTGTTTGCCGCATTAATTTCCAAAAAATTCAGCCCGCCGTATAGCTTTTGAAAGATGGCTTTGGGGCTGTATTGCTGCGCATTTCCGGTACAATAGTATCTTTGCTTTTCGCCGGATCTGCGCCCATGAAAGTTCGCACTCGTTTTGCCCCTTCTCCAACTGGCCTCTTACACATTGGCGGTGTTCGCACTGCGCTGTTTTCTTGGGCTTTTGCCAAAAAACACGGTGGCCAATTTGTTTTGCGGATTGAAGACACCGATCTAGAGCGCTCAACGCCAGAATCGGTTGCCGCCATTATGGATGGCATGCATTGGGTGGGTTTGGACTACGACGAAGGCCCGTTTTACCAAATGCAAAGAATGGATCGCTACAAAACCGTGATCCAGCATTTACTCGATTCAGGCCATGCTTATTACTGCTATTGCAGTAAAGAAGAGCTCGAAGCGCAACGTGCAGAAGCCGAAAGCCGGGGTGAAAAACCACGTTACAACCGTGCTTGGCGACCAGAAACTGGCAAAACCTTGCCAGCGATTCCGAGCGATATCACCCCAGTCGTGCGTTTTAAAACCCCAATGGGCGGCTCGGTGGTGTGGTACGACCAAGTGAAAGGTCGCATCGAAATCAGCCATGATGAACTGGATGATTTGATCTTGGCGCGCCCGGATGGCACGCCAACGTATAACTTCTGCGTGGTGGTTGACGATTGGGATATGCAAATTACCCACGTTATTCGCGGTGACGACCATGTGAACAACACCCCACGGCAAATTGTGATTTACCAAGCGCTAGATGCAACGGTACCTTTGTTTGCCCATTTACCAATGATTCATAACGATCAAGGCGTTAAATTGTCGAAGCGCCGCGATGCGGTGTCGGTGGTTGATTACGATAAGCAAGGTATTTTGCCTGAAGCGCTGCTCAATTATTTGGCACGCTTGGGTTGGGGCCATGGCGACGATGAGATTTTCTCGTTAACGCAATTTATTGAATGGTTCGATTTAAAAGACGTCAGCGGCAGCCCAAGCCGGATGGACCGCGATAAATTGCTGTGGACCAATGCCCAATACATCAAAGCGGCCGATCCAGCGCAACTCGCGGCGCGCGTTGCTGGCTTTTTGGCCGATAAAGGTGTGTCAACGGAAGGCGGCCCAGCGCTCGCTGACGTGTGCGCCTTGCTGAAAGATCGTTGCCAAACCTTAGTTGAAATGGCCGATCAAGCTGAATATTTCTATCGTGCTTTAACGCCAACACAAGAAATCGCCGATAAACATCTGACGCCGACCGATGAAGAACGCTTGAAGCTATTTGCTGAGGCAGCGGCATCGTTGGCAACATGGGACGCGGCAAGTTTGGGCGCGTTGATTAAAGAGTTTGTGAAGCAACAAGGCGTAAAAATGCCGCAAGTAGGCATGCCAATTCGCGCCAAAGTCTGCGGCATCACCAATACGCCATCGGTGGACGCGGTATTAGCGCTGCTTGGCCGTGAGGAAGTGCTGCGCCGTTTAGTGGCTTAAACTTGCAATGATTTGCTAACTGAGTGTCAAAAGGCCAAGCCCATCTTGGCCTTTTTTTTTGCAGATTAAACAATCGCCATGGGCCGATTGCCAAAGGATATTTTGATGTCTAGTGCTGTTTCGCCGATTCCATTACAGGAACAAATCGGCCAATTGCTGATGGTGGGTTTTGATGGTTTGGTGGTGAATCAAGAGATTGAAAGTCTGATTCGCCAGCAGCGCATTGGCGGCGTGATTTTGTTTCGCCGCAATATTGAATCGCCGGCACAAGTCGCTGCGCTATGTCGTCGACTGCAAGAGATTAACGCCGAAGTCTCGGCAATTCCGCTGTTGATTGGGATTGACCAAGAGGGCGGCATGGTGATGCGGATTGAAAATGGCGTTACGCCGCTGCCATCTGCTATGGCGTACCCGATTGGTGGTAGCGCTGCCGATTGCGCCGCCTTGCATCAGATTGGCGCCGATGAATTGCGGCAGATGGGCATCAATATTAATTTTGCCCCTGATTTGGATATTAATAATAACCGCCAAAATCCAGTGATTGGCGTGCGCTCGTTTGGTGAAAACGTGGCCACAGTCAATGAATATGGTTTGGCGGCGATGCGCGGCATTCAGGCTGCGGGCGTTGCGGCAACGGCCAAGCATTTCCCGGGGCACGGCGATACCGCTGCCGATTCGCATTACGGCTTGCCGTTGGTCGCGCAGGATCAAGCGCGTTTGTTTGAGGTTGAGCTCGCGCCATTTCGCGCGGCGATTGCCGCTGGCGTCGATGCGATTATGACCGCGCACGTGGTTTTCCCTGCGTTTGAACCCGATCCCAATACACCAGCAACCTTGTCGCACGCGGTGTTGACGGGTTTGCTGCGCGATGAAATGGGCTTTGACGGTGTGGTATTTACCGATTGCCTTGAAATGGGCGCGATTGCCGCCGGTGTTGGCACGGTGGCGGGCGCAGTGCAGGCGATTCATGCAGGCGCTGATATTGTGCTGGTGTCGCATACCGTGGCTTGGCAGCGTGCAACGGTGCAAGCCTTGCAAGCCGATGTGCAAAACGGCAGTCTTTCAGTGAAAAGACTTGAGCAATCATTGGCGCGAATTGCGCGGCTTAAGCAGACTGCAGCAGTACAACAGTGGCAAAGCGCGTCGATTCATTCGCTGCGTAGTGCTCAATCGCTTGAGCTGGCGGCGAAGATTCAGCAGCAGGCCGTGTTGGGTGAGGGGCGAGCGTTGGATGCCGCGAAATCGACATTATTGATTACCGTTGAGATTCAAACTCGCACCGAAATCGACGAAGTCGCTTTGGGGCAATCCCAAGCGGCACGCGGCACTTTGCTACCGTTGTTATTGGCAGCAGGGATGGCAGTAAAGGAAGTCATTATTTCGCCGCAAGCTACGCAGGCAGAGCAAGCTGCAGTGTTGGCCATGCTGGCCGATGCTGAGCAAGTGGTGTTGCAAACATATAATGCGTGCTTATCAATCGGGCAGCGCGATTTAGTCGCGAGTTTGCCAGCAGAAAAGCTGTGGTTGATTGCCGGTCGTTTGCCGTATGACATGGACTTAGCACCCGCAGCGGCTGCGACGTATGCCGCATTTGGTAATCGCCCAGCCGCTCTGGCGGCAATAGCCAAACGCTTGATATAAGTGTGGTGTTGAATCTGTAATATTCTAGGTATTGCCTTCTAGGGCTTTAAAGTAGTGTGCTGCACCACAATACCCATTGCGGTGCAGCCGCTATGTCTATCCATCATAGATGGACTGTTTTCTCAAGCTATGCCGCTTTGCTATTGCCCATCAGGCGTTTGCTTACTTTTCATTGGTTATTTCTTTCTGTTTTCCTGTTTTATTTGTAATCTTAAATCGGAAATATCTGCAAGCTTTCTTACCAATCTCTGCGTGTATGTACTAGATTGTAAAAGTGAAAGCGCCGCCGCTCTGTATGCAAATGGCATTGCTTTCTCAGCGCAATTAGCAATTGATTGTCTATTTATTTCCCCAATCGCCACATCTTCGTGCAGGACGAGTGTTAGCTGCACGACGACTAGGCTCCCGCTAGCCACGAATGGCACTGGGTTGGGGCAGGCCATTAGGAGACTTCCATGCTCGTCGATCCAGCCATCATTCCCGCCAATGAAACCCAGCGTATTGCAGCACTGCGTCGCTACGATATTCTGGATACGCCGCCCGATGGCACGTTTGATAGTGTGACTAAATTGGCGGCCAAACTATTTGGCGTGCCGATTGCGATTGTGAGCTTGGTTGATACGGATCGGATTTGGTTTAAATCGCACTATGGTGTTGATGTACCGCAAATCGATCGCGACCCTGGTCTATGCGCTTCTGGGATTCTGGGCGACACGCCTTATGTTTTGACGAATGCAATCAAAGATCCCCGCTCGTTGAGTAACCCGCTGGTGGCGGGGGAGTTTGGCCTGCGTTTTTACGTCGGCGTACCGTTAAAAACGCACGACAATTACAACCTTGGCATGTTGTGCTGTTTGGGCACTCAGCCGCGCGAAGTCACCGAAGCTGAATTAGAAGATTTGGCTTGTCTGGGGCAATTGGTGATGGACCAAATGGAAATCCGTCTTGGTGCTCGGCGTATTGATGATTTGAACCATCAGATTCTGCTGGCGCAGGAGCGCACCAAGTTGGCCGTCCGTGCTGGTAATGTCGGTGTATGGGGGCTGGAGCTAGCGAGCCAGCGTTTTGATTGGGATGAGCAGATGCACAATCTGTATGAACAGCGCCCCAATCGTTTTGCTTATTCCCCAGCCGAATGGCTGGAGCTCATCGTGCCGCAGGATAGAGCGCGGGTGCAAAGCGCTTGGGAAGCAACGGTGAACGAAGGTACGCCATTTGAGCAGGAATTTCGCGTGTCGACCATTAGCGGCTCACCTCGTTATTTAAAAGGATTAGCGCAGGCTTTTAAAGATCAAGCGGGTTGTGTTACGCGGATCTTAGGCACTAACTGGGATGTGACGGCCGAGCGCCTGGCCTCTGAAACTTTGCGTCAAGCAAAAGAAGCCGCCGAAGCCGCCGAGCGTGCCAAAAGTAGTTTTTTGGCCAATATGAGCCACGAATTACGCACGCCGCTCAATGCCGTAATCGGTTTTGCCGAGGTCATGAAGCACGACCATAGCCTATCCAAAGTCAACAAGGAATACGTCAACATCATCAACCACAGTGGTAGTCATCTGCTGTCGCTGATCAATGAAGTGCTGGACATGGCCAAGGTTGAGTCGGGCCGGATGGAACTGCTGGAAAACGATCTCAACCTGCCGATCTTTTTAAAAACCGTGTCGTCAATGATTGGCATGCGCGCCGAAAAGAAAGACCTGCAATTTATCAAAGAATTTGCCAGCGACTTACCTGATTTTATCCGAACCGACGAACTTAAATTCCGTCAGATTTTGCTAAATCTACTGAGTAATGCCATTAAATTTACGACGCAGGGCGAAGTGCGGCTGCTCGCCGGCTTTACTGCCGGGGCAACGCCCGATTTTGGCAGCGTATTTGTAGAAGTGAGCGATACGGGCCCTGGCATGAGCGCTGAAGAGATGGACAAATTATTCACTCCGTTTCAGCAAGGTCAGGCAGGACGACAGTCGCAAGAAGGCACGGGTTTGGGGCTGGTGCTGAGCCAAAAATTTGTGGAGCTGATGGGAGGAACGATGACTGTGCGCTCGACCCCCGGCGCGGGCAGCTCTTTCGGTTTTAATATTCAAGTGCAGGTTGTTCAGTCAGAGGCCATGCAGGAAAGTCTGCGCGAAGTGATCGGGCTAGCACCTGATCAGCCGCGCGTTAAAGTATTGATCGTTGACGATGTATTTTTGATTCGCTCGGTGATTGAAAACCTGCTCGGCGCCATCGGTTTTGATGTACGCAGCGCTGATTGCGGTCAGGAAGCCATTGCGTTATTTAGTAGTTTTCAGCCCGATTTTATCTGGACCGATCTCGTGATGCCCGGCATGAATGGTGATGAAGCCACCCGCGCAATTCGGCAGCTTCCAGGCGGCGACAAAGTAAAAATTGTCTGCATGACCGCCAGCGTGCTGGCCGAAGAGCGTGCCAATATTCTGGATAGTGGCGTGGACGATGTGCTGTTTAAACCAATACGCGAATCGCTGCTGCTGTCGACAATGCAGCGCTTATTGGGTATCAAATACATCTACAGTGATGAAATTCTCAGCGATGGCGATACGATGTCCGACGAAGAGTTGCTCGACAGTGCCAATCTGTCCTATATGGAAATACCGTGGCGTAAAGCCTTTCACGCTGCCACCCTGAGCGGCGAGACTGATCAGGTGCAAACGATGATTCAGACCTTGGCAGCGACCGATCAGGATTTGGCGATGGCCTTGCAAACGCAGCTTGACGAGCTGAATCTGGAACGGCTTGAGTTGTTTGCTCGGCTACAACTCAAACCGCTGGTTGTGGAATGAACGATCAAACCTTGGTTAGCGATTGGGGTAATGAGTCTTTAATTGATGTGCAGATTCTGGCCGTCGACGATAACCCCAATAACTTGAAATTGCTGCGCTCTATTCTGTCAGAAAAAGGCGTGCGTTTCCGGCTGGCTAACAATGGTGAAATGGCTTTGAAATCGGTGCAGGTCAGCCTGCCAGATTTAATTTTGCTCGACATCAATATGCCGGGAATGGATGGTTACGAAACTTGCCAGCAGCTCAAAAAAGATCCCGTGACGCACGATATTCCGGTCATTTTTCTGAGTTCGATTTCGGAAGGCGCAGACATCGTTAAAGCCTACCAGAGTGGCGGGGTTGATTTTGTTAGCAAGCCGTTTCTGGCCGAAGTGCTGTTGGCGCGTGTCACCACCCACATCAAGCTGTCACGAGTGCGTCGGGCATTGCTCAATGAAAACACTGAGCGCAAACGTGCCGAGGCGGCTGCTGATGAAGCCAATCGGATGAAAAGTAATTTTTTGGCCAATATGAGCCACGAAATTCGTACGCCGATGAACGCGATTATTGGTCTCACCTTTTTGGCGCTACGCACCGAGCTTGATGCGCAGCAGCAGGATTATCTGCATAAAATCCAAAGCTCAAGCCACCATTTATTAGGGCTGTTAAATGATATTTTGGATTTTTCCAAGATTGAGGCGGGGCATTTAGCGATTGAGTCGATCCATTTTGAGCTTGGCAAGTTGCTGGACGATATGCTGGTGGTGACCCGAGATAAAGCCAAGGAGAAAGGCTTGGCGATCAGCTGTGAACTCTCTCCCGAGCTACCGCAATCACTGATTGGTGATCCATTACGTCTAGCGCAAATTTTAATCAATTACGTCAATAATGCGATCAAATTCACCCATGCCGGATCGGTCTCTGTGAAAGTGAAACTTCTGGAACGCAAGGAAAGTACCGCCAAACTGTACTTTGAAGTTCAGGATACCGGTATTGGATTGAGCGCCGAACAGATAGGACGGCTGTTTTGCAGCTTTAGTCAGGCCGATGCATCGACTACACGTAAATACGGCGGAACCGGTCTGGGTTTGGCGATTTCAAAAAGTTTGGCTGAACTCATGGGCGGAAGCGTCGGAGTGGAAAGTACAGAAGGGAAGGGCTCTTGCTTCTGGTTTACTGCGAGCATAGGTATTGCCATGCAGCAGTCTGAATTAAATGCCTGTAGAGTTATACCTAGTGCAAATCGATATAGCAATATTCTTGCCGAACTCAGCCGCCATAAAGGCACCCGCTTGTTGTTGGTGGAAGATAACGAACTGAATCAGATGGTTGCCACTGAGTTATTGCGCACTGCAGGTTTTGTCATTGACGTTGCTGAGCATGGTGGCATTGCGATTGAGAAATTGCAGGCTTGCGCGCCAGAATCCCCGTATGCCTTGATTTTGATGGACATGCAAATGCCGGTTATGGATGGCATCGAAACCACACAACATATTCGACAAAATTCAAACTGGTGCCATATTCCGATTGTGGCGATGACCGCCAATACGATGCAAGGTGATAGTGAGCGATGCTTGGCGGCTGGTATGGTCGATTTTGTCGGTAAACCAATCGAACCGGAGACATTGTGGTCAACGCTGCTGCGCTGGCTACCCGAAAAGGGACCCGAGCAATTATTTAGTGCTCCGTTCGCCGCGCTAACTCAGGATTCTATGCTAGATCTGGCGCTGCCCGCACGAATAGAAGGATTGAACATCAAGTCGGGTTTGCGCAGAGTGAACCAAAATACGCAGCTGTATCGCACTCTGCTTAAAACCTTCATTCAATCGCAGGCCGATATTCCTGATTTAATTCGTTCGGCGCTGGATCTGGGGGACGTCAAATCGGCCGAGCGTATGGCGCACACACTGAAAGGTGCTGCCGCCAATATTAGTGCGGAAGGGGTTCAGGCCATTGCAGAACAGCTAGAAATGGCGATTCGCTTAACGCTGCCCCGAGCGCGAATCGACGAAGAAATTACTGCGACCGCAGTGGTACTGAAATCCTTGTTGTTGCAACTGCAGCAGCTCGTTGGCGCAGATAGCCCCACTGCAGCGAGTCATTTTGTCGCGCTGCCTGCTGAGGAAATGTTGTTGGTTTACCAAAATTTGCTGGAATTACTGCAAACCTACGATGCCAGCGCCACCGATTACATTTTGACGTTTGACGCCGCGCTGCGTAGCGGCTTGGGTGCAAACTTTACCGTCATTCAGCATGCAATTGAGAACAGCGATTTTGCCAAAGCATTAACTTTACTGGAAGATATTCTCGCCACTGAATCGTCGTGATGGTTCATTGCTAAAGGTGCTGCATTTGCAGCGTTGAATTGGACATAAAAACGCCCCAAAAAGATGGACGGGTGTCCAATTTTTGGGGCGTAGTTTACTTGCTGGCGTTTGGTTTTGACTGCGGTTTATTGCACTTTAGACACTTGACCAAAACGTGGGTTTTTCTGGTCAGCGTTGCTGGTTCTAACCCAAACGCTGCCAGCGACCGCTGGTTTTTTATTAGCATCGTAAACCAGCCATTGTTTGCCATCGGTTGAATACTGAATTTGTACATTTGGAATTTCAGTATTGGCATTTAACACGCCATTCACGATTTTAGCGCCGACTTTTGGCAAACGATATTGAATGTGATGCGCATCGAGTTTTTCTAAGCCACGTGCGCCAACGGCATTCACAAAACGATTGTAATCATTGTCGAGTGCTTGTTGATCCACATGTTTGCTTTCGCTCGAATAAACCGTGTTGGCGGTAAAGTTTTCCCAGCTTGGTTTATTCCACGCCCGTTCGGCAATCGCAAAAATTCTTGGATAAATCATGTATTCAGCTTGCGCATCGGTTCTTTGCGTTTCTGACCATAAATGACCCGAGATCCCTTTAATGCTTGGTGCTGTGGCGGGTGAGGTAATGCTCATTGCCTTGCCATCGCGATCGACGCTGGTTTCAGCGTTTTGCGCTAAATTACCCGGCGCAAAAGAGAAAATCTTTTTCAATGGGTTCGCCCGCGCCGCCCAGTAATAGCCACGTTCTGCAGGATCGATTTCATTGGGCATATCGAGGTATAAATAATCTGGATTGGATAAAACAATATCAAATCCTTTTTGATTAAATTTAGAAACAACCTCAGTGCCGCCCCAGAATAAAGTATCCCAAACGTTAACGGTTGGTTTAACCGTCATTTCGCTGGCACTCTTTAAATGCGACAAACCATCTTGCCAGCTTTGGAATGAACTAATTTTGTGTGGCACGAGCTCTTTATTAATCTCTTTACCAAACCAAGTGGTTAATTCATCAAATGAGCCGACAGTGCCGTTTTTAACCAAAGCTTGGCAAGCAGGTGATTTCTCATAAGGGAAATTTTGTGCTTTTTTATCAATAATGCCTTGGCCCGGTTTAGCCTCGGCTGCGCTGGCATAACCACCACCAAGCATAATGTTTTTCGCTTCATCGCCACCGTAATGCCAAGTGCTTAATTGCACACCGGCTTCGGTATACATGGCATTGACTTCAGCAATGACTTTTTTCGCAAAGTCTTTTGATGACGGCAGGCAGACATTCATAAAGCCTTTCTTGTCATAAAACTGAACGGTGGTCACTTGCGACGTGTCGCTTGGATCTAATAAACGATATTGTTCGGCCGCTTTTTTATTGCCAGCTTTCATTAGATTATTGTAGCGCGCTTCCATGGAAACCACGGCGGCGCGTGAGTGGCCGGGCATGTCGATTTCTGGAATCACTTCAATATTGCGGGCTTTAGCGTATTTTAAGATTTCAATAAAATCAGCACGAGTATAAAAACCATCGGATTTTTGTGGCTCAGTACCATGGCCCAATTGCGGCAATAATTGAGTTTGTTCATTGCTTGAATTCAAGCCGCGCTGTGCGCCAACACTGGTTAATTCATCCAAGCCATTGATTTGTAAACGCCAGCCTTCATCATCACTTAAATGCAAATGCAGTTTGTTTAATTTTAATTGGCTCATTTGGTCAATTAAACTCAAAACATGCTGTTTAGATTTAAAATTACGTGCCGTATCGAGCATCATGCCACGATATTCGTAGCGTGGTGCATCATTCACCACCATCGCAGAGAGATTGTCTTTCGATTGAATATCGATCAGCGAGAGTAATGAATTAAAACCATTCATGGCACCCGCGGCATCAAAACCATGCACTTGTGCTACGCCGTCTTGAATGATTAATGTATAACCACCGTCTTTTTTCGCTTCAGGCAATTGGATTTTGCTTGGATCAATTGCAATATTGACCAGCAAAGCTTGGTCTTTATTTTTGGCGAGGAGTTTATATTTTTTAAGTGCTTGGGCAAAAACGTCTTTGCTATCCGCAGGCACCTGATTTAAGAACAAACCATGTTGGATTGAAACGCTATTTGCTTTGGTGATTTTTTGTTCAATCGGCGCGGGAATAATTCGATCTTTAGCGGCAGCAGCATCGATTTTTGCGGTGTAAACGTCATAGCGTTTTAGGCTATCTAAAATCAGATTTTGATCTGAGCTGGCACGCTTGCCTTGGGCGGTGGTCAGCGGCGTCGCAAATTGAGTAACGTCTTCGGTATCGGTGTTTTTGATGGTTTTGGTTTGGCCATTGGCGCTCACCATCCAGCGTGGGAAGGTATCAAAATCACTAACGTGCCAATATTCACTGATTAAATTAATTTGGATGCTTTTGCCGGCAGCAATCCCTGCAAATTTATCGGTTGGCGTTAAACGGTTTAAATCACCGGTGATGTGTTCAATTTTAAATTGATCGCCAACCACACTTAAAATTCTTCTTGGTGACGGGATGATGATTGAGAAATCTTTGTCGTTTAATGTTTTGCCGATATTGCTCAATGTAATGGTAGAGCGGTAGCAGGTGGCCCAATCAGCACCAAGTTGCTGACAGGTGTTTTCAGCTTCTGCGCCTTTAATTTCTACATGCACTTGTAATTGTTTGGCTAAAGTTTCTGCGCTAGGGCTGGCAACGGACAAACCTGAAAATAAAGCGCCGACGAGTACTGAAATTATTTTAACTTGAGGTTGCATATCGATTCCATTTAAAACTAATTAATAAAATTCTTATGACGCAAGCAATAAACCAGGGGCAACGAAAGCAATTAAAATCTCGTAGTAAGCCTTGGCTTATTGAGTTGAATTCATTGAATTTTTATTATTTTTTTTTGTGTGTGAATCTTCATTGTAAGGTTGCTTCGACGAAAATTAACAGCCATCGCTCGATGGTGATAATTGCCTAGTCAATTAATGATTTTTACGATATGCGCGATGTAATGCGTTGGAATTGAGTGATTTGTAATTAAATGCGGATGATTAACTGGATAAGCTTTGTTGTTTATCAATAAGGCTCATTTGTCTTTATTTTTTCAATAGTCTGTCTCGTTATAAAGTTGCGAATTGATATTTTTATATATTTTAAATAATTTGGCATTAATGAGGTTAATTAGCTCGAATATCCATATGGAATAATATGCCGCAGGGTTTTAATTAAATACCACAGTAGTGGGCTGGTATTACGCAGGGAATGATGCCTTGTGCCACCCGTGGCTCACCGCGTTGTATATTTAATTCAGGGTTTTGCCATTGGATGTATTTCTGGCCTCGCCGATCTAGTTGAAGCGGCGAGGCGTATGTTTACTCGGCGTTTAAAGTTTGAATTGTTGCACTGCTTGGCTGAGTCGGTTCGATAGGTTTTGCAAATCTTTGGCAGCATGCGCGTTCGATTGCACGTCGAGCGCGCTGGCCTCGGCCATTTGCGCGATTTGCTCGACACTGCGGGCAATCTCGGTAGTGGCCACGCTTTGTTCGCGTATTGCACTACTAATGCTATCGACCACGTCGCGAACTTGCTCAGCCCCTTGGCGAATCTCATCAATGGCCACGCCAGCTTCATTGGCAAAAGCAACGCCGGTATTGGCTTGCTCTACGCCACTTTCCATTTGCGTGATGGCTTGGCGAGTACCGCTTTGAATTTGACCCACCATCTTGGCGATTTCGACGGTGGATTGGCTGGTGCGCTCGGCCAATTTACGCACTTCATCGGCCACCACGGCAAAACCACGGCCTTGCTCGCCAGCGCGTGCTGCTTCAATCGCGGCATTGAGCGCCAATAAATTAGTCTGATCGGCAATGTCTTTAATGGTGCTAACAATCGATGAGATTTCTTGCGATTGCCGACCGAGCTCTTCGATTTTGCTCGATGAATCTTTGACCAAATTGGCGATTTTATGCACTTCACTGGTGGCGCTATGGATCACTTGGGCGCCGCGAGTTGATTGTTGGCCCGCTTGGCGCGCTAGCTCGCTGGCTTCGTCGGTATTGGCGGTGACATGGTCGATTGAGACCGACATTTCTTCTACCGCCGCCGCCATCGACGCCGCTGATTCGCTTTGTTGTTGGGCGCGTAATGCCACGTCGCTCGAGTTTTGCCCTAAATGATTGGCGGCATTGTCAATCTGCGCGGCGCTGGCGTGCACTTCACCAATCACGCTGCGTAGGGCTTGCTGCATATCGCGCATTGCGGCGATTAAGCTGCTTTGATCCCGCGGGTCGCAATGAATCGTTTGTTGTAATTGCCCTTGTGCCACATTGCGCGCCAGATCAACTGCCACTTGTGGCTCACCGCCGAGTAAGCGAAATAGATAAGCCCCCAGTGCCCATAATACATAGCCAATCAACATCAAACTAATGAAGCAGACCGGTAATAAGATTTGCAATACCGACATGAAGTGCTCATGGATATCATCCAAATAAATCCCGGTACCAATCACCCAGCCCCAAGGCTGAAAGCTAGTGACATAGGAGATTTTATCTACTGGCGCGTCGCTACCGGCTTTGGGCCATTGGTATTCAACAAAGCCCGCACCTTGGCTGCGCACCACATTGGCCATTTCAACAAATAGTGCTTTGCCATTGGGGTCTTTGGTATTGCTGAGGTTTTTGCCATCGAGCTCGGGTTTGAGCGGATGCATCAGCATGGTAGGAGTGGTGTCGTTGATCCAGAAATATTCTTGGCCATCGTAGCGAATCGCTTTCACGGCCAGCAATGCGGCCGCTTTGGCGCTGGCTTGATCCATTTTGCCTTGGCGACTGAGGGCCTCATAGTGCGCCACAATCGTTTGTGCTGATTCAGCTAGATTACGGACTTTGTCTTTACGATCGTCCAGCATTTCGCCGCGTAATTGCAGCAGCATCATACAAACCAGCAAGATCACAGTGATGACGGTGATCGCCGCGGCAAAGACTAAACGCGCGCGCAATGAGAAAGGCGTAGCTCGAGCCATATTGTTTATCCCCTGTAGCAATATTATTGTTTTCTGATGTTTTAGCTATTGTGCGGATATGCTCACTAGCTTGCAATTTCTTACTGTAAACTGTTGCGTCATGCGGGAAATTACGGGGTAACGCACGAATGGCAATGACATATTGTAGGTTGGCTAGCGGCGCTGCTGATGATGGCTTTAGTGCGTTGCGTATATCTATATTGATAGGGTATTGCTTAGTAGGCCATTATTTAAATGGCTTACTAAGCAATACCTACTATTAGCTAGCATTGTTTTGATCGAGCATTGATCCAACTAGGGCTTCGCCGCCGCCGGCTTAGCCCGGTTAGTTGAGCACGGCCTCGGTTTCGGCAGCAAAGGCGATGGCTAGACCGCCTGCGCCGATATTGACGCCAGCGGTGGTGCTCATTTCACACAGCAGCAATTGCACCTTGGCGTGCGCGCAGGCGCGTTGTAATTGTTGATACGCTGGCATATCGCTGATCACGCTAGGGTCGCCGCCATAACTCACACAAATGGTGTTGGCGACTAAGCCTTGCTCGATTTGCTTTTCGGCCATGGCAAAGAGTTTTTCAACGCCGGTTTGAAAACCATGAATGCGGCCGACAGGGCTGGTTTCGCCGCGATAGCCGCGGATCACCGGCTTGATGTCGAGCGCACTGCCAAAGGCGTAGGATAAAAATCCGACGCTTTTATCGCCTTTGCGGCGTGCTTGATGGCGCAGTTGGCCAAGATCGGCCGGCATTAAAAAGCTTTGTACGCTGCGACTAAGCCGCTCAATGTGCTGAGTGATGGTCGAGCGGCTGGCTTGTTCACCAATCAGTTGGGCGATTTCAGCGACGATCAGCCCTTGGCCGCAAAATAAATTGGCGCTATCAAAAACGCGAACGGCAAAGGGTTTGCTCAGATTGGCTGCTTCGCGAATCGGCCGGTATTCAGTCAGGATGCTGCGAGCGGCTTGGGTGCAGTGATTATAAATTTGGCTGCGCGATTGCATCACCGTCAAACAGAATACCGAATCAAATTCTAAGATCAGTCGGCTTTTGAATAATTCACGGATTTGCTCGACCGAGAAGGGTTTGGATTCAAAGTCCGACGTACCTAGTTCGGCTTGGCGGCGATAAAAACTACGCGTGGCGACGGGATCGCGGTGGTCAATAAACTGACTATCGCTGCCTTGAATGGTGATCGGCAAGATGACGATTTGATGCTGGTCTAAAAATTCGCGCGGTAAATCGCAGCAAGAGTCTGTTACTAAGCCTACTCGCATGGTGTTCTCCAAGAGGGGGTTTCACCGTCTAATGCGGTGTTGTGCTGGGTAAAACGTGCTGTGTGGGTGTGCTGAAGCTGACATATTAAAAAATGCTAATGTAATTTATCATTCATTTTTAATCGGGATTAATAGGGAAAATACTGATTCAGCAATTAAATAGTCAGACTTGAGTAATTTTTAAGGGCGAAATAGCGCGACAGACGCCGTCGGCGTGCAGGGGGCATGCGGAGAGCGTTGGTAGTGATTTAGTTTTATTGATGGGTATTACGATGCAGCCTATGACTATCAGTACCGAGCGGCCAATACGCCGCGATTATGGTTTTTTTTATATTCAATCGTTTGCATGACTGAGCCATTGCCGACGGTAGCGTTCGGGCGAGAGGCCGGTGTGTTGGCGAAACATCGCAATAAACGCCGAAGGGTGGCTGTAGCCTAATTGCCACGCAATATCTTGAATCGCATGGTGTTCTTTGAGCGCGGCTTGTGCGCGTAACAGCCGCAGGCGATTACGCCATTGAATAAAGCTCAGTCCGAGCTCGCGCTGAAACTGTCGAGCCAGCGTGCGCTCGGTGCTATGCACGTGTTGCGCCCATTGCGCCAGCGTGGTGGTGTCGCCCGGGTGGACGAATAAAGCATCGAGAATCGGGCGCAATTGTCTGTGCGCGGTGTCGGGTAAATAGCTGGTGTGCCGATCGGCGCTGATCAGTCGTTCCAACAGCAAAGTGGCTTGAGCTTGCTCGTTGGCAGGGCGGGTATCGCAGATTTGCCGAGCCGCATAGTCATCAAATAGCGCTCGAATCAATGGGGTTTGGCTGATTAAGCACGCGGTTTGCGGCAGTTGCTGCGCCCATTCATCGCCAAGATACGCTGAGGTATAACTGAGCGCTTGGCGTATATAAGCGGTATGCGGTATTTGGGCCGGTACCCAGACTAAATAATCCGCCGGGGCGATTAAATGCTGCTCGTGGGGTGGCAAGCCGAGGGTGATTTCGATTAGCCCCAGATTAATGCGATTAATTTGTCCCCAAGGATGGCGATGCAATGCGTAGCCAGTGTGGGCTTCGACCGCTTCGTGGCGCAGCTGCAAGAGTTTGGGGGCGTCAAGCAACAGATCGCTAGGGTTGTACGGTGGCGAAGGCGCTGGATCTGGCGGCATAAATGGTCCGAAATGCACGATACGTTTGTCGGGTTTACATTATAGCCATTGAATCAGACAGGATTACACTGCGTCATCAATACCACGTGAGTGAATCAGCGCTGCTGTGGCGTATTGTGGTTTGCATGAGGTGAGGATGAACTGGCTTTTTCCATTGGTGGCCGTGGCGATTTGGGCGGGTAATACCGTGGTTTCTAAAGCGGCGGCAGGGGTGATTGATCCGGCGGCGATTTCGTTTTATCGCTGGCTGATCGCCGGGCTGATTTTAACGCCGGTCATGGCGCCTAAACTCTGGCGGCAACGGCAGGCGATTTGGCCCTATTGGCCCAAGTTTGCCGTATTGGCTTTGCTGGGCATGGTGCTGTATCAATGCTTGGCGTATTTTGCGGCGCACAGTACCACGGCGACCAATATGGGCGTGATTTGTGCTTTGATCCCCTTATTGGGTTTGGTGCTCAACTGGGCGTTTTTTCGCTTTAGGCCCAATGGCAGGGCGATGCTAGGCGTGGGTTTGTCCTTGCTTGGCGTTTTATATTTGCTCGGTCAAGGCCAGCCAAATCGTTTATTGGCCGGAGGGATTAACCGTGGCGATGGCTTGATGTTGATCGGTGCGCTGGCGTATGCGCTGTATGGCATTTTGTTAAAGCGCTGGGCCTTGCCGTTTTCGCCGTGGTTGAATTTATATTTGCAGATTGGATTTGGCGTGCTGTTTTTGATTCCCGTGGCGCTGAGCGCGCAGAGTTTGGCGATTGCGCCGGCGGCGATCAGCATGGTGTTGTTTGCTGGGATTGCCTCGTCGATTGTGGCCGCTTATTGCTGGATGCAGGGCATTGCTCGCATGGGGAGCGAAAAAACGGCGATTTTTATGAATCTACTGCCCTTATTGACCGCCTTGATTGCGGTGCTGGTGTTGGGCGAAACCTTGCATGGTTATCATTATCTTGGGGCCGGATTGATTTTATTCGGGGTATTTTTAGTGCAATTTCGTCAGCCTACCGGGGCAAGTTAAATTAATTACGCTTGCTGACGATACGCTGTGATTTTGCATCACGCAAAGGCGGTGGTTTTGTAGGAAAGTACTGCGAAACTTTATGATTGCTCGTTATATAATGCTTTGCAGCGCATGGGCGCAGTAGTTGAGATTGAATACAAAGGAATGACGTGTTGCGAAAATTATTAGCGGCCATGGTTTCAATGGCACTAGCTACAGTGGTATGGGCTGAAGATGCCCCTTTGCCGTTTGATGATCCTGCTGCTGCAGTGCCGATTGTGCGTAAAGCCCCAGTCAAAAAAGAAGTTTCGACGCCAGCCAAGGTCAGCCAGCAAACAGCGAGCCCAACTCGCTATAGCAAAAATAAGCCATCTAGTCGCAGTAAAGCGGTGAAAAAATCAACGCGCTCATCGGCCAAATCAGCTCAAGTTAAATCGAGCAAAAAATCTGCGCTTAAAAGTAGTAAAACCAATCAGCGTAAAGCAACCCCATCTAAAGCTAAAAATACCAGCGCCAAAGCCAAACCAGCTCGCACTAAAACCACCAAGAAATAAACACCATTGATAAGTACTCGGCGTGAATACGCCGAGGCTGGCTAGACGCGATATTTGCTGGGCGCGACGTGACTGGCTATTGCATCGCGATCGTTTGCTGGAACAGCAACGTTGCTAGAGCATGGCACTGTGTTGCTGCTCTTGGGCGCACTGATGCAGCAATTGATCTAAGGCAGGGTGATTGATTTTTTTGGGGGCGTAGATGACGTAGTAATCGGCATACTGTCCATCAAGATGACCTAGGCTTTGCAGCTGCTCACTAGGTATTGTCTCAGGCGTAATAACAGGAGCAGGGTAGAGGCCAATACCCGCAATACCAAACGCTTGCATCAAAGCGCTATCGGCAAATTCACCGACAATATCTGGCACGATTTGCTGTGCCGAAAACCAAATATCCAATTGAATTCTCAGCGTGCTATCGCGAGTAGGTAGCAGCATCGGCGCGCCATTGAGGCAGGCCGGAAAATTCTCACCATATCGTGCTGCCAGCGCTGGGCTGGCTAAAATCATCACTGGGCATTGCGCCAATCGTTGGCTTTCGAGGCGTAATGCGCCGTGCGCTGCGGGGCGATCGGCCAATACGACATCGAGCTGGTGCAAAGCCAGCTTGGCCATCAGCTCATCGGGCGAGCCTTCGGTACAGCATAGCCGTGTGTGGTCATTGTGCGTCTTGGCCAAAAGTTGCTGGGCAACGGTTTTAGGCAGTGCATCGGCCACCCCAATATTAAACCGTTGTCTGGGCGTGCTATCGCTAGACAGGGCTTGCTGCATTTGCTCGCCAAGCATAAAAATCTGATCAGCAAACGGCAGTACGCTGCGTGCAGCTTCAGTTAATTCCAATTGCCGGCCCACTTGGGTAAATAGCGACTTACCCATTTGCGCTTCTAGGCGTGCTAATTGGCTGCTAATGGTCTGCGGCGTCATCTCAAGTTTACGCGCAGCGGCACTAATACTGCCTTCTTGGCTCACCACCCAAAAATAATACAAATGCCGGTAATTGATTAAATCATGCATGAGCGAGTGTCGAAAAAAACTGATGATGCCGCAATGTAAGCCTGATGTTGGATTCTGTAAAGCCAGTTTAAAATTACGACATAATTAATTGCGATGAGAGCAAACCATGCTGACTGGATTGGGCCTAGTGACCGTTGTCTTACTGGCGGCCTTGTTTTGGTATTACGTGATTTACAACCCCGCAGCACAAACCGATTGGGAGCGCCTGCCGACATTGACGCAATATCGGCAACAGCACCCGCAATGCGCTCGTGGCGAACAAACCTTGTGCTGCCATTGCGGCTCGGCCGAGCATTTGGATTTGGGCTTATTGCAATACACCGATTGGCGGCGGCAGATCATGTGCCGGCAATGCAAAAATCGCTTATGGCGGGAGTCGGACTAATGCGTATTTTGCTATTTCTGATCAGCCTTACGTTGATTTATTTTTTTTGCCTCTTTCATTTGTTTGCTGCTCACCTGCCGTGGGCACGCAACAAGCTGCATCACTTAATAAATAAAAAAAGTTATCAGTTGCTGTATTCGGAGTGGGTTAATGGCGAATGTATTGGCTGCTTTCAGTGTGGTGCCATTGAGCAAGTGGATTTAGATCGGGGGCCATCGACGGTGCGTCGCCACCGCATTGCGTGCGCACGCTGTAAAACGTTGTTATGGCGGCAACAGGAGTCAATCAATAGCTCGAAAGTCACTGATTCAGGTGGTCTTTGAGTCGTTATTTTCGACTTAGTTCGATTTATTTTACGGGTAATTGTATCGAGAAAAGTTGAAGGTTAATCAGTTATGCTCTGATTTTGTCGATAGAAAATATACGTTAAGGTGAATGCACTACCTCACTCACAGCAGCTAGCGCACAGCATCATCGTGAAGTGATTCACATGGCTGTGGTGTGATCTGCGGTGCAATTGGGTAGATATTGAGTTTGGACTAACCAGCAGGAGATCGAGCAATGCGACCACTTATTTTGACTCACAAGCTTTCGATTGATGACACGATGCACAGTTATATTTTGCATCGCTTACGCCTCGCTCTAGATCGAACCTTAAGCCGGATTGGCGCAATTACCGTGCGCTTAAGCGATGAAAATGGTCCCAAAGGGGGCGATGATAAATCGGTACAAGTGAAGTTAATCTTGCCCGGGCATGAATCGGTGATTGTCCACGAGCGCGGTAGTGATTTACGCGCGGTGGTGGATAAAGCAATTCATCGTGCAGCGCAAACCCTGCAGCGTTTAAACGCCAAACGTCAAAAAATAACCCGTAGCGTGGCGAGCCGAAAATTACTCGCCACTGAAATGCAATATGCCGAAGAGGCCAACCATATGCTGGCTACACCAGCCTAAATTGAATGCGCGAATCGCGAGAAGTTAGATGACTTCTCGCGCAGCGAAATGGCTTGATTTATTGCGCCATGATGACGATTAAATTCACCTCACATACCAGTAAGATGTCACCATAAAGGAAGAAGAATGAGTTTTAGTTTAATGTTGATGGCCGTATTCATTGCCGCTGTAACGGTTTACTATTTTGCCCGCACAGCCAAGCGCAAGGAACCAATTCCGATTCGGATTGGTCTAAGCGCCAAACAACACAGGAGATAATGGATGAAAAGAACGCTATTACTGATTGGCACCAATATTGCCATCATGGTGGTCTTAGGTATTTTTGTTAGTATTTTTGGTTTAAATCGTTTTATGAGCGCCAACGGCTTAAATTTGCCGATGTTGCTGATGTTTGCTGCGGTAATGGGGTTTGGTGGGGCGTTTATTTCGCTGGCCATGTCCAAAACCATGGCCAAATGGAGTACCGGCGCCCAAATTATCGCCCAGCCACGTAATGCCGATGAGCAATGGCTGTTTGATACCGTCGCTAAACTGGCACAGCGCGCCCAGATCGCCATGCCTGAAGTGGCGATTTATGAAGGCGAACCCAATGCCTTTGCCACCGGCCCAAGTAAAAATAATTCGCTGGTTGCCGTATCAACAGGCTTGCTGTACAGCATGACGCATCGTGAAATCGAAGCGGTGCTGGCACACGAAGTAGCGCACGTTAAAAACGGCGATATGGTGACGCTCACCTTGATCCAAGGCGTGGTGAATACCTTTGTATTCTTCTTCGCACGCATTGTCGGCTATCTGGTTGACTCGTTCTTAAAGCGCGACAACGAAGAATCTTCTGGCCCGGGCATTGGTTATTACATTACCGTCGTGGTGTGCGATATCGTATTTGGTATTTTGGCCAGCGTGATCGTGATGTATTTCTCGCGCCAACGCGAGTTTCGTGCTGACGCTGGTGCTGCCCAATTATTGGGTGAATCAGCACCAATGGTCGATGCCTTGCGCCGCCTAGGTGGCATGGAGCCTAATGCCTTGCCAAGCAATATGGCCTCATCAGGCATTGCCGATAAAGCAGGATGGTCAGCGATGTTCAGCTCGCACCCGCCGATGGCAGATCGCATCGCCGCTTTGCAAGCCCTGCGCTAATGGGTATTTAAATGTAAGCCATATCAAATATGAGCTACAGCGCAATACATCAAAACGCCGACTTAAAGTCGGCGTTTTTTATGGTTTTTTAATTCGCGCAATGTGGCTGATTTCTATCGTTGCTAGTGGGCAGCTGCCGCTTAGTTTTTATGGGGTATTTTTTCAACATCAGCGGCTTTTTGGCATTGCTGGCTGAGCGTTCACGCTGGTGCTGGGTAAATTAATTGATCGACTTGGTATTAAAATACGGTTTTCGGTTTGCCCGTCTTGCCCCCCACCCGTAGAATTGCGGGTAATTCATTTTTTACGTCGCAGCATTGGTGCGGCGTTGGTTTTTTTCGGAGCTGCCTGTGTCTTTATTACCTTTATTAAATTCTCGCTTTGCAGCGGCCTTGGTTGCGGTCGGTGCGCCTGATGCACAGCCCTTGGTGCAAGCCGCCAGCCGACCTGAGTTTGGCGATTATCAAATGAACGGGGTGATGGGCGCAGCCAAAGTGCTCAAGCTTAATCCACGTGAGTTAGCGCAAAAAATTATTGATGCAGTGGATTTGGCGGGCATCGCCAGCTCGCTTGAAATCGCCGGCCCGGGTTTTATTAATATCAAATTGGATAATGCGTTTTTGGCTGATCGCGTGGCGCGCGCGCTGCAAGATGCGCATCTTGGTGTTGAGCAAAGCCCAGCACAGCATGTGATGGTTGAATATTCATCAGTGAATTTGGCCAAAGAAATGCACGTCGGCCATTTGCGCTCGACGATTATTGGTGACGCTTTGGCGCGCGTGCAAGCCTACGTTGGCATGAATGTGACGCGACAAAATCACGTTGGCGACTGGGGTACGCAGTTTGGGATGTTGGTGGCGTTTTTGATCGAGCAGCAGCAAGAAGGCAATGCCGATATCGCGCTCAAAGATCTAGAGGGTTTTTATCGCCGCGCTAAAGCGCGTTTTGATGAAGACGAAACCTTTGCCAATACCGCGCGGGATTATGTGGTGAAACTGCAAGGTGGCGACGCGGAAGTGCGGGCATTGTGGGCGCGCTTTGTTGAAGTGTCCTTATCGCATTGCAACGCCGTTTACCAAAAACTCAATGTGTTGCTTGATGATGGCGATGTGCGCGGCGAGAGTTTTTATAACGCTGATTTGCCGATTATCGTCGATGAATTGCGTCAGCAAGGCTTGTTGGTGGAGAGCGAAGGCGCGCAAGTGGTGTTTTTGGATGAATTCAAAAACAAAGACGGCGAGCCGCAAGCCAGCATTATTCAAAAGAAAGACGGCGGTTATTTATATTCAACCACCGATTTGGGCGCGATCCGTTTCCGGGTTCGCGAGCTAAAAATCGATCGTTGCTTGTACGTGGTGGATGCGCGCCAAGCGTTGCATTTCCAGCAATTGTTTACCATCGCCAAAAAAGCGCATTTCGCGCCAGACTCGGTGTCGTTAGAGCATATTGCCTTTGGCACCATGATGGGCGAAGACGGTAAACCGTTTAAAACCCGCTCTGGCGACGTGGTGAAATTAGTCGATTTACTCGACGAAGCACAGCAACGTGCGTTTGATCTGGTGTCGGAAAAAAATCCTAATTTGGATGAAGCCACACGCCGTGAGATCGCCAATGCAGTCGGTATCGGTGCTTTGAAATATGCCGATTTGTCGAAAAGCCGCACCACCGATTACATCTTTAACTGGAACTCAATGCTCAGCTTTGAGGGCAATACCGCGCCGTATCTGCAATATGCCTATACCCGTGTGAAGAGTATTTTCCGCAAAGTGGCGCAATACGACCAAAACGCGGCGATTGTGTTGACCGAGCCGGCTGAGCACGCCTTGGCGTTGGAATTAGCGCGCTTTAGCGATGTGGTGCATGCGGTGGCTAAAGACAGCCAGCCGCATTTGTTGTGCGCATATTTGTATAGCGTGGCGACGATGTTCTCGCGCTTTTATGAAAACTGCCCAGTTAATCAAGATGGCGTGACCAATGCATCGCGTTTGAAAGTATGTGATTTAACCGCCAAGGTATTGGCAACAGGTTTGGATTTACTTGGGATTAAAGTCTTGGAAACCATGTAATTGCAATATCATGTTAACGGCATAAATTGCGACTTAAATTGCATTAAACTTACTATTGTTGCTGTAATTTGAGAAAATACCCTGAAGCGGCCTTAGGCCGCTTTTTTATTGTTAAACCTTGGCGTGGTGATCAGCATGAATTTAAAAGATGCCGTGGTATTACAACGCATTACCGCCTTAAGTTATCGCGGAGCGGTGAGCGGACAGTTTGCTGGCATGGTTGCCGCGACTGCTTTACTTGCTTTGCATTTTGATACGCATTCACGTGGTTTTTTGCTGCTGTGGTGGCTCTGTGTTTGTGGGTTTGCACTGTATCGTTTGTCGGTATTTCGGCGTTATCGGCAACATGCGGCGCAGCGTGATGATGCGTACTGGCAAAAAGTTCATTTGCAGGGCGTGACGATAACCAGCGTGTTGTGGGCCATCGGTGGCACCTATTTGATGTTATCTAGTCCGATTCTGCTTTCGGTGTTAACGGCATTGATTTTTTCTGGTCTCACGGTCGGCTCGATGCCCGTGTTGGCGCCGATGCTTAATGCGATGCGAATTTATGCGTTTTTTATGACGCTGCCGATTTGGCTGAATGCGATTTTTGATCCAACGTCGATGAATATGACGCTGGGGATTATGTTTATCTTTTTGTTTATTACCTTGCTTAAAAGTGCTGCAAATTATCGCGATACCATTGTTGAAAGTTTAGAGCTGGAATTAGCGCAAACGCGGTTAGCTGAAGATTTGGCGGTAGCGCGTAATCAAGCCGAGCAAGCTAATCGCGCCAAGACTGAATTTATCGCCAATGTGAGCCATGAAATTCGCACCCCCATGAATGGCATTGTTGGGATGGCGCATTTATTAGCGCAAACCCCGTTAACACCGATGCAACAAGAAAAAGTCGATGTCATTAATCAATCGGCCGATTTGTTATTGGCGCTGGTGAATGACGTATTGGATTTATCCAAAATTGAAGCCAATCGTTTAGATATTGTGGCGCAAACGGTGCATTTGCCGCAGGTACTGGCGGAGGTTGAACAGATGTTTTGCCTGCGCGCCAAAAGCCAAGGTTTACGGTGGCGACTGGATTACCAAGGCGCGGCAGATTTAACGTTATTGGGCGATGCGCTGCGTTTGCGACAGGTTTTGGTCAATTTATTAGGTAATGCGCTGAAGTTTACTGAGCAAGGTGAAGTCACTTTGCAAGTGCATACCCATAGCGAGGCGAGCCATTGCCGGATTGAAATTGCCGTTCAGGATAGTGGCATTGGCATTCCCGCCGAGCAACTGCCGTTTATTTTTGACGCCTTTGTTCAAGCCGATGGCTCGTCAACACGGGCTTATGGTGGTACGGGCTTGGGCTTAACCATTGCACGGCGCTTGGTGCGAGGCATGGGCGGTGAGCTGGAGGCCCGCGGCAATGCTGAAGGTGGCACAACGTTTCAGTTTGATTTGCTATGGCCTTATGCACCAACCACTGAAGTCGTCATTGAGAAACCACAGCCACTCGAAGCCATTCGTCCACTGCAGGTGCTATTGGCCGAAGATAATCCAACCAATCGTTTGGTGGCAACGCGCTTATTAGAAAAACAAGGCCATACCGTCATCAGCGCTGAAAACGGTCAATGGGTGCTGGAGATTTTGGCGCGCCAAGCGGTGGATGTGGTGTTGATGGATATGCAAATGCCCGAAATGGACGGTCTTGAAGCGACACGGCGCATCCGTCAGCAAGAATTAACCCTAGCTCAGCGGTTGCCAATTATTGCCTTAACGGCCAATGCAATGGAAGAAGATCGCCTGCGCTGTCTTGAGGCAGGGATGGATGATTTCTTGGCCAAACCACTCAAGCCTGAGTTGCTCGATCAGGCTTTGCGTGAGTGGGTGATATCGCTTAAACCAGCGCTGATTCAGGATTAAAAATAAGCTTTAAGCTGCAGCGCAATAAAGCCTTCGACTTGAAACGTTTTCACCGTGGGGACAATAAATAAGTTCACCCCAAAATGGTAAGGCGTTTCCAGCGAGGCCAAAAAGCCGCCAGCAGGAACGATGGGATAGCCTTTTTCGGTATTGTGATAACCGGTTAATAAGCCAGCGGCAGCGCCGAGCGAGAGATTGCCTGCGTTGCTAAACTGCCACTGCAGTGGCGTCCAACCGAGCTGAGCGTAAACCGATGTTTGCCGAATTGAGTTGCGGTAAGCGCCGAGCATCCAATGCCAGCGCCCATTGCTGCGCTCAATCCCTAAGCCGGGATTACGTTCATTCAGATTATCGTCAATCACCGCTTGCCGATTAAAATGGCGGGTGAGTACCGGCGTTACGATCCATGTTTTCCACGCTTGCTCGGTATTCATCGCCTGCAAAAAATCGGGGGTATGCGCGCCAAAAGCGCCTGAGTTGAGTTGTTCATCCGCCGCTTGCGCCGAAGCGATGCCAGTCAGCGTCATGATGAGTAGGGGTATTGCTAGCTGGCTGATTGTTTTCATAAAGTAGAGAGATATACCCGAGGATCTAGGGTGGTTTGGTTTTCCGCTGCGTGATTCGTGCCTTGCCTTTGGCCTAAATCCGCACAGAAAACCCAACGTCAACCAGCCCTAATCATGACCAAAAGCGCGTTCGCGAAGTTGTTTCAGTTCATCACGTAATTGCGCCGCTTTTTCAAATTCCAAATTCTGTGCGGCTTTGAGCATATCTTTTTCTAAGCGTTTGAGCTCTTTTGCCAATTGCTTTTGATCCATTTCGGCCACAATGCGGGTTTTTTTCTCTTCCAATCTGGCGGCGACCGCTTCTTCGGCGTTGTACACCCCGTCGATAATGTCCTTAATGCGTTTGACTACGCCGCGCGGGGTGATGCCGTGTTCGACGTTGTAGGCAATTTGTTTTTCGCGGCGGCGCTGCGTTTCGCCGATGGCTTTTTCCATGGAATTGGTGATCCGATCGCCGTATAAAATCGCTTTACCGTTTAGATTTCGCGCTGCGCGGCCAATGGTTTGAATCAGGCTGCGCTCGCTACGCAAAAAGCCTTCTTTATCGGCATCCAAAATCGCCACTAAAGAGACCTCGGGAATATCCAAGCCTTCCCTTAATAAGTTAATCCCGATGAGCACGTCAAACACGCCAAGGCGCAGATCCCGCAAGATTTCAACGCGCTCCACGGTATCAATATCCGAGTGTAAATAACGCACTTTAACGCCATGTTCGGACAAATACTCCGTGAGTTGCTCCGACATTTTTTTAGTCAGCGTGGTGACCAATACCCGCTCGCCAATGGCAGTGCGGATGTTAATTTCAGACAATAAATCATCAACTTGCGTGCCCACTGGACGCACTTCAATCAGCGGATCGACTAGCCCAGTTGGTCGCACCAGTTGCTCGACCACTTGGCCTTGATGCTCAGCTTCATACGCCGCTGGCGTGGCTGAAACAAAAATCGTTTGCGGCATTAAGCGCTCAAATTCTTCAAATTTGAGCGGGCGATTATCCAGCGCAGACGGCATGCGAAAGCCGTAATCAACCAGGTTTTCTTTGCGGGAACGATCGCCCTTATACATCGCGCCAATTTGGCCGATCATCACATGGCTTTCGTCTAAGATCATTAAGCTGTTTTTTGGCAAATAGTCGAGCAAAGTCGGTGGCGCTGATCCTGCTGGTTTACCGGAAAAATGCCTTGAGTAATTCTCGATGCCTTTGCAAAAGCCCATTTCACCGAGCATTTCTAAATCAAAACGCGTGCGTTGCTCGAGCCGCTGCGCTTCGACTAGCTTGTGTTCTTGGTAATAAAACGCTAAACGATCACGCAGCTCTTCTTTAATGGTTTCAATCGCCACCAGCACTTTTTCGCGCGGGGTAACGTAATGGCTCGATGGGAAAATCGTATAACGCCCCATGCGTTGCTTTACATGGCCGGTGAGTGGGTCGAACAGGCTAATACGCTCGATTTCATCGTCGAACATCGACACGCGCACCGCTAAATCGGCGCTCTCGGCCGGGAATATATCAATTACATCGCCGCGAACGCGAAAATGCCCACGGGCAAATTCAATCTCATTACGATCGTATTGCATGGTGGTGAGGCGTTTGATGATGTCGCGCTGGCCGATTTTTTCGCCCTCAGACAGATGCAAAATCATCGCGTGATAATCGGATGGATCGCCAATCCCGTAAATCGCCGATACGGTGGCGACGATAATACAATCGGGGCGCTCGAGCATTGCCTTGGTGGCTGACAGCCGCATTTGTTCGATATGCTCGTTAATCGCGCTGTCTTTTTCGATAAACAGATCGCGGCTGGGCACATAAGCTTCGGGCTGATAGTAGTCGTAATACGAAACGAAATATTCGACGGCGTTTTCAGGGAAAAACTCGCGCATTTCGGAATACAACTGCGCGGCGAGGGTTTTATTGGGCGCCATAATAATTGCCGGCCGCCCAGTGCGCGCAATCACGTTCGCCATGGTAAAGGTTTTACCTGAGCCCGTTACGCCGAGTAAAGTTTGGTACTTGAGCCCATCGTCCAAGCCTTCGATGAGTTGTTCGATGGCTTTGGGTTGATCCCCTGCAGGCGGGAATGGCTGAAATAACTTATACGGCGAATTGGGGTATTCAACAAACATGGCGAACCTGATATCGAGCAAGACGTTACATTGTGGGCTGATGTGGCTTAGGGCTCAAGTTAGAATCTGAATTTTGCTGGCAATGCTTCATTTTCTGCGCTGACTTGCATGCCGGCATGGCTTAGTTTTGACTGGTGTTGATCGATTGCGACTTATTGCCTTGTCATTTGTAGGGTGACTCACATTTATTATTGGCGCGATGGCGGTACAATAGAAACAAGTGAAAGGAGCCCATCATGAAAAAGCGCTTTAAATTTGTGTTGTGTATGGCCAGTCTGTTGCTGGCGACTTCGGTATTAGCGGCGGTAAGTCGTGATGATGCCGCTGCGGCTGCGCAGAAAAAAACCAATGGCGCTCGAGTGATGTCGGCAGAGAAATTTATTGAAGGCGATAAAGCCGTTTGGCGAGTCAAGGTGCTGACTAGCTCTGGTGAAGTACGGACAGTTTTTGTTGATGAGGCCAGCGGCGCAGTGCATTAATGGCTTGACCACAGCATGCGATGGCATGAGGAACAACATCAGCAATCGAAGCGAATCCGCTTCGATTTTTTTATGCCGCTTCACGGTGGGTGGCAGAGAAAATGTCAGCAAAAAAATATACAACAGCGGCAAGAACTGGGTAAAAAATGCTCGTAAAGTTTAGAGCTGTTGGCGATTAGAGAGGGTTAAATGACAGGATTAACGCAGTAATTGCAGTGCCAAACTAGGTAGGTTGTTGGCTTGAGCCAGCATGGCGGTTCCGGCTTGAGTTAGAATTTGCTGCCGAGTTAGGCTCGCTGTTTCTTGGGCAAAATCAGTATCGATGATTCGTGAGCGAGCTGCGCTGAGGTTTTCTCCTGACGTTTGTAGCATCTCTCCTATTGTAGCCAGCCTAGACATGCTGGCCCCAACACGCCCGCGCTCACCATTGACGTATTCAATGGCTTGATCTAGATGCGCTATGGCTAGCGTCGCTTGTTTATTGAGGTCCAAATCACCTAGACCTAGATTCGTGGCGCTCACGCCGCCGATTTGTACCGTCAGTGTTTGATTGCGTTCTGCACCAATTTGCAATGACCATTCTTGTAAACCCGCGCCACCACTAATATCGCTTGGCCATTCGATGGAAAATCCCTTCAATGGCTGATCAGAAAATTGAGTGCCACGGTCTGTCAGAATATCCTTGGCATTTTGGATGGCTTTATTATCGGCATCAAATCCGCCGATTGCGCCGGTGTCGGTATTGGTGAGGTTCATTTTGCTAATAAATGTGCCGGCATTGGCGTTAAATGCGGTATTAAATCCGGCAAGAGTGGCAAAGGCCCCTGAGCTAGCATTGGTTAAGGCTTGGTCTAGCGTACTGCCACTATTGCTACTCAAATAGACCATAATGTCTTTGACGCCTTCGCCGCCGGCCATTTTAATGCGTTCATGCATAAAGCGTAGCGCGGCATAACCTGCGGAATAACCGGCACTGGCGCTCACATCATCGGCATTGAATGCCGCCAGAATAGTTGCTAAACCAGCCCCGCCGTTATAGTCATTAACGATGCGTTCGTCTGCTCCGTGAATTAATTCCGCAGCGCCTTCTTTGAACCATTTTGGCAGCGGCACAAAATTCATTGATCGCCCCATGACCGCATGAACCATTTCATGCGCAATGATGCGGTCATTGTAAAACGGCTCTGAACCGCCATCCGGAAGATTTGGCGGTACAAAATCCGCCATATCAATATTGAGATACTGCTTATCGACTTTGCCTCCCGCTCCGCCAACGCCAGATACTGATGCTAGGGTGCCATTCTTACCGTCGCTGGTTTTGAGGTTGACAATTAATTTTGCGCCATCGCCAATAATGCCAAATTGATCTTTGATTTTGGTCTCTGCTTCTTCTAACCAGCCTAAACGAAGCCCATCAATCACTGAACGGATATTGATGTCGCCGCCAATGCTGCTAGCACTTTGCGCAAATATTTTTTTTCCGTTGAATTCACTCTGCTCAGAAATCCGCGTGAGTTCACTTAACAGTTGATTGGATTCAGCCTGAAGAGCGTCTTTATCTGTCGTGGATAAAGTCCCATTGGCAGCTTGCACTGCCAGCTCACGCAAGCGTTGTAGTGTATTGGTTGCTGTCGTCATTGCCCCGTCGGCAACTTGCAGTAAAGAAACGCCATCATTCACATTGCGGTGAGCTTGGCGATCGCCGCGAATCAGCGACTCCATTCGCGAGCCAATTGCTAAGCCTGCGGCATCATCTTTGGCGCTATTGACGCGAAGCCCTGATGAAAGACGTGCCAAAACTTGGTTCATTCCATTGCTGGACGTCTCCAAGTTTCTTTGCGTATTCAATGACATCAGGTTGCTTGCGATTTGCACTCTGCTTCCTTTGCTTGCAATCGTAGTTTGCGTAAACTTTTATCGGAATACATGGCTAAAACTTTAATTGTTTTTATGTTTGCTGTAAGTTTGCGTTGGGGTTTTCGTTTTGATCTAATTTTGTGAGCAAAAAAAACCCCGCCACAAGGACGGGGTGTTCAACTCTCGTAATCGAATTAGCTTAATGTATTAAATTGCGCTTTGGCGTAATTGCTCAAGAATCGCTGGATTTTCTAGTGTTGAAGTATCCGCAGTGATTTCTTGGCCTTTGGCGATGTCACGCAACAGACGACGCATGATTTTACCTGAGCGGGTTTTCGGTAGATTGTCACCGAAACGAATTTCATCCGGTTGGGCGATCTTACCGATTTCATGTGCGACCCATTCACGTAGCTCTTTGGCGATGCGTTTGGCGTCGTCGCCTTCTGGGCGCTGACCTTTGAGCACCACATAAGCCACCACAGCTTCGCCTTTAATATCGTGTGGTTTACCCACTACGGCAGCTTCAGCAACCAATGGATTGGCGGCGAGAGCCGATTCAATTTCCATGGTGCCAAGGCGGTGACCAGAAACGTTCAGTACGTCGTCAATGCGGCCCATGATCCAGATGTAGCCGTTTTCGTCGTAATGCGCTGAGTCGCCAGCGAGGTACAATTTACCGTTGTAGTCTTCTGGGAAATAGGTTTTGGCAAAACGCTCAGAGTCGCCCCAGATATTACGTACCATCGATGGCCATGGCTTGCTAATCACCAAGAAGCCGCCTTTGCCGGTTGATACTGGCGCGCCAGATTCATCGACGATATCGGCCATAATGCCTGGAATTGGCAAGGTGCAAGAGCCCGGTTTGATCGCAACTGCGCCTGGCAACGGTGCAATCATATTGCAACCGGTTTCGGTTTGCCACCAAGTATCAACGATAGGGCAGCGGCCACCACCGATGGTTTCGTAGTACCACATCCATGCATCTGGATTGATCGGCTCACCTACCGTGCCCAATAGGCGCAATGATGAAAGATCATATTGTTTTGGCAAATCGCCACCGAGTTTGATCAATGAACGAATCGCAGTCGGTGCGGTGTAGAACGTGGTGACTTCGTGTTTTTCAATCATTTGCCAGAAGCGTGATGCATCTGGATACGTCGGAACACCTTCAAACACCACTTGTGTTGCGCCAATGCCCAGTGGGCCGTAGGCGATATAGCTGTGACCCGTAATCCAGCCCACGTCGGCAGTGCACCAATAAACGTCGGTTTCTTTGTAATCGAATACCCATTTCATCGTCACTTGCGTGCCGAGCAGGTAACCGGCTGATGAGTGTTGCACGCCTTTTGGCTTACCGGTTGAGCCTGAGGTGTAAAGGATAAACAGTGGGTGTTCCGATTCAACCCATTCTGGTTCGCACACGTCAGCTTGGTCTTGAACCAATTTGTGCCACCAAACATTACGCTCAGCATTCCAGTGTTCTGGTTTATTGCTAGTGCGTTGGAAAACAATGACTTTTTCGACTGAATCGCAGCCACCTAAGCCCAAGGCTTCGTCGACCATTGATTTAAGTGGCGTTGGTTTGCCACCACGTATTGATTCATTGGCCGTAATCACCAGTTTGGCTGCGGCATCTTGGATGCGATCACGCAATGCGCCGGCGGAGAAGCCACCGAATACCACCGAGTGAATCGCGCCGATACGAGCGCAAGCTTGCATGGCAATCACGGCTTCAACGGTGTGTGGCATATAGATGACAACGCGGTCACCTTTGACCACACCAAGGCTTTTCAGGCCATTGGCAAATTGGCAAACGCGGTGATACAGCTCACGGTAAGTTACGCGAGTCACTGAGCCATCGTCGGCTTCAAAAATAATCGCGACTTTATTGGCTTTGCTTTCTAAATGGCGATCAAGGCAGTTGTACGACACATTAATCAAGCCATCTTCAAACCATTTAAAAAACGGTGGATTGTCTTGATTTAAAATTTGAGTAAAGGGTTTTTTCCAGCTCAGTAGATTGCGGCCTAAATCAGCCCAAAAGCCTTCATAGTCGGCTGTGGCTTTCTCGCACAGCGCGTTGTAGCCTTCCATGCCTGAGACCGTCGCATTGGTGCGAAATTCATCAGAGGGTTGGAATAAACGGTTTTCTTTTAATACTGAATCGATACCACTCATGAGTGAACCCCTTAGGAAAGAAACTGAGTTGGAAATAATCTGAGATCAAATTTATGGGATTACAGTGCTGAAAGCTAATTGTCTTTTTTGATGCGGTAAATCAGTCAGGCTGATGTGCTGGGCAATGAGTTGAATTACTTGGTGTTTTCGCCCTTAATCCCGTGGACAGATTGAGAGCAAGAACGCGTAATGTGAGTCAATCGGTGTTGGCTTTGAGTTTTAAGAAAATCAGCGCGGCAATCACGGCGTCGTTGAGCGGGTTGTGGCGAGGGAGCGTGGGAATATCTAACTCGGTGAGTATTGTCTCTAAGCTCAAATCCACATCCGGTCGATAAGCACTGACTTTTTTGTCGTAATACAAGCTCGATACTTCAATGCCTTGATTGGGTAGCGTTATACCTAGCCATGGCTTGAGCTGTCGATTAATCACCGCTAAATCAAATTCAAGGTAATACCCAACAATGGGTCGGCTGCCGATGAAATGCAGTAATTGGCTCAGCGCTTCGTGGAGTGTTAAACCTTGGGCGACGTCTTGCTGGCGTAGGCCATGAATCGGAATCGTTTTGGGATCAATCGCGCCGCTGGGCTTAACGAGCCACTGCTGGCTGCTGGATCTTAAAATGCAATTGCCGCGAATAATCACCGCAGCAATGGAGAGGATTTCGGCCTGCTTTGGATTGAGGCTGGTGGTTTCGCAATCAATACTGACCCATTCATTATGCGGTGGTTTGGCAAATAAAAACTCAAACTGTGGATCGCGTAAACGTCGCTTGGCCTGCCAGTATTTGAATGTTTGGATCATAGCGTATTCAATTTAAATTGATGGGCAATGGTCTGTTTAAAGCGCTTCACTACGGTGAGCGTATCTTTGAGTAGGTCGCGCTCGAGTGTTGTGAGCTGGGCCAGTTCAATGCCGTAGTCGAGTAATTTGCCTTGCTGTGCTTTGATTAAGCCATATTTCAATTGCAAACTTTGCAGGTAGGCCAGTGACTCTCGAATGTCGCTAGCTAGCGTTGGCGAGAGGATTTCTTTTTGTTTGAGTATTTCTATTCTTCGGTAGGTATTGCGCTCTGAGAGCTTCGCCTTCAAGGCTAAGCTGCGTATACCATGCACTAAAGTAAAGATGCCGCCCTTTTTTAAATCGAGTAAGCCCCCCTTGCTACGCAATTGGGAGAAAAACCCCAGCGGCGTATCAAACTGTTCGATTGGCAAAGCAAAGTGCGCCAGTAGGCTGTCATTTTCAACCAGGCTTTGATAAAGGTAATCGCGTAATCGGGCAAACAGCGCTTTATTGCCATACACCGGATAGGCATCGAGCCAAATTGCCAGATGTAGCATGTTTTCACGATGCGTTTGTACCTGCCATTCATCGAGTAAAATTTTAAATTCACTTTCACTACGCCGCCAATACGGATTGTTGACCATGATTTGCCCAGGGCAGGGCGGGTAACCAAAGCGAATCAGCGCTTGATTAAATGCCGCGCAGATGGCGGCTAAATCGGGGTGGCTAAAGCCATCAGCGATAATCAAGGCATTGTCTTGATCGTTGGCCAGAATTTGTTCGCCGCGTCCTTCTGAGCCCAAGCACAGCAAACAGACATTGGCGCTGATCTCTGCTGGCGCGAGCAGTTGCCAAGTTTTGGCGAGTAATTTGCGGTGTAGCTCACGCATCGTATCGGCAATCAGCGTGACTTTAACGCCTTGACGCTGTTGCTGGCGTATCAATTGATCGACGTGCGACCACGCTTGTGCCAATTCATCAATCGACACCGCGCGCTCAATTTGACTTTGAATTAAGTGTGAATGCTGCGTGAGAAAAGCCAGCAAATCGACTTGCTCTAAAATCCCCAGTGCCCCATCTGCGCGGCGCACAATCACCCGGCTAATGGTGTGCTTAGTCATTAACAGCATGGCGGCATGGATCGGTTCGTCATCGGCCACGCTATGCAAACGATAGTGAGCATAGTTGGCGATCGCGGTGCTGCGCGCTGGCAATTCGCTGATCACAAAGTCGCGTAAATCTCGTTGAGTAAAGATGCCAATGTGCTCGGCATTTTTAATCAGCACCGCAGTGCAGTGCTCACTTTGCATGCGCTGGGCGGCATCTAGGATGCTGGCATCGGCGCTCAGCCATTTCACTGGCTGAATATAGGCGGCCGTAACGGGGGCCAGTAGCAAAGCTTGTAATTCATTTTCTTCGGGGGCTTGATGCGCTAAGGACGTCATCCGTACGGCAATATCTTGATAAAAATAGGCGCCAAACTGTGGGTTGCTACGGATGAGCTCTAAAATTAATTCGCGTGGAATGCTAAAGACAATGCTGTCGTCAATCGCCACCCATTGCTGTTGGGCGGTTTCATTGAGCAGCGCTTTACTGTTAATGGTTTCTAGCTCGCTGTAGACGGTTAATACCTCGCTGTTTTCTTCTTCAGCAATCAGTCCTTTATTTAAAATCAGCAGTGCATGATGGGGGGCGCCAGCCGCAATAACGGTGTGGCCACTGGCAAAGTATTGAATATCGAGCGCGTTTTCAAAGCGTTCGCGTTCACTGGGCTTTAGGCTGCGATAAGGGAGAGCAGAAAACTCAAATAGCGTCGACATAATGTACCTTGCATCAAAAACGCCCTACATCGCGAAGCGTGTAGGGCGTGTTGCGATGTATCTACTCTTAATGCTTATCAGTTGCGCCTTCTGCGCCAATACCTGTCATAGAGCGGATAAATTGTGGCATGAATTTAGCTTTTTCTTCTGCCGCTTGCTTGCTGGTATCGAGTACTGAAACCAACCAAATCACAATGAAGGCCAGCGTCATTGAGAAGATTGTTGGGTTTTTGTACGGGAACCATTCGCTGCCTTTTTCGTGACCGAGCACTTCAACCCAAACCGATGGGCCAAGGATAATCAGTGCCAGCGCGCTGATTAAGCCAACAAAACCACCCACCACTGCGCCACGGGTTGTCAGACCTTTCCAGAACATCGACAAGAACAGCACTGGGAAGTTAGCCGATGCCGCAATCGAGAACGCTAGACCGACCATGAACGCGATGTTTTGCTTTTCAAAGGCAATCCCCAAGAACATCGCCAATACGCCAAGCGCGATGGTAGTGATTTTTGAAACGCGAATCTCATCGGCTTCATTGGCTTTGCCTTTCTTGATGACCGAGGCGTAAATATCATGCGAAACCGCTGATGCGCCCGACAAGGTCAAACCGGCTACCACTGCCAGAATGGTTGCAAAAGCGACGGCCGAGATAAAGCCTAGGAAGTAATCACCACCGACTGCGTCAGACAAGTGAATCGCCGCCATATTCGAGCCGCCAATCAAGGCGCCAGAGACTTCTTTAAATTTCATCCCCGCTTCGCCCGACAACAGCACAATCGCACCAAAGCCAATGATGAAGGTCAAAATATAGAAGTAACCGATAAAGCCAGTCGCATAAAACACGGATTTACGGGCTTCTTTGGCGTTCGATACGGTAAAGAAACGCATCAAGATGTGTGGCAAACCTGCAGTACCAAACATCAAGGCCATACCCAGAGAAATCGCATCGATAGGATTCGATACCAAGCCACCTGGTGCCATGATATTGGCTTTAGCAGCAGCAACCGCAGCTTTTGAAGCCGCAGCAGCACTAGCAACCGCCGCAGAGGCGTTCGGTGCATTGCTAGCAACCGCCGCCGCCGCTGCTTCTGCCGCAACGTTGGCCTTGAGTGCCAAGGCTTCAGCGCCTGCATGTTTTACCGCAACAGCTTGTTGGAATAGCGTTTCAAAGCTAAAGCCAACGTGTTTCATGACCATAAAGGCCATAAATGATGCGCCTGACAGCAACAAGATGGCTTTAATGATTTGCACCCAAGTGGTGGCTAACATGCCGCCGAAGGTGACATACATAATCATCAAAATACCGACCAAGATGACGGCATAGGTGTAATCCATGCCAAATAGCACTTGAATCAATTTACCTGCGCCGACCATTTGTGCGATCAAATACAGCGCCACCACAACTAAAGTGCCGGTTGCCGCAAAAATACGCACGGGTATTTGCGATAAGCGATACGAAGCCACGTCAGCAAAGGTGTATTTACCCAAGTTACGCAAGCGTTCGGCAATCAGGAAGGTAATCAAAGGCCAGCCGACCAAAAAGCCGATCGAGTAAATCAAGCCATCGTAACCAACACCAAACACCATCGCGGAAATACCGAGGAACGATGCAGCCGACATATAGTCACCCGCAATCGCCAAACCGTTTTGAAAACCGCTAATCCCTCCGCCCGCCGCGTAGAAATCTTTGGCTGATTTAGTGCGGCGTGCTGCCCAGTAGGTAATACCTAAGGTAAAGGCAACGAAAATCAAGAACATCACAATCGCAGGAATATTGAGGTCGTGACGTTTTTCGACTGCGCCGTCAATACTGCCAGCAGCCCAAGCCGGTAGGCTGCTGGCGAGCATCAAGCTAGCGAGTGACAGGCGTTGCAAAGTAGATTTGATCATTTTTTCGCGTCCTCAACGACTTCACGGGTCAATTGGTCGAATTCTGTGTTGGCTCGACGTACATAAATACCGGTAATCACAAACACTGACAAAATAATCATGATGCCAATTGGGATACCAATCGTGGTGACGCCACCAGAAAGTGATTGACCTAGGGTTGCGGGTGAGAATGCAATCACCAAAATAAAACCGTAATAAATCACCAGCATCACAAAAGAGAGAAGCCAAGAGAGACCGGATTTTTTCCGTACTAACTCTTGAAATTTGGGGTTCTGCTGAATGCGTTCAATCGTATGATCTTGCATGCGTTGCCTCCTCGGATAAATCAATCGTCAAACCCAGATGGGTGTTGTGCCGCTAATTTATGTGAGAGTGGCTAACTTAAGCTAATTGCATTTTTTGATGCTCTAAATCAGTTCGACTTATGTTGCATTGCGTACACCTTACGAAAGTGTTTGTAATTGCTGATTTTAAAGCTACATAACTAGTGTAATTAGTTCACAAAAAGGCAAGGAGTAGGTGATAATCGGCAGATGGAAATCTATCAACTTCGCACATTTGTTACCGTGGCGCAGCAGGGGCATCTCACGCAAGCCGCTGAATTGCTGCATTTATCCCAGCCGGCAGTGACGGCGCAGATTAAGGCGTTGGAAGAAGAATTTGGCGTGGCGTTATTTGAACGCTACCCCGGCGGCGTTCAATTGACTGAGGCGGGGAAATTAATCCTGCCTGATGCACAGCAGATCTTGGCGCAAGCCCGCAGCCTGCTCTATCGAGCTAAAGCGTTGCAAAATGAACCCAAAGGTAAAGTCAGAATTGGTACGATAGGCGTGCCAGGACGTTTAAAGCTCGGCCCTTGGTTAGCGCAATTGCGAGAAAGTTATCCTTTATTGACTGTGCAGACCACGCATGGGATTTCGGTTGGGGTCTTGAACGAAGTTCGCAAAAAAATGTTGGATGCTGGATTTTATTTAGGACGAAATCCGTACCAAAATGTTAACACTGTGCCATTGAGCGAAATTGGTTTTTGCGTGGCATTGCCGCCGACCATGGCGCATTTGCAAGATGCAGATTGGAAGACTTTGGGCTCGGCTTTGTGGTTGGGTCTATCGCAATTCACTAGTTTGGCCGATATTTCGCAAGAGCTGTGGCGCAGTCAAAATATTGCCCCTAAATTAGTCGGTGAATTTGATGAAGAGGCCACGCTGCTCGAATTGATTAAATCTGGTGTTGGCATTGCGATTTTGGCTGAGCGTACGGCGCATCGCTATGCGGCGGATGGCTCGATTGTGTTGTGGCGCAATGGTGAGGTGGCTACGCGCGCTTTATTGCAGTTTATTTATTCCAGCGATCGAGAAAAAGACCCCATGATTGATATGCTGATCAAAGCTTTGCGTACCACATGGCAGGAAGAATCGGCGTGTCTTATCCAATAATGGGTATTGAGCTAGGGTCTAATTAGGCCTTAGCTTTGGGGTATATACCGTCTATTTTTAGCGCTAACACCCTGCGAGTTGTGAGTTGCTTGTTCCGCTGATCAAAAACAAAAACCCCGCTGAGGTAGCGGGGTTCTCGAGTATGGCGTCACTGCCCTGAATTACTTCAGTTTAGTTTCTTTGTAGATCACATGTTTACGAACAACAGGATCGAACTTCTTGATTTCCATTTTTTCTGGCATGGTACGTTTGTTCTTGGTCGTGGTGTAGAAATGACCAGTACCAGCAGAAGATTCTAGCTTGATTTTATCACGCATGATTTATAGTCCTTAGCTTACAGTTCGCCGCGCGCGCGCAGATCTGCCAAAACCACATCGATGCCGTTCTTATCGATGGTGCGCAGAGCTGCGGTCGAAACGCGCAAGCGGATAAAGCAGTTTTCGCTCTCAACCCAAAACCGGCGGGATTGCAGGTTCGGTAGGAAGCGGCGTTTAGTTCTGTTATTGGCGTGGGAAACATTATTCCCTGTCATTGGGCCTTTGCCCGTGACTACACATACTCGTGCCATGATTCTGTCCTGACGTTCGGAACTGGAAAAGTCCACGTTTATATCACAAAGTGAAGATTCGATTCAAGTCCATTAATGAAAAAACTCCAGACTTTAGTCGCTGAAGTGACTGATTTACAACATAATGCATCGCGAAAATGCTCAGGCGACATTATTCACTGATTGGTGGCGCAAGTACAGTCCGGTTGCCATTTGTTTCCATAGAACTGACTAATCCGGCACTTTCCATTTGCTCAATCAAGCGAGCTGCGCGGTTGTAGCCAATACGCAGTTGCCGCTGTACCGATGAAATCGATGCACGGCGGCTTTTAAGTACAAAAGCCACCGCCTCATCATACAATGCGTCGCCTTCACCAGCATCTGCATTCCCGCTACTGCCTGCGGCGGCTTCAGCATCAAAGCCACCGTTTAAAATGCCATCAATATAATTGGGTTCACCTAAAGATTTTAGGTAATCAACCACATGGTGGACTTCATCATCGGCGACAAATGCGCCGTGAATTCGGAGTGGATAGCCTGAACCGGGTGGTAAAAATAACATATCACCTTGGCCGAGCAAGGCTTCGGCCCCCATTTGATCCAAAATGGTTCGACTATCGATTTTACTTGAAACTTGAAACGCCAATCGAGTTGGAATATTGGCCTTGATTAAACCGGTAATCACGTCGACCGACGGGCGCTGGGTCGCCAAAATCAAATGTATCCCGGCAGCACGGGCTTTTTGCGCTAAGCGGGCAATGAGCTCTTCGATTTTCTTGCCTGCGACCATCATTAAATCGGCAAATTCATCAACCACGACGACGATAAACGGTAAATGTTCCAGCCGCTCAGGATCATCGGGTGTGAGACTAAACGGATTAGTGAGGTGCTTGCCGGCTTTTTCAGCGTCTTTGATCTTTTGATTGTAACCCGCTAGATTGCGCACGCCCATCGCACTGAGTAAGCGGTAACGTTTTTCCATTTCAGCAACACACCAATTGAGCGCATTGGCAGCGAGCTTCATATCGGTCACCACTGGCGCCAGTAAATGCGGAATGCCTTCGTAGATGGATAACTCCAGCATTTTGGGGTCGATCATAATAAAGCGCACTTCGTCTGGCGTAGCTTTATAGACCAATGACAAAATCATCGCATTTACGCCGACCGATTTGCCCGATCCCGTCGTACCGGCAACCAACATATGCGGTGCTTTACCCAGATCGGTGACAATCGGTTTGCCGGTAATGTCTTTACCGAGCGCGATCGTTAATTTGCTACCCATGTCGTGATACGGCTCGCTGGATAAAATCTCAGAAAGACGAATCATTTGCCGTGTTGGATTAGGTAACTCCAAGCCCATATAGGTTTTGCCGGGAATGGTTTCCACTACACGAATTGATACCAAGCCCAGTGCTCGCGCCAAATCTTTCATTAAATTCACGATTTGTGAGCCTTTTACGCCAACAGCAGGCTCAATCTCATATCGGGTAATCACGGGGCCAGGGTAAGCGGCGACAATTTTCACCTCGACATTAAAATCGGCCAATTTGCGTTCAATCAGCCGCGAGGTAAATTCCAGCGTTTCTTTGCTAATGGTTTCTTGCGACTGCTGTGCAGGAGCAAGCAAACCCAGCGCGGGGAGTGATTCATCGGTTTTGTTGCTGATATTGGCGCGTTTGATGGGGGCTGGCGGCAGATCATCTTCAGCAAATAACAAGGGCTGCGCGGCTTGCTTAGCCACTTCGACTTGTTGTTTTTCGAGTTCTTTCTTTTCTCGCACAATGCGCTTTTCAACTTGCCGCGCAACGGGGATATCCAGTTGTGCTGGCTCGATAATCAGTGGCTCTTTGCCCGCCTGTTTTTGTTTGGCGGCGACCACTTGTTCATTGCGAACTTTTTTGGTTTCGCGGCCGATACGCCGATCTTTTGCCGCTTGAATGGCATTGAGTACGTTGAAAAAACTGTTTTCAACCACAGTACCGATGTTTTCCATCACATTGAACCAAGACAGCCCGGTAAATAATGAAACACCAAAACCAAACAGGGTAATTAAAAATAAGGTGGCACCGCTAAAGCCAAGGCTAAGCGACATCCAGCTGGCCACAGTTAAACCCAACATGCCGCCTGGCACATAAGGCAACGGGGCAGTTAGGGAATGCAGTCGTAAAGCTTCAAAAGCACTACTGGCGACGAGCATCAGGAAAAAACCGCTACACGCTAAAAAAACCACCGGACGTGATGATTCGGCGACACGATCAATGCGGCGATAGCCCCATAAAATGGCGGCCAAGCAAAATACCGTCCACCACCAAGCCGAAAAACCAAAGGTATACAGCAGCACATCCGATAACCAAGCACCAAAACTGCCACCACGATTATAAATTCGGGCTTCAGTGGCGCTATGCGACCAGCCTGGATCGGCCTGATGGTAGCTAGAGAGCACGAGGACTAAGTAGGCGAGCAAAACGACTAAAATTAACCACCAAGATTCGCGCAGCAAATTGGCCATGCCTGGCGGTAAGGCGGCACGGGTCGAAACATTGGCGACGTTTTTCTTGCGAAATAAGGGCATATATATATCAAGGAACAAGAAGCTGAGGCGATTATAAGGGCAAGCTTGCGCTTTGAGTGCTGTAAATGAATCGCATTGTGTTGGCAATCATCACAATTGAAACATTTAAATTAAAAAACGTTTCTGCCAAGTTAGGTAATGTTGATAGCAGGTTTCACAAAAGATTTCTTTATTCTCAAAGTCAGCCGGATAAAGCGCCGGAAAAACATGGTAGTGAATGACAGGATTGGGGCTGGTAAAAATGGCGAATATTTTTTGCAATAAGCTTTCATTGGCCCGCCACTCAAAACTGATTTGTGCTTCATGATGTAAAAACACCGGCACAATCGGCGTGTTGGTGGCGAAGGCGACTGAAAACGCGCCAAACTGAAAACGCTCGGCCAATAGCCTGCCGTGACAACCGCCTTCAGGATAAATGGCGATATTATCACCGGCGTTGACAGCCTCAATCAGCTCAGCCAAAGCCGCTTGCCGTGAGGCCTTATCTTCTCGGCGTACAAATAAAGTGCCTGCCGCAGTGGCAATTTTGCCAACTAAAAACCAATCGCGAACTTCAATTTTGGCTAAGCTGCGCACCTTAAAGAAGGAAGGGATGCCAACGTCTTCGAGTGCCGAAGGATGGTTGGCGATCAAAATATACTGCTCAGGTAAGGGCGCGTGCTGGTGTATGCGCAGCTGCACGCCTAAGGCGCGAACAAAGCAGCGACACCATGCTTGAAATAAACGCGGATAAATGGCGTGAATGAGGGCGTGTGGTAATGCGGCAAGCAACAGCATCAGTAATGTAAATAGCAGTAAATCCAACACCGCAATGCTGCGTATCAGGACGCGAATCAGCCAAAGCATGGCATACCTTAAATCAATAACTGGATTTAACTATAGGTGATAGTAAGGTATGGGTAAAAGGCGTGTTTTGATTGCTGAGGATGAGTTTGCTTGATTGATGGGTATATCTTGCTAGGTCTTTTCTAATAGCAATTAGCGAGATATACCTATTGGATGTATCAATCAATGATGCAAGAAACCAGAGAGTTTATTCTCAAGTAAACGGGGATTTTCGCCATTGGCGATGGTGACCAGCCCTTCGGCAACCATTTCGCGGCGACGTACTTCGAGCAAAATATAGTGCTTTAATTTATTGGCCACGGGTAAGAAAAACATATTGGCGGCGCCAACGCCATAAATTGTTGCCACAAAAGCCACGGCAATGCCGGCACCTAATTTGGACGGATCAGATAGATTTTCCATCACATGAATCAGGCCTAAAACGGCACCTAAAATGCCAAACGTCGGAGAATAACCGCCAGCAGCTTCCCAAATTTTAGCTGCGGCGCGAGCTTGATCTTCGTAGGCGTCAATATCGAGCTCCATTGCACGGCGTATGGTTTCCGGTTCGGCACCATCGACGACCATTTGTAAGCCACGGCGCACAAAGGGATCTTTTTCGCTATTAAAAAAAGCTTCTAATGCCAGCAATCCACCACGACGAGCTTGTGTTGCCCAGTTCACTAAGGTTGCCAGTAGCTTTTTGAAATCCATTGTCGGCGGGAAGAAAATCCAGCGCAGCATTTTGATGCCAGCAATAAAGTGGCGCATTTGCGTTTGTAGCATGACCGCACCAATGGTGCCGCCCATCACAATTAAAAAGGCAGTAAATTGCAGCAATGAGCTGATATGGCCGCCTTCTAGCCATTGGCCGAGAACAATGGCAACAAGCCCTAAAATAACGCCAAGTACGCTGATTTTATCCATTAGCCCAGCCAATCCTTTAATTTGCCGCGCAGGCGGGCAATTGCCTGGCTATGCAGCTGGCAAACGCGTGATTCTGAAACGCCGAGTACCGCGCCGATTTCTTTTAAATTGAGTTCTTCGTCGTAATACAGTGCCATCAACAGCTTTTCTCGCTCGGGTAGCAAGGCAATGCCGGCAATCAGTTGATCGCGAAAATGGGCATCGGTGAGCACTTGTGCCGGGTTATTGTGCGTGTCCGCCGCATATTGATCGAGTTGATCATTATCGCCATCTTGTTCGAAATCTTCATAATGCAATAACTGATGGCCACGCGCATCGCCAAGCATGTCTTGGTATTCAGTGAGCGGCAGATTCATTTTTTGCGCAATTTCAGACTCTAGCGCAGCACGGCCTAAAACTTGCTCTAACTGCACTGTAGCGCGTTCAATTTCACGCATATTGCGCCGTGCTTGGCGTGGTAACCAATCGGCATTGCGCAATTCATCGAGCATGGCACCGCGAATGCGTTGACTGGCAAAGGTTTCAAATTGCACACCCGCATCAGGATCAAAATTGCGCGCTGCTTCCATTAAGCCAATTAAACCGACTTGAATTAAATCATCGACGTCCACGCTGGCCGGCAGCCGGCTCATCATGTGATAGGCGATTTTACGCACCAAAGGCGCGTGCTTTTCAACACGAAGATCTTCGCTGCTATTTTGGGTGCGACGATAAAGAGAGAGCGCGCGATGGGCTGACATGGCATTCAATTAAGTGGCGTCTTGCTTAGTGTAGCTCACTACGGTGTGTTTACGGTAAGCAGAGACGATTCTAGTTGCAATAAAATAGTGTTTAAAGCGCGATTAAAGCCAATTACAGCTTGCTCGGGGCTGGCGTCAACAATGGCTTCGGTTTGCGTGAACGCAAAAATACGCGGTGTATTGTGCTCGATTTGGCTTAAAGCATAACGAATGCTCAGGCTAACTCGGGGCTGCGCAGGGTTGGTTACATCCACAAACAGCTGCTGTAATTCACCCTCCAAGCGCCAGCTTGGCAATAGGCTAGAGCCTACCGGCAAGATGGCGGTAAACAAACCGCTCGCTGCCAAGGCTTGTCGCGTCAAGTTGCTTATTTGCTGGGCTGGCGGCGCGAGAAAACCATTGTAGGGGTCGAGTACAAATCGCTGCGCGCTTTCGCGATAAATCAATGATGTGCTGCGGTAGGGCGAGAGTGCATGTAAATCTGCGACTTGCAAACTGCCTTTAAAGTGCGGAGTCGCCAAGCGGTCTGTGCTGGTTTGGCTGGTTGGCAAATTCGACAGTAAAAAATCCTTACGCGGCGGCGTGGTGCTGCTACAGCCGAATAACAAGGCACTGATACAGCAAAGAGTCAGGATAGTTTTCATGGTTTTGGCGGTGTATACACTGGCGGCGGGTTAGAGAATAGCAGCTGGCTGGGCTGTTGCTCGGCTGTGTTGAGTAATTGCTGCAGGCTCAAACTGGCGCTGCTGAGTTGTTCAATCAAGGCGTCTACATCGGCTTCGCGATTGCTGCTCAGACGATCGAGGCGTTGGCTCACCCGGTCAATCCGTTGTAGCGTGCTGGCGATTTGTGGGTCGGTAGCGATTTTTTTAGCGCTTTCAGCGGCAATGGCTAAATCGGCAGGCGCACTGCGCCAACCGGGTTGCTTTAAAATTTCTTGCAAAGCTTGATTACTTTGCCGTGCTTCAAGCAGTAAAGCTTGGGTTTCTTTGGCCATACTGGCCATTGGCAATTGGGCGACATGATCTAAAACGGTATTCATTTTCTCGCTCATGCTCAATAAAGGCAGTGGCGCGAGTTTTTGCTCTGCGGTGAGCAGTAATTGATCGAGTCTGGCCATGGTTTGTTCAATATCGACGTGCTGCATTTTGGCGATTAAATTTTGCGTGGCAGTGACAATTTGATTGACGGTGCTGGGGCTGGACGGGATATATAGTTGTTCTGGCGTCCATGCAATCGGTAAGGGTCGGCCGGCGTTGGCGCCCATATAGTCGATTTCTAAATAACTGGTGCCAGTGACGCCTTGCGGGGCGATTTTAACGCGTAAGCCCTTGGAAATTTCAGCATTGAGTGCCGCTTGCGTCGGGGCTGGCAGACCTTTGCCGCTCATCATTTCGGTATTTAACCGCGACTCGATCAAGACGTATTGATAGCGCTGCGCGCTCGGGAGTGCTTGTTGGTAACGCGTATAAGTAAACGTAATCGCGCTGACTTCGCCAACGACCACGCCGCGATAGCGCACTTTGGAGCCAATATCTAAGCCTTGTACCGACTCATTAAAGTAGGTTTCGAGCATGAATTGCTGGCGAAACCATTTGCCACTGCCCAGCGCGATCATTAGTCCCGCTGCGAGGGTAATGGCAACGAGAATAAATAGGCCTAAGCGAAAATTAGATCTTTGTTCCATGGTTTAGCCTTGATGGGTTGGCTCGCTGGCGGCGCAATCGGGTGGCGCGATCACTTGGCCACGGTTAAAAAAGCGACTGACGCGTGCATCGCTCGATTGTGCCAGCGCCTGCGGTGTATCAATGGCGATAATGCCTTGTGTTGATTGATCTAACATAATGGCGCGATCAGCAATGGCATAAATACTGGCCAATTCATGGCTCACTAACACACAGGTCACGTGTTGGGTTTCGGCGATGCGGCGAATTAGTGCATCCAGCTCGGCCGAGGTGAGCGGATCTAAACCGGCAGAGGGCTCGTCTAAAAATAATATTTCCGGATCCAGAGCCATGGCCCGCGCAATCGCTGCGCGTTTTTGCATCCCGCCCGATAGTGCGGCGGGGGCATAGTCAGCAAAAGCTTCTAGCCCAACGAGGCGTAATTTAAGGCGAGCAATGATTTCAATCGCGTGTGCATCAAGTTGGCTAAAGCTTTGCAAAGGCAGCATTACATTGTCGAGTACGCTCATTGAGCCAAATAAAGCGCCGGCTTGAAACATTGCGCCAAAATGACGCAGTATTGCCTCGCGATCCGCACCCGTAGTGCCCACCAGCTCATTACCTGCTATGCGTATACTGCCAGCTTGTGGCGAATAAAGACCAATCAGGTGTTTGAGTAAGGTGGATTTACCACAACCTGAGCCGCCTAAAATCGCCACCACTTCACCGCGTTCAATGCTGAAGGTGACGTCTTTTAAAATGGTTTTGCTGCCATAGCCGCAACTTAAACCTTGCACTTCAATTAAGGCGCTCATTTTACCAGCCCATATGGTAAGCCACTACGGCAAATAAACCATCGGCGATGACCAATAACACCAAAATTTGTACCACCGCTTGGGTGGTGGCGGCGCCGACGGCACTCGCGCCATTCCCCGTCGAAAGACCCCGAAAACAACCGACGGCGGCGACAATAAAGCCAAAAATAGCCGCTTTACTCAGACCCGACAGCAAATCGATTAAGTCCACTTGCCCGGCAATTTGCGAATAATACGTAGCAAACGGAATTCCAAAGCCTTTCATGACTAAAGCACCGCCAAATAGACCGATAACTTCAGCAAATAAGGTCAGCAGTGGCGCCATCAATACGCCAGCTAATAAACGCGGCAAGACTAAAAAGCGAATGGGATCAAAACCAAAAGTGACTAGAGCATTGATTTCTTCGTTCACCTTCATTGTGCCTAGTTCGGCGGCAAAAGCGGCGCCCGTGCGGCCAGCCAGTAAAATGGCGGTAATTAACGGCCCGAGTTCACGAACTAATGACAGGCCGAGCAAATTGGCGACAAAGAGCTCAGCACCAAATTGCCGCATCGGAATCGCCGATTGAAACGCGAGGATGACGCCAAATAAGATGGAGATTAAGGCGATAATCGGCACGGCATTTGCACCGACGAGTTCGCATTGCAAGAAAAATTCGCGCCAACGAAAGCGTCTCAGCGAGTGCAGGCTATGCCATAGCGCAGCGCAAATCCCACCTAAAAAGCTGATCTGCTGATAAAAATCGGCGCTGCTGCGCCGAACTTGTGATCCCAGCTGGGCGATGGGTGCAATAGATTGTTTGGGCGCAGGCTTTAAGAGTGGCAATTCTGGAGATAGGGCACTGAGTAAACGTTGCCCTTGTGCTGGTAAGCCTAAAATCTGCGCGCCGCGTTGCTGTAATTCAAATAATAACGCGGCTCCTGCGCCATCAATGATTTGTACGGCACTGGCATCAATCTCAATCTCTGCCCATTGCTGTTGCTGAATACGCTGCCATAGCGCTGCGGTGGTTGATAAGGTTAAATCACCGCAAAGTTCAAAGTGAGTGGCTGTGGTGCTAGGGCGTAATTGGGCTTCAATAGGGCGCATGATCGATTCGATTGGCCAGTAAACGCGATGACTCGATTAAACGATATATAAAGCTGGCCATATTGCCTTGTGCTTGGCGTGGTGGCGCCCAGCGTAATAAGGCATCCGCCAGCTGGCGAATTGCCGCGCTGGCCTCGGCATCGGGAAAGGCTTCTAGCACCGGCCGACCAAGGCGTGTGGCGCGGTTAAGCCATTCATCTTCTGGGACATAGCCAATCAATTTGAGTTGAATTTCTTCCCCCAAATATTGCTGGGCCACCACGCGAACCCGGTCAAACAAAGTCATGGCTTCGCCTAAGCTGGCGACGCGATTGACCAGCACTCGAAAATCACGACGAGCATATTCAGTCGCCAATTGCTTAATGGTGGCATAAGCATCGGTGAGCGATTCTGCTCGGTTCGATAGCACAATGACGACATCATCGGCGGCAAGCGATAGGCTAGGTACACCTTGCGCCACCGCAGGGCGTGTGTCGAGTAAGAGATAGTCTAGCGATTCGGTCAGTTGCGCAAATTCACTCGCTAACCTGCGTTGCTCATTGTCGTTGAGCTGGGCGAGTAAATGCGGCGGGGCGGCAATCGGTAAAATACCAAAGCCGTATTGGCTTTCGATTAAGGTATCGAGCAGGCGTGCTTCACGCCGTATCACCTGTTCCAACTCAAAGCGAGGCGTTAAATGCAAGCGATGCGCAATATTGTGTAAACCGGTAAATTCATCCAATACCACGACCTGTCTTTGTCGATCGGCCAAGGCGGCGGCTAAATTAATCACCAAGCTGGTGGTACCGGCATCGCCACGGCCACCCGATAAACTAATGGTGCGGCAGCTGGGCGTGGCAACAAGTTGCCGTAAACCTGCGGCTTGGTCTGGCCAGCGTTTAGGCACGATGTGGTCCTAATGGGGAATAACTGAATGGCAAATTCATCGTGGTGAAGTGGCAAGGCTAAAATCAGTCGGAATATCTTGGGTACTCATAAAGAGTGGATATTCGTCTTTATGCAATTGAAATACGCTATTTTCTTGTGGGTTGCGAAAAGCGCGATCAACCAGATAGGCCAAATTTGCCCGATGCAGATCTTCCGGAACACGCTGGCCATTGGTCACAAAGTGCAGTGGCAATTTATGGCGAATCGCCACATCAAGGCAACCCCCCAGCGCCATGGTTTCATCCAGCTTGGTTAAAATGCAACCGACTAAATGGCTGTTTTTATAGCGTCGAGCCACATCATCGAGTGTGCTCGCTTGCGCATTGGCCGACAATAACAACACTGTGCCGACATTATCATGCCCAAACATCGCTAATTGTTCACCGATGCGCTGATCGCGCTGCCCCATGCCCACGGTATCGATCAGTACTAAATGTCGATCGGTGAGCTCGCCGAGCGTGAGTTGTAAATCGGTTTCATCTTTGACTTCATGCACCGGCACACCCAAAATTCGGCCATAAATTCGCAGTTGATCGTGAGCGCCAATTCGGTAGCTATCGGTGGTCAATAAGGCGACCGATTGTGGGCCGTAGGTGAGCGCACAACGCGCAGCCAGCTTGGCAACGGTGGTGGTTTTGCCAACGCCAGTTGGGCCGATTAAGGCATACACGCCGCCACGTTCAACGATATCGTCTTTGGCGCTAACGGTGGGTAAATTATGGGTGAGCGCGGCTTTGACCCACTTCATTCCGGTATCCAAACTCATCGCCGCCGGCATTTTATCAATGAGCTGACGCGACAGTGCGGCGCAAAATCCAGCGCCGAGTAGTTGGCGCAAAATTTCTAATTTTTCAGGGGCGTGTTTGGATAATTCACCCCACGCCATTCCCGCCATTTGGCTTTCTAACAAGCCGCGTAGCATACGAATTTCACGCGCAATATCTTGCATTGCCGCTTGATCGGCAACAGGCACGGCGTTTTTAGCGGACGCATCGTCAAAACTGAACGTCGGCAATGGTTTTTCCGCCACCACTGGACGACGTGGTGGGATTGGACGGCGTTCTGCTTCGTGACTTAACTCCGGTTCGCGTGGTGCAGATGGCGCGGGTTTGTCTTGTACTCGCGGCTGTGGCGCGATTGTTTCGGGCCGATTGATGTAATCGGTAAATGGTACTTCATTGGGGGTTTCATTGCGTAGGGTGCTGGCTTTGGGCGCACGGTTACTGCGCAACACCGACGGAATTTCATAAGGTACATCGTCGAGCGTTGGCTCTTGTTCATCGTCTGGAATAGCGTATGAACGCGCCAAGGCTTTGGAGAGGTGCGGTGTGACTGGGGTTTGTTGCGCGGAGCTCATTAAGCGCGCGCCATTTTGCGCCGCGCGCGTTGCCGGTTTGGGCGCTGCTGCGACGGTTTGAATGCTTGTGAGTGCGGCGACGTCTGCGTCGGCCACCGCCATGATTTCGATCCCGCCACCCGCGACTTGCCGGTTGGACAGAATCAACGCATCTGGGCCAAGTTCATCGCGAACTTGGCGCAGCGCGTCACGGGTGGTAGCACCAAAGAATTTTTTAACCAGCATAAGAAACGATGATCACCGCATTTGCGCTTTAAAGTGCATCAACAAAGTTAGCCTCAAAAAAATAAGCTCGCAACGAGGGGCAATATCTAGCTTATTTTTGCCTCTGGTGCGCGCCAGAAAAGGGGTCGAGCAATGATTATCACTGTTCCTGTGCTTCTGCACAATTGAATAGCGTGCTGACGACAAGGGATTGTTGGCGTTTTGCCGAGACATCACGCCGTGGTTTTATGCACCTAAGACGTTAATAATGCGTAAAGTTTTGCTGTCAGGAATCTCGGTATGCGCGATGACGCGTAATCCGGGAATTGAACGGCGTAAAAAGCGCGATAACATCGGTCTTAATTGAGCTGGGGTAATTAAAACGGGATTAATGCCTTGCATTTCCAGTTGTTCGGTCATTGCTGCAGCTTGTTTGAGTAAGCGTTCGGCAAGGCCGGGCTCTAAGCCGCCTTGGGATTTGCCACTGGCTGCGGAGAGTAAAATGCTTTCTAGTTGTGGTTCTAATGCGACAACTTGTAGCTCTTGTTCCCCAGCAAATAATTGATGAACAATCGAGCGGCCCAATGCGACCCGCACTGTCGAGGTTAAGTCGTCGATATCTGCAGTCCGTAATATCTGTTCGCTCAGCGTTTCGATAATGGTGCGTAAATCCCGAATATGTAGTCCATCCTCGAGTAGCGCTTGCAATATTTTTTGCAGCGTACCAATTGGCACCACTTTAGGGACTAGCTCTTCAATCAACTTGGGCGATTCTTTGGCAAAGTGATCGACCAGCGCTTGGGTTTCTTCGCGGCCGAGTAATTCAGCGGCATTCGATTGCAAAATATTTGAGATATGCGTGCCGATAACGGTTGATGCATCGACCACAGTGTAGCCCATCGCTTGTGCTTGATCGCGTAAGCTGGTGTCAACCCACGTCGCAGGCAGACCAAAAGTCGGGTCGGTGGTGGCTGGGCCAGGTAAAGAGCCGGCGGCATTGCCCGGATTAATCGCCAGCCATTGCCCGACAAACGCTTCGCCAGCGCCAACGTCGACGCCTTTGAGCTGAATCCGGTATTGATTGGGGCGAAGTTCGAGATTGTCGCGAATATGCACTGCCGGCACTAAAAATCCTAATTCCTGGGCGATTTTTTTTCTAATCCCGCGAATGCGGCGCAATAGTTCACCATCTTGGTTGCGATCGACCAAAGGAATCAGCCGATAACCAACTTCCAGCCCTACCGGATCGACTGTTTGCACATCATTCCAACTGACTTCTTGTAATGGCGCATCCACCGGTGGCGGAGGGGCTGCACCTGCTGGCAGTGCGCCACCTGTGGCGGTGGCGGTCGCCGCTTTGAGGATATTTTGTTCGGCAAACCAAGCTAAACCGCCGGCCAGTGCCGCCATCATTAAAAACGCAATGTGCGGCATGCCCGGAATAATACCGAGGATGGCTAACACGCCTGCTGTAACGTAGAGCACCTGCGGGCGAGCAAACAATTGACCCAAAATTTGATCAGATAAATCTTGGTCAGTACCGACCCGAGAAACGACGATACCGGCGGCTACCGAAATAATCAGCGCCGGCACTTGCGCCACCAAACCGTCACCGATGGTGAGTAGGGTGTAGGTTTTGGCCGCATCGGCAAACAACATATCATGTTGCAACATACCAACCAGCAAGCCACCAACGAGGTTAATCACCATCACTAAAATACCCGCGACAGCGTCTCCTCGAACAAACTTACTAGCACCATCCATCGAGCCGAAAAAATTGGCTTCGTCAGAAATTTGCGCGCGTCGAGTTCGGGCTTCTTCTTCACCAATCAAACCGGCATTCAAATCGGCGTCAATCGCCATTTGTTTACCGGGCATGGCATCTAAGGTAAAGCGCGCTGACACCTCGGCAATACGCCCAGCACCTTTGGTAATCACGACAAAGTTAATAATGGTCAGAATAATAAACGCCACAATCCCGACAGCGATATTGTCGCCAATCAGCACGTGACCAAAAGATTCAATAACTTTACCGGCAGCATCGCCGCCAGCATGACCTTCGGTGAGGACCAGCTTGGTCGACGCCACATTGAGTGACAAACGCAGTAACGTGGTCATCAACAGTACGGTCGGAAAGCTAGAGAATTCCAGCGGTTTATGGGTATATAAGCTGACCATCAACACGATGATCGAAAGTGCAATATTGAAAGTAAAAAAGAAGTCGAGCACGGCCGGTGGTAAGGGGAGGATCATCATCCCCAAAACCATTAAGACCAACGCAGGCATGGCCAGTGCGGTGAGTTTGCTACGCCACATCTAAGATACCTAGTGTATGTATTTTAATAAGCATTATGTTATCTATTGCTTGCAGTTATATACCCTGTTTTTCTGACTCAGGGTCGAGTTCGGCAGGAACGGGTAAATCGGTATTGAGTGTTGGCGCTAAGCCGCCTTCTTTTTGATATTGATTGAGCTGGTAGATGTAGGCTAAAACCTCAGCAGCGGCAGTATACAACGCAGCGGGAATTTCTTCGCCCAATTGGGCGTGGTGATACAGTGCGCGCGCAAAAGGTGGCGTGCGTACAACGGTGACTTTGTGCTCCTTGGCCAATTCAATAATGCGCTCGGCCAATAAAAAAGACCCTTTAGCCACCACTTTGGGCGCGCGCATGGCTTCATCGTATTGAATCGCGACCGCGTAGTGCGTTGGGTTGGTGACCACTACATTGGCCTTGGGGATCTCGGCCATCATGCGTTTACGCGCCGCTTCTCTTTGTAATTGGCGAATACGCCCTTTGACATGCGGATCGCCTTCAGACTCTTTACTTTCTTGGCGAACGTCCTCTTTAGTCATTCTGAGGCCTTTGTAATAATCCCAAAGTTGATACGGCACATCGATTAAGACAATGATCGCCATCCCGCTAACCGTCATTAGCAAGGTGTATTTGAGCATCTGCCACAGCATATAAAAGCCAACATCCGGTGGCATGGCAATCAAACTAATAAATTGCTCTTTTTCATCCCATAAAATCCAGCCTGCAATGCCACCGATTAATCCCGATTTTAAAATCGTCTTGAGCGTTTCAATAATGGTACGCATCGAGAAAATCCGGCCAATACCCGCGATGGGACTGAGTTTTTCAAAGTTGGGGCCCAGTGCTTCAGTACTAAAGATCCAGCCACCAATGGCAATGGGGATCATGATGGCCACTAAGGCGCAGGCAGCAAAAATAGGCAATAAGGCAATCAGTGCTATGCGCATTGCCGCCATTAAGGCTTCGGGCATTTGCTTGGCGCTGATTAAATCTGTGCGATCAAAGCTGAGGTTGTCGACCATGATTTCGCGGATTGAATGAAAAATATCCGGTGCGAGCGTAAACACCGCAACTAGCCCTGCCATGAGGGTTGCAAAAGTGGTGAGCTCGTGTGAACGCGGGACCTGCCCCTTTTTTCGCGCATCTTCAATGCGCTTGGGGGAGGCCGGTTCGGTTTTTTCTAGGTCTGAATCTTCTGCCATGGCGCAAGTTTACCTGCAGTTTTCAGTGGCTGGCATTGTCTTTGCTTATTACTAGGCAAAGTCTTCTTATTGGGTGTAATTATGGCAACAACTTCTGCTGTGCCAGTGCAAGTTCAAGCTCCTGTGAGCCGTGCAGTTGAGTCGCGTACTGCGCGCGAAGCGAGTCAAGCAAGTGACTTTAAAGATGAATTTAAGCGTGAATTAGGCCGAGATCGGGCAGAAGCGTCTGCGCCAACGCCGAATAATAAAGTTGCAGCAAAATCGGACAAAAAAGAAGAGACCCCTGCGAGCGAATCACCGCAAACGCAAGCGGCAGTACTTGATCCTTGGTTAGCCATGCTACAAAACACCTTAGTTGCGCCTACGAGCACGAGCGTTGCGCTGACTGAGGAAGCGGCGCCACTGAGTGATATTGCCACTGATCCTGAAGCGGAAAATCCAGCAGTATTCAATCCATTGACTGCCCTGATGGTAAAAAATCCAGCAAGCAGTAGCGAAAATACCGATAGCGCCAAACTGGGCACTGATAAGCAACCCAATCAAGCCGCATCTTCTGCACTAGCGGCAATGCCACAGCCTAAAGTGGATGTCGCTGAAACGGCAAACCTTGCCGTCGATACGGCAAAATTAAACGCCACTGAAATGATCGAAACCCCATTAGAGTTAATACCCAATACCGACTTTAAAACGCAATTAACTGCGCTGCATGAGCAGCGAAGCCTTGCTGCGAACAATCCGGTGAGTAGCGCTTTGCCGAATAAGGAAATCGCGGTGCCAGTGCATCACTTGGCTGAACCAGTTGGGCAAATGCGCTGGGGTGATGCATTGGCTCAGCGAGTTGGGCTGATGCTAGGCCGGCAAGAGCAACAAATTCAAATGCAATTGAACCCCGCGCATTTGGGGCCAATGGAAGTGCAGTTGAGTGTGGCGCAAGATCAAGCGAGTGTGGTGTTTAGTTCGCAAAATGCGGCGGTTCGCGATGCGCTGGCTGCGGCCATGCCGCGCTTGACCGCTTTATTGGCTGAACAAGGTTTTACCTTAAGTAATGTGCAGGTGGCTTCAGATACTTTGCAGCAGCATCAACAACAGCAAGCACAACAAAACCAATCACAATGGGGGGGGATGAACCAAGGTCAGCAGCAAGCCCAGAATGGTCGAGAGCTGGGATTAACTTACGGAATAGCGGCGGGCATGGTCGATGAAAATCCGCTGGAATCATCGATGGTGCGACTACCTATTCAAAAAGGGGGCTTGAATTTATTTGTCTGATTTCATATCCTCTGCCGCAATAATGCTTGCTTAGCGCTTGTTTTATAGTATCTTTCGCTATATTGGCAAAGTTTTACGCCCTAGCTACGCTGGGGTATAGTTATTTCAAGTTGATCATGAAAGATTGTCTGTTCATGAGCTTTCATTTTTAAGGATGTAATATGTCGGATGCAAAAGCAGAAGCAAAAGCAGAAGCCGCTCCAAAATCTAAAAAAAATATTCTGCTTATTATCGTTGCTGCTGTATTAGTTTTAATTTTAATTTTGGGTGGTGCACTGGCCTTTTTCTTATTGAAAAGCCCGGCTGAAGGTAATGCCGAAGAAGCAACCGCAGAAGCTGCAGCGCATGGGGAAGAAAAGAAAAAGGAAAAGAAAAAAGAAAAGAAACCCGATGAACACGCTAAACCCGTATTTGCTAAATTACAAGATCAGCCATTTACAGTTAATTTAAGCGGAGAGCCCGAGTCGGTATTGCAAGTTGAAATTATGGTTGAACTCGCAGAAGAGGCTGATAAAGAACGAATTACCTCCGTGCAGCCTAAAATATTAGATGTGGTGAATCGTTTATTGCGAGCAAAAACTTTAGAAGAAGTTAAAACCCCGCAGGGCCAAGAAGAATTAGCGAGACAAATTAGAGAAAAAATTAATGCAATTTTAGAAGTTGAAGCAAAAGACGAGGGCGTATTAAGCGTTAATTTTACTAAGTATTTTTATCAGTAGATTGTTAAAAATTAGAACATCAGAGTTATAAAAAGAGATAATGGCTGACGATATTCTTTCTCAAGAAGAGGTCGATGCGCTTCTGCGCGGTGTGACTGGTGAAGAGGACGATGGTGCCGATGACGTCGATCAGTCGGCTGTCCGCAATTATGATATTGGTCGACAAGAGCGCATTGTGCGTGGGCGGATGCCGACGCTGGAAATTATCAATGAAAGGTTTGCCCGTAACTTACGTATTGCCTTGTATAATTTTATGCGCCGCAATGCTGAAATTAGCGTTGGCCCTATTCGGGTGCAAAAATACAGCGAATTTATTCGCAATTTGGTGGTGCCAACCAATTTGAATATGGTTCAAATGAAGCCATTGCGTGGTACTGGCTTATTTATTTTTGATCCAAATTTTGTTTTTTTAGTGGTGGATAATTTATTTGGCTCTGATGGTCGTTACCACGTCAGGGTTGAGGGGCGAGACTTTACTCCGACTGAGCAAAGGATTATTCAGCGCTTGCTTGAGGTTGTGTTTGAAGAATATCAAAAAGCGTGGAAGCCGGTTTTTGAGTGTGAATTTAGCTATATGCGCTCAGAAATGAATACGCAATTTGCCAATATTGCGACACCGACGGAAGTCGTGGTGGCGTATACCTTTAAAATTGAATTGGGCGCTGGCGGCGGTGATTTTCACATTTGCTTACCGTATTCAATGATCGAACCGATTCGAGATATGTTGTATAGCTCGATGCAAACGGATCGAATCGAATCGGATAATCGCTGGTCATCGTTACTACGCAAACAATTACATCATGCGGATGTCAATCTGGTGGCAACCTTGGGTAACGCTAAAATTACTTTGGGCGATATTTTGAATTTAAAAACGGGTGATGTGATTTCTTTGGATATTCCAGAAGCCATTATTGCATCCGTGGATAGCGTGCCAGTGCTTGAGTGTAAGTATGGTATTCTTAACGGTCAATATGCATTAAAAGTCGACAAGGTACTGGGCTCAGCTGAGGCTTTGAACGGCGTGCAAGACGAAGAGAATAGCGGAGAAGGTAATGGCTGAAGAAACCACGGGTGCAGCAGAAAATCCTGATGATATTATGGACGATTGGGCGGCGGCTCTCGCTGAGCAAGAGGTAACTGACGCCGCTAGTGATACTGCCAGTACAGTACAAGCGGCTGATATTTTTCAGCGTTTTGATACTGCCGCTGCACCGAGCAATACGCCGAATAATATTGATATGATTTTAGATATTCCGGTCAATTTGACGGTGGAATTAGGGCGCACTAAGATCGCAATTCGTAGTTTATTACAGCTGGCACAAGGCTCCGTGGTTGAGCTCGATGGGATGGCGGGTGAGCCGATGGATGTGTTGGTCAATGGTTGTTTGATTGCTCAGGGTGAGGTTGTGGTGGTGAATGATAAATTTGGTATTCGACTCACTGATATTATTACCCCTGCAGAGCGCATTCGTCGCTTGCATAAATAATCCAATCATATGAATCTAATTCGATTGCTTTGCGGCAGCCTTGTGGGGCTGCCGTTCTCCGTTATGGCTGCAACGGCAGCGCAAACTGCACCGGGACCAGGTGTTGGGCAGCTGATTCAAGTGATTTTGGCTTTGTTGCTGGTGCTGGCGTGTATTGTTGGCGGTGCTTGGCTGATGCGCCGTTATGCCTTAGTGCCGGGGGCTGGCAATACGCATTTGCGGGTTGTTTCTGGGGTGATGGTGGGCACCAAAGAGCGGGTGGTGATTGTTGAGGTTGAAGGTACTTGGTTGGTTGTTGGCGTCACTCACCAGCAAGTCAATTTGCTGCATACGCTAGATAAGCCCGCTGATGTGGTGACAACACCAGCAACCCCTGCATTTGCACAATGGCTGCAAGCGGCAATGGCTAAACGGAATACCTCATCATGAAGAAAATCATCCTACTCGCTGGGGTATTGCTTAGTCCTGTATTGTTGGCTGCCGAGCCTGCGGGTATACCCTTTATGAGTTCCTCACAAACGGCGGCGGGAACGGCGTATTCTTTGCCGATTCAAACCTTGCTGTTTATGACTGCGCTGGGCTTTATTCCGGCGATGTTGTTGATGATGACGTCGTTTACGCGAATTATCATTGTGCTGTCGTTGTTGCGACAAGCCTTGGGTACGATGCAAAGTCCACCCAATCAAGTGATTGTCGGTTTGTCGCTGTTTTTGACGCTGTTTATTATGGCGCCGACTTTTGACAAAATTTACGCCACGGCTTATCAGCCTTTTTCGGAACAAAAAATCACCTTTAATCAAGCCTTAGAACAGGGCGCCGTGCCGCTTAAAGATTTTATGCTCAAGCAAACACGGCAAAAGGATTTGGCGTTTTTTATTGAGGTGTCCGGCGCAAAAGCACCCAATGGACCAGAAGACGTGAGTTTGCGGGTGTTGGTGCCGGCCTTTGTGACTAGTGAGTTGAAAACTGCTTTTCAGATTGGCTTTTTGGTCATTATTCCATTTTTAATTATTGATTTAGTCATTGCCAGTATTTTGATGGCGATGGGGATGATGATGGTGTCGCCGGTGATTATTTCTTTGCCATTTAAAATTATGCTGTTTGTACTGGTTGATGGCTGGACGCTCTTGATGGGCTCCTTGGTGCAAAGTTTTTATATTCCGAGTTAATTCATGACACCAGAAACGGTAGTGACTTTATTACAAAGAGCGATGGAATTAATGATTTTGCTCGGTGCGCCAGTGTTACTCACTGCGCTCATTGCCGGTTTGATTGTGAGTATTTTTCAGGCGGCAACACAGATTAATGAGGCGACGCTTTCTTTTATCCCTAAAATCCTCGCTTGTTTTTTGGTGCTGGTGCTCGCTTTGCCGTGGATGATTGAAACGATGAGCGATTACACTATCCGTCTGTACCAAAGCATTCCTCAGTTGATTGGATGATTACGGTTACTCAAGTCCAAATTGAAATTTGGCTGGCATTATTCTGGTGGCCATTCTTGCGTATTTTGGGTCTGTTATTGGCGGATCCATTTTTTTCTAGTCGCGCGATCCCGATTAAAGTGCGTGTTGGCTTGGCATTGTTACTCACCGTGCTGGTCGCGCCCTTATTGCCGACAATGCCAAGCGTTGCCGTAGGTTCTCCCGAAGGCGTGCTGATTGCATTGCGTGAGCTATTGATCGGCTTATCAATGGGTTTTGTGATGCGGCTTATTTTTAGTGCGGTGGAGTTAGCTGGGCATTTGTCAGGTTTGCAAATGGGTTTAGGTTTTGCCACTTTTTATTCGCCGCAAAGCGCGACCAATAGCTTGGTAATTTCTCAGTTAATGAGTTTATTTATGCTGCTGGCTTTTTTGTCCATTAGCGGCCATTTAATGGTGTTGCAGGTATTAATTGACAGTATGGTGCAGTTGCCAGTTGGTGGCTTGCCGGTTTCAGCCAGTGGTTTTAAACAAATTGCCAATTTAGGGGCGATTGTGTTTCGCACGGCGGTACTGTTGTCGTTGCCGGTGTTGGCCGCGTTATTGATTACCAATTTAGCCATTGGCGTGATGACGCGGGCTGCGCCGCAGTTAAATGTGTTTGCAGTTGGTTTTCCACTGACTTTGGCCGTGGGTTTTGCGGCAATGTATTTTTCTTTACCGATGCTGGTGCCGCATATTGATCAAGCGTTAGCCAGTTATACCCGCTATATCGGGCAAATATTGACCGCGTTTAGCCAGAAGTAATCGTTGCGATTGATAAATGCAATTCCCGACTGGTTTGCTCGGGTATTGGCCTCAGGGTATAATCAACTTATCCAATTAATTCTTTTGAAGTGAGATTCCGATGAGCGTGGTCATTGCCGATGTGCAAAACACAGTGGATACCCGCAATATTGCGATTAATAAAGTAGGGATCAAATCGATTCGCCATCCTGTGCAAGTCGCGGATCGCGCTGATGGGGTGCAACATACGATTGCTACTTTTGATATGTATGTCTTTTTGCCGCAGCACTTTAAAGGCACGCATATGTCGCGCTTTGTTGAGATTTTAAATAGTCACAACAAAGAAATCTCAGTGGAATCATTCGAAGCCATTTTGCGTCAAATGTGTGAGCGTTTAGAAGCTGAAGCGGGTTATTTAGAAATGCGCTTCCCGTTTTTTATCAATAAAACGGCGCCGGTTTCTGGTGTAAAAAGCTTGCTTGACTATGATGTTTCGCTGATTGGTGAGCTAAAAGATGGCGTATTTACACAAACACTCAAAGTGCTGGTACCGGTGACGAGTCTTTGCCCTTGCTCGAAAAAAATCTCTGAGTATGGTGCGCATAATCAGCGTTCACACGTGACCATTAGTGCTACTTTGGGTCAGCATGTGTGGATTGAAGAAATCGTTGAGATGGTAGAGAAGCAAGCCTCTTGCGAGTTGTATGGTTTATTAAAACGCCCGGATGAAAAATACGTGACTGAACGTGCGTATGATAATCCGAAGTTTGTCGAAGACATGGTGCGCGATGTGGCAGCAAGTTTGAATAACGAGCCGCGGATTGTTGCCTATGTGGTTGAATCGGAAAACTTTGAATCGATTCATAATCATTCGGCCTATGCCTTGATTGAGCACGATAAGCGCGCTTAAATTGCATGCGTTAAAATATTAAAAGAGGCGCCATTGGCGCCTTTTTTTGAGGTTGCTGATGTACATCTTATTAATTGGATATTTGTTCGTCATTGTGATGTTTGCCGCCGTGGTGGGGGCAAGCAATTGGGTGCTTGGGTTGTTTTTCTTTATTACATTGGCAGTGCTGCCAACTTGGCTGATTTTTTGGCTGAAACGCAGTGTGCAAAAGAAAAAAGCCGAAACCAAACTCGAACAACAAAATTTAGAGCAAGAATAAGCTGTTAAGCCATTGTTTGCTTGTTGTTGAATATGGTGATACGAATATGGGTATTTGATCGCAAGCCTTTTTTAATATGCTTTACGATCAAATACCCATTATGTAGGTCGATTAAGTAATTGACCTTTGCAGTAGTTAAATCCACTGATTCGCTAAGTTATTCCAGCCAAATCAAGCTGGCCATGCGGCCGGTAATACCATCGCGGCGATACGAAAAATAATGCTCGCTATCGCTAAAAGTACATTCTCCCCCGCCATAAATGGCCGTAATTCCGAGCGCATTAAGGCGTTGGCGTGCCAATAAATACATATCAGCCAGCCATTTTCCATTGGCGTTGGCGGTAAATGCGGCAGCAGCAGCGGCATCATGCTCGATAAAAGCGGCCCTCACTTCGTCGCCCACTTCAAAAGCACTCGGCCCAATTGCGGGCCCTAACCACGCCATTAAGGTATTACTGGGAACCGCCATGGCATGTACGGTGTTTTCAATCACCCCATCACAAAGTCCGCGCCAACCGGCATGTGCCGCTGCAACCACACTGCCTTGCTGATCACAAAGCAACACCGGCAAACAATCGGCGGTCATCACGACACAAACTGCGCCTTTACTGCGGCTAATGCTGGCATCGGCTTCGATCGGCGCATGAATTTCTGCGGCATCGACCACGATGGTGCTATGGGTTTGCTTAAGCCAAGCAGCAGGGTGGGGTAATTGTTGCCGATTGGCCATGACGGCCTTAATGTCATCGCCAACATGGTCACCCAGATTGAAGCTGGCATAAGGCGCCACACTCACACCGCCATGCCGAGTGGTTTGTTTGGCCTGCACATTGGCTGGAGCGGGCCAAATCGGATTTAATAAATAGGTATTATTCACGGACATAAATAAGTTCACAGTCATGATCGTCTTCGCCTTCATCATCGTCGTCGAAATCGTCTTGGCTTAATCCAACATCCGCGCGCAAGGTACCAATCAGCTGTTCCAAATCAAATGGAACTGCCGCTTTCCACGTCATGGTTTTACCACTCTCAGGATGGACTAAAGAGAGCTTTCTAGCGTGTAATGCTTGACGATTCAGTTCTTCGAGCGCCATTCGCACTTCGTTACTGGTATCCATTTTAGGCGCTACGCCATACACCGGATCTGCGGCCAGTGGATGTTTAATATGTGCCATATGCACACGAATTTGATGGGTTCGACCGGTTTCTAAGCGGCATTCGATCAAGGTGTAAGCGTTAAAACGCTCTAAAATATGGTAATGCGTAATCGAAGGTTTACCACTTCGCACTACGGCCATTTTTACGCGATCTTTCGGGTGACGACCAATCGGTGCATCCACCGTGCCATCTGCATGGATTAAACCGCTGGCAACGGCGAGATAATGGCGTTTAACGCTGCGTTCTTGTAATTGGTTGACTAAGTGCACTTGAGCTTGCAGCGTGCGTGCAACCACCATTAAACCACTGGTTTCTTTATCTAGGCGATGGACAATGCCGGCACGCGGGATTTGGCGTAATTCTGGGTAATGAAACAGCAGGGCATTTAATAAAGTGCCCGACCAATTGCCGCTACCCGGATGAACCACTAAGCCAGCAGGCTTATTGATAATAATAATGGTGGCGTCTTCGTATAAAACATCGAGTTCGATGTCTTCGGCTTCAAACGCCACTTCGTTGGGGTCGGGCTGCACGTCGACTTTAAGCGTTTCTCCTCCCCAGAGTTTGGTTTTTGGTAGCGCAGTTGCGTCATCTACCCAAACCCGCCCGTCTTTAATCCACGTAGTCAAGCGGCTGCGGGAAAAATCAGGCAAAATCTTCGCTAAAGCAGCGTCCAAGCGTGTACCTGCCAAGTCGGCGGGCACAGACAAAACACGGATGTCTGCGAAGTCGTTATAATCGTCGAGTTCAATATCGGATTGCATCATGACTAAGATTCTACCGCGAATCCTGATTTCTGCCTTGTTAGTTAGCTTAATGGCAGGATGTTCTTCGCTTAATAATGAAAAACCAGATGAAACTCAGGGCTGGAGTGCCGAGAAATTATTCTCTGCGGCTAAATCTGAGCAAGTGAGCCGCAGCTATGAAGCGTCTAATAAGCTGCTGGAAAAATTAGAAGCACGTTTCCCCTACGGGCGTTATGCACAGCAAGCGCAATTGGAAATGGGCTACAACTATTACAAAGATCAAGAGCCGGCTTTGGCTTTAGCTGCAATTGATCGCTTTATTAAACAAAATCCAAGTCACCCGAGTTTGGATTACGCTTTGTATCTAAAAGGCCTAGTGACTTTTAATGAGTCTCAGGGTTTTATGTCGAATATATCGAAGCAAGATATGTCCGAGCGCGATCCAAAAGCTGCGAAAGAGTCATTCAATTCATTTCGTGATTTAGTGCAACGTTTTCCTGAGAGTAAATATGCGCGCGATGCCGAAATTCGGATGGGCTATTTAATTGGTGCAATGGCCAAATATGAATTGCATGTGGGTCGTTACTACTTTCAGCGCGGGGCTTATTTAGCTGCAGCCAATCGTGGCCGTGCATTGCTGGATAACTATGCCAATACCAAGCAAGTTGAAGATGCATTGGGTTTGATGATTCAGTCCTACGATAAATTGGGAATGAAAGAGTTGAGCGCAGATACCCGCCGAGTTTTATTGCAAAACTATCCTAATTCGAAGGCCGCTGAGGTGGACTTTGAAACTGATCCTTATTGGTGGGCACCGATTTAAAAATAAGTGCAGAATAATTCAAAGAGGGCTTGACGTACTTTAATTTGCCGTCTATTATTCTGCTCTCTCTGGGGGTATAGCTCAGTTGGTAGAGCGCTTGCATGGCATGCAAGAGGTCAGCGGTTCGATTCCGCTTACCTCCACCAGTTAGATTTAATTGATTGTTTTTGCATCAGTTAAATAAGATTTAAGTCCCTATAGTTTAGCGGTTAGAACACTGCCCTTTCACGGCGGCGGCCGGGGTTCGATTCCCCGTGGGGACGCCAGTATTAAGTTGTATGTTTATTTGTAAGTGCGGGGGTATAGCTCAGTTGGTAGAGCGCTTGCATGGCATGCAAGAGGTCAGCGGTTCGATTCCGCTTACCTCCACCAGTTTTAAGCAAATTGGTTTTAGTGATCAATTTGAGATGTAGTTTTAATGTCCCTATAGTTTAGCGGTTAGAACACTGCCCTTTCACGGCGGCGGCCGGGGTTCGATTCCCCGTGGGGACGCCAATAGATAAAAAAGCACTCAATGTTTTGAGTGCTTTTTTATTGTCTAAAAATTAATGCCGACGATTTTTATCGTATTCAATACGCGCATGTGCAAGGCAATCATAGAAATCAATGCGTAAGTTCGCACAGAGCTCTAAATAATGCTGTAGTTGCGCAGTCACTTCATCACTCAGTTGTTCTGTTGGCTTTTGTTGCGAACCAGTCGGAATATGAGACTTGAGTTGATAGCTGGCCATCTGAATTGCTCCTTGCAACACTGTGAATCAAGTATTGCAAGACGCGTGCCATGTTGCAATGCGGAAAATACGTATATTTGAATGGCGAAACTCATCTTTTGACGTGAAATACGTTGAAACACGGCAAAATTTGCCAGAGTACCGCGGCAATTGATGTATTTGCTCGTGTTATTGCGGCAAATAATTGTTTTTATTGAAGATTACTCATTCCTCCATTCATCGTTTTAAATGCGAGTGTATAAAAAAAGCCACGAAAATCGTGGCTTTTTTGCGTCATAACAGCGATTTATTTTTTGCGCTGTGGCGGCAAATCGGTACAAACACCTTTTGCCACTTCGGCAGCCATACCAATCGATTCGCCCATGGTTGGGTGAGGGTGAATGGTTTTGCCGATATCTACTGCATCTGCGCCCATTTCGATGCCGAGACAGATTTCACCAATCATATCGCCAGCGTGCGGGCCAACAATGGCACCACCGAGGATTTGGCCGTTTTCTGCATCAAAAATCAATTTGGTAAAGCCTTCAGTGCGGCCGTTGGCAATCGCACGACCAGAGGCTGCCCATGGGAATACGCCCTTGGTGATTTTGATGCCGTCTTTCTTGGCTTGATCTTCGGTCAGACCTACCCAGGCCACTTCAGGGTCGGTATAGGCAACACCAGGAATCACGCGTGCGTCGAAGTAGGCTTTGTGACCGGCGGCGTTCTCAGCGGCAACGTGCGCTTCGTGGACCGCTTTATGCGCCAACATTGGTTGACCAACTAAATCGCCAATCGCGAAAATATTGGCCACATTGGTACGCATTTGTTTATCAACGTTGATAAAGCCACGCTCGTCGACCATCACACCGGCATTTTCTGCGCCAACTTTCTTACCGTTCGGTGAGCGACCGGTTGAGTACAGTACCAAGTCATAGCATTGCGCTTCGCTTGGGGCTTTCGGGCCTTCAAACGTCACCCAAACACCGTCTTCTTTTGGCACAATCGACGTGGTTTTTGAGCTGAGCATGATATTGTCAAAGCGATGCGCATTCCAGTCTTGCCATACTTTAACGAGGTCACGGTCTGCGCCTTGCATCAAGCCATCAGACAATTCAACCACGTCTAAACGCGCGCCTAGGGTTGAATACACGGTACCCATTTCCAAACCAATAATCCCGCCGCCGATAATCAGCATGCGTTTTGGTACTGATTTGAGCTCCAACGCGCCAGTTGAATCAACAATGCGTGGATCATTCGGGATAAATGGTAGTTTCACCGCTTGCGAACCCGCTGCAATCACGGCTTGCTTAAATTTAACGACTTTTTTCTCGCCGCTTAAATCTTTACCGGTGCCGCTAGTGACTTGAACTTCCATGTGATTGGCGTCAAGGAAAGTACCAATACCGCGTACTTGTTCAACTTTACGCATTTTTGCCATGCCAGCGAGGCCGCCAGTGAGCTTGTTAATCACTTGCTCTTTGTAGCCGCGTAGGGCATCGATATCGACTTCGGGCGCGCCGAATTTAATCCCGTTTTTGGCCATGTGCGACACTTCATCGATGACCGCTGCATTGTGCAGCAAGGCTTTCGATGGAATGCAACCAACATTCAAGCACACACCACCGAGCGTGGCATAACGCTCAACGATGACAGTTTTCATGCCCAAATCAGCGGCACGGAATGCCGCTGAATAGCCGCCAGGGCCAGCGCCAACGACCAGCATATCGCATTCAATATCGACATTACCGGTGTATTGACCTGCAATCGGTGCCGCTGTTGGTGTAGGGGCCGATACGGGGGCCGAAGTTTGAGCCGGCGCAGTTGCAGCTGGCGCTGGTGCCGCCGCACTTGCAGCAACTTCCAAGATGGCGATCACGTCGCCTTCTGAAGCTTTGCTGCCTGCAGTCAAGCGCATTTCTTTGATGACACCCGCGTGCGTTGACGGTACTTCCATCGTTGCTTTGTCGGTTTCGAGTGCGATCAAGCTGTCTTCTACGGCAACGGTATCGCCGACTTTAACAAACACTTCAATCACATCAACACCAGCATGGCCGCCGATATCGGGTACTTTTAATTCAATCGTATTGCTCATTTTAAAATCCTGTATGGGATCGCCCTGTAGGGTGGGTTAGGCAAAGCCGTAACCCACCGACTGGATATAATGGTGGGTTACGCCCAAGGGCTAACCCACCCTACGGAGCTGCTTACAGCACCAGTCGACGCACATCCGACAACAATTTACCCAAGAACACAGTGAAACGGCCGGCTTGCGCGCCGTCGATTACGCGGTGATCGAATGACAACGACAATGGGCACATTAGGCGTGGCGCAAATTCTTTACCATTCCAAATTGGCTTGATTTGCGATTTGCATACGCCCAAGATCGCCACTTCAGGTGCATTCACGATTGGGGTAAAGCTGGTGCCACCGATGCCGCCGAGACTAGAGATAGTGAATGTCGCGCCTTGCATATCGGTCGGTTTGAGCTTGCCATCACGCGCTAAAGCTGACAATTCACTCAATTCTTTAGTGATTTGTTTCAAGCCTTTTTGGTCGACGTTTTTGATGACCGGTACGACCAAGCCATTTGGCGTATCAGCTGCAAAGCCGATGTTGTAATACTGCTTCAGAATTAAATTATCGCCATCGAGTGATGAATTCATTTCTGGGAAGGCTTTGAGTGCTTCAGCAGCGGCTTTGATAATGAAAGCCAGCGGCGAGAGTTTCAGGCCACTTTTTTCCCATTCTTTACCGATGGTTTTGCGGAAGTCTTCCAATTCGGTGATATCGCACTCGTCGTTAAACGTAACGTGCGGGATCACGACCCAGTTGCGATGCAAGTTGGCGCCAGAAATCTTTTTGATTTTTGACAATGGCTTGCTTTCGATCGGGCCGAACTTGGCGAAGTCCACTTTTGGCCAAGGCAGCAATTCCAAACCAATGCCTGAGCCAGCAGCTGGTGCCGCCAGCGATGAAGCGACTGCACTGGTCATGACTGATTTAACGAAGCTTTGCACGTCTTCATGCAAAATACGGCCTTTCGGGCCTTTGCCGGTGATTTTGCCTAAATCAACACCGAGTTCACGGGCGAATTTACGCACTGATGGTGACGCATGCGCTTTACCAAAAGTCACTTCATTTACAGCGGTGCTTGCAGCTGGTGCCGCAGTCACTACGGCAGCAGGGGCTGCAGCAACGGGTGCTGGCGCTGCGACAGGGGCTGCGACGGCAACTGTGGCTGCGGGTGCGCTCGCGGTTGCGGCGACTTCAAGCAATAAAATTACATCGCCTTCAGATGCTTTGCTGCCGACTTGGATTTTGATTTCTTTCACCACGCCGGCGTGCGTTGATGGCACTTCCATGGTGGCTTTATCTGTTTCAAGCGCGATTAGCGATTGCTCTTTTTCGATGACATCGCCAACTTTAACGAAAACTTCAATCACGTCAACGCCAGCATGGCCGCCGATATCGGGTACTTTGACTTCAACGACACCCGCGCTAGTCGCAGGTGCAGCCGCGGCTGGCGCAGCAGCAACGGCAGCAACCGGCGCAGCAGCGGCTGCAGGCGCAGGCGCCGCTTCGCTGACTTCGAGCAACAATACCACGTCGCCTTCAGAGGCTTTATCGCCGACTTTGATTTTCATTTCTTTAATAACACCCGCGTGCGTTGATGGCACTTCCATCGTCGCTTTATCGGTTTCAAGTGCGATTAAAGATTGTTCTTTTTCGATCGTGTCGCCAACTTTGACGAAGACTTCGATCACATCAACACCAGCATGCCCGCCGATGTCTGGAATTTTTACTTCAATTAAATTGCTCATCATCAAATCCTGTGTGGGTGAGAGTTAGGGGCGAGGTATAGGCCTCGCCCTCTGATCGTTCTTGATTCTTGGGGCTATACCCAACAAGAACGACTCACTCGATTACACTGTCCAAGGGGCTGGTTTCGCTGGGTTGATGCCATATTTTTCCATGGCTTCAAGTACCTTCTCTTTACCGATCTTGCCTTCGTCAGCCAAAGCTTTAATTGCGGCAACCGCAACGTAGAAGCTGTCGACTTCAAAGAACTTACGCAATTGTTTGCGTGAGTCAGAACGGCCAAAACCATCGCAGCCAAGTACCACGTAACGACCTGGTACATATTCGCGAACTTGATCGGCAAAGGCGCGTTTGTAATCGGTTGCAGCGATCACAGGACCTTGACGACCAGTTAAGCATTCGGTCACGTATGGCACCGCTTGTTCACCCATTGGGTTGAGCATATTGTGACGCTCAGCAGCCATACCATTGCGGCGCAATTCGTTAAAGCTTGGGCATGCCCAGATATCAGATTCGATACCGAAATCAGCTTTAAGTAATGCTGCAGCTTGGATCACTTCACGGAAGATTGTGCCTGAACCCATCAATTGCACTTTGAGCTTGGCGTCTTTCGGGCCTTCTTGGAACATATACATGCCCTTCAGAATGCCGGCCTCGCTACCTGCTGGCATGGCCGGCTGGGTGTAGTTTTCGTTCATTACTGACAGGTAGTAATAGATGTTCTCTTGGTCTTGGTACATACGGCGCATACCGTCTTGTACAATCACAGCCAATTCATAGGCAAACGTTGGATCGTACGATACGCAGCTTGGGATGAATTCAGCAAACAAGTGACCGTGGCCGTCTTGATGCTGCAAGCCTTCGCCATTCAATGTGGTACGACCCGCAGTACCGCCAATCAAGAAGCCGCGTGCGCGCAAGTCGCCAGCTGCCCAAGCCAAGTCACCGATACGTTGGAAACCAAACATTGAGTAGTAGATGTAGAACGGAATCATGGTTACGCCGTGGTTGGCGTAAGAAGTTGATGCGGCGATCCAGTCAGACATCGCGCCAGCTTCGTTAATCCCTTCTTGCAAGATTTGACCGGTTTTTGACTCTTTGTAGAACATCAATTGGTCAGCATCTTGTGGCTCGTACAATTGGCCCACGTGTGACCAAATACCGAGTTGACGGAACAAACCTTCCATACCAAAAGTACGTGATTCATCCGGAACGATAGGCACAACGCGATTACCGATTTTCTTGTCTTTGGCCAAGGCAGTCAAAATACGCACGAAAGCCATGGTGGTCGACATTTCACGATCACCAGAAGACTCAAGTAGACCTTTGAATAGATCTAAACCTGGCACTTCAAGTGGTTCGTCAACTGGCTTACGGCTTGGCAAGAAGCCGCCTAAAGCAGTGCGACGCTCGTGCATGTATTTCAATTCTGGAGAATCGGCCGGTGGCATGTAGAACGTGCATGATGCCGCTTGTTCATCAGTCAATGGAATATTGAAGCGATCACGCAGGTTCAATAAATCGTCATTGGCTAATTTTTTCGTGTTGTGAGCTACGTTTTGTGATTCGCCAGCGGTACCTAGACCAAAACCTTTTACTGTTTTAACCAGCAATAGGGTTGGTTGACCTTTGTGTTGTACGGCCGCTTTATAGCCTGCGTACACTTTGTACAGATCATTACCACCGCGAGTCAGGCGCCAGATGTCGTCATCCGACATGCTAGAAACCAGATCGAGCAACTCTGGGTAAGCACCAAAGAAATGCGCACGAACATAAGCGCCATCTTTTGATTTGTAGGTTTGATATTCGCCGTCAACGACTTCCATCATGCGTTTTTGCAACAAGCCTTTTTTGTCTTGTGCCAACAACGCATCCCAGCCTGTGCCCCAAACGACTTTAATCACATTCCAGCCAGAACCACGGAAGTCGCCTTCGAGTTCTTGGATGATTTTGCCATTACCGCGAACTGGGCCGTCAAGACGTTGCAAGTTGCAGTTAATCACAAAAATCAGATTGTCGAGGTGCTCACGACCTGCGAGTGAAATCGCGCCGAGTGATTCTGGCTCATCCATTTCACCATCACCGCAGAAGCACCATACGTGACGATCGCCTTTTTGCGTGAAGCCGCGATCATCGAGGTATTTCATAAAGCGCGCTTGGTAGATCGCCATCAATGGACCTAGACCCATTGATACGGTTGGGAATTGCCAGAAATCAGGCATCAACCAAGGATGTGGGTAAGACGACAAACCGCCACCGTCGACTTCTTGACGGAATTTATTCAGTTGTTCTTCAGAAATACGGCCTTCAAGGAAAGCACGTGCGTAAACGCCAGGTGCTGAATGACCTTGGACGTAAACCAAGTCACCACCGTGGTTTTCGTCTGCGGCGTGCCAGAAGTGATTCCAGCCCACATCATACAAAGTAGCAGCAGAGGCAAACGATGAAACGTGGCCACCTAAATCACCATCAAAACGATTGGCTTTAACCACCATTGCCGCCGCATTCCAGCGGGTGTACGACAAAATACGCTCTTCAAGATGCGCGTTGCCTGGATGTTTGGCTTGTAAATGCGCTGGAATGGTATTGATATAAGCGGTGGTCGCGGTGTATGGAATATTGACACCGTCTTGACGGGCGTGATCGACCAATTGTTCCACTAAGAAATGAGCACGCTCAGCGCCCTCAGTTTCAATCACGCTTGCTAAAGCATCGCGCCATTCTTTAGTTTCTTGTGGATCATGGTCATTGAGTTGCTCTGCCATTTGTATCTACCTTGTGAGTGGTGTTGTGGTACACATCCGATGATCGGTTCGGATATTGTTTGTAAACAGGCGACGAGTAGTCGCCCTTTTGGGTTAGCGCGGGGTGTTCCGCTTGTAGTAATTGATTAAACCATTGGTCGATGCATCATGCGAATGTGTCAGACCTGGGGTAGTTAGATCGGCCTCGATCGCCTTGGCCAATTGTTTGCCGAGCTCAACGCCCCATTGATCGTAGGAATTGACATTCCATACCGTGCCTTGCACAAATACTTTATGTTCGTACAGGGCAATCAATGCGCCTAAGCGGCGCGGGGTCAGGCGTTGCATCAAGATGGTATTGGTCGGGCGATTGCCTTTGAAAATCTTGTGTGGCACGAGTTTTTCTTGGGCTTCACCAGTAATACCAGCTTTGTCGAGTTCGGCTCGCACTTCGGCTTCGTTTTTACCGCGCATAAAGGCTTCGGTTTGGGCAAACACATTGGCCATCAAAATGGTGCTGTGTGGCTCTGGAATGTCCGGATGCTCAATGGTCGCAATAAAATCGATAGGCAGTAGCTGGGTACCTTGATGCAGCATTTGATAATATGCGTGCTGGCCGTTAATACCCGCATCACCCCAAACCACAGGGCCGGTGGCGTAATCAACGCGATTGCCATCAAGGTCAATCGATTTGCCGTTTGATTCCATATCCAATTGTTGCAAGTAGGCTGGAAAGCGCGACAAGCATTGGTTGTATGGCGAAATCAAATACGTAGTGGCATCAAAGAAGTTGGCATACCAAATGCCAAGCATCCCCATAATGACCGGTAGATTTTGCTCGAGTGGTTTGCCACGGAAGTGTTGGTCCATGGTGTATGCGCCATGCAGCAAATCTTGGTAGTTATGTTTACCTAAGAAGATCGCAATCGGCAGGCCAATCGCCGACCACAGGCTGTAACGACCACCAACCCAATCCCAGAATTCAAACATATTGTTGATGTCGATACCAAACTCAGCCACGGCTTTGCTATTGGTCGAAACGGCAACAAAGTGTTTAGCAATGTGTTTTTCTTCGAGTGCGCTCGACAAGAACCATTTGCGGGCAGTGCGCGCATTGGTAATGGTTTCTTGGGTGGTAAAGGTTTTTGACGCAACAATAAATAACGTGGTTTCAGGGTCGAGCTGCTTGAGCGTTGAAACAATTTGGTCGCCATCTACAGTTGAAACAAAGTGCATTGTTAAACGTGCGTGACCGTATTCTTTGAGTGCTTGGCAGACCATCAGCGGGCCTAAATCAGAGCCACCAATGCCGATGTTCACAATGTCAGTAATCGGTTTGCCGGTGTAACCTTGCCATTCACCTGAGCGAACTTTGTCGGAAAACACGCCGATTTGTTCTTTCACGGCATTCACTTTAGGCATCACGTCTTCGCCGTCGACCATGATCGGCGTGCGGTCTAAATTACGTAATGCGGTATGGAGTACGGCACGATTTTCGGTGGTGTTGATTTTTTCACCAGAAAACATTTTTTCAACGCGATCTACCAAGCCCGATTGACGCGCTAAGTCCATGAGTAAGGCCATGGTTTTTTCGGTAATTCTATTTTTTGAATAATCAAAAAATAGACCACCCGATTCAAGCGAAAACCTTTCAAATCGATGCGGATCATTATTAAATAAATCGCGCATATGCATCGGTGACACTTCTTTAAAGTGCTCAGCAAGTGCCAGCCAAGCAGGAGAAGAGGTTAGGTTAGACATCGGGATCGTTCCTTGTTGATCGCTTGCAGGTATTGTCGTGTGAGGGCGAATTTTTTTAGTGCTCATGTCCACGAACTCGTTTTTCTTTCATATTGCGTTTCATTTTCTCGAGCTGATCGATCAGCTCAGGGCCACGTTTGAGTGCAACACCCACGGCCAATACGTCGATGATGACCAAATGCACGATGCGGGTAATCATTGGCGTGTAAAGGTCTGGATCTTCCATCGTGTCGGCAAACAGACAAATATTGCAGCGCTTGGCCATCGGCGATTTGGAATGGGTAATGCCGATCACATCGGCGCCAGAATCACGCGCAATTTCGACCGAGCGCAGCATATCTAAAGTGCGGCCCGAATTGGATACCGCAATTACCGCGTCACCCGGTTTGAGCATCGATGCGCTCATGCCATGCATATGGGGGTCGGTATACGCAACCGTTGGCACGCCAAGGCGGAAGAATTTATTTTGCGCATCAATCGCTACCGCGCCCGACTGGCCTTGGCCCCAAACTTCAATTTTTGGGGTGTTAGATAAGATCTTGATGGCTTTTTCTAATACATCGGTATCGAGTTCATTCCGACAACGCAGTAGATGAGAAATATTATTGTCGAATAATTTTTTTGCCAAGTCATGCGCCGAGTCATCCGCTGAGACCATCGAATGCACATAAGGCACGCCAGAAACCAAGCTGCGCGTGAGGCGTAGTTTGAAATCTTGCAATCCTGAGCAATTGAGTGAACGGCAAAAGCGAATCACGGTAGGCTGAGAAACGGCGGCCAGATCGGCAATTTGTGCAATCGGCGCATTGGCGACTAAATTGGGTTGCGCCAGCACTAAATCGGCTACTTTACGTTCGGATTTAGATAAAGTATCGAGTACTGCTTTGATTCGTTCGAGCATTATTTAGCGCCCTCAATCAAACGCAATAACGCCAAGCAGGATGACTGCTTTGGCGTTGATAGAAAAAAGTTAAAGGAAAAGCGGTTCACTTAAGCGGTCCAATAAACCTGAGCAGGCTGCTCGCTTTGATCGAGCACACGGCGAATTGGATATTGCTCGGTTAGTGATTTTTGTTCTTGCATGGCGTGTTGCAATAATTCTTTTTTGCCTTCACCGGTGATATGGACGTAGAGATTGCGTGCTTTCGCAATCGTTGGCAAAGTGAGGGTGATACGCGAATGCGGTGCAACCGGCGGCGTGACTGCCGCGACCCAGTCTGTGGATGCACAGGCTGCTTCGAGCTCTGCGGCATTGGGGAATAAAGACGCAGTATGACCGTCATCACCCATACCTAAGATCAGTATATCAATAGGGGCTTTGATTTGTTTAAGCTGCGCTTCAATACCTGCTAGACCTGCATGTGGCGTTGCGGCATCGTTGACCATAGAAATAAACTGCGCTGCTGCCGCATTGTCTTGCAATAGATTTTCGCGGGTCAGGCGTTCATTGCTATCGGCGTGATCGATCGGCACCCAGCGTTCATCAACCAAGGTGATGATCACTTTTGACCAATCAATCGCACTGGTTCGCAATGCTTTAAACATGCCAGCTGGCGTGCGGCCACCTGATACGGCCAGACTCGCTGAGCCTCGCTCAGTAATCGCCGCTTGGAGTTGTTGGGCAATGGATTGAGCGAGTTTGAGGTCGAGTTCGTCTTTACTTGTGAACTCATGCCATTGCAACGTCATGCGTGGATCTCCAGATTTATAATTGTGCAATGCAATACGGAGTTTCCCCAATTTTGACATATCCAGTCAAAAATTAGGGAAACTCTTTAAGGTTTGTTGCAGATCAAGATTCTTCGTGCCAGCACAAACCATCGCGAGATAACAGGGCAGAAGATGCTGCAGGGCCCCAAGTGCCGGCCGTATAGGTTTTCGGACCTTCTGAACTATTTTCCCAGCTCTCGATAATCGGCTCAACCCAACGCCATGCGGCACGTTGTTCGTCACGACGTACAAACAGCGATAGATCGCCTTTGATGACATCCATCAACAAACGTTCATACGCTTCTGGACTGCGAGTGCTGAAAGTTTCTTTGAAATCCAAGTCCAAATACACTTCGCGCAAACGTTCACGACCTGGTTCTTTGGCCAACAAGTAGAGACGAACGGATTCATCCGGTTGTAATTGAATCACCATGCGGTTCGCTTGCATGTTTTTGCCAAAAATCGACGTCGGCGCGGCACGGAAATTAATCACGATTTCAGCTAGACGTTCTTGCAAACGTTTACCAGTACGCAAGAAGAACGGCACGCCAGCCCAGCGCCAAGTTTCGATCTCGGCTTTTAACGCCACAAAGGTTTCTGCTTTCGAACCAGCCGGAACGCCAGGCTCATCTTGATAGCCAGGAACAGCTTTGCCGCCAACAGCGCCGGCACGATACTGACCGCGTACGACTTTGTTGTGAACGTTTTCAGGCGTCAGTGGTTTGAGTGCGCGCAATACTTTGAGTTTTTCGTCACGAACTGCGTCAGCATCAATGGATGCTGGCGGCTCCATCGCCACAATCGTGAGCAGTTGCAAGAGATGGTTTTGCACCATATCGCGCAGTGCACCGGTTTTGTCATAAAAATCAGCGCGGGTTTCAACGCCGACTTGTTCAGTAACGGTGATTTGCACGTCGCGAATCCATTCGCGGCGCCACAGTGGTTCAAGCAAAGTGTTGGCAAAACGCAATGCAATTAAATTCAGAACCGGCTCTTTACCCAAGTAATGGTCAATGCGGTAAATTTGCTGTTCTTGGAAGTATTCGCCGACTTCGTCGTTGATTTTATTCGAAGATTCTAAGTCGTGGCCGAGTGGCTTCTCAAGTACGACACGTGAATTACCTTTGTTAAGACCAACTGCAGCTAAATTTTTTGCAATCGGAGCAAAGAAATCTGGCGCAGTTGAGAGGTAGAATACACGGCTACGATTTGGATAAATATTCAGTGCTTCAGCTAAAATCTCGAAGTCGCTGAGGGTATGGGCATCGACTTTAAAGTATTCGATGCGTTCCGCGAACTGAGCCCAATCGGCTTCGTTATAGTGGCTACCTAAAAATTCTTTAGCTTTGCTTTGCGCTTTAGCGGTGTAGCTGGCCGTGTCTGAAGGGCTGCGGCCTAAGCAAATAATCCGGCCATCTTTTGGAAGGTTGCCGTCTTGGTGTTGGTGGTAAAGTGCCGGCAGCAACTTGCGCAAGGCTAAGTCACCAGTGCCGCCAAAAAATACCATGTCGAAAGCGTCGATCGGGTTCATTGCAGCAAATCCTTCCTGATAATAAGGGGGGTTAATATGCACCTAAATGATACAGGTTAACAAGTAAGCTTTGTAATCTTACTACATGCCTAAATGACGGTGCAAACGAATTTAGTTTTTAAGTTTTTCCTTATAGGTATTTTTACCATTTTGCGCGTCAAGTCCATGGTACTAAACACCAATGTTGCATTGCAGCGCGAGTGGCTGACGTACTTTTTGGGTTGCTCTAGCGCGCTGATTGTAGTAAAACTACGCCAAATTTCATAAGCATTTTAGCTGAGTGCTGATCCCTCAGCCTATCAGGAGTTCCGTATGACATTGCATCCTCGTCTGGTCGAAGTAACACAACGTGTTATTGAACGCAGTAAAGCGTCTCGTGGTCGTTATTTAGCACGTATGGAGCTCGCTGCAAGTAAAGAGCCGGTTCGTAAAGGTTTAGCCTGTACCAATCAGGCGCATGCTTGGGCTGCAATGCCAGAAACCGACAAAATCATGATGCGGGAAATGCGCCAGCCTAATTTGGCGATTGTGTCTTCGTATAATGAAATGTTGTCAGCGCATCAGCCGTTTGAAGCTTTTCCAGCACTGATTAAGCGTGCTGCGCACGAAGTTGGCGCAACGGCGCAGTTTGCTGGCGGAGTGCCAGCAATGTGTGATGGCGTGACACAAGGTCAAGCAGGGATGGAATTGTCCTTGTTTAGTCGTGATGTGATTGCGATGTCAACGGCAGTGGCTTTGTCGCACAATATGTTTGATGCGACTTTATGTCTTGGTGTTTGCGACAAAATCGTTCCGGGTCTGTTGATCGGCGCATTGCAGTTTGGTCATCTGCCTACGATTTTTGTACCAGCGGGTCCTATGACCAGCGGTATTTCAAATAAAGAAAAAAACGTCACTCGTCAGCTTTTTGCTGAAGGTAAAGTGGGCCGTGATGCCTTGTTGGCATCAGAAGAAGGCTCTTACCACGGTGCGGGTACTTGTACTTTCTTTGGTACGGCCAACTCCAATCAAATGCTCATGGAAATCATGGGTCTGCATTTGCCAGGCGCAGCGTTTACTAATCCAGGTACGCCATTGCGTGATGCATTGACGATGGCAGCTGCCAAGCGCGCAGCGCAAATTACCTCACTGGGTAATGAATTTATTCCAGTCGGTAAAGTGGTTGATGAAAAAACAGTCATCAACGGCATTATTGGTTTGCTGGCTACTGGTGGCTCGACCAACCATACGATTCACTTGATCGCAATTGCACGGGCGGCTGGCATCATTATCGATTGGTCTGACTTTAGTGATTTATCGAGCATCATTCCGTTGTTGGCTAAAGTCTATCCAAATGGCGCGGCCGATGTGAATCACTTCCACGCTGCTGGTGGCATGGGCTATGTGATTCGTGAATTGCTCGATGCTGGCTTATTACATAACGATGTGTGGACTGCCGCTGGCTTTGGTTTACGTCATTACGCCCAAGAGCCTTTCTTGGATAATGGTGTTGTGGTGTGGCGTGATGCGCCAACGGTTGCCGGTGATGCCGAGGTCCTGAGTACCGTCGCCAATCCATTCCAGGCCGATGGCGGCACTAAATTGTTGCAAGGTAATTTAGGCCGTGCGGTGATTAAAACTTCGGCAGTTGCTCCTGAATTCCGCGTGGTGAATGCGCCAGCCATTGTGTTTGACGATCAAGAAGATGTCATTGCTGCATTCAAACGCGGCGAACTTGAGCGCGATTTCATTGCGGTAGTGCGCTTCCAAGGTCCACGTGCCAATGGGATGCCAGAGCTGCACAAGCTCACGCCACCACTCGGCGTGTTGCAAGATCGTGGTTTCAAAGTGGCGCTAGTGACTGATGGCCGTATGTCGGGCGCGTCGGGTAAAGTGCCTGCTGCAATTCACATTACGCCAGAAGTGGTATCGGGTGGTGCCTTAGGTAAAGTGCGCACTGGCGATATGATTTTACTCAATGCTGAAACCGGTGTGCTTGAAGCGCAAGTTGATGCCGCAGAGTGGGCTGCACGTGAAGTGGTTACCGCTGATCTAAGTAAAAATGAACACGGCATGGGTCGCGAGTTATTTGCGACTTTCCGCCAAAATGCAACCGGAGCCGAAGAAGGCGCGGTTAGCATGGGTTTAGCGCATTAAGCGGTTCGTATTGCCTGTACGGTAAAGGATCGTGCGCTTAGCGCTGTGAGTATGTGTAGTTATTGGTTATATCTGATGGTATGTCGATCTAGGTCATGATTTGATTGGCTTTGGTCGATATACTCTATGCTTTATTTGAGCTATGTTATTTTTGATGGCTTATTTTTATAACGTAAAACGGAAGAGTTAAAAATGCAGATTCGTGACATCATGCGCTCGTGCTCGGTTATGCCGGTGCTCGTAATCGAAAACGTGGAACACGCAGTACCTTTGGCAAAAGCCTTGGTTGACGGCGGCATCCGTGTCTTAGAAGTGACTTTGCGTACCGAAGCTGCATTGGCTGCGGTGAAAGCGATTGTTGATAACGTACCTGGTGCGATTGTTGGCGTGGGTACCGTGGTTCGCCCAGAGCAATTCCAAGCGGCAAAAGACGCCGGTGCCGTATTTGCGGTAACACCAGGTCTTACACCTAAATTGGCCGCGGCGGCTCGTGCTTGCGGTATTCAATTATTGCCAGGCGTAATGACGCCATCAGAAGCGATTGCTGCGCTTGAAGAAGGCTTTGATGCCATGAAGCTGTTCCCTGCTGAGCAAGCGGGTAGCTTGGGTATGCTCAAAGCCATGGGTGGTCCATTGCCACAAATCTTATTCTGCCCAACTGGCGGTGTGAGCTTGGAATCAGCGCCTAAATTATTGGCGTTGCCAAATGTTGGCTGTGTGGGCGGCTCTTGGTTGGCCCCGAAAGATATGGTAGCTAAAGGCGATTGGGCTGGCATTACTGCGCTAGCGCGTGAAGCTGCTGCATTGCGTCCAGAGTAATGATTGTAGCTAGGCGTTTTGCCTAGCTGCTGATAAAGCGCACTTGGTTTATATTTTTGCGCTATTGCGATGCGCGCTGTGCGGGTATCGCAGTGAATCTGTTTTTTTTGCATGGTCTTTGTCGTGGCGCAATGGCACTCCTATTCTGAATAGTGCATGCTTAGTCGTCCCGATTTATTTGATTTCTTTTCTGGAGATGATTCATGACTATTAAAGTTGGTATCAATGGTTTTGGCCGCATCGGCCGTATGGTGTTTCGCGCAGCTGTTTATGACTTTGCCAATGATATTGAAATCGTTGGTATTAACGATTTGCTTGAGCCAGACTACCTAGCTTATATGCTCAAGCACGACTCAGTGCATGGCAAATTCAAAGGTGATGTTGCGGTTGTTGATGGCCAATTGGTTGTGAATGGCAAAACAATTCGCCTGACTGCAGTAAAAGATCCTGCAGAATTGAAATGGGGCGAAATTGGCGCTGATGTTGTTGTTGAAGCGACTGGCCTATTCTTGACTAAAGAAACTTGCGAGAAGCATTTAGCCGCTGGTGCGAAAAAAGTCATCATGTCTGCGCCAAGTAAAGACGATACACCGATGTTTGTTTACGGCGTGAACAACGCAACGTATGCCGGTGAAGCCATTATCTCTAATGCTTCATGCACCACCAATTGCTTGGCTCCGATTGCTAAAGTCCTAAACGACAACTTCGGTATCAAACGTGGTTTGATGACTACAGTGCATGCCGCGACTGCAACGCAAAAAACCGTTGATGGTCCATCCAACAAAGATTGGCGCGGTGGCCGTGGTATTTTGGAAAACATCATTCCTTCATCAACTGGCGCAGCAAAAGCCGTTGGCGTGGTGATTCCTGAGATCAAAGGTAAATTAACCGGTATGGCATTCCGTGTGCCAACTTCCGATGTGTCGGTAGTTGACTTGACGGTTGAGTTGAACAAAGAAGCCTCATACGAAGAAATTTGCGCGGCAATGAAAGCCGCTTCTGAAGGCGCAATGAAGGGCGTGTTGGGTTATACCACTGATAAAGTGGTCTCAACTGACTTCCGCGGCGAAGCATGCACTTCTACATTTGATGCCGATGCCGGTATTGCTTTGGATAAAACCTTCGTTAAATTGGTTGCTTGGTATGACAACGAATGGGGCTATTCAAGCAAAGTGTTGGAAATGGTTCGTGTTATGGCGACTAAATAAGTCGTTGTATATATAAGTAGCAGTCAAAGATTGGATGGTAGGACGTTAAACTTGAGAGCGAATGCCTCAGTGCTTTGATGTAAAGTCGTCATGCAGTCTAATTTTTGATTAAACACTTAGATAGTTAAAGCCAGTCGGTGATGCCGACTGGCTTTTTTTATGTGTATACGCAGTAGTCACTGGTTTTGTGTGCAATGTGCGTTTTGCTTGTTGTTGGTGTGTGGGTGTATCACTGAATTAGGTGGCGCGGGCTGGTTGGCGTTTTTAGGCTGTTTAGGGGCGAATTTTTACTTGCAATTGAGTTTTTTTTGCGGTTTGCGGTTTTTAAACGCAGTTTTTTTTATTTGCTGTGTATTTGTTCTCTTTTGCATCGCAATTTGTCATCGTTGCGTGTCGGTGTTGTGCTGGCTTTGCCGCTGATTTACTTGCTAAGTCAAGCACTTGCTGTTTTGTCTGCGGTGGTGTCGTAAACAAATCACACTTTAGGATTAAGTTGACGCAAATATTATGACAGCAATATTTTTTGTTGCTGTGTTGTGAAGTTTTACACTGTTCAAAGCTACCTTATTGCACAGATTACGAGGGATAGCGTCTGGATAATGCCGAGCATACCTTGCATTTTGGGGTGGTTATTATCTGTTCAACAGGAGTTTAAAATATGTTCAAGCGTGTATTGATTGGTGCTTTGGTATCAACTGCCTTCGCAATGCCAGCAATGGCAGAAGTTTCTATTTCGGGTTCAGCTGAAATGGACTTCTTCTACCGTACTAACCAAGCCAATGGCAATGGTTCTTCTACTGACGGCGCTTTCGGTCAAGAAATCGCGATCATCGTTAACGTAGATGGTAAAGACAAATTAGACAGCGGTGACGTATTGAAATGGCGTCTCGCGCAAAAAGTAGCAACTGACTACCGTTATGACTCTTTCGGTCAACGTGAAGCTTGGATCGGCTACCAAGGTACTTGGGGTGAAGCTCGCTTCGGTAACCAATTCTCTAACCAATACTTGCAATTAGACTGGCCATATGGCGCGCAAGGCGTGGGTAACTTGTGGGCTGACTTCGGCGCGCAAAACGTGCAATACGCTCGTGCAATCAGCTACTTCTCACCAAGCTTTGGCGGTTTTGCATTCCAAGCTCAGTATGACTTAGGTTCAGGCACTTCTGATGCTAACGCTTACGAAATCACTGCAAACTACGCCAACGGCGGCTTCCGCATGGACGCAGGTTTCTCTGAATCGAAAAACAGCGCGACTATGTCTTCTGAAGCTGCTGTATTTGCAGGCGGCGGTAACTGGGGTCGCAGTGGTCAATTTAGTAACGACCAAAAAGCAGATGTTATTGTTGGCGACAACAAAGCTCGTGCCTACAACATCGGCGCAATCTACAAGTTTGAAAGCGGCTTTGATTTAGCAGCTGGCGCTAAACGCAATGAATGGTCTGGCGATGTAAATGACGCTATCCATACTGGCAACGGCAAAACGACTGTTGACCAATACTTGGTTCGCGCTGGTTACACCACTGGCAAGCACAACATGAACTTGGGCTTCCAACGTGTTGAAGACAGCAAAACTGACGGCGTTAAAGCTGATGATGGTATCAACGTTATCAATGCTCAGTACAACTACAGCTTGTCTAAAAACTCGACTGCCTTTGTACAAGTTCGTCACCACATGTTTGACAATGCAAGTAACCACAGCGTAATGCACGGTTCTTGGCAGCTTGATGGTGCAGCTGGTAGCGGTAAAGACAATGCAACACGTATCTTAGTAGGTACTTGGACTGGTTTCTAATCAGCCAAACCACTGATTTATAAGTGTTTTAAACAAAAAACGGCGCAGCAATGCGTCGTTTTTTTGTTGTATCCGAGATACAGTTTGTGTTAGTGCATAGGCATGTTTTTGCTTTGCCTATAAACAGTGAGTATTCTCGAGTCTGTAAAGCAGTGGCAACAATTGTTCAGGTTGTAGCCTGCTGTTACGGTGGTTTTAACTTAACTCTCGTATCTTTTGGAGAATAATAAATGTTCAAGCGCGTTCTTATGGTTGCAGCTATCGCTGCTGCTGTTTCTGCCCCAGCTTTTGCTGAAGTGTCTATCAACGGTTCTGCTGAAATGGACCTGTTCGTACGTACTAACCAAGCTGCTGCTCAAGGTACAACTTTGGCTGAAGAAATCGCCATCGTTGTTAACGTTGATGGTAAAGATAAATTAGACAACGGCGACACTTTGAAATGGCGCCTAGCTCAAAAAGTGGCAACTGACTGGCGTTATGACGGTTGGGGCGGTCGTGAAGCTTGGATCGGTTACGCTGGTAACTGGGGTGAGTTGCGTTTCGGTACTCAATTTACCAACGCTTACTTGACTCTTGACTGGCCTTACGGTTCTAAAGCACAAGGCAACTTGAGCGCTGACTTCGGTGCTGTGAACGACAAATGGAAAGATGCAATTACTTACTTCTCTCCAGATTTCGGCGGCTTTAACTTCACTGCTCAATACAAAATCGGTGCTGACACTGGTTCTAAAGGTACTGGCAAAGCAGCTAATACATTAACTAACGGTTATGACATCGGTGTTAATGGCGCGTTTGGTCCAGTAGCAGTGAATGCTGGATGGCAACGTCATAACGATGCGCTTTTTGGTCAAGCTCCAATCGGTGCCGGTGGTTCTGGTGATGTAATCCAAGCAACTGACGCAGTAAACGGCGCATCTACTGACATGTACTTTGTTGGTGCTCGTGGCTCGTTCGGCGACTTCTCTGTGAAAGCATTGTACAAAAACAATACTTGGAAAGCAGAAGGCAACAAGCTAGAAGTTAACCAATACTTGGTTGGCGGTACTTACTCTGCAGGCAAAAATGCCTTCAGCTTGGGCTGGCAAGAAGTGTTGGATGGTAAATACAACGGTAAAGACCTTGACAACAGCGTTCAGCAAATTTCAGGTCAATGGGATTACAGCTTGAGCAAAAACACTGGCGCATTCTTGCAAGCTCGTTACCACATGTACGGCAAAGACACTCAAGCTTTCAAAGTTGACGGCTCTGCTGGCTACAAAACTGACGACACATTGCGCGTTCTTGTTGGTACTTGGACAGGCTTCTAATCGATTGATTTAATCATCGATAGATAAAAGAAAGGCAGCTTAGGCTGCCTTTTTTTATTTAATTGAATTAAGTTACAGTGTATTCATTATGAAATGAGCTGATGAGTTAGCACAAATTGTAAGCGTGGGCTTGCTCATGAAAGTATTGCCTATAGTCGCTGCAATTGGCCATGGGTTAATGCAAACCACGCTATCGTGATAAGTAGCAAGTTATTATTGGGTCGATTGTCGAAACTAGAGTTTAAAATGAATACAGTACGATTGAATAAAAATGAATTGATTTAAACCTAGGGTTTACTCGAAGTGGAAAGCTTGCAACACGAGAGGCTGATTTAGGGGTACTTTTATCGGTTTGTCATATATTGGTAACTTGAAGCTGCTAATATTTAGATATAAAAAATTAAACTCATCACTAGAATTACATTGACGAGTTAAAACAATTTTTTACTTATTTTAATATCCCTTTTATAAGAGTTAAATCGATATGAGCAAAATTATTGCCCTTTCTATTGCTGCTGCTTTGTTAGCACCATTAGCTTCTGCTGAAGTGACCATTAGCGGTAGTGTTCGTACTGCGATGGAATATCTTAGCCCGGATCAAGTTGGTGTTAAAGCCGGTTCTAAAAATGATGGCGGTAATAAAACCCAATTAGCTGATCAAAGTTCACGTATCCGTTTTTCTGGTGTCGATAAATTAGATATCGGTGGTGATTTGGTTTGGGTTTTAGAAAGCCGTTTCCGCGTTGGCGATCCATACAATAAAGAAGCTGGTTCAGTATGGGGCTCACGTGATACCTATATCGGCTATAAAGGTGATTACGGTTTTGCCCGCTTTGGTAAAATGGATAATGCCTATAAAAACTTATACAAAAACATTGCGCCAACAATTGAAGGCGAAATGAATGATACATCAGGTTATTTGGGCGATGGCCAATTGTTGCGTCGTTTAGGCGCTCGTTCAGGCTCGGTTATTTATTACGAAACACCTAATTTTAGCGGTTTTAATGCGAATGCGTCGTATACCATTGGCGAAAAAACAGCGACTTACGATGCATCAACATATCAAATCGGTGGCTATTGGAAAAATGATATGTTTAACGTCGGTGCCTCATATTCAATGGGCAAAGATCAAACATCTAGCTATACCTCATCAAAAATTACCCCAGTTGGCACTGCGAATGGTTCAAGCATTAGCGGCTTTATGGTTGGCGGTAATGTTAAATATATGGATTTCGGTCTAGGTTTAACTTGGGAACAAGTAGATCGTGATGATGGCAAGCAATCACGCACTCAAGATAGTTATGCCATTGCCGGTTCGTATAAATATGAGAAATTAAATTTCTTGCTATCGTATGTACAAGCTGGTGATGTAGAAACATTAAATGATTCTGGCGCTGATCAAGTTTCGGTTGCGGCTTCGTATAATTTATCAAAACGCAGCAAAGTTTATGCAACATATACTAAAGTGAATAACGATAAAAACGCTAATTTCACCACTGAATCAGGCTATGTATTAAACAATGGCCAAAGCGCTGATTTGTTCTCAGTGGGCGTACGTACTGATTTTTAATTGAATTTAAAGTTTTACCGCTTGAACTTGAGCCGCTCAAACAGTGTTTGGGCGGTTTTTTTTAGCCTGAATAAAACTTCCGTATGCAGAGTCAACGGCAATCCGGCATGCGCGTGGTAAAATTGCAGCAATAAATTCATTTTGAGTTAGGGGCGGGCAATGTCAGGCAATTCTATTGGTTTATTGTTTACCGTAACGTCGTTTGGTGAAAGCCACGGCGCAGGGATTGGCTGCATTGTTGATGGCTGCCCACCAGGAATGGCGCTGTCTGAGGCGGATATTCAGTTGGAACTGGATCGTCGTAAGCCGGGCACCAGCCGTCACGTTACGCAGCGCAAAGAGCCCGATACGGTCGAGATTTTGTCGGGGGTGTATGAGGGTAAAACCACGGGTACGCCAATTGCCTTATTGATTCGCAACCAAGATCAGCGCAGTCAAGATTACGGCAAAATTGTTGAAACTTTCCGTCCGGGCCATGCTGATTACACCTATTGGCATAAATATGGCATTCGCGATCCACGTGGTGGTGGCCGCTCTTCAGCGCGCGAAACCGCGGTGCGCGTTGCAGCGGGCGCCATTGCTAAAAAATGGCTCAAAGAGCGCTATGGTGTTGAAATTCGCGGCTATATGAGTAAGCTCGGTGAAATTGACATTCCATTTGTTAGCTGGGATCAGGTGGCTGAAAATGCATTTTTTGCACCCAATAATGCCATTGTTCCGGAACTTGAAGACTATATGGATGCGATTCGCAAAGAGCGCGATTCGGTTGGCGCACAAATTTCGGTTGTCGCCGAAAACGTCCCCGTTGGTTGGGGTGAACCGGTTTATGATCGACTCGATGCCGATATTGCTTTTGCGATGATGAATATCAATGCCGTTAAAGGTGTTGAGATTGGCGCGGGTTTTGCCAGCATCGCTCAGCGCGGTTCTGAGCATTGTGATGAGTTAACACCACAAGGTTTTGCTAGTAATCATGCTGGCGGTATCTTGGGGGGTATCTCTACAGGGCAAGCGATTACTGTCAACTTGGCGGTTAAACCCACCTCAAGTATTGCACAAGAGCGGCGCTCGATTGATAAAGACGGCAATCCAGTGATGATGGCCACAACCGGCCGTCATGACCCTTGTGTCGGCATTCGTGCTACGCCAATTGCCGAGGCGATGATGGCCTTGGTGCTGATTGATCATGCCTTACGCCACCGGGCGCAGTGTGCTGATGTGGTGGTGAATACACCACAAATTGCGGGGAGTATCAAAGTATGAAATTACGCGGATGGAGTGCTGTGGTTGGCCTGATGTTACTGGCCGGTTGTGCCAATACTTTTGTTTCACAAGTCTCTGTTCGCCATGATTTACCTGCATCAATGGCCGGTAAAGTATTTGCCATTGATCGCCCCAAAGCCGATGACCAAAGCTTGGCGCGCTATGACTTTGAAAACCTATTGGCGACTGAATTACGCCGCCAAGGCTTGGTGCAGCAAACCGATCCTAAGCTAGCTGATTGGTTGGTGCAGCTCGATTATCAAATTGACGACGGCAAAAATGCATCTTACCAGCAGCCGATTTGGGGCACGATTGGTTACTCAGTGAGTTATCAGCGCATCAATACCGGTGGCGGTATTGCCTTTATTCCGCGCTATTACCCAGAAACGGGGATTATCGGCTCGCAAACCATCAATGAAACGCTATTCACTCGCGAAGTGTTTGTCGATATTTTGGATCGTAAAGCCTTGGCTGCTGGCGATTTTGCCAAGTTGTATGAAGGACGAGCCAGAAATCGTAGCCTCAATGACGTGCTCGATCCGGCCGTGCCTTGGTTGATCCGCAGCTTATTTTTACCTTTTCCGGGCCCTTCGGGCGTGACGCGAGAAGTGCGGCAAGTTTTGCCTGAAACCAAATAAACTGTGCGGCCAGCGCATCAATCGTTGGCAGCAACAGATTAAGTAGTCAGGCAAAAGTTTCCGTGCAGCGTTGCTTCGCCTTGTCGTACGTGTGTACTGTCTGCGGCTTTGCGCTTTGCGCGAAAACTTTTGCTCAGTGACTTAGTTATTTTTGAATTGGATTTTCTTGTGACACCAGATCAATATTGTGAAGATAAAGCGGCGAAAAGCGGCTCGAGTTTTTATTACAGCTTTCGTTTTTTAAGTCCAGAAAAGCGCATTGCCATTACCGCTTTGTATGCATTTTGTCGTGAAGTGGACGACGTGGTCGACGAAATCAGTGACGAAGGCGTTGCGCGGACGACGTTGGCATGGTGGCGCAATGAAGTTGACCAAATGTATGCCGGCTCGCCGCAACATCCGGTAACTCAATCATTGTGGCCAGCGGTCCAAGCCTATGATTTACCGCGTGAATTGCTGCTTGAAATTATCGATGGCATGGAAATGGATTTAAATCAGGCGCGTTATAACAGCTTTAAAGATTTGCATCTTTATTGCTATCGCGTTGCCAGCGTAGTTGGGCAATTGGCGGCGATGATTTTTGGTTTTACTGATCGTAAAACCTTAAAATACGCGCATGATTTAGGCATTGCTTTTCAGTTGACCAATATTATTCGCGACGTCGGTGAAGACGCCCGCCGCGGCCGGATTTATTTACCGGTGGATGAATTGCAGCGCTTTAATGTGCCCGCTGCCGACATTATGAATTACCGTGAAACGGCTGAATTTAAAGCCTTAATGAATTTCCAAATTGATCGTGCCGAACAATATTACGATCAAGCCATCGCTTTATTACCTGAGTGCGATAAAAAAAGTCAGCGTACTGGCTTGGTGATGGCGGCGATTTACCGCGCTACCTTGGCCGAAATTCGCGCCGATGGCGCGCAAAAAGTACTCAATCAACGCATCAAACTCACCCCCATCCGCAAGCTCTGGCTGGCTTGGAAAACATGGTGGTTTGCTTGAGCGTAACTAGTGCAAAGCATCATCCTGGGGTGAAAACCGTTGCTATTATTGGCGGCGGTTATGCGGGTATGGCGGCGGCGGTGGAGTTAGCTGCGGCGGGGGTATCGGTCACGGTGTTTGAGGCCGGCAAAGTGCTCGGTGGCCGTGCGCGCCGCGTTGCGCGTAGTCATCTGGTTGGGGATAGCGCCGTGGATAATGGCCAGCATTTATTGATTGGTGGCTATAGCGAATTATTGCGTTTAATGGCGCAATGCGGCGTGGATTTATCTCGCGTTTTTTTGCGCTTGCCGATGCGTTTACAAGTCGATCCCGATTTTGTATTAGCCTGCCCACGGTTGCCAGCACCCTTGCATTTGGCCGTGGGTTTATTGTTGGCCAAAGGCTTATCGTGGTCTGAGCGTTGGGCCTTAATTCGCACCATTCAGATCAGCAAATGGCGGCGCTGGCGTTTAGCGCAAGACATCAGCGTGGCGCAGTGGCTAAGCAATGAGCGGCAACCGGCGAGTTTGATCGCTAAATTTTGGTCGCCGTTGACCTTGGCGGCGCTGAATACACCGCTGGAGCTGGCCAGTGCCCAAGTGCTGCTTAATGTGTTGCGCGATAGTTTGGGTGGCGCCCGCGCTGCGTCTGATTTATTGTTGCCGCGTTGTGATTTTAGTCAGTTATTTCCTGAGCCTGCGGCGCAGTATATTGAGCAGCATGCTGGGTATTTAAAGCTGGGCCATAGGGTAAAAGGGATATCGATAGATACCCAAGGTTTTTTGCTGGATGATAGTGAGCGATTTGACGCGGTGATTTGTGCCACGCCACCGCATCAAGCGGCGAATATTTTGCCATCATTACCGGCGCTCAATGCCTTAAGCGCGCAGTTAGCCGCTTGGCAATATCAGCCGATTGTGACGGTGTATTTGCAATATGCCGCCGAGATTAAACTGGCTACGCCGATGCTCGGTTTGGCTGATGCGTATTCGCAATGGGTGTTTGATCGCGGTGTGAGTCACGGCCAGCATGGTTTGATTGCGGTGGTGATTTCTAGCGAAGGGCTGCATAGCGGCTTAAGTCATGATGAATTAGCTACAGCCGTGCAAGCTGAATTGCATCAGCGCTTAGGCCTGCCCGATTTAGTGTTGCGCCAACAAGTCATTAGTGAAAAACGTGCGACGTTTGCCTGTACGCCCGACTTGCTTCGGCCTGACAATAAGACCGATATTGCGGGTTTATTTTTGGCGGGGGATTTTACCGCTGATTTAGCCGGACAAGGGCGCGGTGAATACCCCGCGACGCTCGAAGGCGCGGTGCGTAGTGGCGTTAAAGCGGCGCAGCAATGCTTGCTGTATTTGCAACGCTAGATTGTCGCGCGAATAAAGCGAGCGTCAACCCCACGCTAACAATCCATGATGAATTTGCCGCGGTCGGCCTAGGCCCACTTCGGCGGAATTGATTGCAACGATGAGCCGAGATCTCAGTGTATTTTTCGGTGCGCCGCTGGCGAATTAAGTAGCACTTTAAGTAATCACACTTCAAGCCGTTTGGCTGATGATTAGGAATAAAAAATGGCAGATTGGAAATCAGCAAGCATTGCAGCAGATGCATTTAAAGATCGAGTAATTCTCGTTACCGGAGCCGGTCAGGGCTTGGGCGCAATGGCCGCTATTGAGCTGGCCAAACTCGGCGCGACGATTATTTTATTGGGCCGTAACGAAAAAAAACTCAGCCGTACTTACGATGCCATCGAAGCGGCTGGCGGGCCGCAGCCTGCGGCTGTACCGCTTGATTTAGCCAAAATGGGTGAAGCTGAGCTCAATCAATTGGGCGTACTCATCCAAAAAGAATTTGGTCGTCTAGACGGCATTTTGCATTGCGCCAATGGTTTTAATCATTTGTCGCCACTGGCTAATCAAAAGCTGGATGAATGGGTGGATATGTTCCGCGTGAATGTGGCGGCGCCATTTGCGATGACGCGGGCGTTGTTTCCGCTGTTGCAGCAATCGCCCGATGCCGCGGTATTGGTTTTGGGTGAAACCCATGCCTTTGAGCCCAATGCGTATTGGGGCGGTTTTAGCGTGAGTAAAGCTGGGCAAAAAAACTGGGTTGAAATTGCCGCTGCCGAATGGGAAAACATCCCGAATGTACGGATTAATTTACTGGTGCCCGGCCCGATTCAATCGCCATTCCGTTTGGCAACGCATCCGGCAGAATCGGCTGAGAATCTACCCCAAGCCAGTGATTTATTCCCGGCGATGGCGTATTTATTAGGCGGCAATAGCACCGGTCAATCTGGCCAAGTGGTGTTTTTTCAAGCGCAAAAAAATTAACACTTGTGCTGAACTTTTGCCAATAGCGGCACTCTGAACAAGGGTAGTGAGCAATGCGATAGATTGTGTTGGTTTAGGTTGAAAGATCTGCGCTAATGCGATGTGTATTGTGTTTTTCATCTCTCCCTGTATTGATTGGCCCCGCCGCGTGCGGGGCTTTTTTTTTGCCCGATGCCATATTGAAATTGACCACGTTGATTCAAGCGTCAGCAGCGCCTAGCTACGGTACAATCGATCATCCGATGTTTTGAGCTTTCCATGACTCTTGAAGAAGTTTTTGCCGATGACGGCCCGTTTGGTGCTGCTTTTCCCGGCTATAAATTGCGTCAACCCCAGCTAGAAATGGCGCAAGCGGTTGAACGCACGATTGAAGCGCGTGGGCAATTGATTGCCGAGGCCGGCACCGGCACCGGTAAAACCTTTGCCTATTTAGTACCCGCACTCTTGTCGGGTGGCAAAGTGATTGTTTCAACCGGCACCAAAACCTTGCAAGATCAGTTGTTTAATCGCGACGTACCGAGCGTTCGCGATGTGCTCAAAGTACCGGCGATTATTGCCTTACTCAAAGGGCGCTCCAATTATGTGTGTCATTACCATTTGGCGCGTGCCGAGCATGAAGGGCGCTTTATGCGCCGTGAAGACATCGCCGATTTACAAAAAGTAAAACGCTACGCCAATACCACCGGCTCTGGTGATAAAGCCGCTTGCCCTGGGGTGGCCGAAGACGCGCCGATTTGGGCGCAAGTGACTAGCACGCGCGATAATTGCCTGGGGCAGGATTGCCCCAATCACAAAGAATGCTTTGTGCTCAAAGCGCGTAAAGACGCCCAAGAAGCCGATATTGTGGTGGTGAACCATCATTTGTTTTTTGCCGATGTGTGGCTAAAAGACGAAGGCGCAGGGGAATTACTACCGGCATGTAATACGGTGATTTTTGACGAAGCGCATCAGCTGCCTGAAGTCGCTAGCCTGTTTTTTGGCGATACGCTGACCAATGGGCAAATCATTGAGCTGGCGCGTGACGCGCGCGCCGAAGCTTTAGTGGTGGCCAAAGATTTTGTCATGCTGCCCAATGCCGCCGAAGCGCTGGAAAAATCAGTCAAAGATGTGCGTTTAATTTTTAAAGACACCGTGCGCTTACCGCAGCATGAGCTTAAAGAAAAATTCCCGAGCTTTTTTAGCCAGCTGGTTGAAATGACCGGGCATATTCAGCATTTAACCGAATTACTCGCCAAGCAAGCCGAGCGCGGTGAAGGGCTAGAAAAGTGCTATAAACGCGCGGCAGAAATGTTGGCCTTAGTCGAAAAATGGCAAAAATCAGATTCAGCCGAAACCGTGCATTGGCTCGATGTGACGCAGCATGGTTTTTTGCTGCATATTACCCCGCTCAATATCGCTGATTTATTCCAAAAACAAGTCAATCTCAATCCGCGCGCTTGGATTTTTGCCTCGGCGACGTTGGCGGTGAATCATCACTTTACCCATTTTCAGCATGAATTAGGTTTGTGGTCAGCCGAAACCGCTACCTGGGATAGCCCGTTTGATTACAAGCAGCAGGCTGTGCTGTATGTGCCGCAAGACATGCCCCAGCCTAATACTGCGGAATATACCCGTGCAGTGGTTGAGAAAGCTTGGCCTTTATTGCAAACCACTCAGGGCCATGCTTTTTTGCTGTTTACCTCGTTGCGCGCCATGCGTGAAGCGCATGAAATCTTGCTTGAAAAACTCAAAGCGGCTGGCTTAGATTGGCCGGTGTTTTTGCAAGGCACCGGCTCGAGAACTGAATTACTCGATCAGTTTCGTAAAGAGCCGAATGCGATTTTGGTGGCCAGCCAAACCTTCTGGGAAGGTATTGACGTGCGCGGTGAGCAATTGTCTTTGGTGGTGATTGATAAATTACCGTTTTCGCCGCCCGATGATCCGGTGCTTTCAGCCAGAATGGAGCAGCTGACCAAAGCCGGGCGCAGCCCGTTTATGGATTATCAACTGCCCAATGCCACCATTACGCTCAAGCAAGGCGCAGGGCGCTTAATTCGTGATGAGAGCGACATTGGCATTTTAATGATTGCCGATTCGCGCCTCGTTGAAAAACAATACGGCAAAATGATTTGGAAAAGCCTGCCGCCGATGTATCGCTCGCGCGACTTGGCCAATGTGCAAAAGTTTTATGCCGTGCAACGAGAAAAAGCGCGCAATAACGACGTCGATGGTGATATGAGCACCGCCGAAAATCAACATAACTGACCCTAAGGTAAAACGCAGTGGCTGCACCAACACCCTATAAAAAGAAACCCAATCTCTACCACAAGAAAGCAGTAAATAAACCCGTATCGTTTTGGGGGCGCTTGTTTGGCTTACTCATTTTTGGTTTTTTTGCCGTACTCATTGCTGGTGGCGCATGGTTTTATAGCTGGACACAATCAGAGCAGCCCAATCCGCCTTCGCATTCGGTCTTGATTGAGCGCGGTGGCGTGAATGCGGTTGCTGCGCAATTGGTGCAGCAAGGGGCTATCGATTCCGCGCCATTATTTATTTTGCTGGCGCGAATTACTGGGCAAGATGCCAGCATTAAAGCCGGTAGTTACGTTTTAAAAGCACCGATGTCGCCTTGGCAAATCCTTAAAAAATTAGCCAAAGGTGAGGTTGATTTACAAATGTTCAGCATGATCGAGGGCTGGAATTGGCGCGATCTACGTCGCGCGCTCAACGCTCATCCCAATTTAAAACACGATACAGCGGCCATGAGCGATAGCGAAATTTTGGCGGCATTAGGCATTAGCGCAGCGTCGCCAGAGGGCTTATTTTTTCCCGATAGTTATCGCATCGATAAAGGCAGCTCAGACCTCAAGCTATTAGCGCGTGCGCATCAATTAATGCAAGAAAAACTCGATGCCGCATGGGCTAATCGTCACCCTGATTTGCCACTTAAATCGGCCTACGACGCGTTGATTTTGGCATCCATTATTGAGAAAGAAACCGGCAAAGCGGCTGATCGACCGATGGTCTCGGGCGTATTTGTCAATCGTTTACGTAAGGGCATGCGTTTACAAACCGATCCAACAGTGATTTATGGCGTTGGCGAAGCGTTTAAAGGCGATATCACCAAAGCGCATTTGCGTACCGATACGCCTTACAACACCTATACCCGCGCTGGATTGCCACCGACACCGATTGCCATGGTTGGTGAAGCGGCAATGATTGCTGCAACGCAGCCAAGCAGTACCAATGCATTTTATTTTGTCGCCAAAGGCGACGGTTACTCGGCGTTTTCCGAGACCTTAGAACAACACAATGCGGCAGTGCGGCGTTACCTAAGCAACAAATAAGCAGGCGCTGTGTAAAATCGCAATTCAACTTTGCTGGGCCGACTAAGGGGTAACAATGAAACCGGTTTTAAAAGGCCATTTAATGGTGTTGTTTTGTGTTTTGGTCTGGGGCGTGACCTTTGTTTCCACCAAAATCTTATTAGACTTTCGCAGCCCGGTTGAAATTGCCCTTGATCGTTTTGTCTTGGCCTACGCTTTATTGTTTTTAATGCACCCGGTGCTTAAAAAACCGCAATGGCGCGAAGAATTGTATTTCTGTGGCCTAGGTTTATTTGGTGTAACGCTGTATTTTTTAACTGAAAATATCGCGCTGCAATATACGCAAGCCTCCAGCGTGGGTTTATTAGTCTCATCCGCGCCATTACTTACGGCATTTTTTGCCCATTTCACCACGCACGATGAAAAACTCAGTCTGCGCTTAATTGTTGGCTCTTTAATTGCATTAGCAGGCGTGGCCTTAGTGATGTTTAATGGCAGCGTGATTTTAAAACTCAATCCACTGGGCGATATTTTGGCTTTATCCGCGGGGGCAGCGTGGGCGATTTATTGCTTATTACTCAAGCGAGCAGGGCAGCGCTATGGGTATTTATTTTTAACGCGGCAAGTGTTTTTTTACGGCATCGTTACCTTGCTACCCGCCGCATGGATCATGGGTTATCGCTTGGATTTGGCTTTGTGGCTTAATCCAATACAAGGCGGCAATATGCTGTTTTTAGGTGTAATCGCTTCGGCGCTGTGCTTTGTGGCGTGGAATAAAGCGCTGGGTATCATCGGCGCGGTGAAAGCCAGTAATTACATTTATTTAATCCCTATGGTCACCATGCTCACTGCGATTGTGATTTTGGGCGAGCGCATTACCGCTGTTGGTGCAGCTGGCGCAGTTTTAATTTTGCTTGGGGTATATTACGCTGAGCATGGATTTAAATGGCCTGCAGCTAAATACTAGCTAGAAAATTGAATGCAGGTTTAATTCACCGCCTCGACGCCTTTTTTTGCCGCCAACACATCTACAGGTCGGTTTATATGCAATTGATTTTAATTAGCGGTGGGCAAAAAAGCGGCAAAAGCCGCTACGCAGAACAGCGTGCTTTGGCGCTCTCTACGCGGCCGGCGTATTTGGCCACGTCGCGCGTGTGGGATGATGACTTTGCCCAGCGGATTGCTCGGCATCAAGCGCAGCGCGATGCGCGCTGGGTGAATTTAGAGCAAGAGATTGATCTGGCGGCGCATGGTTTTAGCGGCGAGGTCATGGTGCTCGATTGCATTACTTTGTGGCTCACCAATCTATTTACCGATTGCGCTTACGATGGCGATGCAACGCTGCTTGAGGCGCAAATTCGCTGGGCTGCCTTTGCCGCATGTACGCCGCAAACCGTGATTGCCGTGGGTAATGAAATCGGCTGGAGCTTACACGCCGAAACGCAGATGGGCCGCCATTTTGTGGATTTACACGGCAGCTTTATGCAGTGGGTGGCGGCACAAGCCGTGGAAGTGGTGTTGATGGTGGCAGGGCTACCTTTGTTGGTGAAGGCGCCTTCATCCAAGGAATGATGCATTCGTATCGCTAAACAGCGATTCAGCAAAGAAAATGCCGTCAACGTGAGTTGACGGCGTTTTTATTCTGACTTAGTGAAAGTAAGGGAACTGCGCTGAGTTTACGGGATTAAATTTAAACTGAGCCAACTCGGCAATCGGTAAAGGTTTAGAGAAATAAAACCCCTGCAAATAATCAATGCCCAGTATCGCTAGATAATCCGCTTGATCTTTACTTTCTACGCCTTCGGCAACGACATTTAAATTAAGTTGTCGTGCCATATCGACCATATTCGCAACAATAATTTGGTCTTTTTCTCGGCTAACAATGTGATCAATAAAGCTTTTATCGATTTTTAAATAATGAAATGGAAAGCGGCTTAAAGAAGCCAGTGAGCTATGCCCAATACCAAAGTCATCTATCGCCACCATAATGCCGGATTGTCCCATTTCTTGAATGATTTTATTGGCCAAATCAGGGTCGCTGACTAATCCTTCTTCAGTTAATTCAATCACCAGTTGGTAATCAAGATATTTTAATTTTGCATTGAAGGCAAAGATCGCATTGAGCATGGGCTGCTCGGTTAATTGTTGTGCTGTCATATTCAGCCCAACGCGCGATTGGGCTGGAATGGGTTTGTTGGTTAAATCATTTTCTGCTTGTTGAATTAAACTCAGCATAATTTGAGTCAACACATTTTGCGCTTCAGCTTGTTGAATAAATACCGCGGGGTTTAATACGCCAAGCGTTGGATGTTGCCAGCGTGCAAGTATTTCTACGCCAGAGATGGTATTTTGCTGACCAATGACGGGTTGGTAATACGGTATAAATTGCTGTTGTGCAATTGATTCGATGACTTGCTGGCGAAAGTTGTTTTTTTCTCCGAGTCGTAGCCAAATCCAGCGACTGCTCCAAGCAAGAAAAATCATGCCCAGTAAGAAGGCTAGCGGTAAGTTAGTTTCAATATATTTTCGTAACTGAAAGTGATTATGCTCTGCGGTGACTTTAACTGGCAGCTGATCTAGCGATACTAATGTGCTATCGTTTTTGGCCTCGGTCAGTGGCGTTAATACAAAATCATTACCCTGATTCACGAGCTGTAAATTACCGACTTTGAGCGTAATTGTTTTAACCCGCAAGCCCATGACCAGTTGCAAAATATCTTTGTAATATTGTGAATCCAGTACGCCGATAAGTACGCGACCATTATCCAGTTTGCGATAAATAACTAAAGCTTCTCGATTTGAAACCAGACTGTTCTTATGCCAAGCAATGCCGCTGGCCTGCATTGCGCCATCACTAATCAGGGTTTGTATCGGTGAGTCTATTTGGCCGAGCGCATGGGCCGATGAGCAAAAAATACGCTGTGTTTGGCTATCTGCAATATAAATCGAGCGAAAGTAGGGCGTCGCTGCGCTGATTTTTTGTAAATCCGCGTATAAATCTTGGCAAGGTGCTGTTGGATTTAAAGCGATTTTATCCAGCACGGTATAGGCATTACGTAAAGACAGCTCAATCATCGCCGAGCCACGTTCAGTGAGCAATCGAATCGATTGCCGCGATTGATAGCTCGCCACTTGCCAGACCAAGAGCGCAAGTAATAGAAAAACCCCTAGGTTGCATCCTGCTATTAATAAGATGCGAAACGCTTTCGAGCTCCCAAACATAGGCTTAACAAAAAATGAATTCATGGGACTTGTCTATTTGACCTATTCGGGATGATGGTACTTGGTCTAGATTGTTTATTAGGTATTGCTAATATACAGGATTGATGTAAGGTAGGTATTGCAAGAAAAGTAATATTTTAATACTAAACGTACTAAGGGTCTGTTGATGTTCAGTTTCCCGCCGCGCTGGAGCGATTTTCGCGGCAAACCAAACGTCAACAGACCCTAGGGTTAGTGCAAGATTGATCGCAAACTGGCACTGACTCGGATGCCATTCAAATTAGGCCTTGAGAATGGTTTGCAAAGCTGCGATCAATGCAGCGCTTTCGGCATCGCTGCCGATCGAAATCCGCAAAAATTGCTCAATGCGCGGTAGTTTGAAGTGACGAACTAAAATCGCGCGCTCGCGCAGTGCTTGTGCGAGCTCAGCCGCATCTCTTTGTGGATGAGATGCAAAAACAAAATTGGCGTGTGATGGCAACACCTCAAATCCCAATTGGCTTAATTGCTGGGTGAGGGTATCTCGTGTGGTGTTAATTGCCGTGCAGGTTTGATTGAAATACGCTGTATCTTCAATAGCTGCCACGGCACCGGCCAGCGCAATGCGATCGAGCGGATAGGAGTTAAAGCTATTTTTAACCCGCTCCAACCCCGCAATCAAATCGGCGTGGCCAACAGCAAAGCCAACGCGTAATCCCGCTAAAGAGCGAGATTTAGACAGCGTTTGCACCACCAGCAAATTATTAAAACGATTCACCAGCGCAATCGCGCTGCTACCGCCAAAGTCGATATAGGCTTCGTCCACCACCAGCACTTGATTGGGATGCGCTTTTAATAGTGCTTCGATTTGCGCCAGTGGCAGCAAAATACCGGTTGGGGCATTGGGATTCGGGAAGATAATCGCGCCACCGCCGGTGTAATCGTTGGTGTCGATTGCAAACGCGTCGTTCAGCGGCACACTGCGATATTCAATGCCATACAAGCCGCAATACACCGGATAAAAGCTGTAGCTAATATCGGGAAACAGCAGTGGTGCATCGTGCTTTAGCAGCGCTTGAAAGGTATGCGCCAATACTTCATCTGAGCTATTGCCCACAAAGACATTCGCTCGCGTAATGCCATCGGCGCGATGAAAATGCGCCACCGCGTCTTTAAGCACATCGCCATTGGGATCAGGATACAGCCGTAAAAAATCATTCACCGCAGCTTGCATCGCGCTGATGGCTTTAGGTGATGGGCCATACGGATTTTCATTGGTATTGAGTTTGATCAGATTAGTGATTTTAGGCTGTTCACCCGGCGTATACGGCGTAAGGGTGTGAACAACAGGGCTCCAAAAACGGCTCATGGCATTGATCTTTTGACGTGGGCAAAAACTGATTTTACCAAGATCACGCTCAATAGGAATGCCCGTTTTATGGGATGAAAAAATTTTTAATTAAAATCGCCTAAATCGCATTCAGTTTGCGGCTATTTAACGGTAGGCTGTGTATTGATCAGCTGCTCAAAATCAGCCATTTTCATCGGCTGACCAAATAAATAGCCCTGATAACTCAGGCATCCCATGCTTTTTAATAGGTTTTGTTGCGCTTGGGTTTCTACCCCTTCGGCAATGACGGTTAAGCAAAGATTTTTGCCCAGGGCAATAATGGTTGAGGCAATCGCCGCGTCTTTTGGATTACTTAATATGTCTTGGATAAAAGACTGATCAATTTTTAATTGTTCGAGTGGCAAGCGTTTTAAATATGAAAGAGAAGAAAAACCAGTACCAAAGTCATCAATTGAAAAGGCCACTTTTTGTTTGCGAATGGCATTCATTTTGTTAATAACAACCTCGGTTTTGTCTAAAAATAAGCTTTCGGTGATTTCGATTTTTAGCCGATTTGGATTGGTTTGATAGGTCGCGAGTAATTGCTTAATTTCATGCTCAAAACTAGGTAACCCAAATTGCTTGGCACTGACATTCACCGATAAGGTGAGGTGTGCAAATAAAGGGTCGACTGCCCAACGTGCTAGATGTTGGCAGGCTTGTTCCAGCACCCAAAACCCCATCGGTAGGATTAAGCCGGTTTCTTCTGCTAAAGGAATAAACTCTGCTGGTGAAATTAAGCCTTGCTTGGGGTGTTGCCAGCGAATTAAAGTTTCGGCGCCAATGTATTGCCCTAAATGATTCACCTGCGGCTGAAAATACAGAATAAATTGTTCCTGAACTACGGCGTGGCGTAATTCAGTTTCTAGTGTAATTCGTGTTAAAACCGCTTTTTGCATTTCCGGATCAAAAAAACGGTAGGTGTTTTTGCCGCCACTCTTTGCTTGATACATTGCGGTATCGGCACGCTTGAGTATTTCTTCTGCACTTAAGGTACAGCCTTGAAATAGAGAAATGCCAATACTTGGACTGCAGCGATGTTGAATTGCCGATTTGACTTCGATTTCATTTGGCATTTGGATTTGAAACTCATGAATGAATTGCTCTAAAATTTGCTTGGCAATCCACTCTAAATCTTGTGCCGCATGCGATTCATCGGCGTTAAGATCATCCAAAATAAGCACAAATTCATCGCCACCCAATCGGGCAACGGTATCGCCTTTTCTAACTACACTAATTAGCCGATTGGCGACTTCTTTGAGTAGCCAATCGCCGGCATCATGGCCATGGATATCATTCAGTGATTTGAAATTATCTAAATCAATTAATATGAGCGCAGCATGTTTACCCGATCTGGCGCTACCTAATAGCGTTTGGCCTAGCCTATCGAGCATCAGACGACGATTAGCGAGTCCAGTTAGCGGATCATAAAAAGCCAGTTTTTCAATTTCATGCTCTGCCGCGCGTTTTTCGGTTACATCGATTGATACGCCAAGCAAATGAGTGGCATCGCCTTTTTTATTGGTTAGGGCGATTTTACGCGTAAATAAAGTTTTAATTTCGCCGTTGCGGGTGCTGATGTCTTCGGTATTAATTTCAACAACGCAAGTTTTAGCTAAAATTTGACGATCACTTTGAATAAATCGTTCGGCTTGTTCTTGCGGAAATAAATAAAAGTCATTTTTGCCGATTATGTCTTCTTCTTGAATGCCAAAAAATTCACAACCCGCAGGATTAAGTAATTTGAAGCTTAAATTATCGGCATTTTTTAGGGTCACGATCGCTGGTATATGTCGAATAATTGACGCCATAATTTCTTGCGTTTGTTCTAGTTTTTCGGTGACTGCATTTAATTCATGCTCGTTTTTTTCTAGCTTGAATATATATTCAATTTGATTCAGTAAGGCAGCACCAAAGCGCTGTGCAATCATGATTTGGGCGGGCAGCCAAGCTTGGGCATGCCCTGGCCACATCTGAATCCATTCAGAAAAAGACGTTCTGGGGATTAGTCTGTGCGAGCCATCAGCAGCATGAACGTGGGTTTTATTGGGTTCGCCAGCCCAGTGAATGTGACGAGGGTATTCAGAGCGAAACCACAGCACAAAGCTGCCGTTGCGGAATGGAAATGGTCCTGCCAAAACCCCAGAAACCAGATGCTGATAGGCTTTAGCGGGTTCAAAGCGAAAGCTCAGATCATCACAGGCAAAGGCTTTGTCACCCTCTTGAGTATGCAGCCACTGAATTAAGGCTTCGAGTTCAACTGATTCCGGTACTTTACCAAAATGATGGCGCTTGTCTTTTAAGGATAAAACCACGCCATCTGCAGACATTAAATGTTGAATTTCTTCTAAAATCTTGTCGGGAATGCCTTGCTGTGGCAACCATAAAAATTGCGATAATTTACCAAATAAAAGAATGATTTGTTCATCAAGTGAAAATTGTTCCTGTACCTGATCGGTATTTAAATGTTCAGAAACTAAATTGCCGATTAATTCACACCTTAGCAAGGCTTGAGTGCTTAATAATTTGGGGGTTTTATGGTGGCAGGTAATCAGCCCCCATAAACGTTTATTTTGTAACAAGGAAATAGAAAGTGAGGCTGCAACGCCCATGTTTTTTAAGTATTGCAGATGAATTGGTGATAATGAACGTAATTGAATGTAACTTAAATCAGGCGTTTTATCGCTATATAAGGGGGCAGATAAAATCGGAATTTGATCTGCATCGACGTTAGCGACATAACGAATGGTGTTTTTAGTATAGAGCTGCCTGGCTTGTGCGGGGATATCACTCGCTGGAAAGCGAGAGCCCAGATATGAGTCTGAGGTATTGTGACAGTTTTCTGCGATCACTTCGCCATCCCAATTACTATCAAAGCGATAGATCATCGTATGGTCAAATCCGCTAATTTCTTGAATATATTGCGCTAATAAATTGAAGTAATCAGAATGATGAGTCGTTCTATCGATGGAGAGTAGCTCATTAATTGTACTTTCAATTTTAAATTGATTATCTAATTCAATGGTATTGGGCGTTAATTCGATATATAGACTTTCATCATGAATCGATTTGCTGATATTAAATTGATATTTATTTCCTATGGATATATTTTGATGATGAGCAGCTGTTTTTTTGTCTTTAATCAAGCTCAATAATGGCTGTAGTGCCGATATGTGCTTAATGTTTTTACCTAGTAATTCATTAGGATCTAATCCGAAAAAATGCTCGGTGTTGCTACTCACGTGGGTGAGCTCATCGTTTAGATCTAAAACCAACAAAATGCCATGGTCTTGTATAGAGCCAATTAAATGAATCGCCTCAGTTGCGCATTGGCGCAAGGCTTGCTCAAATTCTGGCGTACTCAATGCTCTATTGGGCATAAAAATCAAGACCTTTATTAAATAAGCCAAAGGTCTGTGATGCTGCAGCGGTGATTTCTGTTGTGGCCACAATCGGATGACGGGCTAAAAAATTTTGGTATTCATGCCAGTATTTTGAGGTATTTAAACCATAGGCATTAAAAAAATGCCCAGCAAACTGCGGGCTAATACGGAGTGATTTTTGTAAACAAGCGCTAATAACGCGGGCTCCTAAAGTTGAGCCCTCAAGCACATACGCCGCACCGAGCCATTGCTCGGGCGTGGTGATGATGCCCGATGTTTCATTAGCGAGAGTGGGGTGGCTCATCGTGGGTGGCGATTCAAGATCCTTTAAATCGGCTTGTAACCATGGCAGCTTATAGCGCGCTTGATAATCAAAATCGAGATTAAATTGGCTTTGTCTTTGCAAAAGTACCGTTTCAATGGCGGAGTAGATTTCATAGTAAGCTTTTAATAATTGAATATAGCGTGCCAAAGAATACCCAGACTGGGTAATCCCTTTGAGTAGGGGGTGCTGATGCAGGCGTGAGTGCTGTTTACGAGTTTTTAATTTTAGCTGTTCTAAAATCATCATCATCTCAGCCCCAGTTTGCTTTCTGTTTGCTTATGTTAGTACTGTTTTTTGGTTTAAGCTCGGTGTAAATGCTAAAAGAATGACATCAAGTCCTTCTTGCCTTGAATCAGCGCTGGGTATAGATATTCAGTCTATTTTTTGACAGTAAATTACGCCGCAATCAGCGCCAAAACCGCAGCAACTAGAGAAAAAAATATCTTTACTTGGTTGTTGAGGTATCGCCCGGCGGGAGCGTGGTATGTGTCGATGAAGTGATGGGACATTGGTTTCAAGATGGATGCTTGCAATAAGCTCACAATCGCAATGTGCTTTTTGGGCTATTTATTCGAAGCCGCACGCTGATTGGACAAAATGTAGAGGGGGGCAGGTTTAGTACTGGCTGTCTTGGGATATGTTGATGCGCTAGACAACAAAAAACCCCGCAAAGCTAAGCTTGTCGGGGTTAATGTTTTTTGTGGTGCGCAACACGAGACTCGAACTCGCACGCCTGTAAGGGCACAGCGACCTCAACGCTGCGTGTCTACCAATTCCACCAATCGCGCACTACATACTGAACTGATTGCTCAATTCAGTGAGGTGGCGAATTCTAGCTAGACTTAGGGCGTTTGTAAACCCCTTGGCGCTAATTTTTTACCGTGGATTGAGTAAATGTTTGAATTCACGCTAAAATTTTTGCTCGCAAGATGACCCGCTTTGCCGTGTAGCGATTTTATTTTGTTTGCTTTGAGATGGGGCGTCGGTGCTGGTGGGCGGTTTGATTGCATTTTTGTCATGGGATCTACTTCAGACTTGATGCTAATTAAAAGGGGCGTCACACTGCTGAGATACACTCTTTTGTAAATCGAAAGCTAGGAGCATTAAATGAGCAATAAAGGTCGTTATAAAGTCGGTGCCCGTGCAAGTAATCGTTTACCTGAAGCATTAAAGTCGAATGAAGGAATTCGTCAGGCGCTAAAGGCGGTGGAAGATCATTTCCCTATGGATTTGTATGTGGATGATTTGGAGTTAGAATTATTGCAAAAGTCATCACGTACATTAAGCCGATTTTTAGTACCGGGCAGCAAGATTGATATTGCGATTCAATTTGCTCAATTGTGCGAAATTTCAAGCGACTTATTTAAAGAAGTAAAAGAAATTCGCAAAAAAATTAAGAGCATTATTAGTGATAATGAAGATGAGCTTGAAAGCAATCACGTTGGCGCTTTGCAATATGTGGGTGAGTTTCGCTCTGAAATGGGCCCAGCCTTAGCTAATTCGATTGTATTGCGTCGTTTTGCTAATTTTGTTGATGCGGTATTGTTGGCGCAAATTCAATATTCGGCAGAAAATGTTGAAATTGAATTGTTTATTACTCAATAAATTGACTTAGCCGTTTGAATGACCAAGCCCCATCGATTGATGGGGTTTTTTTATGCTTATTCGAGGTTACGGTCGGGACATTTTTGTATAGATGCGTTGGATAGTGTTTTGGCAGATTGTTGCGTGGCCTTGGGGTTAACAATATTGAGGCGTCGTGCCATTAGCCTGAATGCGTGAAGCAAAGCGTGAAATAGAGCGGTGGCAGTGAATAAAGAGGCAAGTGGGGCACGTATTAGGAACACTTAACTCAGTTAAGTTCATGGGTATATTGCTGTGAATCATGTAATAAAAAGCCTGTATTGATATACATAGGTATTTTTTAACTGATATCGGCGAGCTATTCGTCGCCTTTGAACAAGAGTTTGATGGCCAGCTGTCAAGTTCACAGCAAGAAAACGACGGGGAATGATTGAATTTTTAAGCAAAAAAAGCCCCGCCTTATGCGGGGCTTAAGCAGATTGTTGCTGGTTTAGTTGACTACAACCGTGGCGCTCTTGCGATTGGTGCTGCTAAAGGTAGCCAGCTTCACGCCCGTAAATCCAGCGGCTTGGCTGAGCGCCGCGTAATCGAGCGCGCCGGTGTAGGGCGCTGATTGTGCGGTGGGTTCACTGCCATCAACGGTGTAGCGAATGGTTAAACCCGGTGCTGAAACATTGGCGAGTAATTGGCCGTTTTCCACTTTGGCCCCCGGCAATGGGATGCGGTAGCCGTAGCCGCCTAAAAATCCATCTAAGCGCGCTAGTTCACGTTGGCCAAGACGATTGGCAAATTCATTCCAATCCGCATCCATTTTGGCTTGGCGCTGGTCTGCATCGGCGATCAAAGTCCATTTTGGATCACGCGCCCAAGCGCGCTCGGCTAAAGCCATCATGCGTGGCATGGCGAGATATTCCAAACGGGCGGCATCACGGATGTTTTCAGCCCACAGCTGGCCTTGAATCCCGATGATATTGTTCACCCCAGTTGGCGTTAACCGTACTTTGCTGGCGATTTTTTCTTGATCGAGCGGGTGGCCCATTAAATCGACGGTGGCGGTGGTGAAAATATCCAAGGGGCAAAATTCAAATGCGCCACGGGTTTCGATAAAGCCACCCCAGTAGTAGCCAGGCTCGGCAGGGTCTTTGCAATAGGCCAAGTCAAAGTACAAATTGGTCACATTGGATAACACGGTTTTATAACCGGCATTGGCCAATTGATAGGCAAAGTCTTCTTGGCCCCAGCCCCAAACGTTGTTCCATACGTAAGGGCGGAAGTTGGCATTCACAAACTCTGGATTTGGCCCATGCGTGTGCTCGCCATTGACTTCTTTTTTGACTAAGGCGATTTCTTCCCAGCCACCAAACACCAAGCCATATTTTTTCAATAAATCACGGTAACGGGCGAGGAAGTAATTTTGCAGTTGAACGATTTGCGTCATGCCTTGCGCTTGCATAAAGGCTTGGCAAACCGGTGATTTTTCCCAGGCACCGTGCGGTACTTCATCACCACCGGTGTGCATCGTGGTTAGCGGCGCGCCAGCTTCAAGGTACATCGCTTGTAAATCGTGCAGTACTGTTTCGATAAAGTTGTAGCAAGACTCTTGGGCGATGCAGATGACATTGTCGTGCCACAACTGCACTGATTCATAGTCGGATGCATCGTCAAAGTCGCACAGCAAATATTGTTTGGCGGCGTCGGTTTGTCCTTGCGCCATCAAGCGATGGTAGCGCAAGTTCATTGCTTTAATTGCCGCACGGGCATGGCCGGGTACGTCGATTTCTGGCACGACTTCGATGTGGCGCGCGGTGGCAAATTGCAAGATTTCGATAAAGTCGGCGCGGCTATAAAAACCACTGCCGGCTGGATTGCTCACATCACCGCCAGAGCCAAAGCACGGCACTAAATGATCGGTTTCAGTTTGGGTAAAGCCGCGTTGGCTGCCGATTTCGGTGAGTTCTGGCAGGCTAGGGATTTCTAGGCGCCAGCCTTCATCGTCAGTGATATGGAAATGAAATTGATTCAGTTTATACAGCGCCATGCAGTCCAGTAGGCGCAAGACACTGTCTTTGCTGCTGAAATTACGGCCAACGTCTAAATGCATGCCGCGATACGCAAAGCGCGGTGCGTCAATGATTCGGCAACAAGGTACATTAAGTACTGCTTGCGGATTGAGGAAGGCAGCTACCGGTAAGAGCTGACGCAGGCTTTGCAAGGCATTAAACACGCCGTGTGCGCTCGCGCCGGTAATGATGATTTCGTTGGCGTTAATCTGTAACGAATATGCTTCGTTGGGCGCCAATGTGTCACTGACTGTGACCGCGCCGATTTGCAACACAATCGCTTGGCTGCCTGTTGGACGAATAGCGGCTTGCTGTAAATACACGCGGCTCACATCATGAATCGCCGCGCGCAAAAAGCGCGCTTCGGTGGCCAATTGGCTGCTGTGAACAATCAAAGTGTCTTTATTAATACTAAATTCACCATTGAGCCATTCGCTCGACAATGGGCTTGGGGTGATTTTACCGACTTGCTCGATTGGCAGTAGGTGCAAATCTTTATTGTGTTCAAACGTCAGTGCAGGGGTGCTCAGCGGCACTAAATCATCGGCTTTGCGATGGCGTTGCTGCTCGGTCACAAACGGCACAATTTCAGGATCACCAATCGTCTCGTGGTAAGCGTTCTCTTGGCCGTCGTTATACACAATATAAAAACCCAGTGGTGCATCGGTCTCGGCAATGACCCAATACAGGCCTTCATAGGCAAAGGTGCGTGCCTCGCCTGGGGCTACCGCAGCAAAACCGGCCTTCGGTGCGAGTCGCCAAAAATCGCCGTTTACATGCGTGACTTCAACGTCACCGCTAACGGTTTCGGGTTTGATTTTGCGGCAAGTATTAAAATACAAAGCCCAGCCCGATGACGGCAAGATTTGATCAGAGAGATTGACGAGGCGAAGCTCGGCAAGGAAATTATCGCCGTTATGGGCATTGGTATGATTGGCCCATATCAGTTTGAGGTGTGCGCCAGCTGGATTGCTCATTATTTTAACTCTCCCTTTGCTTGGTTGAAGTGGGTCTTTTGCCCATGCGACAGTGTAAAAGCGCCACCAGCACAATGCGAGCATTGCCGGTGCGCTGTCGTTCAGATGATGCGACAACGTCCGATGAGTGCAGTTATACCGCGACTATCGCCGATTTTATCTGCTATCAGCTCAATAAAGTATATGATTGGCTCAAACGAGAGGTGACGATGCTCATTAGAGAATGGATTGGAAATTCGCAAGGCCATGCATGGCGCTTAAATCATCATGTGGCCGAGCATATTCCGTTTAATTATCACTTTCATCCCGAGTATGAGCTGACTTTAACGCTAGGCGCAGGCGGGCAGCGCCATATTGGTCATGACATTGAAAGTATCACTGAATGTGATTTGGCCTTGGTCGCGCCCAATCAACCGCATAGTTGGCAAGCGCCGGCACGCAGCGATGGCGCCGCGCTGGAATTACAAGTGGTGCTGTTTCGGCTTGATTGGCTGGTGGCATTGACTGAGCACGGCATGCCAGAATTACGCCATCTGTGCCAATGGCTGGCGCAGATTCGGCAAGGGGTGGTGTTTAGTCCGGCATTTACCCAGTTGCTGGCACCGCGTTTGGCGCGCTTACATGAATTAACGGGCGTCAAGCGCTTGATTGCGGTGCTGGATATTTTGTCTGAATTAGAAAAAGACCGCGCTGCGCGCTTTATTGATTGCGAAGTCGCGCAATTGGAGCCCGATCGCCGTTTAATTAAAGCCATGACGCATTTACAAAGCCATTATCTGCAACCGGTCACTTTGGGTGAATTGGCTGAAGTCGCCGCATGCAGTGTGACGACGCTCAAGCGCTTATTTTTGCAGCAAATGAAATCGAGTTTTAGCCAAGAGCTGATGCGATTACGCATCGCCCATGCCAGTCATTTATTGCTCACCACCGATCGCGGTATTGATTGGGTTGCCAATCAAAGTGGTTATCCGTGTTTAAGTCATTTTTATCAGCAGTTTAGTGCTCGGTTGGGGCTGAGTCCGCGTGCTTATCGCCGTCAGGCCAAAATTAACAACCATCCCCTTGGTTAAGTGATTACTGGCGTTCATCGCGGGTTCTTAGCTTGAAAAATGTCAAATAAATACCGCAGGCTTAGTGCTATTGCATGGGTGCGGTCAGTCCGATTGCGCGTAGGTGAATGCAATCTGGGGTATTGGCTGGGAATTCCTTGCTTTCTTTCTCCTAAAGAGGGTGATTTTTCGGTATAATTACGTACTTTTTGCCACATTTCTGGGTTAATTTCAAACATGGCCAATGTGCTCCAACTACGCGGCGGTACCGCGCTTTCACCGTTCCGGATTGAAAAATTATCATCGGCACTTGCTGCGCAAGGCGTTGCTGTTAATTTGTACGCCGAATTCTGGCACTTCATTGAGCAAACTCAGGATTTGAGTGAGGCCGATACCGCAATTTTGGCGCGAATTTTGAGCTATGGAGAACCAGCTCAAGTCGATTTGGCGCAAGGTACGCCGATTTTGGTCTTGCCACGTTTGGGCACGATTTCACCATGGTCTTCTAAGGCGACGGATATTGCCTTGCATTGCGCTTTGGCCGGCAAGGTGGCAAGAATTGAACGAGGTATTGCGGTGTATGCCAGCAAAGCCGATGGTTCAGCTTTGTCGAGCGCAGAAAAAAACATCCTACTGCCGTTGATTCACGACCGAATGACCGAGCAAGTGTTTGATGGCTTGGCGGCGGGCAATGAATTATTCCGTCACTTTGAGCCAAAACCACTCGAAACCGTTGATGTATTAAACGGCGGTAAAGCGGCACTGGAAAAAGCCAATGGCGAGTATGGCTTGGCTTTGTCGGATGACGAGATTGATTACTTGGTGGAAAACTTCACCAAGCTAGGCCGTAATCCAAGCGATGTGGAATTAACCATGTTTGCGCAAGCGAACTCGGAACATTGCCGACATAAAATCTTTAACGCAAATTTCATTATCGATGGCCAAGCGCAAGACTACAGCTTGTTTGGCATGATTCGCGAAACGCATAAAGCCGCGCCGGAAGGCACTGTGGTGGCGTATTCGGATAATTCATCGGTGATTGAAGGCGCGTTAACTGAACGTTTCTTCCCTGCGGCCATGTCAGAAAATGGCAGCGCTGAGTATGCATTTACTCAGGAAGAAACCCATATTTTGATGAAAGTGGAAACCCACAACCATCCAACCGCGATCTCGCCATTCCCGGGCGCAGCCACTGGTTCGGGCGGTGAAATTCGGGATGAGGGCGCAACTGGTCGTGGCTCAAAACCGAAAGCCGGTCTGTGTGGCTTTACGGTTTCAAATTTGAATTTACCCGGTCATGTTCAGCCGTGGGAAACGCCGTACGGCAAACCTGATCGCATCGCCAGCGCGCTCGATATTATGATCGAAGGCCCAATTGGTGCGGCAGCGTTTAATAATGAATTTGGTCGCCCAAATCTCGCGGGTTATTTCCGTACCTTTGAACTTGATTTCAACGGCGAGCGCCGTGGTTATCACAAGCCGATTATGATTGCCGGTGGTTTGGGCAATATCAGCGCCTTGCACGTGAAGAAAAATGATTTGCCTGATGGCTCCTTGCTGATTCAACTTGGCGGCCCGGGCATGTTGATCGGTATGGGCGGTAGCGCTGCTTCATCGATGGAAACCGGCTCAAACGCGGCGGATTTGGATTTTGATTCGGTGCAGCGTGGAAATCCAGAAATGGAACGTCGTTGCCAAGAAGTGATTGATCGCTGCTGGCAAATGGGTAGCAAAAATCCAATTCAGTCGATTCATGACGTCGGTGCCGGTGGGATTTCGAATGCCTTCCCAGAATTGGTGAACGATGCCGGCATGGGCGCGGTCTTCAATTTACGTAAAGTGAATATCGAAGAGCGTGGCATGGCGCCGAAAGAAATTTGGAGCAATGAATCACAAGAGCGCTACGTGCTCGGCATTCATCCAAATGACTTGCTGACCTTTGAAGCGATTTGCGAGCGCGAACGTTGCCCGTTTGCGGTGATTGGTCGCACTACCGACGAGCGTCAGCTGACAGTAGAAGATCCGTATTTCGACAATAAACCCGTCGATATGCCAATGGATGTTTTGCTTGGCAAACCACCAAAAATGACGCGGGATGTCACGCGGATTGCGCCAGAATTGCAAACTTTTGATTCAGCGGCGCTGGACTTAAAAGAATCGCTCTACCGTGTTTTGGCTTTGCCATCCGTGGCCGACAAATCGTTCTTGATTAATATCGGCGACCGTACTGTGGGTGGTTATACCGCGCGCGATCAAATGGTTGGCCCGTGGCAAGTGCCGGTGGCGGACGTTGCGGTCACTACGATGGGGTATAACACGCTACGCGGCGAAGCCATGGCGATGGGTGAACGTACCCCCCTTGCTTTGATTTCTGGCCCCGCATCTGGCCGCATGGCCGTCGGTGAAGCGTTAACCAATATTGCTGCAGCGCCAATTGCTAAATTGTCTGACGTTAAATTGTCAGCTAACTGGATGGCGCCAGCTGGGCATCCGGGTGAAGACGCTAATTTATACGATACCGTCGCTGCCGTTGGTTTGGAATTGTGCCGTCAATTGGGCGTGTCGATTCCCGTTGGTAAAGACTCGTTGTCGATGAAAACGCTGTGGAATGATGGCGAGGCGAAAGCGGTGACTGCGCCGCTGTCATTGGTGATTTCGGGTTTTGCACCCGTTACCGACGTGAGCAAAACGTTGACGCCGGTACTCAAAGACGTTGAGTCTGATTTATTGCTGATTGATTTGGGCACTGGCAAGTGCCGTTTAGGCGGCTCGGCCTTGGCGCAGGTGTATAGCCAAGTGGGGAATTTTGCCCCTGATGTGGTGAGTGTGGATCACCTGAAATCTTTCTTTGCAACGGTGCAGCAATTGAACGCCGATGGTAAGTTGTTGGCTTATCACGACCGTTCTGACGGTGGCTTGATCTCTGCCGTGTCAGAAATGATGTTTGCTAGCCATTGTGGCGTGACACTGGAAATCGACGAACTCTGTATCGAGCGTCGTTTGCGTCAGCGTCAACAAGATGAAATTTCGTCGGACGACATCGAGCGCGCTGAAAACGGCCGTGTGATGGGCGTGTTGTTCAACGAAGAACTTGGCGCAGTGATGCAAGTGCGTCGCTCCGATACCGCAGCGGTGATTGCGGCGTTTATGAATGCCGGTTTGGCAGGTGAGTTGCACGTGATTGGTTCGACCAACCATGACGACAAGCTTAAAATCAAAAAACGTAATCGTTTGTTGCTGGATGAAACACGCGTTAATCTGCAGCGCGCTTGGAGCCACACTAGCTGGCAAATCCAACGTCTGCGCGACAATCCAGAATGCGCCGACGCTGAATACGCGCGCATTGGTGATAAAGCCGATAAAGGCTTGTTTGCTAAATTAAGTTTTAATCCGGCGGAAGACGTTGCTGCGCCGTACATCAACAAAGGCGGACAGAATGCGAAGCCACGTGTTGCGGTATTACGTGAGCAAGGTGTGAATGGTCATGTGGAAATGGGCGCGGCGTTTACCCGTGCGGGTTTCGCAGCGGTTGACGTGCATATGAGCGACGTGATTGCTGGCCGTGTGCAATTGGCTGACTTTAATGGTTTGGCGGCTTGCGGTGGTTTCTCTTACGGCGACGTACTCGGTGCCGGTGAAGGTTGGGCGAAATCGATTCTGTTTAACGGCGCTGCGCGTGAGCAATTCGAAGCGTTCTTTAATCGCGCTGATACCTTCGGTTTGGGCGTGTGTAACGGTTGCCAAATGATGGCCAATTTGTCGGGCATTATTCCAGGCGCTGAGCACTGGCCGAAATTTACCCGCAATCAAAGTGAGCAGTTTGAAGCGCGCTTTGTGATGGCTGAGGTGATGAAATCACCATCGCTGTTCTTTGCCGGTATGGAAGGCAGCCAAATGCCAGTGGTGGTGAGCCACGGTGAAGGTTTTGCTAACTTTAGTCAGCAAGGCGACAAGGCCAAGGCCTTGGTGGCGATGCGTTATGTAGATAGCCACGGCAAGGCAACGCAAACTTACCCGATGAATCCAAATGGCTCGCCCGACGGCATTGCCGGTGTAACAACGCCAGATGGCCGCTTTAGCATTATGATGCCGCATCCAGAGCGCGTATTCCGCACGGTGCAAAACTCGTGGCATCCGGAAGACTGGTCAGAAGATGGCGCATGGTTGCGGATGTTCCGCAACGCGCGCGTTTTCCTCGGTTAATCCGCTCGGTAATTACTACGATGACAAGCAGCCTACGGGCTGCTTGTTTTTTTTATTTGAAATCAAGGACAAACAGTATGAAACGTTACGTCATTTTATCTTTGCTGGTGCTGCTGATGGCATGTAGCAAAATCACCGTCGAGAATTACAACAAAGTCACAACCGGCATGAGCCGTGCAGAAGTGGTGGCCATTTTAGGCGAGCCGACTCAGAGTGAATCGGGTGGCTTCTTAGGTATTCAAGGTGAAACTGCCAGCTGGAAAGACGGTAAAGTGCAAATCACCGCACAATTTGTAAATCAAAAACTACTGACACATTCCATGGTGAAACAATAAGCAATTAATCGCTTATTTATTACAAATAACTATGGTTATTTTTACTAATAAATAAAGCAAACTATGGCTTGAGTGTTGGATTTGCTTTGTTATACTCAAAAAGAACCGTATTTAGCGGTTTCAATAGGAGATTTCAATGCGTCATTTGATTCAAGCCACATTGCTGGCCACCGCCGTTTTGGGTTCTACCATGGCTTACGCCGACTGTGATGATGGTCCACGTGTGATGCCAAAAGTAGAAGTGACAAAAACGGACTATCTCAAAAAAATGGAAGCCTTTTTTGATTTTGTTGATGCTGATAAAAATGGCGTGATGACCCCTGCTGAGCGCACTGCTGCCAAGCAAAAAATGAAAGCCGATTGCCGTACTAAAAAATCCAACGCATCGGTTTGGTAATTTCAGTCGCTGCCTTGGGGTATTTTTCGGTTGAATATCAAGATGAGCAATAATCAATTGCAATTAAAAATAGGCCAAATGAAATGGCCTATTTTTTTTATCTAAAAATGGATCAATCATCCCTACCGTAAATTAATAGGGTTGGTTGACCACAATATAAGTCACATTACTGCCTTGATATTGCGGTTGATACCAGGTTGATCCGCATTGCATATACGCCGTATTCCCGCGCATCACTTGAACACAATTACTCGGCATTTGGTTCGCATTCACAATACTGCCAATCACTGCTGAGGTGACCGCGACAGCAGCAGTGACTGCCACTGCGGTCGCAACCGGATGATAGTCATCGTCATAATAACCGCCATGACGGTAGCCGCCGTTATTATCGACATTCACATTAACGTTATTGTTGCTGACATTGGTGTTTTTAATATTGTTATTTCGATGATCGTTTTTATTATTATTGCGCTGGTCGTTTTTGTTGTTGCTGCGATTGTTAGTCGCTTTATTATTTTTGTTAGCGGCAGCAGGTCGAGCGCCTTTTTGGTGATCGCCTTTAGCTTGTGCTTGGATTGGCATACCGAGGCTGATTAAAGCCACGGCGCTCAGTGTCAGGATGCTGGCTTTTGTTGCGAATTTAAACATAATGTGCCCCTTATTCTGCCGCTTTTTTAAATGGAATCGCAATATCACCTGCTTTAGCTTTAAAGGTAAATTCGCGGTTATTGAGCTTAGGCTTCAGATTCCAAGTATAGGTTTCGGAGAGTGCCGGGCGATTAGGCTTACTGCTATCGGTAATCAGCACCTTGCAAGGTAGGGATGGCTTGCTGCGGCTAGTCCATAATTGCCACACGGATTCTGCCTGAGCAAACACTAAATGATCACATAATTGACCATTAATTTTGCTGACACCAACGTATTCAGCCAAGGTTAATTGATTGAGTACGGCTTGGTCTTTGCCAATATCAAATAATGATTTGAGTGGAATATTCAGCGCATAGTAGTTTTTGACTTGATTGAGCATATCGCTGGTATTGCTGGCAACATCAACCGTGGTGTAGTAATGCAAGGTGGGGGAGTATTGCGTTAATTGCTTGCCGTTATAAAAATATTCGCGATTTAAATTGTCGCTATTTATTTTTACATAGAGTTTATTGTTGCCATCAATGAGCATCGTGCTATTGCCCATGGTTTGAATCATTTGGCCTGATGGCGACAAAATATCTTGCGTGATAGCGGCTTTAACCTCGGCCTTGGGCAAGCTACGTAGGTAATTGCCGATTTCAACCGCTTTAGCTACCACCAATGGATTAACTGCTGCTTCGAGTGGCTGGTTATCACTAGCCCATAGCGAAACGCTCAGTGGCAGTAGTGCCAAGCCTAGCCAACTTGTTTTTAATTGCATTAGCTTACTCCAAAAATGATAAATCATTAAGATGCTTGAATGATAGCTTATCAGTACTAAGCAGAAGTCATATTATTTTTGTCAGCTTGTTGCTATTTATCCATTGTAATTGCTGTGTAGATTGCTCACTGATTTGGCTTGATAGCGAATTCGGCTTAAGGCTAAGCGCAGTTCAAGCTCAAGTGGGTTGAGCTGTTTTTGTGAAATGCGCTGCAATTTTCTTTCGGCTTTGGATTGCAGTTGCTGTAGCTGTTTGGCGTGACCCGCTTTGAGGTGGCTTAGGGCACTTTGGAAGTCGCCTTGTTCAATGCATAGCTTTTCAAGCAATTCATGTGCTTGTTGGCTCATATTAAAGCCACGAATTTGTTCGCCCAATTCAAGGCAAAACTCAAGTGATTGCCGTGCGGCATCGTGTTGATTTTGGTGTAAATAAATGCGCCCTAAAATTAAGGCCACTAAAGATCGGCACCATAAACCACCGTAGTTTTGCGCTAATGTTTTTGCCGTTTGCAATTGATCAAATGCTGCGGTGAGCTGGTGGTGATCAAATAACACTAAGCCGGTATAAATATGAAATTCAGCTTGGGCTTCGATGCGCGGATTTCTTGCCAGATGCTCAGCTAATTGTGCCAATAGCCGCTCGACTTCAGTGTAATGCTTGAGCTGGTAGCAATTGGCGATTAAAGCCAGCTGGCAATCAGTAAACAGCGTGGCATCGTCGATGTTGGCGGCTAAATCAAAAGCGCGTTGTTGGTACTCAAGCGCGAGCTCGGCTTGACCAAACACTAAGCAAACCTGAGCAATTCCCGAGTAGCTGCGCACAAAAGCGGGATGATCTTCCGCGTCGATGGCTGTTTGTAGGGCTTGCAACCAAATATCCAGCGCACGCATGTATTCGCCCAAGTGCAATTGGCATTGCGCTTGCCAATGTAATGTTTGGGCGAGTAAAGACCAGTCATTGAGTTGGCGGGCGAGTATGCCGGCCTCGCGAAAGTCTTTGCTGGCGGCGCTGGGTTGCTCGCCGATATCGATTAAATATTCACCACGACACAGTAGCGCTTGTGCCAATAGCGATAATTGATGCGTTTTTTTGGCGTGTCGAATGACGTGGTCTATCTCGGCGGTATCGTGATCGCGGTGGAGGGCATGGCGTAGTAGTGCCAGATCGCTAGTTGCTGTTTCACAGATCATCGATATAACTCCACACGGTTACGGCCCAGGTGTTTGGCTTGATACAGCGCTTGATCAGCGTGTTTGATCAAGGTTTGGGCATCGGGCTCATCGTGATATTCGGCAGCACCAATGCTGGCGCTGACGCGTAAATCGATATGGCTGTCTTGCCAAGAATGGGTTTCAACTCTTTGCCGAATTCGCTCGGCAATCTCTGAGGCGGTGTTGCCGGCTGCGCCAGGCAGTAAGAGCACAAATTCCTCTCCGCCGTAACGGACAATCAGATCGCCACTGCGGCAAGATTGCAGCAAAATCTGCGCGGTATTTTGAATAACGATATCGCCAATCGGATGGCCGAAGCGATCGTTAATGTGTTTGAAATGATCTAAATCGACCATCAGTACGGAAAATGGACGCTGCTCTTCGATACAGCGCTGATACATTCTGGGCATTTCTTGTTCGAGATGGCGGCGATTACTCAGGCCAGTTAATGGGTCTTGCAAAGTGGCGCTGCGCAGTGAGCTGAGTAATTCAGAATCAGCGGAGCTTTTTTGCCGCAAGATGATGTTTTCTTGCCGCGTTTGTAAAAACAGCAATTGAATATCGAGCTCTTTCATTCTGCGCTCGAGTGCCGAGGTGATTTTATCTTTGGCAATTTGTTGTGCGTCTTGCAGTGCCAAATGTTGGTATTGGCGGCGGTATTCCCACGCCATTTTAAAGTCGGCGATTTCTTCACCCAATTGCGCTAACAAGTGATAAGCCTTGAGCCGCAATGGATTGGATTCAAACGATTGGATCAGATTGAGTGCCATCAGTAGATACTGCTTGGCCGATTGCGGCTCTTGGGTCGCCATATATACGCGGCCTAAGGCTAGCAAATTATTGGCTTGGCACCAGCGATAATTGAGCTTTTGATTTAAGTCCCACGCGGTGTGTAGCCAAGTTTTTGCTTGGGTATATTCAGCTAGCTCAAGATGAGCTTCACCTCTATAGCTATACCATTCAGCTAGCCATGCTTTATGCTGGCTAGATAAAAAAATCTCCTCGCCTTGCGTGGATAAAGACAGCGCAATTTCGTATTCGCCTAACAGATTTAAATCGGCTGCGACGTGTAAATAACTATTGGCGAGCAATTCATATTGCTGGCTATGCGGTGCAAACTCTAAGGCCATTTCATGCCAGTGCAAGGCATCGCCATATTGTTGATAGGCGCAGTAGATATTGCCGATACCAATACAGGCGTGGACATATAAATCGTAGGCGTGTAATGGCAACGCTTTTTTTAAGCAGCTCATCCACAATTTAAGTGCGGCAAGGTATTGGTTACTCGACAGCAATAATTGCGCGCGGGCATGCTCATATTCGGCATGCTGACGGGGTGATTTTTGGCTTTTTATCAGCGTCTCAGCCCGATCTAAGGCCGTATGGCCTGCTACGCTATCGTCTAATGCCCAGTAGCACTGAGCTAAAAGTAATTGTGCATTGAGTTCGGCTTGCGGGGCGTCTTGGGCCTGGGCAATGACCGGCAGTAAAATGGCCACACTTTGAGTGCAATCGGCAATAAAACAGGCGCGAGCAGCGGCGATGCTTTGCTCAAGATGGGGCTGAGCGTCGAGAGTCATTTGCATACGTTATCAATCAATAAAGTCGGTGATCGTCGCGGGCCAACAAGGGCATCAAGCTGCTGGGTTTTATCAACGACCCAGTGAAACGATTTAACGATCAGAAGCTTTAAATTATAAACGCTTGCTGTCAGCGAATCAGATATTTATAGTGCAGATTGAATTTTAAAAATCAATTGAAGGTATCGAAATGAAATTCACCCTACGCCAGTTAGAGGTGTTTGTGGCCGTAGGTCGTGGCGAAAGCGTGTCGCGGGCCGCAGAATGCGTGGGTTTATCGCAATCGGCGACCAGCACCGCGCTATCTGAATTAGAGCGGGTGTATGATCGGCGCTTATTTGATCGGATTGGCAAACGCTTGCAACTTAATGAATTGGGCGCAGCTTTATTACCACAAGCTATCCAGTTACTCGATCATGCGGCAGAAATTGACGCTTTGTTGGCGGGGCGTTCGGGGTTTGGCCCGATGCGTGTCGGTGCGACGCTGACCATTGGTAATTATCTGGCCACCTTACTCATTGGTGATTTTATGCGGCAGCATCCGGGCTGCCGTGTTTCATTAGGGGTGCACAATACCGCACATATTGTGCGGCAAGTGGCGCATTATGAGCTGGACTTAGGTTTGATTGAAGGCGATTGTCAGCATGCCGATTTGGATGTGATTCCCTGGATTGCCGATGAATTAGCCGTATTTGCTGCGCCAGAACATCCCTTGGCGCATAAATTGCAGCAAGGCGGTGAGATTGATTTTGCTGATTTGCTGGCCGCGTCTTGGATTGTTCGTGAATCCGGTTCGGGTACTCGGCAAACCTTTGATTACGCCATGCGGCATGTGCAATCCAAGCTCGACATCCGCTTAGAGCTGGAGCATACCGAGGCGATTAAACGCGCGGTTGAGTCGGGTTTGGGAATTGGTTGTATTTCACGGCTGGCGCTAAAAGAAGCATTTCGCCGTGGCAGCTTGGTGGAATTGCCAGTAGCGGGTTTGGATTTAGCGCGGCAGTTTCATTTTGTGCTACACAAGCAAAAATATCGCACGGCAGGGATTACGGCTTTTTTAGAGCTTTGCCGCAGCGTCACTGCAGGGGCCAGTCGTAGTGACGACATTGTTTTACCGTATATTCGCTAAACAACGGATTGTTTAATCGTTGGTTATGCGTAGATTTGTTGTTTATGCCGTGCCGCGCTCGTTGGGCTGGGGCTTAAAAACCCGTCCAAGCGCACCGAGTGAGGAGAGAGACAAACCGTCTTATCGTTTGGCTCACGACGATCGAGGGCACAGCGGAGCTGGGCGCGCTCGGGTCGCCTTTCTTTCCCCCTTTCTTTGGCGACGCAAAGAAAGGGGTCCCCGTCGCGGATTGCGACTGTAAATAGCCGTGCCGCAGGCACTTAAAAAACTATCAAAACGTAATCGGAACAACTCTAGTATTTAAGGGTATGTGACAGTAAGTATTATTTAATATAGGTTGTAGTAATATACCCATGGAGGTCTATGTCTGATGCTGTATCGTGTAGTAGTTGTAAAGCCTGTTGTTGCCAATTAGAAGTGATGCTGATTGCGGGTGATGATGACGTGCCTGCGGAGTTGATTGAAGTCGATGCTTGGGGTGGCGAGATTATGCATCGCTTGGCTGATGGTTGGTGCGCGGCGCTTAATCGTAGCAATATGCTGTGTACGATTTATGCGCAGCGCCCTTGGATTTGTCGTGAATATGAGGCGGGTGATAGCGATTGTATCGAGCAAAGACAGCGCATTCCGTTACTGTCGATTCAACGCATTATTTAACCGGTTGCAGCTACTGGTTCAAGACCGACCATCGTTTGATTACGAATATGCAACGATGGTCGCGTCGACTTAATATTGTTGCAATGCTTTGGCGAGGCGATGTTTGGCAATGGTGGTGCGCGGCACTTTGCTATCAAACCAAACGCGCACATCGTCATCTAAGCCAATGCCGTGCATATAGTTATACAGCGCTTTATTCAGCGCTCGACCGAGTGCATCGTGATCAACCCCAGTAGGATCAATAAAGCCAATATCATTGGTGGCAAAACTGATTTCGGGGAGCTTTTCCAGCGTGACGCCAAATTCTTCTGGATTTTTGCCAACCGGGGAGTGCACCGTGCAGGCAAAACGATGGAAAAAGCCCGATTGAATACAGCCATTATCAAATAGTTGCCGCACGTATTCGAGCGCATCCACGGTGTCTTGCACCGTTTGCGTTGGAAAGCCGTACATCAAATACGCATGCACCAGCACACCGGCCTCGGTAAAACTTTGCGTCACTTTGGCCACTTGCTCGACCGACACGCCTTTTTTCATCAAGGTCAGTAAACGATCCGATGCGACTTCAAGCCCGCCAGAAATCGCGATACAGCCACTTTCGGCGAGCAATCGGCAAAGATCTGGGCTAAAGGTTTTTTCAAAGCGAATATTGCCCCACCAAGAAATCGATACATTGCGGCGAATAAGCTCTTCGGCCAACGCTTTAAGCGCCTTCGGCGGCGCAGCTTCATCGACAAAGTGAAAACCGGTTTGTCCGGTTTCGGCGATGATGGCTTCAATGCGATCGACCAGCACTTCGGCGGTGGTGGTTTCATAGCGCGAAATATAATCGAGGGTAATATCGCAAAAACTGCATTTTTTCCAATAGCAGCCGTGCGCCACGGTGAGTTTATTCCAGCGGCCATCTGACCACAGCCGGTGCATTGGATTGAGCATGTCGAGTAGTGATAGGTAGCGATCCAGCGGCAAACCATCCCACGTTGGCGTACCGACCTCGCCAAACGGCACTTCTGGCTCGACAAAGTTGATGTATTTCACCGCGCCGTCAACACGGGTAAAGGTGCGAACTAAGCGTTGTTGCGAGCGTTTGCCTTTTAAGTGCTCGAGCAGCGCCAGCAACGGGCGCTCGCCGGCGTCGAGCATGACGAAATCAAAGTAATCAAAAACCCGCGGCTCTTTCAGTTCGCGCAATTCGGTATTGGCAAAACCGCCACCGAGTGCGATGACCATATCAGGGTATTGCCGTCTAATCGTTTGGGCAATACGGAAGGCGGCATATACTGCACCAGGGAAGGGCACAGACAGCAAGACGATATTGGGCTGGTGCTGCAGGGCGGATTGCAGTGTCAGTTCGGCTAGATAATCATCAACCAGTGTGGTGGGCGCCGCCAACGCGCGCGCCAGCGGATCAAATGTGGCTTGCGACATGGCTAGCGATTCAGCGTAGCGAACAAATTCAAAGCGTGAATCCACGGCTTCGCGGATTACATCGGCGATATCGTTTAAATACAGCGTACCCAAATGTCGCGCGCGGTCTTGCATGCCGAGCGCACCAAATGCCCACGCTAGCGGATCGCCCCCCTCATCGTCGACGTAGGCATCGAGCTGGGCAAAACGCTCGCCCTCAGGCAAAAAGTTACGGCTGCAAATGCGGTGGCCGATGGTGGAATCGCGGCCCTGCAAAAACGCCATGGTCGGAGTAATGGTGCTGAGGTAGCGATCAAACGTCGCGTCAAATAGCGCTACCTGTGGCGTGCGTTTTTTGGGCGGAATTTTGTCGATCTTTTTGCGAATGTCGAGCAAACCGTCTTTGGAAAAAAGCTTGAGCATCAAGGCCAGTGCCAGATCGCTTTGCTGCGCTTGAACACCTTGCGAGCGCAAAAAGCCCGTTAAATACGCGGTGGAAGGATAGGGCGTATTCAATTGCGTCATCGGTGGGATGATAGATAAAACGCGGGCGGTATCGATCTTGCTCATATCAGGCCTAGAGTGGGTATCTGCTGCTAAATAAGGTATATCAAAATCTAGCCGCAAATACCCAAAGGTATTGGCAACTAAATCCATCAGAAAACAAAAAACCCCAGTCGCCATCGCGGTCTAGGGTTTGTGAGCGTTTGCTTTCTTGCTGCGCTGGTGCGGTTTAAATCGCTGCACATTCAGCCAGCTAGAGCGCGAATTCTACCTTGTTATCCGCCGAGTGTATTGATTTTGGTCGGATTTTCTATTGAACAATAATAACGCTTGAGGTTCTGTTTTTTATCATCGTATTCAGCGAGTATTTGCCCGGCGGCTATCCGCGAGCTGCCGACGGCGGAATTTGGCCGGTGCTGGCGATTCACGACAATCCTTTAAATGCTTGTCGAGGATTTTTAGCGACCAGTGCTTGGTCACTGAAGATGATTTAAATCGGGTGGTTCATCATTCATCGATGAGGGATAACATTGGCTTGGCTGATCGGTGAGTAGGCAAGAAATAAGGGCTTAGCTTTTCCGCTAAACCCTTCATCTTCATTGTGGTGCTTGGAGATTGCGTTTTATAACCGCCGCAATGGTGGCAAGTATCCGGCTGCAAACACCAGCATGGCATCGACGCTAGTTCGTCATCGATGCCATGATCGCGCCACTGGCTTACTTGCTCTGCCTGACAAGGCTTTCTACATCCAGCGTTGCGGCGCTGGTTCTCTCGGCTAGTTTTCGGACTTCATCGGCCACCACGGCAAAGCCACGGCCAGCTTCTCCTGCGCGGGCGGCTTCGATGGCCGCGTTCAGGGCCAGCAGATTGGTCTGATCGGCAATCGATTTAATGGTGCCGACAATGGTGGCAATTTCGGCAAGGCTTTTTTCTAGACTCTGCCTTTGCGTGCTTTCACCGCTTAGCGCTTCGGATTTCTTTTCAGCATCAATGGCAGCCAATGCCCCCACCACGCGTAATGGCGCGCCATTGCTGTCACGGCGGGTTTTGCCTCTAGCGCGAAACCAGTGGTATTCATTGTTTTTACACTTCAGGCGGTATTCGATGTTGTAGGGGGTGTTGCCGGTTTTGTCGTTTAAATGCGCGGCAAATGCATCTAGCACGCCTTGCTTTTCATCCGGGTGTAAGCGGCTGGCCCAGCTATCCAGTACATCTGGAAACTCGTTAATCGAATTAAAACCCAATAAAGCCCTGAATTGCTCTGACCACCAAAAGGCATTTTGCGGATTCACTGGGTTATCCACATCGACTTCCATATCCCACAAGCCTTCAGATAGCATTGCGCTGCTTAGCTCGAATCGGGTCAATGTTTTACTCAGCTCGGCCTCGTTTTTTTTGCGCAGGGAAATCCCCTCCAAAGAGCCGGCCACTCTAAGCGGTACGCCTTCGCTATTACGCTGTGTCGCGCCTCTTGCCCGGAACCAGCGATATTGCTTATCTTTGCATTGCAGGCGGTATTCAATGTCGTAAGGGGTGCGCCCGCTTTTGTCATTTAAGTGATCAGCAAAGGCCGTGAGTGTGGTGTCTTTATCTTCTGGGTGCAAAAGGTTGGCCCAGCTCCCCAGTACATTCGGAAAATCTCGCTCATCGGTAAACCCGAGTAAACGCCTGAAGGTCGGTGACCACCAAAATACATTGGCAGGATTAAGCGGATCTCCTGCCACGACACTCATATCCCAAAGCCCTTCGCTTGATGCCTGATTCACCAGATCAAAACGTTTTTCTAAAGCACTGTACTGCGTTTTTTCCTTGGCTAATTCTTCCTGCAATGCGCTTACTTCATCATGTAAAGCGCGTTTTTCATGCAGGGCAGCAGAAAGCGCTTCGCTGTTTTTATGCCAGATTCGATGTAATTTATCGCCAATGGCACGCCACTTCTCATCGCCATCCATCGTCCAGCGTGGCATATCGCCACGTAAAGCCGCTTCGGCCGCGCTGTCTAGTTGGCTAATTAACCGATTTTGCTTAAAAAACATAGTGCACCTCAATCAATATCCCGACCCAGACGGGATTTGTATCAATCTAGTGCATCGCAGCGGTAGCTCTAAGAAAAAAACAAATATTTTTACATTATTAGTAATTAATTGTTTGCTGTATTGTATTTATTAATCTAAATAAAAGCGGTTTTTGTAAGTTTGTCCGTGAGTCAATAGACGGTGACATTGTGCTGCTGGTTTCTAAGCCAATGTCCAAAGAATGTCCCATGAGAGGGGGAGACTAATACTTAGGCAAAAAAAAAGGGTCTAGCTTTTCAGCTAAACCCTTGATTTTATTAGTGGTGCTCGGAGCGGGACTTGAACCCGCACACCTTTCGGCGAGGGATTTTAAGTCCCTTGTGTCTACCAATTTCACCATCCGAGCGCTGTGCATTACTGCTTCAGCATTTCTTAAAGTCCGATATCTCGTACTTTAGTATTGGAGGCGGAGGCCGGAATCGAACCGGCGTAAACGGCTTTGCAGGCCGCGGCATAACCATTTTGCTACCCCGCCAGGGGTGATGCTGATTAATGAATAACAACTTCATTAATCTTAAAATCTGGAGCGGGATAAGAGACTCGAACTCTCGACCTATACCTTGGCAAGGTATCGCTCTACCAACTGAGCTAATCCCGCATCGATACTGCTGATGCTGTGTACTACGCCATTTTTTGGAGCGGGATAAGAGACTCGAACTCTCGACCTATACCTTGGCAAGGTATCGCTCTACCAACTGAGCTAATCCCGCATCGATACTGCTGATGCTGCATACTACGCCATTTTTTTGGAGCGGGATAAGAGACTCGAACTCTCGACCTATACCTTGGCAAGGTATCGCTCTACCAACTGAGCTAATCCCGCAGCCTAAACTGCTGTTACTGTACTACGCCATTTTTTTCTTTTTTTTTGGAGCGGGATAAGAGACTCGAACTCTCGACCTATACCTTGGCAAGGTATCGCTCTACCAACTGAGCTAATCCCGCATCCGTGTCTGCAGATCGATGTGATTTGCAGAGGAGGCGAATTATGGACAAGGGCGACGAGGCTGTCAAGAGGAACTGCAATATTTTTCTACTCAATTGCGAAATAATCGTGCTTGCCCCTGCATTTCTGGCAAAAAAGCGGGCGGCAAGCATGGTAAGATTCGCGTATTGATGACGGTGTATTGATTGCATCGCCTTTATTTTTGTAGCTTGCTTAAGGATAGTCCCATGCCACGCGTTGTGACGCTTGCTCATTATTATACCCAGCCTGAAATCCAGCAAATGGCGGATAAGGTTGGCGATAGTTTGGAATTGTCGTTGTTTGCTCGCGATGCCGACGCCGATATTATCGTGTTTGCCGGTGTGCGTTTTATGGCGGAAACCGCCAAAATTTTGAACCCAAATGCCAAAGTGATTTTGCCCGATGCCGGTTCAACCTGTTCTTTGGTGACGCAAACCGATGTGAGCGCGCTAAAAGCTTGGCGTGAATCGTATCCTGATCATGTGCATGTGTCGTATATCAATAGCTCGGCTGAGCACAAAGCGTTGTCGGACTGGATTGTTACCAGCCGTAATGTGGACGACATCATCGCGCATTTATATGCCGAAGGTAAAAAAGTGATTTTCTCGCCAGATCGGAATATGGGCGCGTATTTGAACTTCCAGCATGGCTACGATATGCCGTTATGGTCGGCGGTATGTGAAGTGCATGATAAGTTTAACCAAGCGGCGCTCGATGAAGCGTTTGCTGCGTGCACCACCGCCAAATACTTGATTGCCCATCCTGAAAGCCCGTTGCCGGTGCTGCAGCAAGCCGATTACGTCGGCTCGACCTCTGGCATGCTCAACTGGATCAAGTCGTTCGACAAAGAGCCCGATGCGGTGATCTTCGTCGCGACCGAAGATGGCATTTTGTACAATATGCGCTTAGCGCGTCCCGATCTGAATATCGAGCAAGCGCCGATTTACGCCGGTTGCCAGTGTAATTCTTGCCCGTATATGAAAATGAACACGATTGAGGCGGTGAAACGTGCTCAAGCGGGGCAGGGTACCGAGATTGATTATCTCTCTGCCAGCGATATGGCAGCAGCGCGCTTACCAATTGAGCGGATGTTGGAATTTTCGCAACGTTATTACGCCTAATAGGGTATTGGCCGCTAGGCTATTTAGCTTAATGGCTGGCGGTCAATACACATTGGTGTTGGGCGATATTCAGGTTAGGTGTTGATTGTGCTTAGAGCTTCTCGGCATTCCCTCTCCCTTGATGGGAGAAGGTTAGGGTGAAGGTGATACAACGAAGTGCGTTTTAAGCTCAACACCCCCATCCCAGCCTTCCCCCATCAAGGGGGAAGGGGCCGCAGTCGATCTGTTTTAACGCGTGAAATTTAAAATATCATCGCCAAATCAAAGTCGAACCGAGCTGGGGATATAGTCATTTGCCGCTGTTGATGTAGTGTCAAGCTGACGCGTTTGCGTCGATTTTAGCTTGAGGCGTGAAGGGGTTATTTTCGGCCACCACCTTGATTCGGCCAGTGGGCAAAGCGCCAGTCTTGGTAGGACTTGGCGTCTTTAAAATTGGCATTCTCATTGATAAATTGATCGTTTTTGAGTGGTTTTTGCAATGATGGACTTTGCACGCCCATAAAGCTGCCACCGGGACCACCAATCATCAGCCAATCGCCGCCAGTAATGGGGTCTTTATACGCTTTACGCAGATAGCGTCGAGGGAAGGGTACTCGCGGGTCTTGCACTAAATCTTGCAGCGTTTTGGGGTATTGCAGGCCAGCGGCGCTGTTTTGCTCGCTGTACTGCTTGATGGCGAGGCGAATTTCATTGCCAACGCGCATCAGTTCTTCTTCTTTACTGCGCTGAATGCGGTTTTGCCACGCCTCACCAACTTGCGCGAGGTAAATCCCCATAATCAAGACCAACATCAAGGCCCAGACATAGGCAAATCCTTGCTGTGCACGATGCGGCTGGCGGAGCGTCGTCACGCGCTTACCAAGTGTTGTACTGGGTGCCATCTTTGGCTGTGCCTTGAGCACCACTTTTTAAATCGTAGACGCCAGTACCGGTTTCAGGCGGCACAATAATCCATGAATCACGGCGACTCGTGATCGGATCGAGCGGCGCTTCGCGCAAATATTTACGGCTGACCAATTCGTCCAGATTATTTGGGTAGCGGCCAGTATCGGCAAAAAACTTATCAATCCCATCACGCACCGCGACCAGATTGTGCTTGAGCACGGTTTCTTGCGCGCGGTCGGTTTGCTGAAAATAGCGCGGCACCACCAGCGTCAATAAGCTAGCCATAATCGCTAGCACCACCAAAAGTTCAATCAGCGTAAAGCCTCGGCTTTGCTTACCACTCACGATATGGCACTCCATTTAAACCCGTTTGCGTTGAAATCGAGTAGATATCATACACGTCGCGGCCTTCAGCTGGCGCTTCGGGTGGACTGGCATAACTGCGTAGTCCCCAAGTTTGGGCATTGCTTTTACTGGGGCAATCGCAAAATGGGTCACGCGGTAAACGGCGTAAAAAATAGATTTTTTTCCCCGCTGGGTCTTTTAAATCTTTCGCGCCTTCCACCAAAGTGTCTAGCGTGGGCGGAAAGCCCGATTCATCGAGTGATTTATTCACGCGCCCGGCATCGACCGCCGCTTTGTATTGATCGATGCCATTACGAATTTGCCAGAGCGCTCGGCGTAAATCGTCTTCACGATTGCGCGTTGCTGCCACTTGCGACAATGGCAATGCCACTGTCGCTAAGACGGCCAGAATGGTTAACGTCACCATCAATTCAATCAGCGTAAATCCAGCAGCAAACCGCATCTTATCGACGACCCATGCCGCCACCCCGTGGGACAGGTGTTGCGGCCGGCGTGGCTTCAGTTGGCGTTGCCGGCGCAGGTTGTTGCTGCGGTTGCGGCTGTGGCTGCGCTTGTGGTTCTGGCGCTGGTGCCGGTGGAATATACGGCGCTGGCGAGCCACCTTGGCTATTGATTAACACCGTCGATGAATTACGCAGGCGTAATGGGTCGGTGCTGATACTGCCTTCGGTACCGCTTTCAAAATTGGTGATATACGACGATGGAATTGGCAACGATCGCACGACTCGTGGCGTAATCAACAAAATGATTTCGGTTTTGCTTTTCTCGGTTTTATTGGTACCAAAAATTCGATCCAGCACTGGTAAAGAACTCAGGAACGGTAAGCCAGAGCCGGTTTCGGCTTCTTGGCGCGACAACAGCCCCGCTAAGACTTGGGTTTCACCATCACGCGCACTCATATTGGTTTCGGCACGGCGAGTACCAATTTGGTAAACCAACAAGCCTGATTTGGTCGGGATGGTTTTAACAATATTGGACACTTCGAGCGTGACTTTCACGCTGATCTCATTATCAATGGTGAGTACCGGCTCAACATTCAGTGTTAAACCCACGTCTTGATAATTGACGTTTTCGGTACTGGTGCCATTGGACACCGTGGTAGTGACCACCGGAACGCGATCGCCAATGAGAATTTTGGCTTTATCGCGGTTTTTAACCCGAATTTTCGGATTGGCCAAAATATTGGTTTTGCCCTTGCTTTGCAAGAAATTGGCCGTCACTGTTGGCGAGCCTAGATTAACCAGTACATCGCCTTTATTCAGATTACCAATTTGATCGAGCGTGACCGAGCCGGCAATTTTGGTGTTGTTGGTGGTGGTCGACGTCGTGATATTGCCGACGGTATTGGTCGTAACAGTAGGTACCGCGCCGATTGCATTGCCATACACCGTGGCACTGATCGAATTCGGGTATTGAATACCCAGATCGAGCACGTCGCTATTGCTGACTTCAAGCACTTCGACATCCATCAAGACTTCAGATTGCGGAATATCTTGCGCCGCGATCAAGCGCTCGGCCACCGCAATGGCGTCGGGGGTATCGCGCATCACCAACATCGACAAACGCTCGTCGATATACACGTCACGCGTTTTGATCATTTGTTTGATCATCGACAGCACTTGCTTAGGGTCGGCATTGGACAAATAGAAGGTGCGCATCACCATGTCTTTGTAGTCGCGATCTTTATCTGGCCGTTTGGGATAAATCAGAATGGTGTTGTCATTGAGGATTTTTTTATCCAGTTGATTGGTCGCCAAAATCAAATTGATCACGTCTTCCACGGTGGTATCGCGGGCATAAATCGTGGTTTTTAAATTGGGGGCGACGTCTTTATCAAAGATAAAATTAACCTTACCAATGCGCGAAATAATATCAAACACGCTCATCATGCTTTGATCGCGAAACTGCAGCGAAATCGGGCTTTTCAGTGCTTGCGCTAAAGCCGGGCGCAGATTGACTTCACGCGCTTTACGGCTTTCTACTTCGTTGCGTAGTACTTGTGCTTGCACATTGCGTGGGTTTTCCGCCAAGATTTGCAGCACTAAATTCAGCGATTCATCCGGGCGGCTGTCTTTGATTTCTTGTGCGTATTTGAGCATTGAGTTATGGCGAATGCCGATCTCAATCAAACGAATGCCTTCACGCGCGCGATCGTTATTGCTCTCCCAGCTTAAAATTTGCTGGTAACGACTCATCGCCAATGCGGTATCGCCGCGTGAACGCGCTTGATCGCCTTCTACTTGTAAGCGCGCCAAATACTGCTGCAAATTGCTTTGATACGCCATTTTCAGCTTTAAATCAGCAGGGCTACTGGCCATTTGGGCTTGCAATACTTTGAGTGCGGCCTCTGGGTTGCCTTCGTCTTGGATCAGGTTTTCCGCTTTATAGCGCGCCATATCGGCGGCGCAGCCCGCTAAAAAGGCCACCGAAATGATTGAGGACATCAGTGCTCGTTTCACAGTGCGCCTCCCATTGACAGGGTTTGTTGCTGATTGAGCGGTAAAAAAGTAAACGTCAGCATAGTGGGACTCATTTTATCGAGGCGGTAATTGCCAAGTAGGCTTTCGCCCGGTTGTATTCGGCCTAAAGTATCGCATTGGCTACAGAGCACGATGGATTGCCCTTGCGCTTCAACGACAATGTATAAGCTGTTTTTTTCTAGCCATGTCGCGGTCACTACAAACGGCAATGGCGGAGCCACTGGGGTTGGTGTCGGGGTGGGCGCAGGGGGCTTGGTCGGCGGCGGTGGTGGAGGAACCCATGATTGCTTAGGGAATAAATCGGCAATGCTGACGCCGGATGCTGTGGCACTGGCTTGGCTGGCGGCCGTATTTGGCATTGAGGCGCCGCGTATTTCTGCCGCGAGCGCGCGCCGCGCGGCAGGTTTTGCCGCGCTATCTAATTCAGGCTCGGTACGGTCTTGCCAAAAGGTATAGGCAGTGATGGCTAAGGTGGCACCGAGCAGGTATTGCATTGGACGAGAGAGCATTAATGGGCCTCCGTCAAATACGACAGCTGAATTTGCAGCGCGACTTGGTCGTCTGAAATTTGCTGGCGTTGCAGGTTGACGGTTTCAATGCGCACGCCGGGTATGGTTTGTAGTTCCAGCATAAAGCGGCGAATTTGCATATAGCGCGCATTGGCTGGAAATTGCAGGCTGTAGCGCTGCAATTTACCATCGGCTTCGACTTGATTTTTGTAATCGACTTGCGTGATCACGATTTGATTTTTGGCAGCAAGCTCATTGAGGGCACGTAAAAAAAAGGTAAAGGTATCGCTGCGATTAAGCTTAGGCAGCGCATCGCTAACGCTGCTGGCAACAGCGGGAACGCGTAATTGTTGAAAGCGCTGGGCTAGCGCATTTTCTCTATCGATTAAATCGCGCTGGTATGGTTTTAATTCTTGGGTATAGAGCAGCAAGGCAAAGCCCAATAAGGCTAAGCCGGCAATACCCAATATGCCCGAGTAACGAGGGATGAGGCGTAAATACCAAAATAATTGTGCTTTAGTCATCAATGCACTCCCGATGCGGCACTGGCTGAATGCACACGGCTGGCGGTACTGGCCGCGCTGGCATTGTTGTTAGGTGCCACGCGATCGGCCAGCCATAACACTTCAATCGCCGCGACGGCGGGTCGATGTGGGTCGCCAATTTTTAAGCTATTGCGAGCGAGGGTGACGTGCTTGGTTTCTGGCGCGGCTTCAAAGCGATCGACCAACAGTAAGACGTCATTGAGTGATTTGGCCTCTAAATCCATTTTGATATCGCGCTCAACGGTGGCGATTTCCAGCCGGCTAAAAGCGATTTCTTTTTCCCAAACGCGCTCTAACAAATCAAATGCCGGGGTATGGCTGAGTAATTGATCACGACGGATTTTTTCCACCTTGGCCGAAACCGGCGACGCATTAAGTTCGGCTTTGATTTTGCTATCGCGCTGCTTGATCCGCAGTGCGATGCTGTCTTCTTGCAATTCGAGTTGATTTTTTTGTTCTTTGGCGACGTCAATTTGCGTCATGACCCACAAAACAGCAATCACCCCAAGCACGCACAGCAATAGGCCTAGCCAAGGTGTACGGGTCGGTTGTAAGTTAAAATCCAGTTGCAGTTTTTTCATTGACTGGCATCCCCGGCAATAAACAGCGGCTGCACGGCGCCGAGCCATTCAAAGTCAAAATCAGCCGATTTAACACTGCGCAGCGTGAGTTCTGAAGAGGTGAGATAAATATGCTCGGGTAAAAACTGCCCGCTTAAAACGGCAGCTTCTCGCACCAAGGCGGCGAGCGATAAGGTTTGATTTTCCGGGCTGTCATGGTCGAGCTGGATGGGCAAAGTAATAATGCCTTGCCAAGCATGCTCACGATAAAAACCAATTAAGGCATAGCCTTGCTCTAAGATTACCAAGGCATGTTCTGCGTCTTTTAATTGCCGTTGATGTTGATTGACTGCCGTGGTGAATAAAGGCTCGATTTTGCCGAGCTTCATTTTGCTGGTGCGACAAAGCTCTAGCAGCGTTTGGTACAGGCCTTCATCAAAAGCGGCGGCAATGCGTGGCTCGCCATATCCGCCTGGCGCAATGCGAATCCGCCACGATTCACTACTCACGCCATAATGTTGGGCCAGTAATAATCGGGCATAGCTTTCCCAATCGCGCTCATGATTTAAACCGTCTTGCCAAGGTAAACACACATAGCGCACCCAAGGCGAGCCTAAAATCAGGTCGACTTGATCGTATCCCAATTGGCCACGCGGTACTTGATTGAGTAGCTCTTGAAAGCGATTGACCAGTAGATCAGATGAAGCATCGAGGCTGGCACGCTGGCGCGCCAGTACGCTGCCGCTCCAATGCCGACTGGCAATCCGAATGCGCTGTTTGCTAAACCATGCACAATGCTTAATCAACAAAGGTGACACGGTTGATTTCCTGTAAGGTGGTTTCACCGCGGGCAACGGCGTTAAGGGCAATTTGGCGCATCGAAATAAAACCATTGCTCAGGGCAATTTTTTTGAGCTCGACCGCAGGCGCGTGTTTGGCAATCGCTTGTTTGAGTTCATCATCCAGTCGCAATACTTCGGCAATGGCTTTGCGGCCTAAATAACCGGTATTGCGGCAAGCGGGGCAGCCGCGACCTTTGCGAAAAGTCCAAGTGCTGACTTGTTGGCGGGTTAAGCTCGATGCCGCGAGTAATTCCAGCTCGGGTTGATCGTCGCCCACGCAGTGCGGGCAGACTTTGCGAATTAAACGCTGCGCGACCACGCCAATCAGCGCGTCGACAAAGCTATTGGGTTCAACGCCCATATGAATAAAACGATCAATCACCGAGAACGCATTGTTGGCATGCACCGAGGTCAGTACCAAATGGCCGGTCAGTGCCGCTTGGACTGCGATATTGGCGGTTTCGCCATCACGAATCTCGCCGACTAAAATCTTGTCGGGGTCATGGCGCAAGATCGAGCGCAAGCCACGGGCAAAAGTAAGGCCTTTTTTGTCGTTCACAGGAATCTGCAATACGCCGGGCAGTTGATATTCAACCGGATCTTCAATGGTGATGATTTTTTCTTCACCATTATTAATTTCAGAGAGCGTGGCATACAGCGTGGTCGATTTACCCGATCCGGTTGGCCCGGTCACCAGTAGCAAGCCATAAGGCTCATGCGATAGTGAGCGAATGGCCGCCATGGTTTGCGCTTCATGGCCTAGCGTTTCAAGACGCAATGCCTTGAATGTATCGCCGCCGCTTTGTTTATCCAAAATCCGCAACACGGCATCTTCGCCATGAATCGATGGCATGATCGACACGCGAAAATCAACTTCGCGATGATTCACTTTGGCTTTAAAGCGTCCGTCTTGGGGAACGCGATGTTCAGAAATATCCAATTCGGCCAAGACTTTAATCCGCGACACGACTTGTTCGGCCATTTCAACGCCACTAACCCCGCCGGCATGCAGCAAAACACCGTCAATGCGGTATTTAATCGTCATGCCTTGTGGCGTGGTTTCCATATGGATATCTGACGCTTTGGCTTTGAGGGCGTCATAGAGTGTGGAGTTAACCAGTTTGACGACGGGTTTATCATCTTGCGATAACGTCGTTAAATTGATCTCGGTAATGCCTTCTTTGCTGCTCTCTTGGTTTTCACCGACCGCCATTTGATCCATTGCGCGGTGCGATGTTTCATATTCATTAAAGTACTGCTGCAAATCATCAAATAGCGCAAACGCCACGCGAAAAGCGACGCTGATTTTTTGCTGTGCCCAGTTGCGAACGACTGGGCTAAATGGGTCTGATAAAATTAACACATAGCCATGCTGCGGTATTTCCGCCAACAGACACTGGTGAGCGACGGCATCGCCAAAGGCGAGCAAATCATAGCGTGGCTTGAGTGCTTTAAGTTCTAGTGAGGTAATGGCTGGCAGGCCAAGGTAGCCGCTGACTGCAAGTAGATACGCCTCATTATTTAGTCCGAGCGACTGTTGCAACAACACCGGTAAAGGCTGGTTGCCGCTGGTGGCTCGCAAGTGCTGAATCAAATCGAGCGTGATCATTGCATATTCCCGGCCAACTCAAAAATCGGCATATAAAGCAAAAAGACGATGCCACCAATCAATATCCCAATCAGTAACATCAAAATGGGCTCGAACAAACGCGTAAACATTTCAATCGCCCGATCGAGTTCTTCATCACAAAATTGCGCAGCGCGCTCGATCATCGTCGCCAGCTCACCGCTTTGTTCGCCCACACGCAGTAGCCGCTCCGACACAGGCGTGGTCAGGTTGTATTTGGGGAGCGTATTGGAAAGTTGTTGGCCTGATTTGATGTCGATAATGGCTTGCGACAGCGCAAAGCGCATGGTGTTTGGCAATAATTGCGCCGCTAATTCCAGTGCTGCGACCAAATTTAAACCGCCAGAAAGCAACAGCCCCACGGTGCGATAAAAGCGAGTTAACGCAAATAAACGCCGATATTCTTCCAGTCGCGGCAGCTTCCAAAATAAGGTCAGCAAAATCGTTTGAATCGCTTGCGTGCGAAACGCCATCACAATAGCGATTAAGCTGGTGATGATCAGTAAAAATATCGCTTGGCCATGCTGATGCACCAAGTCGCCCCACCACAGCATCATTTGCGCGGCGAAAGGCAGGTTTTTCATTGAGGCGTAAATTTGGCTAAATTTGGGAATCACATAAAACAGCAAAAACAGCATAATGCTGCCGCCAATGCCAATCACCACCATGGGATAAACCAAGGAGGCGACGACCTTTTTTTTGACGGCGCTTAAGCGCGTTTCGTAATGATGATAACGTTTTAAGGCGTCGGCTAAATGGCCGGTTTTTTCTGCCGATCCCACGCTGGCAATATACAGCGGCGGGAATAAATTTGGCATTTGCGCCAGTACTTTAGATAAAGGTAGCCCTTGGTATAAACCTTCAATCATGGTGGTCAGTACGGTGCGATTTTGATCGTGGCTGCTTTTTTCTTTCAGCGTTTCCATCGCCTCAACCAGCGTCAGACCCGCTTCTAGCAGTGCAATCAGCTCTTGGGTGAACAGTGAAACTTGAAATTCACTCTTGCCCAATGACAGGCTGAAGGTGCGTTCAGCCTTACAACTTACCAATTGCAAACCTTGCTCTAACAGCCGCGCGCGCAGGTCGTCCACGTTGGCGGCATCCAGCGTCATCTCGCGCAGTTGGCCTGCGCTTAAGGCTTTGACTTGGTAACGCATGGTTTACCAGTAGCTGATATCGGCGTCTTCGCCGCTACCGCCCGGTTTACCATCTAAGCCATAACTTTTTAATTCGTAGTCATGGCCATTTTCACCAGGGATAGTGTAAATGTAAGGCTTGTCCCAAGGATCGTTGGGTACATCCTTCATCAGGTAAGGGCCGCTCCATTTGCCTTCGTCAGCCGGCTTTTTGGTTAAGCTATTGAGGCCCAATTCAGTACTCGGGTAGCGGCCGGTATCGAGGCGATATTGATCTAATGCCCCAGCGATGGATTTCATTTGACTAGCGGCAGTTTTGGTTTTGGCTTTGCCAACTTCACCAAACAGTTTGGGGCCGACATAGCCAGCAAGTAGCGCAATAATCAGAAGTACTACGAGTAATTCTAGTAGCGTGAAACCATTTTTTTTATGTAAGAAATATTGCGTTTTCATCTTCAATCTCGGTCTAAGTTTTATCGTGCGAGATGCGCTGGATTGATTCCCTATAGAGCCACATGCTAAAGCTTAAAGGCCTCTGGAGCAAGGATTTTTATGGGGTTGTGCGGGCGGCGAAGGCTTGTATTTACTTGGTTTGCAGCGGTTTTTGCATCATTTCATTAGGCGTTTGAAATTTGTTTGTTTGGTGTAATTATTGCGGATTTAGCGATAAAAAAACCCCACTTAAAAAGTGGGGTTCAATCTTTACAAGCTTATTTTTATTTGTTGATATGCGTCATTGCTTCAACCAGTTCACCGTTGGCGGTGTCGCCGTCGGCTTCCCAGCTAAAGATACCGCCCAGACCCATTTTGTTTGCATAGTCAGCTTTCAGTTTGATATCACGAGGAGTGTCGTAAGACCAGAATGTCGAGCCATCAAAACGATAGGTTTGTTGCGTAACTGGATGAATATACTCAGTACCTGGCGCGTTTTTCAGTACTTTGTAGTCTTCGATACCGGCTTCGTACGTGCCTTTAGCAGCACCGGTTGCGGTTTGATACAGACCATTGTTCACGTTTTTCACGCCAGTCCAACCACGACCGTAGAATGGAACACCGATATGCAATTTCGCCGCTGGTGCACCACGGGCAATCAGATCTTTCACGGCTGCGTCAGTGTAGTATTTGCTGACTTTGCCCGTTTTTGGATCCACTGTGCGTGGGCTAGCTGGATCTTGGTACAGATTTGATTGGAAGTCGGTTGGACCTTGTGCATCCCAGCCGCCGTTAAAGTCGTACGACATGATGTTGATCCAGTCGAGGTATTTGCTGTATTCGGCTGGTTCTGTCGCGGCAATTTTATCATCGCCGGCACCAATGGCGACGGTCAACAAGTATTTCTTGCCGGTGGTTTTGCTCAACTCATCCAATTGTTTGCGGAATTCTTGCATTAACAAGTTGTTGTTTTGCTTGTCGGCAGCAGAAACTGTGTTCGTGCCAATACCTTGTACACCTGGGTATTCCCAGTCGATATCAATCCCGTCAAATACGTCGGCAGCGGCGTAGACCGTTTTGCCAGTTGTTGGATCAACGTAAGAACCACCGGCATTTGAGCCTGAATCGAATGGAATATTACCTTTGATCCACACGTCGATACACGAGCTAACTAAAGCTTGGCGTAGTTCTGGGGTGGCAGCCGCCGCAGAGAACCATTTCGACCAAGTCCAGCCACCCAATGAAATAAGTGCTTTCATGTTCGGGTTTTTGGCTTTCAGTTTTTTCAACTGATTTAAGTTGCCTTTGAGTGGGCCAGCTTTGCCTTGGCGAGGATCATCCCATTTATCCCAACCGTATTTATCAGCAACGCCATCCACTGATTCACCAGCACCAAAGCCTTTTTGGTAAACCGCCCATGCATCACCACCGTCTTGTCCGCCGGCTTCGAGTTTATTTACGGTTGCATCGCAAACGTATTTGCCGCCACGGTTATAGATATTGGCGAATGAGTAGTTCAAGAACGTCAACTTGGCAGCTTGACCGCTGTCTTGCATGTTTTTCAGGTAGAACTTACGACCGTAAATTGACCATTCTGCAAAGTAGGTACCCACTTGTTTCGCACCAGTCGGTGGAACAGGTGTTGCAGACGTTGTTGGCGTTGCAGTTGGCGTTGCAGTTGGTGTTGCAGTTGGTGTTGCAGTTGGTGTTGCAGTTGGTGTTGCGGTTGGTGTTGCGGTTGGTGTTGCAGTTGGTGTTGCAGTTGGTGTTGCAGTTGGTGTTGCAGTTGGTGTTGCAGTTGGTGTTGCGGTTGGCGTTGGTGTTGCTGTGCTCGTGCCACATGCGCCCATATCTTGCCAAACATCATTGCTGCCTGGCGCGTTGCCTTGAGTCCACCATTTTGCTTTGTAGCTACGGTTGTTGTAGCTCACTAAGTTGCCACCGGTGTAAACGGCGCTTGAATTCCATTCAGCGCTAGTGCAAGCGCCTGGTGCAGTGCTTGGCGTTGCGGTAGGGGCGGTCGTTGGTGCTGTGGTCGGTGCTGTGGTTGGGGCAGTACCGGTTGCTTCCCAAGGACCCCATTGTTCTGCACCAGGTACATTGCCCTGAGTCCACCATTTTGCTTTGTACTCTTTACCTGCATAAGTGACGACGGCGCCACCAGAGTAGGCGGTTGCGCTATTCCATGCATCAGCAGCAAAGGCGCTGATTGAGACAAAGGCAATGGCTGCCGGGATTGCGGCTAAACGGAAGTTCATTTGATATTTCCTCTCATCCATCATTTGTTTAGTAAGAATTTCAATTGCACCGTGAGGCGCATGGTCTTCAAAACAGGGTTTGACCCGAGTGCACTGCGAGTAGCCCCTGTTTGTTCTTGGTTTTTTGGCTCGTACACTCGGCTCATTGCTGACGCTGGATTTTGTTTTGCTTAATACCAGTCGTTGCACGTAATCTTTGCAGCGAATTGCAGTTGCTTTCGCGGCTGTTACGTTTCGTAGCGCTAATTTCTCAAACTACATTTGTCTTGTCAACTCGGTGAATTGATTTAAAAACAGTTTAAATTCATAGTCTTAATTTTTAAGTAAGCAAAACAAAGCTGTTTGAAATAAATAACAGTGCACATCATGAAATGCTAATTATTGCGCTGCAACTTGGTGCGTGAGGGTTATGGCTAATGCCTTTGAAATATAAGGAGAAATACCAATTTGACTTTTCGTGCACTGTTTTTGCGCTTGGTTTAGAGGGTAAATCGTGGGCGAAAAAAAAAGACGATCGAGTGATCGTCTTTTTTAAAATCTGTATACAAAAGCTGACATATCGCTCAGCTGTTGCTTATTTTTATGCGGCTAAACGTGCAGCAACGACATTCCAGTCAACCAGTTTCCAGAAACCTTCGAGGTAGTTAGGACGGCTGTTACGGTAATCGATGTAGTAAGCGTGTTCCCAAACGTCACAGGTCAACAGTGCTGTTTCGCCGGTAGTGAGTGGGGTGCCTGCTGCGCCAGTATTCAAGATGTCGAGTGAACCGTCGGCTTTTTTAACCAACCAAGTCCAGCCTGAACCAAAGTTGCCGGCTGCTGAGGTATTGAAGGCTTTTTTGAATTCATCAAATGAGCCCCATTTAGCGGCAATGGCATCTGCCAATGCGCCAGCAGGTGCGCGATCTTCGCCTGTTGGGTTAGGTGCAAAGCCAAACCAAAAGAAAGTATGGTTCCAAGTTTGTGCGGCGTTATTATATAAACCACCTGCAGGTGCAGTTTTTACAATCTCTTCTAGCGACTTGTTTTCGTTGTCAGTGCCTTTGATGAGGTTGTTCAGGTTGGTAATATAAGTTTGGTGATGTTTGCCATAGTGATAAGACAAAGTTTCAGCTGACATAAATGGCGCTAAAGCATCTTGTGCGTAAGGCAGTGTAGGAAGTTGATGTTCCATTTGTTTCTCCGGTTGAGGGTGGTATTGACGATATGGCACTGTGGCGTGCTTTTTCAAGAGCTGTCTATATTGTTTCTGCTCGCAAGGGCTCTATGTTATCTTTGAAACATAAAGTATGTACGGCTATGAGCTGATTTTTTTAGCTTGGGCGCAATTTAGGATTAAGTTTATGAGTATTTTGTCTTTGATTTTAGCTTTGCTATTAGAGCAACTGCGGCCGATTAGCAGCCGTAATCCACTGTATTTGGGTTTTATTCGCACCGCCAATGGCATGGGGCGTAATTTAAATGCGGGTGAATATCGCAATGGGGTATATGCCTGGCTACTCGCTGTGGTGCCGCTGGTGGCGATTACTGCGGGTGGGTATTGGTTTTTGCTGCGGTATAACGTGTTTCTAGCGATTGCTTGGGATGTGTTGATTTTATATTTTACGATGGGCTTTCGCCAGTTTAGCCATGCCTTCACCAAAATCTCAAAAGCATTGCAGGCCGATGATTTAAATACGGCGCGCAGCATGCTGGGGGATTGGACAGGACAATCGACTTCAGAGCTCAATGAAGATGAAGTAGCGCGTTTGACGATTGAGCAAGGGGTGATTGATTCTTATCGCTATGTGTTTGGCACTATTTTTTGGTTTGTCGCTTTGGCGTGGATTGCCGGTCCTGCTGGTGCTGTGGCTTACCGTGCGGCGTGTTTATTGCAGCAAAAATGGGGTGGGCATGGTGATGTGTTTGGCCGCTTTGCCGATGGCGTGATGGATATTTTGGATTTTATTCCGATTCGTTTGGCGGCGATTTCATTTGCCGTGGTGGGTAATTTTGAAGACGCAGTTTATTGCTGGCGCTCACAGGCGCAGCAATGGATGGATCAAGATTACGGTATTTTGTTGGCTTCCGCCGCTGGTGCTTTAGGCGTTCGTTTAGGCGAAGCGTTGCATCAAGATCATACGGTGAAATATCGCCCCGAATTAGGTGTTGGCGAGTCGGCTAATCCTGATTACTTAACCAGCGCGGTGGCGCTGGTGTGGCGAGCGGCGATTTTGTGGTTGGCGGTGATTTTGTTATTTAGTATTTCTCAATGGGTGGCGTAAGCAATGGCTGAGATTCAACTGGGTGCAACGGCATGGCGAGTAAATAATATTTATTGTGTGGCGCGCAATTTTGTTGCCCATGCCAAAGAAATGGGCTCGGCGATCACTGAAGAGCCGATGGTATTTATTAAACCCAATTCAGCGGTGGTGCAGCCGGGGGCCGCGTTAGTGTTGCCGTCATGGTCCAATGAGGTGCATCACGAATTAGAGCTGGTGGTGTTGATTGGCCAAGGCGGCGCGCATATTGCGAAGGCTGATGCGCTGGCGCATATTGCTGGCTACGGTTTGGGCTTGGATTTGACCGCGCGCGATGTACAGGCGCTGGCGAAAAAAAATGGCCAGCCTTGGACTTTGGCCAAAGGCTTTGATGGTGCTGCGGTATTGACTGATTTTGTCGCTGCGGACGGGATTGATCCGACGCAGCAGCAATTTACGCTGACGATTGATGGTGAGCTGCGCCAGGCGGCCGATACGCGCTTAATGGCATTTGACGTTGCCACCTTGATTGCGTGGATTTCCAGTAAGTTTACTTTGCAGCCCGGCGATCTGATTTATACCGGAACCCCAGAAGGGGTTGGGCCGATTCGTTCGGGGCAAACGCTCAATCTGGCGTGGCCCAATCAGCTTGAGCAGTCTTTTGTCGTGGCGTAATTGCAGTCATCACGCCGCCAATAATGAAAAACCCGCAATAGCGGGTTTTTTTATGGGTATATTAATCTCAGCTTTTTGATGTATTGCTTAGAGGGTAATACCCTCGATTAGCGACAGTGGCTTGGTCGGCGCAGCGAACAAACCAAGCGTGAATAGATGCTAGTCGGCGCTGGCAAGGCTGGCTAAGTCCCAGCGTGGTTTGACAGCAAAAGAGCCGGCAACTTGTCGCTCGCTGAGTCGCTGTGCGCCAGCATAAGCAATCATCGCGCCATTGTCGGTGCACAATTCAAGTGGCGGATAAAACACCGTAAAGCCGCGTTTTTTGGCCGCATCATCGAATGCAGCACGCAATTGTCGATTGGCACCCACGCCGCCGGCGATGACCAAACGCTTCATGCCGGTTTGTTTGAGTGCTTTGAGTGACTTTTTAACCAGCACTTCAACAATGGCTTCTTGGAAGGCCGCGCAAATATCTGCCCGAGTTATATCGTCCAGCGGCGATTGTTGGGTGACTAAATTAAGTACTGCGGTTTTTAAGCCGGAAAAACTCATATCTAAGTTCGGCGTATGCAGCATGGGCCGTGGCAAAGTAAAGCGCGTTGCGTCGCCAGTATCGGCAAGTTTGGACAGCGCCGGGCCACCGGGATAACCCAGACCAATTAGTTTTGCCGATTTATCAAACGCTTCACCCGCCGCATCATCAACAGTTTCGCCGAGTAATTCATAGCGCCCAACACCGTGGACTGCCATCAATTGCGTGTGCCCGCCCGATACTAATAAAGCAATAAATGGAAATTCAGGCGCAGGGTCGGCTAAGCAAGGCGATAATAAGTGTCCTTCTAAGTGATGCACTGCAATCGTTGGCTTGCCCAGCGCAAACGCCAGTGCATTGGCGACCGATGCGCCAACCAGTAAAGCGCCGGCAAGACCGGGCCCTGCGGTGTAGGCAATGGCATCAATGTCATCGAGCTGCTTGCCCGCTTGTGTCAAACAGCTTTCAGTTAAAGGTAGTACGCGGCGAATATGGTCGCGTGACGCCAATTCAGGCACAACACCGCCATACTCGCTATGCATGGCGATTTGGGTATGCAGTTGGTGGGCCAACAGGCCTGCATCGGTGTCGTACAGCGCAACGCCAGTTTCGTCGCAAGAAGATTCAATGCCTAATACCAGCATGGCGCACTCATTATTAGATGATCAATCTGCTTATATTAACGGGCAAAGATGCAACACGAAAGGGGCTGATCTCTATTCCTTTTGACAATTCAGAATTTATACCGGATAATCGCACCCTTTCCCGATCTTTGGTCTTTAACGAGGCTAGAGTTTAAAAGTTTACTAGGATTCGACTAATGCCTTCCGTACGCGTTAAAGAAAACGAACCGTTCGAAGTAGCGATGCGCCGCTTCAAGCGTTCTGTTGAAAAGACTGGCCTCCTCACCGAACTTCGTGCACGCGAATTCTACGAGAAGCCAACTGCTGAACGTAAACGCAAGCTTGCTGCCGCTGTAAAGCGTCAACACAAGCGTCTGCGTAGCCAACAATTGCCAGCAAAACTCTACTAAGAGTTAAGCTAGCTGTTGTTTGTACTTAAGGTCGCCTAGGCGACCTTTTGTTTTTTCTGCACTTAGCGTTGTCATTACTAAGCGGTGTGAATTGATTTTGACGATTTCGGTCCAAATTGAAGCTAAGGAATCGCAAAGCGTGTTGGTCGCGCGGCGTGAAGACGTACAACGTTTTGTTATGACTGCATCAAATTAAGGACGTGTGATGACTTTAAAAGCCCGAATTACTGCTGATATGAAAACAGCAATGAAAGAAAAGCAAGCTGATCGTCTTGGTGTTATTCGTTTATTGCTTGCTGCGATCAAGCAGCGTGAAGTGGATGAACGGATTGAGCTGGATGATGCCGCGATTACCGCCATCATCGACAAAATGCTCAAGCAGCGTAAAGACAGTATCACGCAATTTGAAGCCGCCGCACGTCAAGATTTGGCAGATAAAGAAAAATTTGAAGTGGCGATCTTGATTGAATATATGCCGCAACAACTCAGCGCTGAAGAAATTGGCGCTATTGTCGACGCCGCGATTGCAACGCATGGGGCAACTGCTGCTGCGATGGGTAAAATCATGGCCGAAATCAAGCCCCAACTCGCCGGCCGTGCCGATATGGCTGAAGTGAGTAAACTCGTTAAAGCGCGGATGGCTTAATCGCATGGCCTTTGCGAGTCTATTTTTTTGAAGGTGTGCTGAGTTTAAATGGCGCGAATTCCCGATGATTTTATTCAGGATTTATTGAACCGCGTTGATATTGTCGACGTGGTCGAGCGCTATGTGCCGCTAAAAAAGGCTGGCCAAAATTACATGGCCTGCTGCCCGTTTCACAAAGAAAAATCGCCTTCTTTTACGGTTAGCCAAACCAAGCAGTTTTATCACTGCTTTGGTTGTGGGGTGCATGGATCGGCGTTAACTTTCATCATGGAGTTGCAGGCTTTAAGTTTTCCTGAGGCCGTTAGGCAATTGGCAGAATCGGTTGGCATGCAAGTGCCGGTGGAAGATCGGCCACAATCGGAAGAACAAAAAAAAGTACCCGGCATTTATGATGTACTGAAAGTTGCGTTTGATTTTTATCGGGCGCAGCTCAAAACCGCACCTGCGGCAATTGAGTATTTCAAGCGGCGTGGTGTTGAGGGTAAAACAGCGGCTAAGTTTGGCTTAGGGTATGCACCTGGCGGCGATGATTGGCAGCCGCTTAAGGCGGTATACCCCGATTATGACTGGAATGTCACTTTAGCTGAGGCCGGCTTAGTGATTGATAAAGAAGAATCAAAGCGTCGCTACGATCGTTTTCGTGAGCGCGTAATGTTTCCAATTATGAATCAGCGTAGTCAGATCATCGGTTTTGGTGGTCGTGTGATGGGGCAGGGTGAGCCTAAGTATTTGAACTCACCTGAAACGCCAGTATTTAGTAAGGGCCGGGAGTTGTATGGTTTGCCACAGGCGCGTACCGCAATTCGCGATCACAACCGAGCCTTGGTTGCCGAAGGCTATATGGATGTGGTGATGCTGCATCAGCATGGCATTGAGTACGCTGTTGCATCGCTAGGTACGGCATGTACGCCTGAGCATATTCGTAAATTGCTTAAATTGGCCGATGAAGTGGTGTTTGGCTTTGATGGTGATAAAGCCGGTATCAAGGCTGCATGGCGAGCGCTAGAAAATAGCCTACCCGAAGTGAAAGACGGCAAAGAGCTAAAATTTTTGTTTTTGCCTGCCGAGCATGATCCGGATTCTTACGTGCAGGAATTTGGTCGTGCCGCATTTGAGTCGTTGATTGATGAGGCGGCATTGCCTTTGTCGCAGTACTTATTAAAAGAATTGTCGGCGCAGGTTGATCTAACGATGGAAGAAGGCCGGGCGCGTTTAGTACATATTGCACGTCCCCATCTTGATCAATTGATACAAGCCCCCATATTAAAGTTAATGCTCAGTAAACGGTTGGCAGAAATGTGCCAATTATCCACTGCCGAGTTTGCGTCGTTGACTGTTGCTCCGTCGGTGGATGTGCCGGTTTTTCCGGAGATGTCCGCAGACACTGCGTTTGATTCTGCGCCAGTTTATGATGCGTGGCAGGGTCAAGGCCAAGTAAAGCGGCCTTGGCAGCCACGTTCTAATGGCGGTTTTAAGCGCGGAGCAAAAGGTAAATCTTGGCGAGCAGAAGAAGATCGGCCACGCTTAAAGCCCGCCGCTCAGCACGACCCGTTGTTGCGTGTTTTGCAGTTGGTTTTATTCCGTCCGTCGATTTTACAAGGGCAGGATGAATGTGAATTGGCTTGGCCTAATGAGGGATTCAGTGGTTTGGTGCGTTGTGTATTGATGCGCGCTCGATTAGATGTCGAACTTCTAGGTGCTGAATTGGTCGAACGTTGTCAGGATCTACCGGGGTTTGCACGATTAGCTCCGATATTGAATGAATCACATCATTTATTTGATAAGTTTGACCAAGACGAATTGCTCATTGAAATTTCTAACTCATTGATGGCTGCTACGCAAAATTTTTCGCTAGGGTCTACACTAAGTCGGAAAGAAGAGCTTGATGCGCTCTCGGCCAGTCGCGGTTTGACTGATGAAGAATCGCAAGAATACTTGACGCTTTTGTTGCGTCGCTAGCTAAGTGAAGGGGTCAAATGGGCTCTTCACTTCCGATGTCGGGGACAAAACCCTTCGATGTCTGGTATAATTCTCGGTTTTGCTAGACACCCAAGCAGAGTCATGGCAGCAGATCAAAAACTAAATAAAGATAATCTTGAATTAAACGGCGGCAAACAGGCCGAGGAAAAACTCGACCCTGAAGAACGCAAAGCCAAATTTAAGACGCTAATCGTCCTCGGTAAGGAACGTGGTTACCTCACGTACGCCGAGATTAACGATCACCTCCCAGAAGACATGTTGGATGCCGAGCAAATCGAAGGCATTATCAGCATGATCTCCAATATGGGGATCCAAGTCTACGACGAAGCTCCTGATGCTGAAGATCTGTTGATGTCCGACGCGCCTGCCGCGGTGGCAGATGAAGATGCAGCGGAAGAAGCTGAAGCTGCTCTGTCTTCAGTCGATGCTGACTTTGGCCGTACAACGGATCCTGTCCGCATGTATATGCGCGAAATGGGAACCGTTGAGCTCTTGACGCGTGAAGGCGAAATTGAAATCGCCAAACGCATCGAAGACGGCTTAAAGCACATGATCACGGCCATTTCGGCATGTCCAACGACGATTGCTCAAATTATTGATTTGGTCGAACGTGGTTTGAATGATGAAATTCGTATTGATGATGTCATCGACGGCTTTATCGATCCAAACGCGGTTGAAGAAGAAGAGACTGCGCTAGATTTGCCTGATCCTGATGCCGTGCTCGAAGAGAGTGACGGTGATGATGAGGAAGAAGCCGAAGATGATGGTGGCGCCGCAGCTGCTAGTGCCAATCTAGAGCTACTAAAAACTCAAGCGCGTGAACATTTTGAAGTGATTAACGACCTTTACGGTCGGATGCTTGAAGCATTGATTGATCACGGCACAGCATCACCAACCTATATCTTGCTACAGCAATCGATTGCGATTGAGTTCCAGAAAATTCGTTTTTCTGCTCGTCAAGTTGAATCGCTATGCGATGTATTGCGCGGAATGGTCGATGATATTCGCACGCATGAACGCCAAATCATGGATTTATGCACGCGCCGTGTCGGTATGCCACGTGATTATTTCATCAAAAATTTTCCTGGGCGTGAAACTGATTTGACGTGGGTTTCGGAAGAAATCGCGGCAGAAAAAAGTTACTCCGGCATCATGTTCCGTTATAAACACGCGATCATGGAGCAACAGCAAAAACTCAACGAACTGCAAGAGTCAGCGCGTTTGAGTATTCGTGAGTTGAAAGAAATTAGCCGCCATATGTCGACGGGTGAAGCTAAGGCCAAACGCGCAAAGCGCGAAATGATTGAAGCCAACTTGCGTTTGGTGATTTCTATCGCCAAAAAATACACCAACCGTGGTTTGCAATTCCTTGATTTGATTCAGGAAGGCAATATCGGCTTGATGAAAGCAGTAGATAAATTCGAATATCGCCGTGGTTATAAGTTCTCAACATATGCCACATGGTGGATTCGTCAGGCGATTACTCGCTCGATTGCTGACCAAGCACGCACGATTCGTATTCCGGTACATATGATCGAAACGATCAATAAGATGAACCGTATTCAGCGCCAGATTTTGCAAGAAACAGGTAACGAAGCAACACCTGAAGAATTGGCTGAACGCATGGAAATGCCGGAAGACAAAATTCGCAAAATCCTTAAAATCGCCAAAGAGCCGATTTCAATGGAAACGCCGATTGGTGATGATGATGATTCACACCTCGGTGATTTTATTGAAGACGCTAATAATATGGCGCCTGCTGATGCTGCCGTTTATGCCGGTTTGCGTGAAGCGACCAAAGAAGTGCTTGATACCTTAACACCACGTGAAGCCAAAGTGCTACGCATGCGTTTTGGTATTGATATGAGTACTGATCATACGCTCGAAGAAGTTGGTAAACAGTTTGATGTAACGCGTGAGCGGATTCGTCAAATTGAAGCCAAGGCTCTACGTAAGCTGCGTCATCCAACTCGTTCAGAAAGATTGAAGAGTTTTATTGAAAATAACGCCAGCGAACAGTAGAATAGCAATCCTTTCGGGCCTTTAGCTCAGTTGGTTAGAGCAGAGGACTCATAATCCTTTGGTCCACGGTTCAAGTCCGTGAAGGCCCACCAGTAAAATCAAGGACTTAGCAGCAATGCTAGGTCCTTTTTTTTGTTCAAACTATTTGAACTGTTCCGGATAGCCAGTTTGTCGCTAGCTAATAAAATAGCACTATCATCGGCGGTCGATTTTGCTGCAGAAAATAGGTCTATTCTATTTGTTTACGAAATTCAATAGAATTTAAAACGGTTACGCATTTACACAAAGTATCGGTTTTGCGGGTTACTCGAGTGACCTCCGTTCATCTAATAATTTGTGCGTGCTCAATCTGGTCTTGATTCAGTACGCTACAACATACCCTAACTCGCATCATTCTGGCGCGATTGCGAAACGACATCCCTTAGCTCATCAAGTTCATTTAATTCAATCCCAAAATGCTCTAGAGCTCGCTGGAAGTTTTGCGCACCCACCTCCAGATCAGGCTCGCAATCCATCTCATCGGATAAAAATTCGGCGATATGCGTGACTGCAATCAATGAAACCGCACCACCAGGCAAGGATTGATCGGGTAAGTCGTACACATCTGGCTCATGATGGAATCGAATCGCCAGTCCCACTAAGGGTGCTAGCCCCCAGTTTCGGACCAATAAAGAGCCAATAATTGGATGTGTACAAGGGAAGTATTGATCTTCTGCGCTGATGAGCATGCGTCCATTATTACGACACTCTGTAATCAGCGCGGGATATTCAGGAAAACGTTGCATCATCAACGGCTGACCCGCATTATGAAACAGGGCATAGGTATAGGCCGCATCAGGTGCAACACCAAACTGGCGCTTGGCAATCATGCCTGCTGCTAAAGCAATGCTAGAGGCCTTAATCCAAAATTGATTTACAGACTCACCTGATATTCCACTCATTGAAGACTTTAGAGCCGTCGCAATTATGACGCATGAAATATTACGCATCCCTAGGCGCTCAATAGCCTCCAGCACACTACTGGTTTGCTTACCGACTCGAAATAATGGCGAATTTGCCAATCGCAACGAAGCTGCTGCCATTCCTGCGTCAGCCGAGATTGACTGTGCCAGCGTTCGAATATCAGGATTATCTTTCTGTACTTCCGCCAAGACCTTGGCAACAATAGCTGGACAAGAAGGTATGTCAATAATTGAAAATACTTTGTCGATTTCAGCACTGGAAATTTCAGCGGGTAACGCCGTGGGGCTTAATGACATTGCACATCCTAGTATGTAGTTTCGACGTAAATATAAATAGTACAAACTCAGCAGTTACAGACATTCATTATTGGTCAGATACAATTTATTTGTACTAATTACTGACTTTTTTTGACAGCTAAATTTCATTTTGTCGATAAAAATTTGGGCTATTTGCCTGATGTCTCAATGAATGGGCGATGTGCTACTCATCATGTTACCTGTAGTGCCGTGGGCCACTCACATTGACGCATTGATTTGAGATGCTTCAAGTTAGGTGAATTTTTGATTGTCGGAACACATACCAAATCAAGAATGAGACTTCGTTCAAAGAGTGCTTTGGCATAGATTTGAAATAATTTGGGCCGCACCTGATAACTAGTGGCCTTTTATATTTCTAGTTTCAGCATCAACACCTGTCGTAAAAATCCCGTGATTTCACACTTTGTGCGCTGAGGGATTTGGTGGTTTCAATAGCTCGCTTGAGTCGGTAATCCCCCAATCAAATACTTGGGTCGGACGATCTGGAAAAGTGGTTGGGCTATCATCGGTGTAGCATGCTAGAAACCAAAATACGCTGTTTGAGTTATTAAGCGAGCGGGTGATGGTGGGGGACTTTGATCATCAGGTTGCGGAGTTGCAATGCAACAATCTTAAGTAGCTTCATGTAACTGAGAACACTAATGTCGGTGAGAATGGGTTAAATCCATCTGGGGTTTGGGGTAATTTATCTAAAGCCTCGTGCAGGTCCACCAGTAAATTAAAGCTCTTAACGAAAACGCTAGGTGCTTTTTTTGCATTTAAAAAATGCTTGTACTCCTTCTGTTTGCAGTGGTTTAGCTTATTTATCGCAGCAACGGCTTCTTACTGGTCTATGCTAAAAAACTATTTTTAAATTTTAGCTATTCAGATGAATGCTCCTTTATCTTCTTCTGTGCATTTGACTTGTTTTGTTCCTGCAGTCAATCCACCAACTCAGTTGTCTGAATCTAAGATTTTCTTTGATTTTAATGATGGTGCGCGTGTTCAGTTGCCCGATGGCGAGTGGCGAGTGCGGTTATCTGATTTGCAAACCCATAATATTTTGTTTGAAACGCAAATTGGCGCAGGCATGGTCATGAGTAGTAAGAAGTACTTTGTTCCGTTTCATATAGAGGTGTGGAACAAAGATCAAAAAATCTTGGATCATCGCTTGAGTTTGCAAGACCAGCCTGTTTTGATTCAGTTTCCGGTGGGTACTTTAGGGGATGTGTTGGCTTGGTTTCCTTATGCGGCACGTTTTGCTGCAGAGCATCGCTGTCACCTTACCTGTTCAATGGCTGCAAATTTAATTCCTCTTTTTGCTCAAGCAAATCCAACGATTCGTTTTGTTACTCCAGAAGAAATTAATACGTCTGAGTTTTATGCGACTTATTACTTGGGTTTGTTTTTTGGTGATGATGAACATTATTATCAACCTGGGGATTTTCGTTTGGTTGGTTTGCATCGTACTGCTGGGCATCTATTGGGGGTGGATCCTCGAGAGGAGCCTGCACAAATTACATCACTGGAAGCTCCTCGGCGAATTGTTGAACCTTATGTCTGTATTGCGGTGCAAAGTTCTACGCAATGCAAATATTGGAATCATCCAACCGGATGGATTGAGGTTGTGAAACACCTGAAGGAACAGGGTTTGCGTGTTCTGTGTATTGATCAAAAATCATGTCATGGCAGTGGCTTAACTTGGACCACGTTACCCCATGGCGCAGAAGATTTCACGGGTGATTTGCCGTTGCTGGAGCGGGCGGAATTAATTCGCCATGCTGAGTTTTTTGTTGGACTATCAAGCGGGCTTGCTTGGTTGGCGTGGTCGGTAGCAACGCCTGTCGCTTTGATTAGCGGTTTTACTCATCCAATTAATGAATTTTACACCCCTTATCGTATTTTCAATCATCACACTTGTAATAGTTGCTGGAATGATCCTCGACATAGTTTTGATCATGCGGATTTTTTTTGGTGTCCTCGGCATAAAGATACCCCTCGGCAATTTGAATGCACGCGCTTAATTACACCGTTGCAAGTGATCGATACATTAAATCGTGTGCCACGGCGAGCTTTAATCGTCTAAGTGAAAGAGGTAATCAATGAAATTTCGCACTCAAAACTTGCGGTATGGCCTTCGTCGTTTTTCCAGATCGATTTTTCTATCTCGTTTACTGTTCGTACTATTGATACCTTCATCGTTGGTGCAGGCATATACCACACCAGTAACGAGTACTGTTTCTGGAGAGACGGTCGATTCAGGGACTCAATACGTCATCGATGGTGGTGTGGTGAGTAATAGCTTAGTTACGACGCCAGCGACACAAGAGGTTTCGTCGGGAGGCGTAGTGAGGTCGTCACACATCGATGGCAAACAAATTGTTTATTCTGGCGGGCTGTTACAAGCCAATGATGTGGTGGGGAGCCAGTACGTGAATTCTGGTGGGCGAGCAGATCAAAGTAACATTACCGGCCGACAGTATATTTCTGCGGGAGGGGTGGTGAACTCCGCTTTAATTAACACGGGCTATCAATATAACGCTGGATTAGCCAACAATACAAATATTGTTGGGGCTGGTGTTCAGTTGGTGCAGAGCGGCGGACAAGCAGTACAGACGGTGGTAAGTAATGGGTATCAAGGAGTGCTATCAGGTGGTTTGGCGACAACAACGACAGTGATTTCTGGTAGCCAGGTTATTTCGGCCGGTGGTGTGGCAACGAATACCACCGTTTTATCTGGGAGTAATCAGTACGTCTCTAGTGGAGGCCTTGCATCTGGTACGCAGATAGTTTCTGGAACGCAAAGTGTTTTTGCTGGTGGTTCGGCGACGAATACTTTGATCGAAAAAAATGGCGCGCAGAATGTTCAAGGCTCGGTGACTAATACGGTTATTTCGGGGGGCTCCCAAGATATTCTCGCCGGTGTGGCGAGTTTAACGACTTTAAATGCAGGAGCAGATCAGCTGGTTGCTGGGGGTTCTGCGGTATCTACGACATTAAATGGGAATAGTAATCAAGGAATTCTGTCTGGTGGTGTCGCAAAGCAAACCATTCTTAATGATAGTAGTCAGGATGTTGGCGCAGGTGGGCAAGCATTTGACACTACGGTTGGCAGTGGTAGCGATCAAACAATAGAAGGTATTGCTACGCGGAATGTGATTGATCAAGGCGGTAGACAGTTTATTAGCGCGGGCGGACTTGCGAAAGATACATGGCTTAATGGCGGCACTCAGCAAGTTTTGTCTGGTGGTCTTGCATCCGCAACAACAGTGACTGCTGGTAGTCAAAGAGTAGAGTTCGGTGGCGTTGCTAGTGCGACTATTTTGGGGGCTGCTGATCAAGTCGTGCTGGGGCGTGCAAATAACACGGTGGTTAATGGTGGACGTCAGTTTATTGAGGCTGGCGGCATTGCCAGTGGCAATACATTGAATGCTGGCACGCAGCAAATTGCATCGGGTGGCCGAGTGATTGATACGCAACTGCTCTCCGCAAGCCAATTTGTTTTGTCTGGCGGGGCTGCTGAAAATACGAGCATCAATTCGGGCGGACGGCAGACTGTATCGCTAGGCGGCATCGCAACAGGGGTCCATTTGAATGGCGGACGGATGCTCAATAATGGCGGCACAGTGAGTGAGCTAAATATTTCAGGTAGCGGCGGGCAAGCTTGGTTGGCGGCGGGAACTTTGGCTGGTACAACAATAGTCTCGGGTTCGAATAATCAATTGATTTTACAGGGCGGTAAAGTTGATGGAACGTTAACGATTACTGGTCGTGATAATCAGATTGATTTACTTCGAACTGATCTTTCCAGTATGAACAACTTGCGCGATAGCACTGGGTTAAATCAATTATCACTTTTGAATGGTGCTGTTATTTCTGCAGCAACGATTGTCGATGGTCGTTCGCTTACGAATGTGCTTGATTTACAAAATTGGGGTGCAATTAATATTCATCGCGGTGCAACCTTGGTGATGGCAGGTAATCTGGCTTTAGCAAGTAATGCAACGTTAACGAATTCAGGTACTTTGAATGTGCCTGTGAATGCGCAACTGACTGCCGGATTGAATAATGCGGGGACGATTGCTTTAGGGGGAGGAGGGCAATTTTCTACTTTAAATGTCTTAGGCCCATTTCAAAGTACCAATGGTCTTTTAGTTGATCATGTTTCAGCAAATCTTGAAAAGTCATCGATGTTGCAAATTGACGGTAACTTATCTGGAACAACACGTGTTCAATTTAATAACGATGGCTCCTCAGGTCGACTGGGGGAACAAATTCGTTTTGCTCAATCATCGATCAATACGTTGACACGGGGCGATACTTTTATTGCGGCCAACCCAGTTGGGTCGCGCAATATATATGATGTTCGCTTAAAGGGAAGTCCATATGTATGGGAAATTGTGCAAAAAAATGAAAATGGACGCTCGAGTTGGTATCTACAGTCGCCATTTGCCCCTGTGGTGCCTGATGCGAATGCTGGGCAGCCACAGCCGCCACAGCCGCCACAGCCGCCAGTCCCTATTGTGCCTGTATCTCCTGATGTATCTCCAACATTAAAACCCGATCGTTTGTTACCAGAAATTCCAGCGTACGGTGTTTTGCCTGCGATATCCGATATTATTTTACGTAGTAATTTAAGCGCTATAGAACAACGTTTAGATGTTATCCCTAGTGTAGCTAATGATCTTTGGATGAAAATCGATGCCACTCACTTAAGACAAAGTGCAGATTATGGCTTTTCATTTGATGGTTGGGGGAGTTCTGTAACGATAGGTATTGATCGAGATGGTCAGCTTGATGATAGTAAGTCGTGGCGGGGCGGGGCTTTTTTAGCTTGGAGTCACAATCAACTCAATACCTCTGGAGAGGGGGCGCTTATTCATTCACGTGCTAGTGCTGATCTGGATATTAATAGTTTTCAAACAGGCTTATATGGTCAATTGGAAAAGGATGGTTGGTATGGACGTGCTATTGCTTTGCTCGGGTATGAGCGTGCAAAGGTTAAAACAGAAGATGCCTATAGCAATACCTTGACGGCACCTATTTGGGCAACGAATCTTGGCGTCGGGAAGGTGTTTGAAGTATTTGATAATTGGACGCTCGCACCACAGCTAAATGTTGGATACGCAAATTTTAATTGGGATTTACAAGATGAAAGTATTAAAGGGCGCTTTGAACAAACTTCACATTGGTATGGTGGGGCAAGTATTCGAGTTGAGCGGAGAATAAATACAGAAGAAAATATTTGGCTTCGCTCTGGTGTTACACATCAATTTGGCAGTGATAGTGCACTAAAGTTAACCGCTCCCAATCTGTATTTACCTGCGGCAGGGCCAAGTACGACGTGGCAAATGCAATTAGGGTATAGCAAGCAGACTAACTGGGGGAGTTACTATGGTTTACTCGGCGGCAGTTGGGCTCGAGGTCAGCAGCTAGGCAAGGCTGAATTGGGATTGCAATGGAAGTGGTAGTACGGTGTGCACGCTGCTGGGGGGGGTTAAGCAGATATGCACTGATTGATATTTATCTTTTAAGTGGCAAGAGTCTAAGTGATAGTCGCTTAGGCTCTTGCCGTTGTAATACGATTTAAGCTTACAAGCCATTGCTTAATAAATACTGAAAAAACACACAAATTAAATGGATTCAGTATTAGCAAGTCGTAACTTGAATGTTTATGTGCAACTTATTTAAGCATTTTTATCTAGCCATTCCGCTGACAGTTTAATCTCTTCATTGAGGTTGACGCCTACGCCGCGGCTAAGAATATCCTGAGCGATTTTTTTTGCTTCGTCTAATGAGTGCATCTCATAGGTACCACATTGGTAAAGATTAAGCTCAGGAATTTCAGATTGCTGAGCTACCTTAAGTACATCTTCCATGGCAGCTTGCCAAGCATTGACCACTCGCAGTTCATTTGGAGTGCCAATTAAACTCATATAAAACCCTGTGCGGCAGCCCATTGGGGAAATATCAATAATTTCTACACCATCCCCATTGAGGTGGTTACGCATAAACCCTGCAAATAAATGTTCAAGAGTGTGGATCCCTCGTTCAGATAATATCTCTTGATTCGGTATGCAAAAACGAAGATCAAAAACGGTAATTGCATCGCCGTGAGGTGTCGTCATTTTTTTTGCGATACGGACTGCAGGTGCTTTCATGATTGTATGGTCAACAGTAAAGCTATCTAGCAAGGGCATGGTGACTCCGGTGTTTTGTGGGTTAGACGGTTAGACGAATATCAAATGAGATTGTACTTAGCAATAAGGTCTATGTGGACATCCTTAGCCTTTTATTTCTTTGGTCCTCCCGAGCAGCAATTGAAGTCCGTCGTTGTTGTGCTGCAGCGTTGATTTCGTCGTATAGCGGCGAAAATGTTAGCAAATTTAGGGGCAAAAACGGCCAAATAAGCATTTGGCGCTATGTATATCCGTAATCAAGGCTTGGCATCGCTCTGTTTTTTTACGCTGCAGCAGAATTAATGTTGAAACTAGATCGTATGTAATTCAACAACTTAGCGCCTTTGTGTGGTTTTCTTTGCAACTGGGTGTTGACGGACTTTAGGTGGGTGGGTATAGTTCGGCCTCTCTGCTGCTGACACAGCAAACGAAACAAGCGGTTTTCCAGCTGGTTTCGGTGTCTAAGCCACTGATCTTTAACAAAATACAGCCGATGAGTGTGAGTGCTTGGTTTGCCAGTCAAACAAGTGCTTACACTCAAGATTTAAAAGAAATCTTGGTTTTTAACCAAGTGTTTCTTTGAGTAATGAGTACTAAGCCAAGTATGTAAATTCAGCTAGATTAAACGAAAGAGTTTGATCCTGGCTCAGATTGAACGCTGGCGGCATGCTTTACACATGCAAGTCGAACGGTAACAGGGTGCTTGCACCGCTGACGAGTGGCGAACGGGTGAGTAATACATCGGAATGTACCCAGTAATGGGGGATAACGCTTCGAAAGGAGTGCTAATACCGCATACGCCCTGAGGGGGAAAGTGGGGGACCGCAAGGCCTCACGTTATTGGAGCAGCCGATGGCTGATTAGCTAGTTGGTAGGGTAAAGGCCTACCAAGGCAACGATCAGTAGCGGGTCTTAGAGGACGATCCGCCACACTGGAACTGAGACACGGTCCAGACTCCTACGGGAGGCAGCAGTGGGGAATCTTGGACAATGGGCGAAAGCCTGATCCAGCAATGCCGCGTGCGTGAAGAAGGCCTTCGGGTTGTAAAGCGCTTTTGTCGGGGAGGAAATCCTAGTGGTTAATAACTGCTGGGGATGACAGTACCCGAAGAATAAGGACCGGCTAACTACGTGCCAGCAGCCGCGGTAATACGTAGGGTCCAAGCGTTAATCGGAATTACTGGGCGTAAAGCGTCCGCAGGTGGCTTGATAAGATAGACGTGAAATCCCTGGGCTCAACCTAGGAATTGCGTTTATGACTGTCTCGCTAGAGTATGGGAGAGGGGGGTGGAATTCCACGTGTAGCAGTGAAATGCGTAGAGATGTGGAGGAACACCGATGGCGAAGGCAACCCCCTGGCCTAATACTGACACTCATGGACGAAAGCGTGGGGAGCAAACAGGATTAGATACCCTGGTAGTCCACGCCCTAAACGATGTCTACTAGTTGTTGGGCTTTTCGGAGCTTAGTAACGCAGCTAACGCGTGAAGTAGACCGCCTGGGGAGTACGGTCGCAAGACTAAAACTCAAAGGAATTGACGGGGGCCCGCACAAGCGGTGGATGATGTGGATTAATTCGATGCAACGCGAAAAACCTTACCTGGTCTTGACATGTACGGAATCCTTTAGAGATAGAGGAGTGCCTTCGGGAACCGTAACACAGGTGCTGCATGGCTGTCGTCAGCTCGTGTCGTGAGATGTTGGGTTAAGTCCCGCAACGAGCGCAACCCTTGCCATTAGTTGCTAACATTTAGTTGAGCACTTTAATGGGACTGCCGGTGACAAACCGGAGGAAGGTGGGGATGACGTCAAGTCCTCATGGCCCTTATGACCAGGGCTTCACACGTCATACAATGGTCGGTACAGAGGGTCGCCAACCCGCGAGGGGGAGCTAATCTCACAAAACCGATCGTAGTCCGGATTGCACTCTGCAACTCGAGTGCATGAAGTCGGAATCGCTAGTAATCGCGGATCAGCATGTCGCGGTGAATACGTTCCCGGGCCTTGTACACACCGCCCGTCACACCATGGGAGTGGGTTTTACCAGAAGTAGCTAGGATAACCTTCGGGAGTCCGGTTACCACGGTAGGATTCATGACTGGGGTGAAGTCGTAACAAGGTAGCCGTAGGGGAACCTGCGGCTGGATCACCTCCTTTCAAGAGAAAGATTGGTAGATTAAGTACTCACACTCATCGGCTGTAGATTTGAAAGAAACGATATGGGTCAGTAGCTCAGTTGGTTAGAGCACCGTGTTGATAACGCGGGGGTCATAGGTTCGATTCCTATCTGACCCACCAGTATCACGGGGGTTTAGCTCATCTGGTAGAGCACCTGCTTTGCAAGCAGGGGGTGAACGGTTCGAGTCCGTTAACCTCCACCATTATCTGCTGTAGAAAATAGAATTCTATGTATTGCACGTTGTTATGTGCAGTGTATTTTATTCTGGTTTCTAAAATTAGAATGATTAGTCATTTAATGATTAATTAAATATCGCTCTTTAACAAAATAGAAGAAGTAATTAATTCCAATAAACATTGTAATGGAATTAGATTTGAGAATAACTGCTTGCAGTTGTTGTTGAGTTTAGTTTCAAAGTAAAAATATTGGGTTGATTGTATCTGTTCAGTTGTGCTGGTCTCATGCCAGTGTAACTGAACCGCAAGTGAAATGAGAACTCACTTGCAAGTCGCAAATACGATTTCAGTAATCTGAGATACGTTTTACGTGTTTGAGGTTATAGGATCAAGCGAATAAGTGCATCTGGTGGATGCCTTGGCGATGATAGGCGACGAAGGACGTGATAGCCTGCGATAAGCGTGGGGGAGCTGGCAAAGTGCTTTGATCCCACGATTTCCGAATGGGGAAACCCGGCCCTTTTGGGTCATCCTAGACTGAATACATAGGTCTAGCGAAGCGAACCCGGTGAACTGAAACATCTAAGTAACCGGAGGAAAAGAAATCAACCGAGATTCCCAAAGTAGTGGCGAGCGAAATGGGAAGAGCCTGTACGTGATAGCAGTAGACTTAATAGAATGGAATGGAAAGTCCAACCATAGTGGGTGATAGTCCCGTATATGAAAAGTCAATTGTGGTACTAAGCGTACGAGAAGTAGGGCGGGACACGAGAAATCCTGTTTGAAGATGGGGGGACCATCCTCCAAGGCTAAATACTCATCATCGACCGATAGTGAACCAGTACCGTGAGGGAAAGGCGAAAAGAACCCCGGGAGGGGAGTGAAATAGAACCTGAAACCGGATGCATACAAACAGTGGGAGCCCTTGAAAAATGGGGTGACTGCGTACCTTTTGTATAATGGGTCAGCGACTTACGTTCAGTAGCGAGCTTAACCGAATAGGGGAGGCGTAGGGAAACCGAGTCCGAATAGGGCGCATAGTTGCTGGGCGTAGACCCGAAACCAAGTGATCTATCCATGGCCAGGATGAAGGTGCGGTAACACGCACTGGAGGTCCGAACCCACTAACGTTGCAAAGTTAGGGGATGAGCTGTGGATAGGGGTGAAAGGCTAAACAAACTTGGAAATAGCTGGTTCTCCTCGAAAACTATTTAGGTAGTGCCTCATGTATCACTGACGGGGGTAAAGCACTGTTATGGCTAGGGGGTCATCGCGACTTACCAAACCATGGCAAACTCTGAATACCGTCAAGTGCGAGCATGGGAGACAGACCTGGGGTGCTAACGTCCTGGGTCAAGAGGGAAACAACCCAGACCGCCGTCTAAGGTCCCAAATGATCAATTAAGTGGAAAACGAGGTGGGAAGGCACAGACAGCCAGGATGTTGGCTTAGAAGCAGCCATCATTTAAAGAAAGCGTAATAGCTCACTGGTCGAGTCGTCCTGCGCGGAAGATGTAACGGGGCTCAAATTGATAACCGAAGACGCGGATATGACCATTTATGGCATATGGTAGAGGAGCGTTCTGTAAGCCTGTGAAGGTGTCTTGAGAAGGATGCTGGAGGTATCAGAAGTGCGAATGCTGACATGAGTAGCGATAAAGGGAGTGAAAAGCTCCCTCACCGAAAACCCAAGGTTTCCTGCGCAACGTTCATCGGCGCAGGGTGAGTCGGCCCCTAAGGCGAGGCAGAAATGCGTAGTCGATGGGAAACAGGTTAATATTCCTGTACTTGATATAAGTGCGATGTGGGGACGGAGAAGGTTAGGTTAGCCAACTGTTGGAATAGTTGGTTTAAGTGTGTAGGCGGGTGTCTTAGGCAAATCCGGGACGCTGTTAACGCTGAGGCATGATGACGATTCACTTAGGTGATGAAGTAACTGATACCCTGCTTCCAAGAAAAGCCACTAAGCTTCAGCTTATATTGAACCGTACCGCAAACCGACACAGGTGGGTAGGAAGAGTATTCTAAGGTGCTTGAGAGAACTCGGGAGAAGGAACTCGGCAAATTAACACCGTAACTTCGGGAGAAGGTGTGCCTTATAGGTGAAGAACCTTGCGTTTGGAGCTATATAAGGCCGCAGAGAAATGGGGGCTGCGACTGTTTATCAAAAACACAGCACTCTGCCAACACGAAAGTGGATGTATAGGGTGTGACGCCTGCCCGGTGCTGGAAGGTTAATTGATGGGGTGCAAGCTCTTGATCGAAGCCCCAGTAAACGGCGGCCGTAACTATAACGGTCCTAAGGTAGCGAAATTCCTTGTCGGGTAAGTTCCGACCCGCACGAATGGCGTAACGATGGCCCTACTGTCTCCTCCCGAGACTCAGCGAAGTTGAAGTGTTTGTGAAGATGCAATCTCCCCGCTGCTAGACGGAAAGACCCCGTGAACCTTTACTGTAGCTTTGCATTGGACTTTGAAGTGGTTTGTGTAGGATAGGTGGGAGGCTTTGAAGCAGAGACGCTAGTTTCTGTGGAGCCGTCCTTGAAATACCACCCTGACCCCTTTGAGGTTCTAACCTTGGTCCGTTATCCGGATCGGGGACCGTGCATGGTAGGCAGTTTGACTGGGGCGGTCTCCTCCCAAATTGTAACGGAGGAGCTCGAAGGTCGCCTAGGTACGGTCGGACATCGTACTGATAGTGTAATGGCAAAAGGCGGCTTAACTGCGAGACCGACAAGTCGAGCAGGTGCGAAAGCAGGACATAGTGATCCGGTGGTTCTGTATGGAAGGGCCATCGCTCAACGGATAAAAGGTACTCCGGGGATAACAGGCTGATTCCGCCCAAGAGTTCACATCGACGGCGGAGTTTGGCACCTCGATGTCGGCTCATCACATCCTGGGGCTGTAGCCGGTCCCAAGGGTATGGCTGTTCGCCATTTAAAGTGGTACGTGAGCTGGGTTCAAAACGTCGTGAGACAGTTTGGTCCCTATCTGCAGTGGGCGTTGGAAATTTGAGAGGGGCTGCTCCTAGTACGAGAGGACCGGAGTGGACTGACCTCTGGTGTACCGGTTGTCACGCCAGTGGCATTGCCGGGTAGCTAAGTCGGGAAGAGATAAGCGCTGAAAGCATCTAAGCGCGAAACTTGCCTCAAGATGAGATTTCCCTAGGGTTTTAAATCCTCTAAAGAGTCGTTCGAGACCAGGACGTTGATAGGTTGGGTGTGGAAGCGCAGTAATGCGTTAAGCTAACCAATACTAATTGCTCGTGAGGCTTGATCCTATAACCTGAAGCGCGTAGTGCGACGATGGATATAATTGACCCAAAGTAGGACGGTGTGAAAGCGCTGAACTACAAAAAATACTTAAATGGTGTTGATTGGTGTGTAGTATAATTACTTCTTCTATTGATTTTACGAGTTAGCGTTGTAGGTTGCGGTCTGAAAAGATAGCGGCTGAATGCGATAACTCTCGTGTAGCTCGAAAGAGTTGCACCAGACAGTTTAATGTCTGGCGACCATAGCGAGGTGGTCCCACTCCTTCCCATCCCGAACAGGACAGTGAAACACCTCAGCGCCGATGATAGTGCGGATTGCCCGTGTGAAAGTAGGTCATTGCCAGACTTCCCTATAGAGAAGCCCGATTCGAAAGAGTCGGGCTTTTTGCTGCGCGTCGTTTCGGTGCTGGAGTACAAATTGTAGATACCGATGTACTGTATCTCTTCCTAGCCCTTGCAATATATACTGCTGAGGAATATACCTTGGTTAATGTAACTTTGAGATGATGAACGTAGAATTTCTTTCATCCATACTCTAAAGTACATCTCTAAATGAATATGGCCTTTGCTATTTTTAATAATCGCCAGTCAAAACCAATATTACTCACGTCAGAAGCCAGTCTTCCTCATCTTCCATAATATATTCTGTTTTAAATTCTTGAAACATTAAGCGGTAATAAATTCATTCACAACCTTCATAGAAAAAGTGAGTAAATTTATTAAGGGCACAATTTCTCAATAAAAGACGCGTTCATGGAGCATGAGCGATATAGGTCGACAATAGATAAGCTCAAAACTGTTTTAAAAATTAGTGTTTTTTTACTGTTATTAAATTTATATCAGTGTAATACTATGTTGGTAAATAGAAAGAAAAATATGGGTAAATTGCGAAGTGGTGTACAACACATAAATTTTGACTAGACTAAACTCATGATGATCAAATTTTTTGAGGTAGATCAATGTCAGTAGATTCAAAGTTAAATAGGGCTAAAAATTCTGTAGCTAATAATAAAATCGGCTTTGTTAGTATTTTTTTATTAGGTATTAATGGAATTATAGGCTCAGGTATTTTTTTACTTCCTAACCAAGTATATGCAAAAATAGGTGCTGCTAGTATTGCGATTGTATTAATTGCATCGTTACTAGTGCTTGTTATCGCATTATGTTATGCCGAATTGGCCAGTAAATTTACTGAAAATGGTGCCGCATGGATTTATAGCTATAGAGCATTTGGGCGTTTTATTGGTTTTGAGGTTGGGTTTTATGCATGGATTTTGGGAATTATTATACTTTCTTCCGAAATAGCAGGTTTTTTGACAGCTTTAGCAGGTTTTTTCCCGTCTCTAAAAAATAATTATTTATATAATTTATCGGCGCTGTTAATTTGTGTTTTCCTTGTAGTTGTAAATTATTTCGGAGTTAGTTTGGCTAAGTTTTTGAATAATTTGTCCTCTGTTTCTAAATTAATGGTTATATTTTTATTTGTTGTTGTTGGTGTCTTTTATTTGGATATTAGTAATTTTCAGCCATTCATATTGCCTGAAGTTGTATCTAATGATTCTTTTTATACTTCAGTTGGTGCTGCACTTGGTGTTATATTTTATGCATTTACAGGGTTTTCTTTTTTGCCTATTGCCGCTGCACGGATGGAAAATCCACAGAAGAATATTCCGTTGGCTTTAATTTCGGTCATTATGACCTGTAGTGTTATTTATTTTCTATTGGTAGTTGTTTCAATTAGTGTTTTAGGATCAGATTTGTCTGTTTCTTCTTTACCTGTTGCAGATGCATTTTCAAAAATGGTCGGGAATTGGGGTTATAACTTGATTGTTATTGGGATGCTGATTTCTATAGGTGGTGTTATTTTAGCTTTTTCATTTAGTGTTCCATTAATTGCATCGTCGCTTGCATTGCAGCATCAGTTACTGCCTGAGTTTATAGGTAGAAAAAATAAATATAATCGACCCGTTAATGCATTAATGATTACTTTTGTTCTATGCTCAGTCTTGCTTTTGAGTGGTGATTATTTGTTTTTAATTTCGTTGGCTGTTTTTGCTTCTTTTATTCAATACGTACCAACGGCATTAGCTGTGCTTAAATTAAGGAATGATAAAAGTTTACCGGTTGGGTTTGTTATTCCTGGAGGGCCGAGTGTACCTATTTTAGCTATTTTGGCATCACTTTACTTATTATCTAGTTTTAATTTGAAGATTTTTATCTTTGGTTGTGCTGGATTAGTTATGGGCGCTATTGTTTATTTCTTTCAAAAAAAACGTGGTGGAAATTAAGTTATTTGATTGTTGTTAAATGTTGAGGTTGGCATTTATATTTTTAATGTTATAAGGTTGAGTAAATGATTAAATCGATAATACAATTACCATTTTGGACTATCGCAACACCATTCATTGGGTGTTTCTTACTTTTTGGCCAGTTGTTTGATTTTGGTGAATGGTATTTAATTTTATTATCGATTGGACTGTTGTTTGGTGTATTAGCTGCAGTACATCATGCTGAGGTCGTTGCACATCGCGTCGGTGAGCCTTTTGGAACTTTAGTTCTGGCTGCTGCAATTACTGCAATTGAAGTTGCGTTAATCGTAACGCTAATGCTTACTGGTGGAGAGGCTGCTTCTGCATTGGCGCGGGATACCATTTTTGCTACAGTAATGATTATTCTTAATGGTATTGTTGGATTATGTTTATTGGTTGGAGGGAATCGCTTTGGTGAACAGCGGTTTGGCATGTTGGGTGTTAATGCTTCATTATCAACTTTAGCAGCCATTGTAGTATTAACTTTAATTTTACCAAACTATACAACTACTGTTGCCGGACCAATTTATAGTTCAAACCAATTAGCATTCGTCGCATTAGTTTCTTTAGTTTTATATGGGACTTTTCTTTTTGTGCAAACGGTTCGCCATCGAGATTATTTTTTACCACAACAAGGTGTGAGTGATGAAGACATTCATGCTGTACCACCAACAACTAAAGTTGCGATCATTAGCTCTGTTTTATTGATAATTGGCTTAATCGCGGTTGTTTTATTAGCAAAATCAATTTCTCCAATGATTGAAGCTGGTGTCGCTAGTATTGGTGCTCCAGCAGCACTAGTTGGCGTCATTATCGCAGCAATTGTGTTAATGCCTGAAGGTTTAGCGGCATTACGTGCTGCAAAATCTAATCGATTACAAACCAGTCTAAATTTAGCATTGGGTTCTGCATTGGCGAGTATTGGTTTATCGATACCTGCAGTTGCAATTGTATCTGTTCTGAATGGTTGGCCTTTAATGCTTGGTATTGATGCTAAATCAACAGTCCTGTTGGTGTTGACATTGATTGTTTCAACTTTGTCATTAGGTAATGGCAGAACTACTGTTTTGCAAGGGTTAGTTCATTTAATGATTTTTGCTGTTTATCTTTTTATGACGATTTTTCCATGAAATCACAAGGCGATAATAGTTTAATTTCTAATTTTGTATGCTAAATAAATCATACTTTTAATAAAAAATGCTCGCTTAACTATTATGATAAGCGAGCATCGAATTATTAAATGTTTATTGGATTAATTTAAAATTAAACACCAAGCTCTTCCACCCAATTTAGGGCTTGTACATGAGATCGGTTAAGCATTTCTGGTGTTATTTGTAATTGCTCACATAGTCTTGGAACTTCAGCCATTTCTGGATCTTCACAGGCCTCAGCTAGCTCAAGGAATGGACCGTAAATTCCTGTATGTTCCATTAATGCATCAGTTACAGTTTCAGGCAAAATTAAGGTTTCTAAAATTTTGTCCATTGGCATATCTAGTAAGACATCCAGTAATGAAAACATACCAACGATAAATAAATTATCTTTATCCTGCCCATCAAGTAGATGTGAACCTAATAGTTCGACTAATCGACCGCGCGTAACTGCCGTTTTTAATAGAGCAGGAGGCGTACCTGTGTCCGCGCCGGCTGTAACGAGTAATAGCGTAAGCCAGCGGTATAGTTTTTGATATCCTAATATAGTTACAGCGTGGCGAAATGATTGAATCTCGCAAGAAAGTCCAAAGCCTGCCGAATTTATATAACGAAGAAGTTTGAATGAAAGAGCAACATCTCTTTTAAGTGCGTTTTCGATATCTCTAATTTCTGCATTGTTACGTAACATATTTAAAAGTTGTAAAATATTTGCGTAACCTGGGTTAATTACTTTTGCAGATAGAGTTTCTGGATGTGCAAAATAATAACCTTGAAAACAATCCATTCCTATATCAAAACACTTCGTGAATTCGTCTTTAGTTTCAACTTTTTCAGCTACCTGAAGTAATGGAAAACGACGTAATTCCTTTGATAAAGTAGGAACTTGTGACATGCCTAACTGTTGAATATCTAATTTAATATAATTAGCAAACTCAATCATGGATGCTGTTTGAGGTGTCAGAACAAAGTCATCTAATGCTATGCCAAAACCTTGTGCACGCAGATCTCGCAAACGATTTAATAAATCTTCAGTGGGTTGTGTGGTTTCAACAATTTCTAAAATTACGCGTTGAGGCTGTAATAACTCTAAAAAGTTACTTTCGAGCATTGATTCTGCGACGTTAATAAATGCTAGTTTATTACCAACTAGCCAATCTGTGCCCATATTGGATATTGTATTTACCAATACGTTTGTGCCTGCATGCATGTCACTTGAAAACTCAGCGGAGACTGCCTCTTGATTTAAGCGAAATAATAGTTCATAGCCAATAATTTGTTGCTGACGATTCAGTATGGGTTGACGTCCAATAAATGCATGTTCTTGCGTCATATTCTGGTAACAGGCTAAATGCCATGCTCCTAGTTCGTTGGAATAGTTTTATGTCAATTTTTATTAAATTAAACAAATTGCTCGATAAAACGAGAGGTTTTTATTGCTGAAGTTTCTGCTGTATCAGATGCCAGTAAGTCTTCCATATCAAGAACCAACACGATTGATCCATCCCCCGATAAGGTTGCTCCTGCGACACCTTTAGGACGGATATTTTGTAGCGGCTTAATGACTACGTCATCCCTGCCAATGAAACTGTCTACAGCCAGAATAAACGAATGCTCCGCTGATTGCATTAATACGCCAAACTGCGGTAGTTGAACTTCTTGCCAGCCAATTAAATTAGCTAAAGAGCGCACTGATAAAATTTCGTCACGAACGACGATCGTTGCTCTTCCTGATACTTCTTGTACATGTTCTTGACGAATGGTAATGATCTCTCTAACCATTGCGAGTGGAACTGCAAATGGCTGGTCGCATACTTTGACAACGAGTACCGGTAAGATTGCAAGGGTTAATGGCAGCGAAATAGTGAAGCGAGATCCCTCACCAACTGCGGATTGAATATCAACTCGCCCATTGAGCTTTTGAATGTTCGTTTTTACGACATCCATTCCAACGCCACGACCTGAGACACTTGAAATTTGATCTTTAGTCGAAAAACCAGGAAGAAAAATAAGTTGTAAACTTTGCTTGTCGTCCAGGCTATTTGCCGTTTCGATGTCAATTAAACCTTTTTCAATGGCTTTGCGACGAATTACATCTGGGCGCATGCCTCGCCCATCATCAATAATTTCAATTCGAATATGATCGCCCACTTGAGTTGCCGTTAGTTCAACAACGGCTTTGGCGGGTTTACCGCTAGCAATACGCTCTTCAGTGGTTTCGACGCCATGATCAACGGCATTACGCACCAAATGCACTAATGGATCATTAAGATCTTCAAGCATCGTTTTGTCGAGCTCAGTTTCTTCACCTGAAATCACGAGTTCAACGTCTTTCCCCATTTGGCGAGCCAAGTCACGAGCCAAGCGTGGGTATTTTTGGAATAAACGCCCGATTGGCTGCATCCGTGTTTTCATTACGGCATTTTGTAAATCACCAACGAGTAAGTCGAGCTGACCAATTGCTTCATCAAGCGCTTTGAGCGTAATGCTATCCATTTTTCCAGACATAATGTCTGCACGCAAAGTGGTTAGCCTATTTTTTGTAAGGCCAATTTCACCCGATAAATTTAAAACTTGATCCAAGCGAACTGTATCGATTCGGATGGTGGTTTCTTGAGTGGCAAGTTGTTGTGTATTGGCTTGAGGTCGAGCATTGGTTGTCGCAGCCGCAGGTTTTAAGCTCTGCATTGGCTCTAATATTGCAGCGCTTGGGGCCAAGACTTCGCTATGTTCTGCGCTGATTACTTCAATATCGCTTGATAATGGCTCACTAGTCACTTGAGTTGTTACCTCTTTTTCATCCAGTAAGACATCGTACAAATTTTTCCAGTCATGCTCTGGTTTACTTTCTGTGGAGACTAAAACTGAAGGTGCTGCTGGGCTTTCTAACACAGTAGAAGCATTACTACTTTTGCCTTCTAGCACATCGTCTAAAGCTTTCAGTAGCGCAGGATCTGCAGGTGCAGGTTGACGGCCCTGGGACATCTCGCCAAACATTTCACGAACGACACCCGTTGCGGCTAAAATTTCGTCCATAATTTCTGGATTTAGCGTGAGTTCTGCATTACGGAGTTTATCAAAGAGATTTTCTGTTCTGTGGCAAAGACTCACCATGGAGTCGACATTTAAAAAGCCAGCCCCGCCTTTAATTGTATGGAAACCGCGAAAAATATCATTGAGTAACGCTTTATCATCTGGGCGTTTTTCTAGCTCAACTAACTTATTATCGACTTCAGATAACAACTCTGAAGACTCAGTTAAGAAGTCCTGTAATAGGTCTTCCATTCCGCCGAAAACACTCATGATATACCCCTTATGCGCGGTAATAAGACTTAGAAACCGAGACTTTCCAAGAGGTCATCAACCTGTTCTTGGTTAGTAACAATATCGGTTCTTCCTTCTGTTGTGATAACAGGGCCATTTAATAGGCTATTTTCATCTGCTTTATTTGTTCCTTGCGGATTAAACATCAGCAGAAAATCAAGCAAATGACTTTCCATATCTTTTGCCATAGTCAAAACACGTTTGATTACTTGGCCAGTTAAATCTTGGAAGTCTTGTGCCATCATGATTTCAAGCATCTGTGTACTAACTTCGTCTGATTGTTTTGCTGTATTTGATAAGTGTGTTCTCGTGTTTTCAACTAATGACTTAAATTCATCAATACTAAGTTCTTTATTGAAAAATCGATCCCATTGTTGAGACAGTTTTTTCGAACTTTCTGTGATGTTATCTTGTAGTGGCTTGGCAATATCTAGTGCATTCAGAGTACGTTCAGCAGCTTGTTCAGTCATTGTCGCGACATAGGACAGTCGGTCTCTAGCATCAGGAATTGATGCTGCAGCGGATTCCAATGACTTATCTAAGCCAAGTTCACGCAAGGTGTCATGTAGTTTGCGTGTAATTTGACCAATATGTGAAAACATTGATTTGGCAGGTTCCGCCATCAATGACTGTGAGTCTTCTTGGCTGTTGGCGGAGTCTACCGAGGCTACTGGCGAGGAAATTTCTGCTTGGCTTGATTCCAAAATACTATCAAAAAGTGCCTCAAGGTCTGGGGAGTCCCCATTATTTAGTGCATTATCGCTCACAGTGCCTCCTACTGATTGTTATCATGTATTGTGAAAAATTATTTTGCCATGTTGACAAAAATTTTCTTCAGCTTTTCATCCAGTGTGGCTGCTGTAAAAGGTTTCACAACATAACCGCTTGCTCCAGCAGTGGCTGCCTCGATAATATTTTCTTTTTTGGCTTCTGCTGTCACCATCAATACTGGTAGATGTTTGAGTTGGGCATCGGCTCGAATCGCTCTTAATAATTCAATACCGGTCATATTGGGCATGTTCCAATCGGTTACGACGAACTCAAATTGGCCATTTTTTAATTTATGTAATGCAACTTGCCCATCTTCTGCTTCATCCACATTGGTAAATCCAAGCTCCTTTAGAAGATTTCGGACGATGCGACGCATGGTAGAAAAATCATCTACCACGAGAAAACGCATGTTCTGATCTGCCATAACTTCACTCCAGCTGCGTTATCGCAATTGATATACGCATATAATTATTTTGTTACGAAGACGTTGACTTAGCCTTGGCTGCTCAACATCGGGGAAAGAGTATCGGCTAAAATGAGCGCATCAAATTTAGCAACATAAGCATCGACACCTACGCTTGCACCCATTGCACGATTTGCATTAGATGAGAGAGAAGAGTGCATTACTACTGGAATTCCTTTAAAACGATGGTCTGATTTTATATATTTAGTCAGTACATACCCATCCATTTCAGGCATTTCAGCATCTACTAATATTAATTTTAGTTTGTCTCGCAAGTTTTCGCTATCATGAGTTGCTCTATTCGCTAAATTCTGTAGTTTATCCCACGCTTCTTTACCATTATTGGCTTGATGATACTTAATACCTATTTTATCGAGCACACCAATAATTTCTTTTCGAGCAACCATTGAGTCATCAACAAAAAACATAAATGTATCTGGATTGATTTGTGTTGGCGGTAGCTCTGGAATTAATGGTTCGCCAATCACGGTTGCTAAAATTTGTTCAACATCGAGAATGGAAACTAATTTACCATCAGGTAATTCAGTAATAGCAGTTATCAATGCTTGATTTCCAGCTAGCATTGTTTCCGGTGCACGTACTTTATCCCAGTCAACTCGAATAATACGATCAACATCGTGAACCAAAAATGCCTGAGTATGCTTTGAAAACTCAGTCACAATCATCGTGCTTGATGTATCACCGACAGGTTCCTCATGCGTTGCAATAAATCGAGCCAATGAAATGACTGGGATAATGTTCCCGCGCAAAGAAAGAACACCTTCAACACCATGCGGCATATTTGGCGTTTTAGTTATTTTGGGCGTTTGCGAAACTTCACGCACCTTAAATACATTAATTCCAAAAATTTCTCGTGTACCTAAGGAAAAAAGCAAAATTTCCATTTTGTTAGATCCGGCAAGCTTTGTGCGAGCATCGACGGTATCAAGTAAGTTAGTTTGTTGTGGTTTGCTCATAAGTCACCTCAGCCTGGTGTTTTTGCGATTATTCGCGACGCAAAAAATTTGTGATACTTTCTGATAGTTTATGGGGCTCAAATTTCGCTACATAACCATCAACCCCAACAGATTGCCCTAGCTTTTGATTTGAAAGTCCTGATAGCGATGAGTGCATCAAAACTGGGATACCTGCAAAACGAGGATCACTTTTAATTTGCTTGGTGAGCATGTAGCCGTCCATTTCTGGCATTTCAACGTCGGTTAATACTAAGTGCAACAAATCTTTAACCATTTTTCCTTGCACTTCAGCAGACTTGGCTAGCTTAAGTAAATCTTCCCATGCACGTTTACCATTTATTGCGTGCATATGATGTACATTCATTGCATCTAAAGTTTGTTCGATTTGGCTACGAGCTACTAAGGAGTCATCAGCAAAAAATACGGTTTTATGACTGATGCTTGAGTCACAAATGACTGCTGCAGTATCTATGATGTTGCTTTTTTGGGTCGTCTCAGCCAGCACTTTTTCAACATCGAGCATCATGACCAGCTTTCCGCTCTCTAATTCTGTTACCGCCGTGACTAGTCCCCCCATTTGCATGGTGAGCATATCAGGGGGAACTCGCATGACAGACCAATCTAAGCGTAAGATTGTATCGACAGCTTCCACTAAAAAGCCTTGTGTATGTCCATTGTATTCTGAGACAACCATAATCTCAGGTTTGCTTTCTGTCGCTATACCGGCGTATTTTGCTAAATCAATAACAGGAACCAATACTCCTCGTAAGCTAACCATGCCTTCGACTGAGGATGGCATATCAGGTGCCTGAGTGATTTCTGGCGTCCTCATTACTTCTCTAACTTTAAAGACATTAATGCCAAAAGTTTCTCTTCGGCCCGATCTTTGATCAAGGCCCAAAGTGAAGAGTAATATTTCTAATTTATTGGTCCCTGCCAATTTCGTACGGGCGTCGATATTTTTTAGAAGGTCTGACACGACTTTACTCCCAAAGGCTACGGGTGATTGAATATAGCATTATCGGCCTAGAGCTCTAAATATAAAGCCTTAAAACCAATTTATTTTAAAAAATCTTATTTTTCAAGTTGCTTACGCAATTTGTTTTTTTGCAGTCAAATTAGTAATCTAAAATCTTTATAATGCATAACTATGCTGACGACAAGAGTGTTACTTAATGAGTTTAAACCAAGAAGTCATTGATCCTAAAAATTTAGAGCAAGCATTTGCTTTATTTACAGCTGCATCAGAACAGCTATCAGTCGCTTATGCGGAATTACAAGATCAAGTTACCACTCTTACTGAGCAGCTAGAGGTAGCAAATGGTAATTTACGACGCGAGTTTGAAGAGAAGTCAGCATTGTCGCGACGTCTCAGTTTGCTGTTAGATCGATTGCCTGCCGGGGTTTTAGAATTAGATCAATGTGGTTATGTATTGACGCAAAATGCGGCGGCCAGAAAGCTATTAGGGCGTACTGATCATCGATTTAATTGGTTAGAGGTCTTAGCTGAGCAAATGCAGGCGACTGACGAGCCAGGCGTTTTGGAGTACCAAAGTGGAGATAATGCACGTCACCTGCTTTTGGAGGAGGTTGATGTGCCTGAAGAAGGGGTTCGACTGGTTTTATTACATGATGTGACTACCGCTACAGAAATGCGTCGTGCCTTAAGTCGACATCAGCGTTTGGTTGAAATGGGAGAGATGGCAGCGGGCTTAGCGCATCAACTGCGCACACCATTGGCAACAGCACTTCTTTATAGTGGGCACTTAGTTCGGGCTGAGCTAAGTGGTGAAGATCGCATTCGATTTGCACAAAAATCATTAGAGCGACTCCGGCATTTAGAGGTCCTGATTCAAAATATGCTGCGTTTTGTACGCGGACAGCAGCAGTTGACTGAACGTTTAGAGGTGGGGGGGGTATTGCTGGATGCAATTCAGCACGTGCAGCCTCAATTTGATGCTAAAAATGTAGCTCTGCTGTTGACCGGCTCGAATAGACCCGTTTGGGCCAAAGTAAATGCTAGAGAGTTTTCAGGTGCTATCGCTAATTTACTTGAAAACGCACTCCAAGCGTCAGTATCAGGGCAGCAAGTGCTCTGTTGTCTGTCTGTGGATGAATCTACATTAGAAATTGAAATTAAAGATTATGGTTGCGGTATGTCGGAAGCGACTTGCGTTAGACTGTTTGAGCCCTTTTTTACCACACGCAAAGATGGTACTGGTCTAGGTCTAGCAATTGTGAGAAATTTAGTATCTTCCTACGGCGGCGGGATTAGTGTTGAATCTAAGTTAGATTTTGGTAGTTCTTTTAAGATTCGCTTGCCACTAACGACAGCTACAACTAAGGTGTGAAAGTGGTTGAGAATTTATATTGGCACTTGTATCTGCCTGATAAATTCTCGGGTTTACTGTGAATATATTTACTACAAGTTATAAGGTTAATTACGTATGACACCTACCGTGCAGATTGAGGGTAACGTTGGCCGCGTCATTTTATCGGGGCAGTTTGATTTCAGTGCGCATAGAGAGTTTCGGCAGGTTTGCGAGTCTTTGATTGCAAATGCAGAAATAAAAGAGGTGCTCGTTGATTTTCAAAATGTCAATTATTTAGATAGTTCTGCACTTGGCATGCTTTTGCTTTTAAAAGAGAAAATATCGGCTGCCAGCAAAAGTCTAGCGCTCGTCAATTGCCGTGACACCGTGAAGCAGGTTCTTGAAATTGCATGCTTTGGTAAAATTTTCACCATTAGGTAATTTGCATGAAAATCTTGGTTGTAGATGATACTGAAGCAATTTTGCTGCTCATTTCACGCTTTGTAGAAGCCTTGGGTCATAAGGCGATATTAGCTAGAAATGGGGTGGATGCGATTGAGCAGTGTCGTTTGGAGCAACCAGATTTAGTTTTAATGGATGTCATGATGCCGATCATGACTGGCCCTGAAGCTGCGATTATTATTAAAGCAGAATCGGGAGAGCGCTGGGTTCCTATTGTTTTTGTTACGGGGATCGGTGAGGAAAATGCGCTTGCTGATGCAATTGAGCGAGGTGCGGACGACTATATCAATAAGCCAGTCAATTTCCGAGTTTTAGAAGCCAAGTTAAAAGCTTTTGGACGTACTTTAGAGCTCAATAGAAAGGTCAGAGAGCAGTCCGAGCGGCTTGCTGACTACTATGAGAATGCTGAAGAAGAAAAACGCGTTGTGCGGCATTTGATGGAGCAGTTAGTCAATTCGGAACGACTGTCAGATCCTCAATTGCAGTATTTGCTATCACCTGCCGAAAGTTTGTCAGGAGACTTAATCGCCTCTGCGCGTACCCCGGGGCAAGCATTGCATGTCATGCTTGCCGATGGGATTGGTCATGGCTTAACTGCCGCATTGAATGTACTGCCACTTACCCAGCCATTTTATAGCATGACTGAAAAAGGTTATGCGATCAGCGATATTTTATTAGAAATGAACGACAAAGTTCGGCAGGTTTTACCTGTTGGGCGTTTTGTCTGCGTTACTTTGATCTCTATTGATGAAACCACCGGATGTATCGAGGTCTGGAACGGCGGCATGCCTATGGTTTATCTAGTCAATGAACAAGGTGATGTGGTTTCTGAGTGCCGTTCTAAAAACTTACCATTAGGCATCATTCCTTCCCATTCTATGGATTTTTCTCCGGAAAGATTCTACTCGAATGGTACTGGCTATGTTGTCGCGTGTTCGGATGGTTTGATTGAGGCTAGAAATCAACAAGGTGAGGAGTTTGGCACGGAGCGTTTGCTGCAGTTATTGAAAGAAAAATCGAATTTAAAACCGATTGAATATTTCCAAGAAACCTTTCTCAATTTCTTGCAGCAAGAAAAGCATCATGATGATGTTTCTTTAGTTTTAGCTAGCTTTGGTGCCAATCCAAATCGTGATTTAAAAGTTAATCATCATTCGTCTGAAGATATTAGCCAGTTATTAACGGCTGATTTTGCAACAGGAAATCAAAGTACTTGGCGTTACAATTTGGTTTTAACTGCTGAAGAGCTGCGCTATGTAAATACGATTCCATTTATGATGACGTTTGTTAAAGAAATAAAGTCCTTGGCTAGCTCGCAATCAGATGTTTTTCTAATATTGACCGAACTGTTTGTTAATGCCGTTGATCATGGTCTACTTGGTATGGATTCTCGAATGAAAATGAATCCCGATGGTATGGAAAATTATTTAACAGAGCGGGTGCGGCGTTTAGCAGAACTTGAAGAAGGCCGAATAGAAATTGATTTGATGGGGGTATTACTGCGAGGGCATGAAATTTTACGCATTCGAGTGAAAGATAGTGGCGAAGGATTTGATTGGTCTCGTTCCTTACAAGGTGGCGAGGTCATTGATGCGGTTCCTGAGTTTACTTTTGGGCGTGGAATTTCATTGGTTAAAGCACTTGCATTACGTGTTAATTATGTTGGTATTGGGAATGAAGTCGAGGTTTATTACGCTCCTCAAGAGATTTAACGCTATTTAATTACGCGTTAATTTCAAAATTCTGTCTTTTACATTTTGTTGTGTCTATAAATAATCAGATTGGTCTTGGTTTTTTTTCTTGATTCATTTGAATTATGGATACGCATGTCACATCGTCAATTATTTTGGCCACTTCTTTTTGCCTGCGGATTTCCTCTCTGCTTGCTTTATTTAGAGCTAGATGTTCAGTGGTTTGCACTGCTGATGGCCGTCATTTTTCCTTCCAGTTTGTATGCATTATCTCTGTTTTTAAATCAAAAGCTTGGCTTGAAGCCAAGTGCTGACGTGCGTCACGATGCACCTCAATGTACTGATCAACAGCAAATTCATTTGGCAAGTCATGAACAACTGATCTTGGCCGAAGAAGAAATACAGCAGGTCATTGCCATCTATAGCGATGCAATACCTAATTTATTGGCTGGATTTACTTCAATGGTGGAAAAGTCTCGATTACAGCGTGATATGGTTGCGCGGCTGCTGCAAGCTGAGGCCGACCATAGTGGGCTTAATTTTCAGAAATTCGTCTTAGAAACCTCCGAAATTCTTTCCCGATTTGTTGATAGCGTGGTGCATAACTCGAGTGCTGCAATGAGTTTGGTCGATCAGATGGAGCAAATTGGTACACAAGTTAGCAGTGTTTTATCCGTTCTTGGTGAGATCGAAGGGATCGCAAAGCAAACCAATCTTCTGGCATTGAATGCCGCAATAGAGGCCGCGCGAGCAGGGGAGTCAGGGCGAGGGTTTGCAGTGGTTGCAGATGAAGTACGAACCCTTTCGATGCGCACAAATCAATTTAGCTCGCAAATTAGAGACAATGTGCAGCATATTCATGCTTCTGTTTCTGGTGCTGAAAACGCAATATTTAAGCTGGCCTCGCAAGATATGAATTTTTCATTAGAGTCCAAACTTCAAGTCGAGCATACCTTAGTCGAAATTCAAAATTTGAATCAAACCGTTGAAGATACCGTACAACGCCTTGGCCTTGTTGCACAGCAAGTTGAGCAACAAATTGACCAGGCTGTCTGTTCTTTACAATTTCAAGATTTAACGCAACAGCTACTGCTGCATGTGCAAAGCCGGGTCCATGAGGTGCAGGATATTTTGCAAAAACTTTCTGCAATTGACAGTGATTTGTCTATATTAAATTCAGACTCAGCAGGGGGAGTTGAAATTAAATCGGCACTTTATGCTCAGGCTATGCAGCTGAGTGCTGCGTTGCAACGTAACCCTGTCGCCCAACAAAATATGAATAGTGGTTCAGTAGATTTATTTTAATCGCTCTGCATTCTTTAAAAGTTAAGGGAAAACAAGATGGCTAAAAAAGTTTTGACTGTGGATGATTCAACGTCGATACGGCAAATGGTCGCCTTTACTTTAAAAAGTGCCGGCTATGAGGTGGTTGAAGCCGCTGATGGGAATGCCGGTGTGGCCCAAGCGAAAAATCAGCAGGTTGACCTAATTTTAACTGATCAAAATATGCCGGGCATGGATGGTTTAACTTTAATCCGTACTGTTCGTGCATTACCTCAATATAAATCGACCCCCATTCTGATGTTAACCACCGAATCAAGCGACGCCATGAAGCAAAGTGGGCGTGCGGTTGGTGCGACGGGTTGGTTGGTCAAGCCGTTTGACCCACAGAAATTACTTGAAGTGGTCCGTAAAGTCATTGGTTAGTTCATCAGTATTCAGGAGTAAGCAATGACCATAGATATGAGCCAGTTTATTGCGGTTTTTTTTGATGAGGCTGCCGAGCATTTGGCCAGCCTTGAAGCATTACTGCTAAAGCTTGACGTAGAAAATCCGGACCCCGAAGCCTTAAATGCCATTTTTCGTGCAGCGCATTCCATTAAAGGTGGCGCCGCTACTTTTGGATTTAACGACTTAACCGAAGTCACTCATATTCTTGAAAATCTGTTAGACCGGATTCGTAAACAAGAAACGCAGCTACGTCCTGAAATGGTTGATGCATTTTTGCGCGCCGGTGACGTATTGCAGGATATGCTCGCCGCCCATCGAGGACAGGGCGAAGCCGATGAAATAGCCATTGAGCAAATTACGCATGAATTAGCCAGTTTTTCCAATGAAGACAAACCCGCGATGGCCTTAAAAGGCATGTCTATTGAAATCGCCGCTGGTGAAATTTTTGACATCAACAATTTAATTGCTGGCCTAGCTCGGTATGGTGAGGTCTCCAATATTGAGCATGGTGATGATGAGCATCCATGGCGCTTGAATGTGGCAACAGAACAATCAGCTGAAAATATACTGGAGTCAATTACTTTTTTAATTTCACCCGAGCGTATTTGTATACAAAACGGGAAAAATAAAATTAATAAAGAAATTGAAAAAGTTGCTGATACAAGTAATAGCCAAGATGGTGCTTACGGTTTTTTTGAAGATGCTGCTGCGAGTGAGCCTGCTGTAAATGAAGGTTATGGATTCTTTACATCAGAAACAACGCCAGAACCCACTGTTCTCTTGGAAGACGGAGAAGGATTTGGCTTTTTTACTGCCGTTGCGGCCATTGTGCCTGAGCCCACCCCAATAGAAGCGCCGGTCATTCATGAGCCGTTAAATCGTCGCAGTAGTGATCGTACTGTAATGGAGAAGGGCGCAGAAAAAGCAACGGTCAGTGATAAATCAGATTCTTCAATTCGCGTGAGTGTTGAAAAAGTAGATCAACTTTTAAATTTGGTCGGCGAATTGGTCATCACTCAATCCATGCTGGCACAAAATGCATTATTGCTAGATCCCGTTGTCCATGAAAAATTACTTTCCGGTGTCGCTCAACTCGAACGTAATACCCGGGAATTACAAGAGTCAGTCATGTCAATTCGCATGATGCCAATTTCGTTTGTCTTTAATCGTTATCCACGCTTAGTTCGAGATTTAGCCAGTAAGCTCAATAAACAAGTTGAGCTACGTATGATTGGTGAGAATACGGAATTAGATAAAGGATTTATTGAAAAACTATCCGATCCAATGACGCATTTAGTGCGAAATAGCTTAGATCACGGCTTAGAAACACCAGAAGTTCGTTTGGCTAAAGGGAAACCAGCGCAAGGGAATTTGACGCTTAAAGCATTTCATCAGGGCGGAAATATTGTTATTGAAGTGAGTGATGATGGTGCTGGCCTGAATCGAGAGCGAATCTTATCTAAAGCTAGAGAACGTGGATTTAATGTTAATGACAATATGCCCGACTCTGAAGTATGGATGCTCATTTTTGAAGCTGGATTTTCTACCGCTGAACAAGTGACTGATGTTTCTGGGCGTGGCGTTGGTATGGATGTGGTACGAAAAAATATCCAATCTATGGGTGGCAGAATTGAAATTCAATCGATGACGGGAATTGGCTCAACAATGAGTGTGCGTTTGCCATTAACGTTAGCCATTTTAGATGGCATGTCGATTTCTGTTTCTTCTGAGCTGTATATTATTCCACTGACATTTATTGTTGAGTCTTTACAGCCAAGAATGGTCGATATTAAAAGTATGGCTGGTCGTGGCAGCGTTATTAATGTTCGTGGTGAGTATTTGCCGCTAGTCGCTTTATATGAAGTATTTAATTTACCAACCGAAGTGAAATCATTTGAAGATGGTATTGCGATTATTTTAGAAGCGGAAGGACAAAAAATAGCTTTATTTGTTGATGATTTATTAGGTCAACATCAAGTCGTGGTTAAAAATTTGGAAACAAATTACCGCCGAGTTGCCGGTGTGGCTGGTGCAACCATTATGGGCGATGGGCATGTTGCATTTATTTTAGATATCGCTATTTTAGTACAAATGGCCCAACAAATTACAACGCCATATTTAACGCAGATGGCTGCATAGGAGCAAATGATGTCAGATAATGAGGTCAACCGCGAGCTATTAGTTTTTGCCTTAGGCAAAGAAGAATATGGGATTGATATATTAAAAGTGCAGGAAATTCGTGGCTATGATGCGGTAACTAGTATTGCAAACTCGCCAGTATTTATTAAGGGCGTTATCAATCTTCGTGGGAATATTGTTCCTATTGTTGATCTCAGAATTAAATTTGGTCTTGGTAATGTTGTTTATGATCAATTTACCGTCGTTATTATTATTAATGTTTCACAAAGAACCATGGGCATTGTTGTTGATGGTGTTTCTGATGTTATGACATTAGCCAGCGATCAATTGCGTAGCGCTCCTGAATTTGGTTCGGCATTAGATACGGCTTATATTTTAGGTTTAGGTACTGTAGAAAATAGAATGATTATTCTGGTTGATATTGAAAAACTCATGACGAGTGCTGACATGGCGCTTGTTGAAGCTATTGCAGCATAAGGAGATTCCAATGAACAATATGACTTTACGTAAATTCCTGGTGTTGGGGTTATCTGTCATTGTTTTAGTTTTTATTGCTCTGGCATGCATTACCTATGGTGCAAGCGGCAAAACAATTTCCCAGACCAATTTACTAAAAAATCAGTATCTACCTCATTTGATTGGTGGTCAGGATTTGATGAATGAGGTGAATGGCGTTACCAGAGCATTGCGTAATATGCAAATTATTGGCTCTGCAACACCGGAAGATAAAGCAAAAGCGGATGCCGAATGGGAACGGGTATTAAAATCGAAAGTCGTTATCGATAAAGTTTTTGCAGAGGCGGAAGAAAATGCAAAAATAAATGACGATAAAGACGCCACTAAATATTTAGATAAAGTGAAAGAAAAGCATGCTAATTTTCTTGCCGCTCAGCTTAAGTACAAAGCACTGTTTGACTCTGGTGATATCGCAGGTTCAAGAATTTATGTCATGGGTGAACTACGAGATTCGTATAATGCATACCGTGATGAAGTATTAGAATTTATAAATATTCAACAGAAAAATGTGTTGGATGATGCTTCCGAACTGAACTCAAGTTCTGAGTCAATAAAATTATTAGTCTTGATTTCAGCAATTATTGGTGTCGTTTTAGTGATCGGTGTTGGCTGTTTATTATTACGTAAAATTAAAACCCAACTTGGTGGAGATTTAGAATCCGTTCAACAGGTGGTGGATAGGATCGCAAAGGGTGATTTAAGCGCCGAAATTTTAGTTGCTAATCATGATACCTCGAGCTTAATGGCCAAATTGCAACAATTACAATTAAAACTACGTGCAGCAGAAATTGCATCAGTTGAAAATGCACGTATTAAAACGGCATTGGATTCGGTATCAACTAGCGTGATGATTGCGGATGCTGATCGCAATATTATTTATTGCAATCGGGCCGTTGAGCGTTTATTACAAAATGCCGAATCAGACATTAAAAAAGATTTGCCTCAATTTAATGCCCGCCAAATTATTGGCACCAATATCGATGGCTTTCATAAAAACCCAGCGCATCAGCGCGGTATGTTAGATCGCTTAAGCAATGAGCATCGAACCAGTATTGTTGTTGGTGGCCGTACTTTTGCTTTGATTGTGAATCCTGTGGTTAATGAGAAAAGTGGTCGTGAAGGTTATGTGGTCGAATGGCTGGATCGTACTGAAGCACTTGCAGCAGAATTGCGTGAACAAGAGTTATCCAATGAAAGTGCACGAATCTTAGGTGCGCTGGAAGGTACATCGGCCAATGTGATGCTCGCGGATGTGAATCGAGTGATTGTTTATATGAATAAATCAGTGATTTCGATGTTGTCTGGTGTGCAAAATGATTTACGTAAAGTATTGCCTTCTTTTGATGTTTCTAAATTAATCGGTACCAATATTGATACCTTCCATAAAAATCCAAGTCATCAATCGAGTTTGTTGGCTAATTTAACCAGTACCTATGTTTCACAAATTACCGTGGCAGGCAAAACATTTAAATTAGTCGCAAGTCCAGTGTTTGCTAAAGACGGCGTGACACGATTAGGCTCGGTTGTTGAATGGATTGATCGTACGCAAGAAGTTGCGGTTGAGCTTGAGGTGGGTAGCTTGGTTGACGCAGCGGTGAATGGTGATTTCACACGGCGTATTGATCCTGCTGGCAAAGAAGGCTTTATGCTGAAATTGGCCGAAGGGATGAATCAGTTAGTTGAATCTAATGAGGCGGGTTTAAGCGATGTAGCGCGCGTCTTGGGGGCTTTAGCCCAGGGCGATTTAACGCAAAAAATTACCGCTGAATATCGTGGCTTATTAGGACAGTTGAAAGAAGACTGCAACACCACCAGTGAGCGTTTGGCTGAAATTGTGGCCAATATCAAAGAGGCGGCTTCCACCATTAATGTGGCATCGCAAGAAATCGCCGCAGGGAATAGCAATTTGTCGAGCCGGACTGAGCAACAGGCCGCAAGCTTGGAGGAAACGGCCTCGAGTATGGAAGAGCTGACAAGCACTGTTAAACAGAATGCTGAAAATGCCCGTCAAGCGAATCAATTGGCCATCGGTGCTTCTGATATTGCAGTGAAAGGCGGCGATGTGGTTGGCCAAGTGGTGTCAACCATGGCGGATATTAATGATTCGGCGAAAAAGATTGTCGACATTATTTCGGTGATTGATGGCATTGCGTTCCAAACCAATATTTTGGCACTGAATGCCGCAGTTGAGGCCGCGCGAGCTGGCGAGCAAGGGCGTGGTTTTGCGGTGGTTGCCTCCGAAGTGCGTAATCTGGCTCAGCGCTCGGCTGGTGCTGCCAAAGAAATTAAAACTTTGATTGGCGACTCGGTACTTAAGGTAGAAGCGGGCTCTAAATTGGTGGATCAAGCTGGGCATACGATGCAAGATGTGGTCGGTGCGGTGCGTCGCGTGACAGATATTATGAGTGAAATCTCGGCAGCTTCTAGCGAGCAAAGTGCGGGTATTGAGCAGGTCAACCAAGCTATTACGCATATGGATGAAAATACCCAGCAAAATGCCGCTTTAGTTGAAGAGGCAGCCGCTGCGGCAGAAAGTCTTGAAGAGCAGGCAAGTAACTTAACGCAAACCGTGGCTATTTTTAAGTTAGGTGCTGAGCAAATGTCTCATCGTCCTGCTGCGGTTCGATCTCCTAAAGTCGTTCATTCCGCACCATCAGCACCCATGGTGAAACCAAGTAGTAAGGCGCCTGTGCGTACTGTACCGTCTCAGTTGGGAGGAGACGATGGCAATTGGGAAGAGTTTTAATTAAGTAAAAATGACGGAGCAAGCCAAAGAGGATTCACTTCTTTGGCTTGACGTCGATTTCAGGCCTTAGTAATCGAGGGCTGATTGTCTCTTGTATTTAGTGTGCCCAGAGTGATGTACCGCAATGGTTCAGAATGATTCTTACTACTTTCTATTATTCATTTTGTCTAGAATATTTTGATGGTATTTACGTCTAGGCATTGATTCTCAATGGCTTTGATCATATACGTAGGTTTAATTATGGTTTCAAATTCGCCGCTTAGTGATCCCCATGAATTTAGTTATTCCACTGCAGACTTTAACAAAGTCGTACAGTTGATTTATCAGCGTGCTGGTATTCGGCTTAATGATAGTAAGCAGCAGATGGTGTATAGCCGTCTAGCTCGGCGCTTACGCGCGTTGAATATGACTTCATTTTCTCAGTATTTAACTCAATTAGAAAAAGATGCTGATTCAGAAGAATGGCAGCAATTTACTAATTCTCTGACGACGAATTTAACTTCGTTTTTTCGAGAATCTTATCATTTTGATATGCTGGCCCAGCAAATGAAAAAAAGCGCAGCAAAGCCATTTCGTATTTGGTGTTCTGCCGCGTCGACTGGAGAAGAGCCTTATTCTTTGGCGATGACTGCGATTGAGGCCTATCAAAGCAATCACCCAAACGTTGAAATTGTCGCTTCGGATTTAGATACGCAAGTTTTAGCCACAGGGGCCACAGGGATTTATACCTTAGATAAATTAGAAAAATTATCCATGGAGCGAAAACGAGCCTTTTTTTTAAAAGGTAAAGGTAGCGACTCAGGCAAGGTCAGAGCCAAAAAAATATTGCGTGAATTACTCGAATTTCAGCAAATTAATTTGTTAAATGACAGCTGGCCATTGCAAGGGCGTTTTGATGCAATTTTTTGTCGAAATGTGATGATTTATTTTGACCGGCCAACGCAAAAAGTCATTCTAGAAAAAATGGGGCATTTGTTAAAACCAGAAGGTCATCTATATGTTGGCCATTCTGAAAATCTACAATTTTTATCTGATTATTATGCTTCTTGTGGAAAAACAACGTATCGCTTAACAGAGCATGCGATTTCACAATGGGGACACCGCTAATGTCAACTCACCTTTATGAAGAGGTTTTGGCACCCACACTGTATTTTGATAAAAATTTTGATATTGAAGCGGCCAAGATATTACCCGGTGAATATTATGTTACTGGCCGTGATATGTTGCTGGTGACAGTGCTGGGGTCTTGTGTTGCCGCTTGTATTCGTGATCCGGTAACGGGGATTGGCGGCATGAATCATTTTATGCTGCCAGAGTCGGCCGAGTCGATGGCGACGGTGAATGGTTTATCCACTCGTTACGGCACGTATGCCATGGAAGTATTAATCAATCAATTGCTCAAACAAGGCGCAAAGAAAACGCGCTTAGAAGCAAAGGTGTTTGGCGGTGGTAATGTGTTACGTGGCTTTACTGTTTCTAATGTGGGGCTGAAAAACTCAGAGTTTGTAAAAAGCTTTTTATCGTTAGAGCGAATTCCAATTGTTGCTGAAGATTTGTTGGATATCTATCCGCGCAAAGTTTATTTTTTTGCGCAAACTGGACGCGTTTTAATTCGGAAATTAAAAGAAGTTCATAACAATACGATTGTTGAGCGAGAAAAAAGCTATGGCGCTCGTTTGACGCATATTGATGAGGGTGGCGATATTGAGTTGTTTACTTAAGCCTTAAATCATTATTTTTCTTGCATCGTTGTCTCGCATCCAAGTACTTTATGCGCTTGCTGGTTACTTGAGCGCATAGCATAAAACTTGTACGAGTACTGAACTCAATGCGCTAGGGAGGCCGTAATGGGGCAAAAAATCAAAGTAATTGTCGTTGATGATTCTGCATTGATGCGAAGTCTACTGAAAGAAGTGATTGATACTGCGCCAGATATGGAATGTGTTGCAGCAGCTCCTGATCCACTGATTGCCCGAGAAAAAATTAGGGAACTCAATCCAGATGTTATTACACTGGACGTAGAAATGCCGAAAATGGATGGTTTAGATTTTTTGGCTCGTTTAATGCGCTTAAAACCAACGCCGGTACTGATGATTTCTTCATTGACTGAAAAGGGCTCTGAAGTGGCATTACGGGCACTTGAGTTAGGTGCTGTTGATATTATCGCCAAGCCAAAATTAAATATTGCGCAGGGTATTCAAGATTACGCAGAAGAAATTAGAGAGAAAATTCGCATGGCCGCAAAGGCGAAAGTAAGTGCATTATCTCAGCCGCATATGGCGGTGAATTACACTGCAGATGCGGTCTTGCCCAAGACGGTAAGGCCGCTGATGAAGTCAGAAAAATTAATTATTGTTGGCGCTTCAACCGGTGGAACGGAAGCATTAAAAGAGTTTCTCGTGCCGATGCCACCTGATGCGCCGGGGATCTTGATTGCACAGCATATGCCTGAGATGTTTACCAAGTCTTTTGCCAATCGTTTAGACACGCTGTGCCGAATTACGGTAAAAGAAGCGGAGCATGGCGAACGTATTTTGCCGGGGCATGCCTATATTGCGCCAGGGCACTCGCATCTTTTGCTTGGCATATCCGGCGCAAATTATGTCTGTGAGCTGTCTCAAGCGCCGCCGGTGAATCGGCATCGACCTTCGGTAGACGTATTATTTAGATCTGCCGCGAATGTTGCTGGGCGGAATTCAATCGGCGTTATTTTGACCGGAATGGGTAAAGATGGTGCGGTTGGTATGTTAGAAATGCGGGAAGCTGGCGCGCATAACTTTGCTCAAGATGAAGCCAGTTGCGTGGTCTTTGGCATGCCCAAAGAAGCCATTGCCGTGGGCGGTGTGAATGAAATTGTTAGTTTGAAAGATATGGCGCAAAAAGTATTGTCATGGTTGGCGAGCAATGGTGGCAGAGCGCTTAGGATTTAAAAAGGAAGGACATGGCTTTACCGGTATTAATTGTAGAAGATGATGATGCCCTGCGAGAGGCATTGCTTGATACGCTTGAATTGGGAGGATATCCAGCATTGGCTGCCGAAGATGGTTTGGCGGCTTTAGAGTTATTAAAAATACATCGGGTCGGTATGGTCATTTCCGACGTGCAAATGCAGCCGATGGATGGCGATACCCTTCTGAAAGAAATCAAAGCGCAATATCCTTGGTTACCTGTGATGTTGATGACGGCTTACGGCGTCATCGATCGTGCAGTCTCTGCGCTGCATGCCGGCGCTTGCCATTACTTACCCAAGCCCTTTGAACCGGATTTATTGTTGGCGCAAGTGGAAAAATATCGCCTGCCTGATATGGAAGGGGATGATGTGTTGGCCGATGCGCCAGCGATGCGCCAGTTAATGGCCATTGCACGGCGAGCGGCGATGGCCGATGCCTCGATTATGTTGACCGGGGAATCGGGTGTCGGTAAAGAAGTCATGGCGCGGTATATTCATCGCCACAGCCCTCGGGCGAATAAACCATTTGTGGCGATTAATTGCGCCGCAATTCCAGAGCAATTACTTGAATCAACCTTGTTTGGTCATGAAAAGGGCGCTTTTACTGGGGCAGCAAGTCATCACATTGGTAAGTTCGAGCAGGCGCAAGGCGGCACTTTATTACTCGACGAAGTGACAGAGATGCCGTTGGCATTGCAGGCCAAATTACTGCGGGTGTTGCAAGAGCGAGAATTGGAGCGAGTTGGTGGCGTGAAATCGATTAGTTTGAATATTCGTATCTTGGCAACCAGCAATCGTGATTTAAGCCTGGAGGTCAAAGCTGGGCGTTTTCGCGAAGATTTATTCTATCGTTTGAATGTATTTCCTTTGCGTATTCCAGCGCTACGCGAGCGCTTGGAAGACTTAATCCCTTTGGCACGATCTATGCTTTCTACGTATTCAGTTGCCTACCAGCGCCGCTTGCCTAATTTGACGCCAGCTGCAGAGCAAGCGCTTAAAGCACATCGCTGGTTAGGGAATATTCGTGAGTTAGATAATGTGATTCAGCGTGCTTTAATTTTAGCGCCAGGGGATGAAATTGCCGTCGAGCATTTGTATTTGCCATCGGATGCGGCAAATTCTGCCGCTAGTTTGAGCGATTGCCAAACTGTCGAAGTCAATGCTGCCTCTGGCAATATTAAAGACATGGAAAAAAATCTAATTCTTGAAGCATTGAAGTCAACGCAAGGGGTGAGGAAAGCCGCTGCAGAGAAACTGGGGATGAGCGAGCGAACTTTGCGCTATAAATTGGCACAATACCGTGAACAAGACGGAAATTTACCGATTTGATGCGACAAGGCGCAGTATTTGCTTGCCGCCATCGCCATGCGCCCCTACAATTTTGCCAAGAAGGATAGGTAGTTATGAGCGTGCAAGGAATAGATCAGGTTCTCGGCGAATTAAGGTCGATGTCTGCTTTAGCATCTGGTCAGCCAGTAGCGAAGGCAACTGAAGCAGGGGCGCCTGATTTTGCCGAGTTACTAAAACAATCCATCGACCAAGTGAACCAAGTCTCGCAAGGCGCACAAGCTCAACAAGCGGCTTTTCAGTCGGGCGATTCGGACGCGAATTTACAAGATGTGATGGTTTCATTGCAAAAAGCCAGTTTGAGTTTTCAAACCATGGTGCAAGTGCGCAATAAGTTAGTGACTGCCTATCAAGAAGTGATGAATATGCAGGTATAAACCTGACACCTTGAAAATCGGTAAGGTATGGCAGAAGCGGGCGTCGCGACAGATAACACCATAGTTAGGGCAGGAAATTTCGGTGGGCTGCGTCAGCGCTTCAGCGAGATGCCTGCTGGGCGTAAAATGTTGGCCATGGTGATGGTGGCCATTATTGTTGCGGCAGTTGTGGGGTCGTTGCTTTGGTCACGCGAACCAGCTTATCGCATCTTATTTACCAATTTGCCGGATAAAGACGGTGGCGCAGTCATCCAGTCTTTGCAGCAGCTCAATATTCCCTACAAACTCGATGCTGGAATGATTTCAGTTCCCGCAGAAAAAATCTACGATGTCCGGCTTAAACTCGCCGCACAAGGCCTGCCTAAAGCAGCCAATACTGGTTTTGAGTTAATCGACAATCAGAAATTTGGTGTTTCTCAGTTTACCGAGCAAGTCAATTATCAACGAGCGATCGAAGGTGAGTTAGTTCGCTCGATTGAGAGTATTTCTTCAGTTGAAAAAGCCCGTGTGCATTTGGCAACGCCAAAGCAAACGGTATTTTTGCGCGACCAGCAAAAGCCATCGGCATCGATTGTGCTCACTTTGCATCCTGGCCGCGTGCTCGATGGCGGCCAAGTCGCCGGCATTATCCATTTAGTGTCATCGAGTATTCCCGGTATGCCGGTGACCAATGTGACGGTGGTCGATCAAGACGGCAATTTATTATCGCGTTCCGCAGACCTGAATAAGGGCACCTTAGATCAGCGTCAGCTGCAGTATGTGAATACCGTTGAAAGAGGTTTTGTTGAGCGGTTGGAAACGATTTTGGCGCCGATTGTCGGTAAAGGGAATGTTCGTGCCGAGGTAACGGCGCAGCTCGACTTCTCTGAAATCGAACAAACCTCAGAAACGTATCGCCCGAACTCACCGCCCAATGCCGCCGCAATTCGTAGCTTGCAATCTTTGGAGCAAGCCGGTAAATCGAGCGAAGAGATGGCGATGGGCGTACCGGGGGCATTGTCTAATCAGCCGCCAGGCGCTGCATTAGCGCCGATTACGGCGCCGATTGCCTCTGGTGCCAGCGCGATATTGCCAGCAACGCAAAGTAATTCGCGCAAAGAGGCGACCACTAATTTTGAAGTGGATAAAACCATCCAACATGTGAAGCAGTCGGTTGGCTCGATTAAGCGACTTTCTGCTGCTGTGGTGCTCAATTACAAGGCAGGCAAAGATAAAGACGGCAAGTTGTCGTATGTGCCGTTCACACCGCAAGAAATGCTGCAGATTAATAATCTAGTGCGAGAAGCGATTGGGTATAACAAAGAGCGTGGTGACTCGGTGAATGTGGTGAATGCCGCTTTTGCTGAATCCATTCCTTTGGAAGAAAAACCATTGCAAGATCGCGCTTTAAGCTATGTGCAAAGCAATGGCCCAGACGTCTTAAAAGCGGTTGTGATTTTAGTGGCCGTTATTTATTTACTCTTCTTTATCGTTCGACCGCTGATGAAAGACATCACGCGTTCTCGCGAAGAGGCCCGCATCACCGAGCTTGATTTGGGGGATATGCCTGTCGGTGAGCACTTCTCGCCAGACTCGAAAGGGCAGGGTAGTGAGAGCGAAGACGATCAGCAGAAAATGTCTGCCTTTGCTGACCTACTGCAACAAGCCAAAGAATTGGCCAAAAATGATCCGCGAATGGTGGCAACGATTTTGCGTGAATGGATGGCGGTTAATACCGATAAATCTGATCCGAATAAAATGACTTAGGGGTGCATCTAGATGGCAGCCAATATGAATGAAGACGGCGTTAATCGTGGTGCCTTATTACTGATGTCTTTAGGTGAGGATTGTGCGGTTGAAATCTTTAAGTTTTTAGGGCCTAAAGAAGTCCAAAAACTCGGTTTTGCCATGGCCAATATGAACGCGGTAAAGCGCGAAGATATGGACAAAGTGTTGGGGGATTTCATTGCCTCAACGCAAAACCGCGCTAATTTGGGCGCTGCCGACGAATATATTCGTTCGGTATTAACCAAGGCGCTCGGCACCGACAAAGCGGCCAATTTGCTCGACCGTATCTTGCAAGGCAATGACAATAACGGCATTGAATCTTTAAAATGGATGGATGCGGTTGCGGTTGCTGAGTTGATTAAAAACGAGCACCCACAGATTATTGCCACCATTATGGTGCACCTAGAGCCAGATCAGTCCTCTGAAATTATGGGGCATTTTGTTGAGCGTTTACGCAATGATGTTTTACTGCGGATTGCTACCTTAGAGGGCGTACAGCCTGCCGCATTAAAAGAACTCAATGATGTCTTAACGCAGCTGTTGTCTGGCTCAGACAAGCTGAAAAAAAGCGCCATGGGCGGCGTGCAAATGGCGGCCGATATGCTCAACTTTATGGGCAGCGCAGTCGAAACCTCGGCGGTTGCCAATATTCGCGAATACGATCCTGAACTGGCACAAAAAATCCAAGATAAAATGTTTACCTTCGATAATGTATTGGATATTGATGACCGCGGTATCCAGCTCTTGATGCGTGAAATTCAGTCTGATTCTTTGGTGGTCGCGCTCAAAGGCACCAGCCAAGCATTACGCGAAAAAATATTTAAAAATATGTCGCAACGTGCGGCAGAAATGTTGCGTGAAGATCTGGAAGCAAAAGGGCCGGTTAAGCTCTCTGAGGTTGAAGGCGAGCAAAAAGAAATTCTTAAAATCGTACGTCGTCTGGCCGATGAAGGACAAATTGTATTGGGCGGCGGCGGTGGCGAGGGCTTAGTTGAATAAGGAACACCATGTCAGGACCCCATCGTCGCGTGATTCCACGCGAAGAGCTATCTGAGTTTCAGCGCTGGCAATTTAATTCACTCCTTGATACGCCAAAGGCCGTTCCTCCCCTTCTTGCTGTTGAAACTCCCGAGGTCATTGATGAGCCGACACCGGAGCAGGATGCCGCGCCGGAATTAGCGCCGGAGCCTGTCTTACCGCTTGAGCCGAGCTTGCCGCTACCGACCGCCGAAGAAATTGAAGCCATTCAGCAGCAAGCTCAGCATGAAGGATTTCAAGCGGGCTTAGAGGCCGGCCGTTTGGCGGCCGAGGCTGAAACGCAGCAATTGCTGACTCTATTAGGGCATATCACCGAAACCTTGGCGCAGGGCGAAGCGCAATTGGCCGAATCGGTCCTTGATTTGGCTTTGCTGGCGGCAAGACAAATGATTTGTGACGAATTACAAAATCACCCCAAGCAACTATTGGCGCCAATCCGTGAGGCTTTGGCGATGATGCCAACGGCGACCAATCCATCGCGCTTATTTTTGTCGCCCGAAGACTTTGAACTACTGCACTCATCGCTACAAATCGAATTGCCTGACGACGTTTGGCGTTTGGTCGCAGATCCTAGTTTATTGAGTGGCAGCTGTAAAATTGAAACGCCGGCTACCCAGTTGTCTTTTTCTTTGGCATCACGCTGGGAAAATATTTTGAGGGTATTAAGACGTAGCGATCGAGCTGATTTAGCTTGGGGGCAATACCCCGCAGAAGAAACACAGGCGGCACCTGCAACCTTGCATGTCGAAACGCCATCGCCAGTTACAACGGATGTTGAATCCGCCGCGGTCATCGATGCATTGTCTCCGCCATCGCCATCGCCGCCGTTGGCGCCTGCAGCCGACGCTGAGCGCGCTTAGTCTATGAGTGCGCCAATTCAATTAATTCAAAGCTATCTCAATGATTGTGGTTCGGCCATTACTGCGATTCGGCCATGGCAGCCGCGCGGGCGTTTAACGCGCGTTTCGGGCATGGTGCTAGAAGCGGTCGGCTTACGGCTGCCCATTGGCGCGTCGTGCCAAGTGATGACGCCCAATGGCCATTCAGTGGAAGCGGTGGTGGTGGGCTTTCAAGAAAGCCGGCTGTTTTTAATGCCGATTGCTGAAGTGTATGGTGTTGAGCCGGGTGCGGCAGTGATTCCACTGGAGGATTTTTCTGCGTGGGAGCCCGAATTTGGCAAGCCCAGAGCGGCGCAGCGGCGCGTTGAAGATCATGGTCGGCAAGTGCCTGTGGGGTGGGGATTACTCAATCGAATTTTAGATGGTTTGGGGCGGCCACTCGATGGCAAGGGCCCGCTGCAGTTTGATAGCTATCAGCCCTTATTTGCCCGCCCGTATAACCCTATGGATAGAGAGCCGGTCAAGCAAGTGATGGATGTTGGCGTACGCGCCATCAATGCCATGCTGACGGTTGGGCGTGGACAACGCTTGGGTTTATTTGCCGGTTCTGGGGTGGGTAAATCGGTGCTGCTCGGCATGATGGCGCGTTACACCAAGGCCGATGTGGTGGTGGTGGGCTTAATTGGCGAGCGTGGCCGAGAAGTTAAAGATTTTATTGAAAACATTTTGGGCGACGAAGGCCGTGCGCGCAGTGTGGTGGTCGCCGCGCCTGCCGATACGCCGCCGCTGCTGCGTTTGTATGGCGCCGCCTACGCGACCAGCATTGCCGAGTATTTTCGCGATCAAGGGCAAAATGTGCTGTTGATTATGGATTCTTTAACGCGCTATGCGATGGCGCAGCGGGAAATCGCCTTGGCCATTGGCGAGCCACCCGCCACCAAAGGTTATCCACCTTCGGTATTTGCGCGTTTACCGCAATTGGTGGAGCGGGCTGGTAATGGTCGGGAGGGCGGCGGCTCAATTACGGCTTTTTATACCGTCTTGTCAGAAGGCGATGATCAGCAAGATCCCATCGCTGACAATGCCCGCGCGATTTTAGATGGTCACTTTGTTTTATCACGGCAATTGGCAGAGTCTGGTCACTACCCGGCCATTGATATCGAGGCCTCTATTTCACGGGTAATGCACGATATTATTAGCCAGCCTGAATTTGACTTAGTGCGTAAATTTAAGCACTTGTATGCACGCTATCAGCGTAGCCGCGATTTAATCAGTGTTGGTGCGTATGTGCCGGGGTCCGACCCGGTGCTCGATGAGGCGATACGCCGGCATCCCGGTTTTGAAGCTTTTTTGCAACAAGGGATTCATGAACAAGAAAGCTACGAAGGCGCTAGAGTGAAGTTGGCGCAATTGTTTGGGATGTAATTGAGTGGCTCAATTTCGTTTTGCATTTTTATTGCAGCTGGCAATCGATCAGCGTGAAGACGCGGCACGCTTAATGCAAGCGGCGCAAGCGGCGTGGTTATTGGCGCGCAGTAAGCTCGAACAAGTGGATGGCTTTCGAAATGAATACCGCGCTCGCTTGGCCAATAGCGCGCAAACTGGCATGTCGATTGGGCAGTGGCGAGATTATCAATTATTTTTAGCCAAATTGGATGGCGCAGCCGATCAGCAAATCTTTGAAGTAGAGCGTTTAGCGCTGGAATATGAACGGCATAAAAATGACTGGCAAAGCTGCGAGCGCAAAGTAAAAGCATTTGAGGCTTTACGCGATCGGCACAATCAAGCTGAACTCCGCAAAGAAGGGCAGCAAGAGCAAAAACTGCTCGATGAATTTAATAGTCGTTTAGGACGATATTAGCCGCGCGGCATTAACAGAAATAACAAAGCCCCACATTGGGGCTTTTGTCATTGCTGGTGTCCTCGACAGGAATCGAACCTGTATCTAGCGCTTAGGAGGCACTGGTACTATCCGTTGTACTACGAGGACTACGGCGGCGATTGTACCGCAAGGGCGGTGCTTCTGCCAGCAGTGATCGGAGGCTGGATATTGGGTTTGAATCGATCAAGCCAATGGCAACCGACCGGAGCCGATCTGACTCGTAGGTTGTGATGCTGTTGCCACGGCTGTGGCTAAATAATTGACTACCTTGCTGCAAAATGACATTAATCAACGCTACGGGGAGATTGTTGCCCTAGGCTATACGTCAATAGTGCCAGCGCATTCGTTCAGGAGAAATTCATGTCACGCAGTACAAAAATTGTCGCAACCTTAGGCCCATCGTCCAATGATGTCACGATCTTGGAAAAACTGATCGTGGCTGGAGTGAATATGGTCCGATTGAATTTCTCGCATGGCACAGCACAAGATCATTTAGATCGTGCTGCCTTAGTGCGTGAAATCGCCAAAAAACTCAATCGCCCGATTGCCATTATGGTGGATTTGCAAGGCCCTAAAATTCGTGTCGGTAAGTTTGAAAAAAATAAAATTGAATTAAAAAATGGTGCCAAATTTATCCTTGATGCGGAATGCGCGCTGGGCAATCAAAACACCGTTGGCTTAGATTATAAAGAGCTGCCAAACGATGTGGAAAGCGGGGTGGTCTTGCTGCTTGATGACGGCAAAGTCAAACTGCAAGTGGATCATGTCGAAGGCGCAAAGGTATTCACTACCGTACTCGTCGGTGGCACGCTCTCGAACAATAAAGGCATTAATCGTCAAGGCGGTGGTTTAACCGCACCAGCGTTAACTGCCAAAGATATGGAAGACATTAAAGTTGCGGCTAAGTTACACGCCGATTATGTCGCGGTTTCCTTCCCAAAAAGTGGTGCCGATATGTATATGGCCCGCACCTTACTTAAAGCCGCGGGCAGTAAGGCATTGCTGATTGCTAAAATTGAACGCACTGAAGCCATTGGCAATTTAGAAGACATTTTGACTGCGTCGGACGGCATTATGGTGGCGCGTGGTGATTTGGCGGTTGAAGTGGGGGATGCGGCAGTTCCTGCACTACAAAAACGCATGATTAAAGCCGCCCGCGCGATGAATAAGCTCACCATTACGGCAACGCAAATGATGGAGTCGATGATTTCTAGCCCAGTGCCAACGCGCGCCGAAGTGTCTGACGTGGCCAATGCGGTATTAGATGGCACCGATGCGGTGATGTTGTCGGCCGAAACGGCGTCGGGTAGTTATCCGGTAGAAACCGTTGAGTCGATGGCTCGGGTGTGTGTTGAGGCCGAAAAATCACAAGATTATAAAGTCAGCAATGCGGCCATTTTGGATGGTGAGTACTCTCGAGTTGACCAAACTATTTCAATGGCGGCTTTATTTGCGTCCAATCATTTGAATGTCAAAGTCATTGCCGCTTTGACGCAATCTGGTTCGTCAGCATTGTGGATGTCACGCGTGATTAGTGGTGTGCCAATTTATGCCTTAACGCCAGAAGCCGAAACCTACAATCGCTTGTCATTGTTCCGTGATGTAGAGCCGGTGATGCTGTCGCATGACAATACCGATCGTGAATCTTTATTGGTGCGCGCCGAGGTAGAAATGCTACGCCGTGGCATTGTGCAAATCGGTGATTTGATTGCGTTTACTTTTGGTGATGTGGTCGGTATGGGCGGTGGCACCAACTGCCTAAAAATCGTTAAAGCCGGTGAAATTAAGCATCGCTAACTGCTGTAGTCTGCAATCGTGATGGTCAGAGGCGCACCGAGGTGCGCCTCTTTTTATTGATTTTATTGTCTTGAAACGCGAATCACGCCCGGGACATCCTTTAGCCGCACAAAGACTTTTTGTAGTTGCTCGTTGTCGCGGATTTCAATCGTAAATCGCATTTGTGAGCGGGCATCTTTGTTTTGCGTATGTACCGCCGTCACATTGATTTTGTCTCTAACCATCACGTCGGATAAGTCGCGCAACATACTCGCTCGCTCCAGCGTTTCAACCAAAATATCCACTGAAAACACATGCCCCGCTGATTGCCCCCAATCGGCTTTAATCAGTCGCTCTGGCGCTTCAGTCGCTAGCCGTTTGAGTGCACTGCAATCGGTACGATGAATCGAAATCCCACGCCCCTTGGTCACAAAGCCCATCACATGATCGGGCGGTACCGGTTTGCAGCAACGCGCCAGCATCGTCATTAATTTATCGATGCCTTCGATTAAAATACCTTCGCCACTTTGATTGGCGCGGGCGGTTTTAACCATCAGCTCAGGCGTTTGGTCGGCGACTTCTTGCGGTGCCAGTGACTCGGTAAAGGCCATCGCTAATGCGCGCAAAGAGCATTCACCTTGGCCTAGCGCGGCAAACACATCCTCGATTTGCTTATAACCGAGTTTTTGGGCGATCAGCTCTTGGCTAATATTACTTGCCCCAGCGCGAGACGCCTCTTTATCAAATAAAGTATGTCCGGCTTCGATGGCAATATCCAGATGCTGCTGCCGTATCCAGTGCCGAATTTTTTGGCTGGCACGATGGCTTTTCACATAACCTTGATGCAACCAATCTAAGCTTGGCCCACCTTCTTTGGCGGCTAGAATCTCCACGCGTTGGCCATTTTCCAGCGGCGTGCCCAGCGGCACAATCGCGCCATTGACTTTGGCACCACGGCAGCGATGGCCTAAATCGGTATGCAAATGATATGCAAAGTCGACCGCCGTACTGCCTTTAGGCAGTGAAATAACGCGACCCGCTGGCGTAAGGACATAAATCGTATCGTCGAATAATTCTGCCTTAAACGCATCCGAAAAATCACTTTCATTGGCTAAATCTTCGCGCCAATCGAGCAATTGGCGTAGCCAAGCAATTTTTTCTTCATAGCGTGAATCGCCTTTGCCGCCTTCTTTGTAACGCCAGTGCGCCGCAACGCCAAATTCCGCGTGTTCGTGCATATCGAAGGTGCGAATTTGCACCTCAACCGCTTTATCTGCAGGGCCAATTACCGCGGTATGTAAAGAGCGATAAAAATTGCCTTTGGGCTGGGCGATATAGTCGTCAAACTCACCGGGAATCGGCTGCCATAGATTATGCACAATGCCGAGTACCGTATAACAATCTTTAACATCATCTACCAGTACGCGAACGGCGCGAATATCATACAGCTCAGAAAAATCGAGCTTTTTCTTTTGCATCTTTTTCCAGATGCTGTAGATGTGTTTTGGCCGCCCCATTAAGTCAACATGCGTTACACCTGCGAGTGCCAATTCGCTCCGCAGTTTACTGATCACGTCGCCAATAAAATGCTCACGATCAACCCGGCGCTCATCGAGTAATTTGGCGATTTTTTTATAGGTATCAGTATGCAAATAGCGGAAACCTAAATCTTCGAGCTCCCATTTAATTTGCCAAACGCCTAAGCGATTGGCCAATGGTGCGAATAAATCTAAGGTTTCGCGGGCAATAATTCGGCGTTGTTCTTCGTTTACATTGGCCAAGCTATGCATGGTTTGCGTGCGCCAAGCGAGCTTAATTAGCACTGCGCGAATGTCTTCGACCATCGCTAGTAGCATTTTGCGCTGCGCTTCAACTTGCTGCGCGTAGTCCGCGGCCTTGCCGTGTTGTGGCTGCGCCAATTGGCGCAATTGCCTGACCTTGATAATCCCTTCCACCAAGGCGGTGACGATGCTGCCAAAGCGCTTATTAATTTGCTCGGTGGCGTTGCTAAGTTTATCGGGCGCACAAAATAGCAACGCGGCGATGACCGCATTGGCATCCATGCGTAAATCGGCAACGATGGACGCGCTGGCCACGGCATGAATAAACAAAGAAGTTTGTGTATCCGGATTGACTGAGCCTTGATACAGTTCAGCCGCCCAGTCTAATGCTTCACGTAAACGGATAATATCCTGCGGTGGAAAACGCTCAGAAAGTGCAATTAACCAACGGTCGGGATCGGCAGCTTCGGCAATCGATTGGGCTAGAGGACGAGTAACGGCAACCATAATTTTCTACAACGTAAACGAATCATTGAATTTTGCGGCAATAATACAGTCTGTCATAGCTAAATCATTGGAAAAATAACCGAATGCCTCGAAAATACCTCCGCCGCTGGCTTCCTGACCATGCGGCGATGCTAGACAATCGCTTTTTACGGCGTTTTGCCCCTTGGTTTGAGCATCCCAATTTATTCCATCTGAATCGAAAATCTGTCGCTGGCGGCTTAGCCATCGGCATGATTGGTGGCCTGATTCCAGGGCCATTGCAAGTGATTACCTCGTCAATGCTGGCCCTGTTCTTTCGAGTGAATTTGCCGGTGGCGATTTTGGGCACGTTTTATACCAATCCACTGACGATAGGGCCGCTGTATTGGTTGGCCTATCGCTTGGGGATTTGGGTGACCGGCGGTACGAGTGTGCTGAAAATGGCCGCAATGCCATCATGGAGTGCACTGTCTTGGAGTGATTGGCTGCCTGCGATGTGGACTTGGGTGCAAGCCTTGGGCACGCCACTTTTGATTGGCCTACCGTTGTTGGCGGCGATCTTGGCATTGTGCTGCTATGTCGGGGTGCATCTGTTGTGGCGGTTATGGATTTATTGGAGCTTGCATCAGCGGCGTAAGCAGCGTTTGAAATAAAGCGTTGGCGGTGAGGTTTGGGTATATTTCTGTGGGCTTTATTGGGTAAAGCCCACAGATGAATACCTCAATATTTACTGGCAGCGGCTGCGCTGAGTTCGTCTTGCAGACGTTGCAAAAAGTTTAAACGCTCTTGTGAAATTGTGCCTTCGGCAATCGCGGCATGAATGGCACAGCCGGGCTCTTGGCGGTGGCGACAATTGTGAAAGCGGCACTGTCCAAGGTGGCGCGCCATGTCGGGCATTAAGCGGGGTAAGTCTTCCACCCCAATATGTGCCAAACCAAAAGATTGCAAACCGGGTGAGTCGATGAGCTCAGAAGTGGCATTCAGTTTATACAGCTGAGCGTGCGTGGTGGTGTGTTTACCCGAATCGAGCGCGGTGGAGATTTCTTTTACGCGGGCATTGGCTTCTGGAATCAAGGCATTGGTAATGGTGGATTTCCCCATCCCCGATTGCCCCACCAGTACTGATACTTGACCTTCTAGCCAAGGCGTCAGCGGGCTTAAATCTTGTTTGGCGGAAATCTCAACCACGGGGTAGCCCAAGCCCGTGTAATACGCCAAACGTTCTCTGGCGGCATCAGCCACTGGCAAATCGCACTTATTCAGGCAAATTACTGGGCGTATGCCTTCGGCTTCGGCGGCAATGAGGGCGCGGCTAATCAGCTCATCGGAAAAGCTCGGCTCAGTGGCGACAACAATCACAATCTGCGTCACATTGGCGGCAATCATTTTGCTGCGCCAAGCATCAGAGCGATAGAGCAGGGTTTTACGCTGCAAGGCTTTATTGATCACGGCTTGCTCGAGATTGAGCACGTCGATATCAACTTGATCACCACAGGCATAATCGGTTTTTTTGCCTCGGGTTGAGGCGGAAAGACGGCGGCCATCGGCAAGTTCTACGATGTAAACCTTGCCGTAGCTAGTCACAATGCGGGCTGTTTCGGTCATGAGGCCTTTGGAAGTGCATCTACGCTCGCGGCGCAGATAAAATCATTACGAGTTAAGCCGTTGGCTGAATGGGTATTCCATATCAGTTTACAACGGCTAAAACTCAGTTGGATATCGGGGTGATGGTTATGCTGGTGGGCAATAAACGCCACCGCATTGGTAAACGCCATCGTTTCATAAAAACTGCGAAAGCGAAACGTTTTTTCAAGGCTGTCATTCACGACAAACCAATCGTCTAGCTCGGTACACAGCATTTCAACGGCCAGCGCATCAAGTTTGGGCGCAGCTTGAATACAAGATTCGGTATTTAACGACATCGCAGAGCTCCAGTGTTGGTTTTCTCTGTTGTAGTCCAAGCCATTGCATAAGCCCAAACCTAATTACACTGCCAGTCGTTGCAAGGCAGCAATACGTAAACTGGCTGGCGGATGGCTGTCATAAAACAAGCTATGCCAAGGATCTGGTGTCAGTGTTGCGGCATTGTCGCGATACAATTTAACCAAGGCATTGACTAAATCTGCGCTTGAGCTTTGACTGGCCGCAAAGGCATCTGCTTCATATTCATGCCGGCGCGACATCATCGAGCTCAGCGGTGAAAACAAAAAAGTAAACACCGGCAGCACCATAAAAAACAGCAATAAAGCCGCCGCAGTGGATGGCGTGGCTACACCCAAACCTTGGTAAAACCACAACTGGGTTTTGAGCTGACCCAACAGCCATAAAAAGCCCAGCATCAGTGCAAAAGTCCAGACGATGCGTTTCACAATATGGCGATGCTTAAAGTGACCTAATTCATGCGCCAAAACGGCTTCGATTTCTGACGGCGATAAATGCTTCAGTAGCGTATCAAAAAACACGATGCGTTTGGATTTACCCAAGCCAGTAAAGTAGGCGTTGCCATGCGATGAGCGCTTGCTGCCATCCATCACAAATAAGCCATTCGATTGAAAGCCGCAGCGCGTGAGTAGGGCAGTGATCCGCGCTTTCACTTCGCCGTCTTCCATCGGAATGAATTTATTAAATAGCGGCGCGATAAAGGTTGGAAACACCCACATCAGCGTCAGCGAAAATCCCAACCAGGTTATCCAAACCCACAGCCACCAATATTCACCCATCGCGCCCATCAGCCACAAGACCGCCGCAATTAATGGCAGGCCAATCACGGCACCGATCAGCGTGGTTTTGGCCAGGTCGGTGATAAACAGCTTGGCGCTCATTTGGTTAAAACCAAAGCGCGATTCGATGACAAAGGTCGAGACCAAAGAAAACGGCAACGACAAGATGCTACTGACCACCGCTAAACTAGCAATCAGCGCAATGCCGTGGCCGAGGCTATCGGGAGTAAACCACTGTGCGGTGAGATTGGATAACCACGCAATACCGCCGCCCAAAGTAAACGCTGCCAAGATCATGGCATCAAAAATAGTGGTGAGCATGCCAAACCGAGTTTTAGCGATGGTATACGCCGCCGCTCTTTGATGTGAGGCGAGGGTAATTTGCTCGGCGAATTCAGTAGGCACCACCTTGCTATGTCGTTTTACATGGTTGACATGACGCAGTGCTAACCAAAGCTGTAATAAAACACTCGCCATCAGGGCAAACAAGAAAAGTAGTGAAAATTGTGTAGCGCTAAAAAGGTCAGTCATGAAGTAAAATGATGTTTTTTCTCGGGAATTGCTCAGTATGCCACAAGACCAGAACCGACTCATCTGGGTCGACATGGAAATGACGGGTTTGGAGCCTGAAACCGACCGTGTCATCGAAATTGCCGTGGTCATTACCGACAATGATTTAAATATCGTCGCCGAAGGCCCTGTTTTTGTGATTCACCAAGACGACGCCTTGCTCGACTCAATGGATGAATGGTGTGTTAAAACCCACGGTAATTCGGGATTAACCGCCAAAGTAAAAGCATCAACCACCACCGAAGCGCAAGCTGAAGCGCAATTGATTGAATTTATTTCGCAATACGTGCCCAAAGGTGTATCGCCATTGTGTGGTAACTCAGTGCATCAAGATCGGCGCTTTTTGGTGAAATACCTGCCGCAATTAGAAAGCTGGTTCCATTATCGCAATCTAGATGTTTCGACACTGAAAGAGCTCTGCAAACGTTGGCAACCGCAAATTGCCAAAGGCTTTAAAAAGCGTGGCGCGCATACCGCTTTGGCCGATATTGTCGAATCGATTGATGAGTTGAAATATTACCGCGAGCATTTTATTCAAGCGCCAGCAGTAGAAGAAGTGTCTTAATGGGCTGTGGGCAAAACATCGCTCAGCACTTAGCGCCAGTACACGCTGGCATTCACCATGGGCTATAGGCCTATTTTTGAAGACTCGATTGGGCCCGCATCATGTTTAGTTCTGAAATTGAAACTTTGGCGAGCGAATTAGGGCAATTACTCTTGGCGCGTGGTGAAACGGTAGCAACGGCCGAATCGTGCACCGGTGGTTTGATTGCGGGCGCGATGACCGAAATTGCCGGATCAAGTGCCTGGTTTGAGCGCGGCTATATTACCTATGCCAATCAAGCCAAAGTCAGCCTGCTTGATGTGCCAGCAGCGTTTATTGATGGGCTCGGTGCGGTGAGTGAGCCGGTGGTGGCGGCGATGGCGCAAGGCGCTGCTGATGGTGCGGCGGCGCGTTGGGCGGTGGCCGTTTCTGGGGTGGCAGGGCCAACCGGTGGCAGTGTTGACAAACCCGTTGGCACCGTTTGGTTTGCCTTTGCAACGCCAGAAGGGATTCATACCGAAAAGCAGGTATTTGCTGGTAACCGTTCAGCAGTAAGGATGGCAACGGTATACCATGCTTTATTGCGTTTAGTTGCCTTAGTAAAACAAGCCACATAAAGCGAGTGCAGCATTAGTTTTAGCAGGAGAGCTGACAATGACGACCATTGTTGTAGTAAAAAAAGACGGGCATTGCGCCATTGCCGCTGATAGCCAGTCGACTTTTGGTGACACGCGTTTAGCCGCGATGGACGATGCGCGCTGGAATAAGATTTTTCAATATGACGATAATTATTTCGCCATTTGCGGTAGCGCCGCACACGATTTGGTTTTGCAATCGGCATTAAAAAAAATCAAAAAGCTTGATTTTTCTAATCGCGCCGCCATTTTTGAATCATTCCGCAAATTACATCGCAAATTAAAAGACGATTTTTTTCTAAAAACCGACGAAGAAGACGACGACGCGTATGAATCGAGCCAGATGACGGTGTTGATTGTGAATCGATACGGTATTTTTGGCGTGTATAGCTTGCGCGAAGTGTATGAATTTGAGCGTTTTTGGGCCAGCGGCAGTGGCCGAGATTATGCCATTGGCGCAATGCACGCGGTGTATTCGCAACTGAGCGCCAGTGAAATCGCCAAAGTGGGCGTTGAAACGGGCTGTATGTTTGACGTGGCCTCGAGCTTGCCAATGACGCTGTACTCGGTCGAAATGAAGGCCTAACAGCCAGATAGACAACCGTGGCCAGGCAGAAATACGCTCTAGTGCACAGACGATGTGCAGACGTTGTTGTGAGGCGTTGCTATTGTCGTTACGGCGCATTCGCATGAAATCGTGAGGGCAGTTGGCTCCCACTGGTTTTTTCAAGCCTGTTGCTTGGCAATCGCGTTGATCGCCTGTGGTGTTGATTGTTGGCCTTTACCTTATGAATGAATAAAGAGAATCGAATGAAAGATATTTTAGAGCGTTTCCTGTTTGATAAAGCCCCAGTACGCGGTGAATTAGTGCAACTTGATGCCACCTACAAAGAAGTGCTCGCGCGGCATCAATACCCGCTGGTGCTGCAACGAATTATTGGTGAATTGATGGCGGCCAGCGCCTTGCTGTCGGCGATGCTCAAATTTGACGGCACTTTGATTATGCAAATGCATGGTACTGGTGCCGTGCAATTGATCGTGATTGAATTCACATCCGATCGCACCATGCGTGCTACTGCACGCTGGGACGCTGACAAAATCCAAACTTTTGGTCCAGGCACTTCCTTGGCTGAATTACTCGGACGGGGTCGCTTTATGATTACGCTCGATCCAACCGTGGGCGAGGCGTATCAAGGCGTGGTGGGTATGGAGCGTGGCCAGTCTGTGGCGCAAATTATCGAGCACTATATGAGCGCGTCTGAGCAGCTAGAAACGCGGTTGTGGTTGGCGTGCAGCGATGCCAAAAGCGACAACAAAATGGCCGCAGGCATGATGCTGCAAAAAATGCCGGCGGAAGCGGACGAAACCCAATCGTATGAACATTTGGTGACGCTGGCAGAAACCGTTAAGCCAGAAGAGCTGCTGGAACTACCGGCGCGTGAAGTGCTGTATCGTTTATTTCATGAAGACAGCGTGCGCGTATTTGAACCCACTACGCCTCGTTTTGCCTGCTCTTGCTCGCGTCACCGCGTTGCCGGCATGATTAAATTGATGGAACGCGATGAAGTGGATGAAGTCTTAGCCGAGCGCGGTAATGTGCATATCGTGTGTGATTTCTGCGGTAAAGAATACGAGTTTGACGCCGTGGATATCGGTGCACTCTATGCCGATAGCCCAGCTACCGGCTCCGTGCAATAAGGGTATTGCTCGCAGAACTTGGTTGATTATGGTCTAGCGGTGAATACCACTGGTTTTTTGGGTTAGGTAGGGTTGGTTTTAAGTGCCTGCGGCACGGTTTTTTACAGTCGCAGTCCGCGACGGGGACCCTCTTTCTTTGACTCGCCAAAGAAAGAGGGGGAAAGAAAGGCGACCCGAGCGCGCCCAGCTCCGCTGTGCCCTCGATCGATCGTGAGCCAAACGATAAAACTGTTTGTCTCCCTCCTCACTCGGTGCGCTTGAACGGGTTTTTAAGCCCCAGACCGACGAGCGCGGCACAGCATCAACACCAAAACAACGCCTGCATTTTGCTGTTTAAATGGCTGGCGATATGGCGGGTTTTACCATCGTATCAATGAATAAGCCCAAGCGATGCTGCTGCATCACTTGGGCTTTTTGTTGGGGCGAGAGTACGGCTTTTAAACCACGCTCACCTTAGCTGCTCCCACTTGCAAGGAGCCAATCACTGCCGCTTGAGCAAAGCCTTGTGCTTGAAATAAAGCCATGACTGCGTCGGCCGCGTCGGCGGAGCAGGCCACTAATAAGCCACCGGAGGTTTGTGCATCGGCCATGATGCGCTGCTGCCAATCGGCAACGCTGGCGGCAAATTCAGCATCGGGGCCAAAGCTGGCTAAATTGCGCTCAATGGCGCCAGGGCCGATGCCTTGCTGGGCAAAACCAACGGCCGCCGACAATAGCGGTAAATCATCGGCACAAATTTGCGCGGTGAGTTGAGCGCCACGGCAAACTTCTAATACATGGCCGAGTAGACCAAAGCCGGTGACGTCGGTTAGCGCGTGCACACCAGCAAGTTTGGCTAAATCACTGCCGACTTTATTCAGCTGAGTCGTGGTATCAATCAGCTGTTGATAGCCCGCAGCATCGAGCAGCCCTTTTTTCATGGCGGTCCCCAAAATACCGATGCCCAAGGGCTTGCCTAAAATCAGCACATCGCCAGCTTGGGCGTCACTGTTTTTTTTCAGCTGTTTGGGGTGTACCAAGCCCATGGCGACCAAACCATAAATCGGCTCTGGCGCATCAATCGAGTGTCCGCCAGCAATCGGGATGCCAGCAGCGGCGCAAACGGCAGCGCCGCCGGCCAAGATTTGTTGGATATCTTCAATCGGCAACACATTAACCGGCATGCCGACAATCGCTAACGCCATAATCGGCGTGCCGCCCATGGCATAAATATCCGAGATGGCATTGGTGGCGGCGATACGGCCAAAATCAAAAGCATCATCCACAATCGGCATAAAAAAATCCGTGGTTGCGACTAATGCTTGCTCGTCGTTGAGCCAATACACTGCGGCATCATCGGCGGTTTCGGTGCCGACCAACAGTTTGGGAAACATCGCCGCAGTGGGGAGTTTTGACAGCATTTCAGATAATACCGCCGGCGCAATTTTGCAGCCGCAACCACCACCGTGCGATAAAGTTGTTAATTTTGTGCTCATTACCACCCCTAAATCAGAAACCAATGGCCCAAGATAGCAGCCCTGTCGTGCTTTGGCGAGAGGGCATCGGGATGAATTTAGCCACGGCTGCCGTGTAGGTGGGATAATCCACCGATTGAGTGGATAAGGTGAAAAGACGTGAAAAAAATGTTATCGACCTTGGCCGATCTAAACCATTTTGACGAAGTGATCGACGTTCGCACGCCGCTAGAGTTTGCCATCGACCATATTCCCGGCGCAATTAATGCGCCTGTGCTGAGTAATGAAGAGCGGGTGATTGTAGGTACGCTGTATAAGCAAGACCCATTTGCGGCGACCAAACTCGGCGCGGGTCTGGTCGCCAGTAATATTGGTCTGCACCTTGCCACCACGTTTAAAGACAAGCCCAGAAACTGGAAGCCATTGATTTATTGCTGGCGCGGCGGCAAACGCTCGGGGTCTATGGCGACGTGTTTAAATTTAATCGGCTGGAAAGCCGGCCAATTGCAAGGCGGTTATAAAACCTATCGCACGGATGTGTTGCTCAAACTGGCGGCGCTGCCTGCCGCATCGCGCTTTATCGTTTTGGCTGGGCGTACCGGTTGCGGCAAAACGCGGCTTTTAACGGCCTTAGCCCAAGCGGGCGCGCAGACGCTGGATTTGGAAGGGCTGGCTCAGCATCGTGGCTCAGTGCTCGGCGCGAGCCCAAGCAGCGCGCAGCCGTCACAAAAATTGTTTGATAGCCTATTAACGCGCCAGCTGGCGCAGTTTGATCCGAGTCGTCCGGTGTTTGTTGAGGCGGAAAGCAAACGCATTGGCTTAGTCCATTTGCCTGCCAGCTTGATGTTGGCGATTCGCGCTGCCGATTGCATTCAGATTGAAGCGAGCGATGACGATCGAATTCGATTCTTGTGCGACGACTACCGCCATTTGTTTAACGACCCTGCCAACTTTAAAAGCAAACTCGCCCGATTGGTCGAAATGCACGGCAAAGCTGTTTTGGCGCATTGGAATGCGCTGATCGACGCAGGGAAAGACATCGAGCTATCTAGCGAACTGATTCATAAACATTACGACCCTGCGTATAAACGCAGTAGCCAACATAATTACCTCAGAATGGACCAAGCTCGCACATTAACCATTGACCCATCAGGCGATTTAAGCCACAGCGCCCAACAATTGCTGCACGAGCTTGGCGAGTGCCATTGAGCGTTATTTGCGCTGATGCAAGTGCGGTTCCAACTCACTGGCGCGGTTAGGCGGGGATTTAAGCCTTACAAAAAAGCGGCAATCCCAGCCTGAACATCGCTTCATTCAAGGAAATGCCACACTGTCGTGTGGCTTTTTTATGGTTTACTTGTTATTACAGTGACATTTGCCGCTATGATTGATTTTTTATTGAACTTGGCGCGAGCGATGCGAGTTTTACTGGCTTTAGGTTTGGCATTATTGAATGCTGCTGCGCTCGCTGCGACGCCTGCGGTGCAGCAGGCTAAGTCCGCAGCGCCAGCTTATCAATTGAGAGCCGAGCAGCTGGGTCTGGTGGTGAATAAAAACGATCCGCTGTCTCTGGAGATTGCCGACTATTACGCTACTCAGCATCATTTAGCACCAGAGCAAATTCTCGAAATCAGCCTGCCGACAGATCGGGTGTGGATTACGGAGGGCGAACTAGAGCAAGTTAAAGCGCAAATCGACGCTTATTTTTCGCCAAAAATTCAAGCGCTGGCGCTGGCGTGGAGCAAGCCGTATCGTGTGAACTGCATCGGGATGACCTATGGGATTACGCTGGGCTACGTTGAAGGCATATGCAGTAATCTGGGCAAGCCAACGCCAGAATCACCGTATTTTAATCATCCCAGCACGCAACCTTTTACCGATTTGGGCATCCGCCCCAGCATGATGCTGGCGGCAAACGATTTGTCGAGTGCTAAAAAATTGATTGAGCGTGGGGTGCAAGCTTGGGGTAATCAGCCTAAAGCGACGGCGTATTTTTTAACGACAACGGATCAAGCCCGCAGCTCGCGCGCGGCCTTGTTTCCACCGAGTCAAATCATTAAAAAACCTGCCATTAAAATCGAAAATATCAAGGCCAATACGCTGAAAGATAAAAGCGATATTTTGATTTACCAAACGGGTTTGGCGAATGTGGCAGATTTAGAAACACTGCGTTTTGTTCCCGGCGCGCTGGCCGATCATTTAACATCCTACGGCGGCATGCTGACCGATAGCGGGCAAATGAGTAGTATGAAATGGCTAGAAAGCGGGGCAACAGCCAGCTACGGCACGGTGAGCGAGCCGTATAGCTACCCACAAAAATTCCCGCATCCGCAAGTTTTGTTGGGACATTATTTATTCGGTGCCACGGCAGTCGAAGCCTACTGGAAAAGCGTTGCATGGCCCGCGCAAGGGGTGTTTATTGGCGATCCACTGGCCGCGCCGTATCGGAGTTTGAGCCCGTTTAAGTAATGGATTCTGTGCTGATTTTATGCGGTATTTCCCGCTAAGCCTTGGCAGTAAATAGCCAGAGGCTAATACCTAAGTTTTTTAGGCAGTATTCAGATTTGGTGTTGATGCTGTGCCGCGCTCGTCGAGTTGGGGCTTAAAATCCCGTTTAAGCGCACCGAGTGAGGAGGGAGACAAACAGTTTTATCGTTTGGCTCACGACAATCGAGGGCACAGCGGAGCTGGGCGCGCTCGGGTCGCCTTCTTTTGCTTACTTTTCTTGGCGAAGCAAGAAAAGTGAGTCCCCGTCGCGGACTGCGACTGTAAAACAAGGTGCCGCAGGCACTTAAAAAACGATCAACACGTAATCTGAACATCGCCGTTTTTTAGCGCACAAGCTCGTAGGAGTTTGCGCGCCATCAGCGATGGATTGTCCGCGCATCGAAGCATTGATCAATCCATCTCAGGCCCGTTTAAACACGACTAACTGAGCGGCTTGATCGACATAATCGCCAAAAATGTTGCAGGGCCATTGTCGGTGGAAGAGGGCGCTTTGTAGCAGCCCAATGCGCCGAGAAAATGCACCGCCATCGCAGTCAGCTCCCACGCCATCGCTTCATCGCCAATTTCAAACACATGATCCAAACCAAACAGCGCAATGCCCGTTAGGTCTTCGAGCTCTTTGAGTTTGGCGGCGCGCTCACGCAGTGCCGGCAAGACGGTTTCATTACTCCACGCCCATTTCCATGAATTGCCTTGGGCGGAATAACTGCCAATGTTAATCACGTCGGCTTCGGCCTCAAGTTGATCAGCCGCGTCAAAAAACTGCAGTTTTCCTGTTGCCTGATCAAACCACCAGCGCCCAGCGCCATTACCTAAGCCATAGCTTTCACTCAATGCCACTTGCTTTTGCTCGAGCTCGGCAAAGGTGCTGTCCATAAAGGCGTAAAACTCATCATCGGTCATGCTCACTACGATTTTCCTTATTCAGTTTGAATGCGCATTTTACTGTGCTTTCAAGCCAAGGTCGCGTTCATGCTGCGTTGTTCTCATTTGCGGCTCGCTAGCGGATTAAATCCAGTGACGAGGGCTGTGCCGAGCAAAATGATTAGCGCGCCAATTAGCGTGTTGCTACCGATGTGTTCACCCAAAAACAGCGTGCCCCACAAGATGCCAAAGACTGGAATTAAAAAGGTGACCGTTAGCGTTGATGCTGCGCCAATTTCACGTACGAGGCGAAAATACAGTAAGTACGCCGCACCGGTACACAAGATCGCCAGCCCGGCGATGGCCAACCAAACTACAGGTGTGGGCGTGCTGATGGGCTGGCTAGTGGCAAACAATGGCAACAAAAATAAACTTGCGCCCCACATACTGCCGTGGGCCACTTGAAACGAAGGAATATGGCTGGCTTTGAGTTTGGTATACGCGCTGGCGATGCCGTAGCACAAGGTCGCAGATAAACACGTTGCAATGCCCAGCGCGGCCCCCGTTTGGCTGACAACCCGATCAAATCCCACCAATATGGCCACGCCCAAAATACCAATCAACAGCCCTAAGCACACTTTGAAAGTCGGCATTTTTCGGATGATCAACGCCATGATCACCGCCCCCCAGATTGGCGCAGTGGCATTGAGGATCGACATCATCGAGGCATTGAGCGTGCGGGCGGCAAAACCGTAGGCTAAAAACGGCAAGGCGGTATTAAAAATGCCCAAAATCAGATATTCGCGCCAGTGTTGCCACGCAAACCCTTGCTTGAGTGCTTGCGCTACCAAGGCTAAAAACACCGCGGCCAAGCCAATGCGCGCACTAATGGTCCAAATTGGACCGAGGCTGGGCACGGCTAAACGCAAAAACAAAAAAGACGCACCCCAAATCGCGGCGAGTAAAGTCAAACGGCAGGCGTTGGCAAAATTCATTTTCAGCTCGAATAAAGTCGAGATGCCATTGTGCATCGCCGCCCTGATGCTTGGCTAGAGAAAGAAATTATCGGTGATGCTTTTGATTTCGCGGCGCTAATTGGCGTTACGCTATTTGCCTTGTGTGTTGAGGTGGGGATTGTTTTTTAGTTTAAATAGGGCGGCATTGATGTCAATTTCACTCTCTGAAAAACAATACGCGGTATTTTGATGGGTTTGGATATGGAGATATTTTTTCTGTGTGAGCTTGCTGTTTTTTCGCGATAGATATTGGCTAATTAAACTAGCAAATAGCACCGCAAAAAAACCGCCAAGGTAGTGGTTTTCTTGGTAGTGATTTTTGATGGCTTTTTCTTGGGTTGATTCAGCATCAATCCAGTATTTATTGATCTCTCGGTTGTTAAAATGAATGCCACCAATTTCAATTGTTTCTTCATTCATGCTGACACGCCTTGGCTTGGTTTTTGAAAAATGCAACTTGCTGTTTTATTTTTATGCCAGCTTAGTCGTATCACGGTGAATTAAACATCATGTTTTCTCGATGGGTATATCAGTTTTTGCAGAAGCCTGGCTGTTGGTGAGAATTTAGGGTTTGGGCTGCAATGTCGAGTGCAACATGGCAATAATCTTTTTGTCTTTGTCTTCAAAATTCCCGCAAGCCGCAACTTGGGATGGTCCTGCATCGGAGAATGCCATCATGACTCGCTCTGCCCAGCCGCCACGAAATGCAAACCAATCCATTGAGGCGAGGACTTGGCCAGTTAATTTATCGCTGATGGTGGTGCGAGTTTGGTAAAAATATGCCGAATCCTGCCTTGGGCCTTCGAGTAGCAAGTAGCGTGCTTTGGGGCTTATTTTCTCAATCACTTGCACCTGACCGGATACGGGATCAATTTCTGCGCGCTGAAACATCCAAGGTGCATCAGTGTAGGCGTAGCCGCCTTCGACATACTGATAGCCATAATAAGACGGGGAGCTTTCCAATACACTGCGTGCGATACCGATTCCCTCTACATCGGCAATGGACTTCAAGACCACCACGTCACCTTGCTGATTGCACTTTGCTTTCAAAATGATGCGGCCAGCAATCGCATCAATGAATGGCAGAGTCACTAAGAGTAGGAGAAGCGCCAGCGCGGCCATACGTGGCAAGTGATGATAGGCCCATTTAATGGCCACTTTTGCCAGCCAAATATAGCCAATCAGCAAGATTAATAAACCAAGACCACCCATAAAATCCCCCAATCAAATCGCTCGGTAAGTGCAATAAACATAGCGTAATCGCATTAGGGTAGCCTTGGGTGATGCAAATGGCCGTGAGTATTTAACTGTAGTTCAATTTGGGATTGCGCTGCAGTTAAATACCCTGAGTCTTAATTATGCAGTGCGATGCTTAGGTGTGGTGCGCGGTGATTGATGTGGTATCCGCGTGCGCAAACCCTACGGATTTGCACACCCTACATCGAAGCACGTAGGGGGCTGATGAGCGAAGCGAATCGCACCGTGGTTGCGGCGACTTCGGCTTCTTCGGCGTAATTCGCTGCGCTCATTGGGGCCCTACGGGAGTGAGGTTTACGAGTTAATTGTCATGCCGACAATGGTTGAGGTTTATTTAATGCGGGTGCAAAATTTTGTAATGCTTTGACATTTTAATGAGAAAGGGTGCAAGGCAATATTATTTCGAGGAATCCATAGAAATCTGAATTCATTTTGATTTGAATACGGATCACGTGGTTTTATAAAGCCTATTGGCCCTGGAACTGGTTGTAATCCAGTGTAATGCCTATCTTTGTACTGAATTAGTCCAATTGCACCTTCGCGAATGGATTTATACTTATTTAATTCTAATGAAACTAACCTGAAAAAAATCATAGGATTTGAAATTTTTACGCAATATTTTCCAAATGTGTCGGATAAATTTTCTGGTTGAAAAGACTTTGTAGTGCAAATAACGTAGGCATCAGATAATTTTTGAGTATTGTTACAATTGCTTATTGTTATGTTTGAGCATCCTTCTCCGATAGATATTCCACTACGTGAGGCCATCTCAATAAATGCTAGGTCATTGCTGCCGCCAGCTATATGACCAGATTGGTATGTTTGAGTTGCTTCATGTGAGTCACCTTGTGATGGATCTTCATATTTACGACAGCTTTCAAGAGTGCTTATCCAAATGTTTCCATTGCATAATTCATCAGCCTGCCATTCTTCTGGAAAAAAACGGTAAACAGCACCATTAAAATTATCAAGCGAAATTAACCTATCTATTGGATTTTGATTGTCAGTCGCATTTGGATGGGATCTACGCTCTTTTTTTAATCTACTTTTTTTGCCCATTTATCTTCCATTTTATTTGCAGGTTGTGTCGAAATATTCTACCTAGGCTTTTGAACATCACTGCACGAAGGAAGATTTGAGCACAGCGATACCCATCAATTCAAAGCGATGGGTATCGCCAAAATACGGCTCAACCCATCCTTTACCCCAACGCCTTCGTCACAATCTCAAACGTATCACTCGACAATCCTTGCGTTCCGCGAATCCGTTCTAGCTCTTGCTGCATTAACTCGCGGCGGCCGGCGTCGACTTTGGTCCAGCGATTAAAGCAGCTGGCAAGGCGGGCGGCGATTTGTGGGTTGATGGCGTCCAATTGGATAATGTGGTCGGCAGCAAAGGCGTAGCCGTAGCCATCCGCAGCGTGAAAGTGCGGTGGGTTGGCCAGACAAAAGGCGGTAATGAGTGAGCGCACTTTGTTCGGGTTTTTGATTGAAAACGCTGGATGCTCAGTGAGCTGCTGCACGCGCGAAAGCGCGCCGGGGCGGCGGCTGGTGGCTTGTAGCGTAAACCATTTGTCCATCACCAGCGCATCGGTGCTCCAGTGTGCGGCAAAGTCAGCCAGCTGGGCGTCACCGCCGTCGCGATTGACTAGCGCTTTGAGTGCCGCAAGGCGATCGGTCATATTGTCGGCGCGCTGGTATTGGCGGGCGAGTACCGACGCAATCATCGGCTCATCGAGTTCAGCCAGATAATCCAAGCAGATATTTTTTAAGCTGCGCCCTGCGACTTGTTCGCCTTCGTAAACGTAAGGCGTGGCGTCGTTCAGCCGTTGGTAGACGGCGAGCAGTTCTTGGCGTAATTCACGGGCGATTTGTTGTTTGATGCTGCGGCAAACGTCGTATAACCGCACCGGGTCAACGTCGGACAATTGCTCAAACAAATAGTTTTCGCGTGGCAATTCCAGCATTAAGGCCACCAGTGCTGGGTCGAGTTTATCGCTGGTGAGTAGTTTTTGGTAGGCGGCAATAAAGGCCGCTGGTGCTGCGACTTTTTCGCCTTGGCCGGCGGCAGCGTATTGCGCTTTGAGTAGTTGCACGGCAAAGGTGTTGGCCGCTTCCCAGCGCGCAAAGGCATCGCTGTCATTGGCCATTAAAAACACCAAATCGTCATCGCTATAGGCAAAATTCAAATGCACTGGCGCTGAAAAATCGCGCAATAACGACGGTACCGGCAGGCACGGCACGTTGATAAAGGTAAAGCTTTGCAGCGCTTCGCGGATTTCTAACACGCGGGTGGTGTTGCCAGCGACCGCTTCGCCTTGCAATTGCAGCGGTAGATCTTGGCCACGGCGATCAATTAAGCCAACGGCCAACGGCAAATGAAACGGCAGTTTGTGTTCTTGCCCGGGCGTGGCTGGGCAATGCTGCGCTACGGTGAGCGTATAGGTTTGTGCGGCGGCGTCGTAATCGGCGTTCACCGACAAGATTGGCGTTCCGGCTTGGCTATACCAGCGCTCGAATTGATCAAGGTTCACGCCATTGGCGTCGCTCATTGCTCGGCGGAAATCGTCGCAAGTAACGGCTTGGCCATCATGGCGTTTAAAATACAAATCCATGCCACGGCGAAATCCGGCCGTGCCGAGCAAGGTGGCGTACATGCGTACCACTTCGCTGCCTTTTTCGTAAATCGTCCACGTATAAAAATTATTAATTTCTAGGTATTCATCGGGGCGAATTGGGTGCGCTTGCGGGCCAGCATCTTCAGCAAATTGCGTTTCCCGCAGTGCGCGCACATTGGAAATACGCTGCACGGCACGGCTACCGATATCGCTAGAGAATTCTTGATCGCGATATACGGTGAGGCCTTCTTTAAGGCTGAGCTGAAACCAGTCGCGGCAGGTCACGCGATTGCCGGTCCAGTTGTGGAAATATTCATGCGCCACTACTGAATCAATACCGTCAAAATCAATATCAGTGGCGGTGTCGGGCTTGGCCAAAACGAACTTGGTATTAAAGATATTCAAGCCCTTGTTTTCCATCGCGCCCATATTAAAGTCGCTGACGGCGACAATCATATAGGTATCGAGATCGTATTCCAGCCCAAAGCGCGCTTCATCCCACGCCATGGCTTTTTGCGCGGCGGCCAGCGCGTGGTGGCATTTATCTAAATTGCCCGGTTCTACATAAATTTCGATTTGAATCGTGCGCTGACTCGGCGTGGTATGGCTGCCCGACAGCGACACCAATTTGCCGGCGACCAAGGCAAATAAATACGCTGGCTTTTTAAATGGATCGACCCATTTCACCCAATGGCGATTTTTGTCTAAAGCACCGCTGCCCACGCGATTACCGTTTGATAGCAACACCGGAAACTTGGTTTTATCGGCAATGATGGTGGTGGTGAATTTCGCCATTACGTCAGGGCGATCTAAGTAATAAGTGATTTTGCGAAAGCCTTCGGCCTCGCATTGGGTAAAGAAATTACCGTTGGATTGATATAAACCCATCAGGCTGGTGTTGTCGCTAGGTAGCAAACGCGTCACGATTTCTAAAATGCCATCATCCGGCATTTGGGGAATGCTGAGGCTGCAATCGTCGAGCTGATAATCGCTCGCAGTGAGCGGAACGCCATCGAGTTTGATGCTCTCGAGTGTCAGTGCTTCACCATCCAAAACCAGCGGCGTATCGGCGCTCACACCCTGATTGCGTTTAATAATCAGGCGAGATGTTACTTTGGCATGGGTATCGCTCAGCTCAAAAGTTAAATCAACGCGGTCAATTAAATAGCTCGGGGGGGTATAGTCGAGACGACGAATCGCTTGGCGGCTGCTCATAGTGGGCGGCTCTTTTTGGGGATGGCAGAAAGTCGCAAGCTTAAACCGAGATTGCTCTGCAAACAATCGGCAATAGTGCGGTTGTGCGAGTTCGCCTCATTGGGCGTCGGTAGCAAAAGCGATGTCAGGTAAAGCTGACAAGTTGCTGATCTTAGGTATATTCCGAAAAAGTTCGATCTTAGACAAAAACAGTCATTCAGCTTATAAGTGCCGACTGGTATTATGACCAAATATTTTGCCGTCATTACGGAATCACACCACGATGTATATTTACGACGAATACGACCAGCAGATTGTGGACCAGCGCGTAGCGCAGTATCGCGATCAAACGCAACGCTTCTTAGCCGGTGAGCTAACCGAAGAGCAATTTCGCCCATTGCGCTTGCAAAACGGCCTTTATATTCAAAGGCATGCGCCGATGTTACGCGTGGCCATTCCTTATGGTCATGTGACTAGCCGCCAAGTTCGCAAGCTGGCAGAAATCGCCCGTAAATATGATAAAGATTATGCGCATTTCACCACACGCCAAAACATCCAATACAACTGGCCTGCGCTGGAAAACGTGCCGGACATCTTGGCTGAACTGGCTACAGTGCAAATGCACGCGATTCAAACTTCGGGCAACTGTATCCGAAATACCACGACCGATCAGTTTGCCGGTGTGGCGCATGATGAGATTGTTGACCCACGCCCTTGGTGTGAAATCATCCGTCAATGGTCGACGTTTCACCCTGAATTTGCCCACTTACCGCGTAAATTTAAAATCGCCGTCAATGGTTCAGTCGAAGATCGCGCCGCCGTGTTGGTACACGATGTGGGTATCAATGTGGTGAAAAACGCCGCTGGCGAGGTCGGATTTGAGATCTACGTTGGTGGTGGTTTAGGCCGCACGCCGATCGTCGGTAGCTTGATTAAGCCTTGGCTTGAGCCAGAACATTTGCTGTCGTATTTGGATGCCGTCTTGCGCGTATATAACCGCTACGGTCGCCGCGATAATAAATACAAAGCGCGGATTAAGATTTTGGTGAAAGCGATGACACCAGAAGCATTTGGCGCCAAAGTCGATCAAGAATGGGCATTTACCAAAAACGGCCCAATGACATTAACGCCGGACGAAATCGCGCGTAATCACAAGTTCTTTACTGCGCCAGCATACATTGCCTTTAGTGGTGACGATGCCGCATTCACCCAGCAAAAACTCGACAGCAAAGGCTTTAGCCGTTGGGTTGAGCGCAATGTGTTTGCCCATAAACAAGCGGGCTACGCCGCCGTGACCTTGAGTTTGAAACCCAATGGCGTAGCGCCAGGGGATGCGACCTCCGCGCAGCTGGCTGCCGTTGCTGATTTGGCCGACCAATATAGCTTTGGTGAATTGCGTGTGTCGCATCAGCAAAACTTGATCTTGGCCGATGTGAAGCAGTCTGATTTGTTTGCCTTGTGGGAAGCGGCCAAAGCGATTGGTTTTGCCACGCCAAATATTGGTTTGTTAACCGACGTGATTTGCTGCCCGGGTGGCGATTTCTGTTCATTGGCGAACGCCAAGTCGATCCCGATTGCGCTAGCGATTCAAGATCGGTTTGATAACCTCGATTATCTGCATGATTTGGGCGAAATCGACATGAATATGTCGGGCTGTATGAACGCTTGCGGTCATCACCATATCGGCAATATCGGCATTTTGGGCGTCGATAAAAACGGTTCGGAATGGTACCAAGTTTCGCTTGGTGGCCGTCAAGGCAAGGATGCCAGCTTGGCCAAGGTGCTTGGCCCATCGTTTGCGCAAGATGAAATGCCGGATGTAATCGAAAAAATCATCAATGTGTTTGTCGCCAATCGCAATGGCGAAGAGTCGTTTATCGACTTGTTTGATCGCATTGGCGCTGAGCCATTTAAAGCCAAAGTGTATGAAGGCAAACCCAATCGTCGGGAGAAAGCAGATGCTTGATCAAAATCCTCAAGTCATTATTGACCGTGAAGTGGTTGCAAATCGTTGGGTTCGCGTTGTTGCCAATGAAGAGGGCGTGGTATCTGTCCCTAGCGAAGGCGCGGTGCTGCTTCCATACCAATACTGGCTATCTAAGCAAGAAGAACTCACATTGCGTGCTGCTGCTGGTCATGCGGTGGCCGTGTGTTTTGCACCCGATGACGAGCCAGAAAGCCTGCCAGTTGATGCCAATCATTTTGCGATGATTGCGTGTGATTTTCCGGCGTTTACCGATGGCCGTGGTTTTTCGATTGGCCGTCTGCTGCGCGAGCGGCATGGCTTTACCGGAGAATTGCGCGCAGTGGGTGATGTGTTTAAAGATACCATCAATTATTTGTCGCGCTGTGGCTTTACCGCGTTTGACGTGCGTAGCGACAAAGACATTGTCGATGCTGCCAAGGGTTTGGATGATTTTACTGAGTCTTATCAATCCAGCGTGGCGCAACCCTTACCGCTATTTCGCCGCCGAGCTGTCGCCGCTTAAAAAATTGGTGTAAATCGAAACGGATATAAACATACCCCAAGGCAAAACCTTGGGGTATTTTGTTTTAGGGTAGATAAAAAATAGCCTAGCTGAATATACCTAGTGTGGATGGCCGACTACTGATTTCATAAAACCGTCATCAAACTGGCGTGATGTTGTCATATTTAGACTTTAAAGTAGCGCTTTTTTTACCACTAAGGCGATTGCAGCGAATGTCTAAGTCTAATAATTTTAATGATGAAAACTCTAATACGTCAGAGAACCCAACATTTGATTCGGTGCTTGAACAGCGATTGATCAATCGCCGTCGTTTTTTGGGCATGAGCTTATCGGGCGCAGCGGCTTTAGGCGGGATGGGCTTAGGTTTGGTTGGCTGCTCTTCAGGTGAAATTTTGCCGCCGCCAGTATCGCCTAGCACAACCCCAAGTGGCAGCCCTGTGCCGAGCCCAACGCCAACGGCCACACCGCCAGTGGCAGTCAATCCGATTATGGCCAGCTTGGGCTTTACCGCCGTTGGCAAAAGCTTATTAGATAAAGTGGTGATTCCAGCGGGGTATAGCTACCAAGTGATTTATGCCTTGGGCGACCCGCTGACGGCCAGCACCCCGGCGTATAAAAATGATGGTAGCGATAGCGATTATGAAAATCGTGCCGGTGATCATCACGATGGAATGGAGTATTTTGGTTTAGATGCGGCCGGCAAACCGTCGAGCTCTGGCATTGAGCGCGGCCTGTTGGCGATGAACCATGAAGCCACCACCGATGAAAAAGGGTCGTCGTTCTTTTTGCATGCCAATGGCGGCACCGGCGCTTTGCCACGCCCAGCGGCCGAAGTGGATAAAGAAGTGGCGATTCACGGCTTGTCAGTGGTTGAAGTGAAAGCAAGCAATAAAAAATGGGCGACAGTGCCAAGTTCGGCATTTAATCGCCGCGTGACGCCGCTCACTGAAGTTGAAATGAGCGGCCCTGCGCGCGGCAGTGCTTTATTGAAAACCAAGTATTCGACAACTGGGACTAAAACTCGCGGCACCATTAATAATTGCGGTACCGGCAAAACCCCGTGGGGAACGTATTTGTCGGGCGAAGAAAACTGGTCAGGTTATTTCTTCCGTGTTGCAGCCGATGATACCAATCGCAATAATGATAAGAGCGTAACGTCATTAAAACGGTATGGCCGTAAAGCGGGTGATCCATCACGTCATGGCTGGGAAACTGCAGGTAGCGATGATCAATATGCGCGTTGGAATATCAGTAAAATCGGCGGCTCCGCCGATGGTTCAGACGACTATCGCAATGAGATGAATGGTCAAGGCTACATCATTGAGATGGACGCGTACGACAAAACCAAACCACTGAAAAAACGCAGCGCTTTAGGTCGCTTTGCCCATGAAAGCGCGGCGTTTGGCCTGCCAGTTGCCGGTAAGCCGCTGACGGTGTATTTGGGTGACGATTCGCGTAACGAATACATGTATAAGTTTGTCTCCAAAGCACTGTGGGTAGCCGCGGATGCCAATCCTGCCGATCGGATGGCGACCGGTGATAAATACCTGAATGAGGGCACTTTGTATGTGGCCAAATTTAATGCTGATGGTTCGGGTCAATGGATTGAGCTATCGATGAGTAATGCGGCGATCGCCGGCTTTGCGACGTACTCATTTGCTGATTTGGCCGATATTTGTGTTAATACCCGTTTGGCCGGTGATGCCGTGGGCGCCACCAAAATGGATCGACCTGAGTGGGGCGGTGTTAACCCGGTGACGGGCGAGTACTACCAAACACTGACTAATAATAGCAATCGCCGTATCGATCCAGCATCAAGCTCGCAATTGACCCCTGATAGCGCTAATCCACGTTATTACGAAGATAACGATGGCAATAAAGGCAAGGGCAATCCAAATGGCCACATTTTGCGTATGAAAGAAGGCGCAGCTGTTGGTAGTTTTGTTTGGGATGTGTACTTATTTGGCGCAGAAGCCGATGCCGATAAAGCGATGGTGAATTTATCGAACCTGACCGATGACCAAGACTTTTCATCGCCTGATGGTTTGGCATTTAGCCAAAACACCGGTATTTGCTGGATTCAAACCGATGATGGCGCCTACACCGACGTGAGTAATTGCATGATGTTGGCGGCGATTGCCGGTAAGGTGGGCGATGGCGCAGCGAAAACATTGAGCTACACCAAGGCTGATACCAGCGTAATGAATGTGGTCACGCAAGTCGGCGCCAAACCAGCTGCGGATAAACTCAAACGCTTCTTGGTTGGCCCGAAAGATTGCGAAATCACTGGTTTATGCGAAACCCCCGATGGCAAGGCGATTTTTATTAATATCCAACACCCAGGTGAAGGCACCAAGATGGCCGATGTGGCTGACCCAACGAAGTACACCAGTCAATGGCCAAGCAATGCCGGCTACGGCGCGGGTAAACGCCCACGTTCGGCAACGATTGTGATTACCAAAGACGATGGTGGTCGCATCGGTTCGTAACATGGCCGAATTGATCAATTGATCATGAGTTCTTAAACTCGCTAAAAACAATACCCCAAGGCGATCTTGGGGTATTGTCTTTTGTGGCTTTAAGGTAGTGAGTAAGCGGTCTATACCCTGTGTATATAACCGTATTTAGAGTGTAGCTTGAGGCGCGACGACTAAGCTTTTACTCATTGCCAGCACGCGAACAGCAAAGCCCAGCTCTTGATACAGAGCGATGGCTTGCTGATTGAATTCAAATACATTCAGACGAATTTCAGCGCAGTGCTGCGCTGTTGCCCACTGCTCAACGTGATGCATTAATTGCGTGCCAATACCGCGCCCACGATAGACTTCGCTGACACAGACTGTCGCGATACGACAAAACGATTGCGGTTGCAGCATGCTGGCTGTTTCTTGGCCGATTTGTGCGCTGATAAAACCAATAATGCTCGATTCATGCTCGAGTTCGGCCACAAAGCAAGCGCCTTCGGCAATTGCGGCATGCCAATGCGCGGCATCACGATCAAGCTCATTCACGGCGGCAAATAGTTGTGGGAAGCGCGCATGGTGCAGCTGATTAATCTCATTGCCCAGTTGGCAGATGCAGATTAAGTCGGCTGGCGTTGCGCGGCGATAAATGAGGTGGTTGTGCATGGCAATGTCACGCTGAGCAAGGTCGGCCATGATTATGTCATGGCCGTATCTGGCTTAAGTGGGGTTTGTGTTTTTTGTCAGTAAATTAACGAAATTTTGTCAATTTATGCGTGGGGTGTCTCAGTGAGTGGCAGCGGCAAATTTAAATTTACTCAGGCATGTGCCCAGCTTATGGGTGAGCCGCTGCAGATCTTCGCTGACGGATTTACTGGCGTTAACGCGGTCAATACTGTCTTCAAGCGTGGCGAATAGATTGTGCAAATTTTGCTGTTGTTGGCTGAGCATTTCAATTTGCTGGCTGATTTGTTCGGTAATTTGATGGGTCGCTGTGCTGGTTTGATCGGCGCTATGTGAAATATTCTGGATCATGCTGGTGCTGGTTTGCATTAAGCTTAATCCGGTTTTTGAGCTATTTAAGATGCCCATCATCGCTGAACTACTATCGTCAATTAACACCGCAAGACTTTGAATGATGCTGCTAATTTCGGTTGTGGCATCACTGGTGCGATAGGCTAATTTTCTGACTTCATCAGCGACCACTGCAAATCCGCGTCCTTGTTCACCGGCTCTGGCCGCTTCAATCGCAGCATTTAGCGCCAATAAATTGGTTTGATCTGAAATCTCGCGAATGACGCCAATAATGGTTTGAATTTGCTGCCCAGCTTGGCCAAGCTGGCTTACTTTATTGTCGGCTTCTTGGGCTTTGTTGGTAATAGACTCCATTTCTTGCTGGCTACTGAGTACGGCGGCTAAGCCTTGCGTGGCTAAAGTACTGGTTTGGTCAACTTGGCCTAAAATGTCGCGGGATAAAGTTTGTACTTGAATGGAGGTTGCGCTCAGTTGTTGAGTGACCTCTGTGACTTCTGCCGCTCGCGTTGAGCGGGTTTGATTGGCGAGCAGAATATTGTCGCTCAGTGTGGTGATTTCTTGGGATGATTGGGTGATTTTTTGGCTGACGTGCTGAATGTCACGCAGTAATTCGGTTAATCGATCCGCTAAATTATTCAGATTGGCCAGCACACTGTTCGCTAATTTACCGGACCAAGTTTGTCGCTGTGGGATGTTTAAATTCCCCTCAGACATCGCTTGCGTGAGTAGCATTGCCGCGCCGGGCTCGCCGCCAATACGGTTTTTCATTTCTTGCATCAGCCAAGCGAGCACTGCAAACATGACGATGAGGCCGATCATACCTAAAGCTAATACGGTCGTTGTGGCTTGTTGAGAGCCAGATAATAGGGCTTGTGCTGTTTGCGTGGCATAAGCATTGCCTTGTAGTACGACAGAATCAATTGCTTGGCGATGTGCTTCGTAGGCGGGCTTGAGTGCTTGCAATGCAGTCCCCGTCGCGGCATTGTCTGAGGATTTAGCCGCCGGAATTAATTGTTGCTCGATGATATTCCAGAAATGCTCGCCGCTTGATTTGGCTTTGCCGAGTAAGTTATTTTTTAATTCGGCATCGAGATCGCTGTTTTGCCAGTATTCATTTCTGGCATCGTAATCGGCTTTGAGTTTATTTAATAATTGAATAATGGCTGGCCGTTCAGTGGCGGTGGCTTGTACTAGTTGATAGCTGGCTAATTGTGCTTCAACGACATACAGCGGGGGCGGTAAAATATCGGCAATGAGATCTTTCCCTTGCCCCATTTTTGCTGAGTCGTTGGCGATGGTATTGAGCGATAAATAAGCTTGAATGCTTAATGCAATGACAATGCAAAGCGACAAAGATAAAATTAGCAATAAGAATTTACGTAAACTTAGCATTTTAATCATGTCATATTTCCAAAAATTGTATTCAGAATGTGGCTCTAATTAAGCTGTATATTATTGTGTTTAAAAACGCTCAATAATTTGTTTTAAAACATCTTCTTGGTAGGGGTGTAATTCGCTGGCGTCTTCCATTTCGGCTAATAAAACCGGGTTGTTAAATTTTGTTCGCGCTTCTTCGTAATAGGGGATTTGTACTCGGCGATAAAAATCAACAAATTCATCAAAATCCAGTACATGGCAGTAATTGCGATAGCGGCCACGTGCTTTGATTTTGCCAAGGCTAATAAAAGACAATAAATACGTACTGCCCTTGGTGCCAAGGAACTCAGTGAGCGGCGTTGATGATGGATAGTTCGGGGGCTCGCAAACAAATTTATGAATGATTTTAAAATCAAAGTCTCGCTGATCAGCATCGTGGCGCCAGATGACATAGCCTGCATCCGCGTGTGGGATGATTTTTCCACAGCAGTCACAAATCCATTCTTGTAGCGGTTTGAGCATGGTGTGCCCCAGTGTTGTTTTGCTACAAGTTTAGTTAAATTTAATAGGAAGGCTAGATGAGGAGATGCTTTCTTTAAACGAAAGGCAACAAAAAACCCACTTCATTGCTGAAGTGGGTTCTGTGTTTGGTGCCCGGGGCCGGACTCGAACCGGCACACCTTTCGGCGGGGGATTTTGAGTCCCCTGCGTCTACCAATTCCGCCACCCGGGCAGGTGTCTGGTAACGAGCCGACATAATAGCCAAGCTTTTTAAGTTTGGCAAGCGTTTTAGTGGTTTTTTATTCTTGTTCGGCTTTTTTTAGTGCTAAAGCGCGTTCGTAGAGCGCATTTCTTGGTGCGCCGGTAATGGCTTGTGCCAGGGCAACTGCTTGTTTTACCGGTAATTCTGCAACCAATGGCACCAAAACTTGGTCATGCGCTGCGGCTTCGTCTTTTTCGGCTGGCGGTGCCGCATTCACGACGACGACAGATTCTCCTTTTTGCTGATTGGGATCGTTTTTTATCCACTCGGCCAGTTCTGCGAGTGGCCCGCGACGAATTGTTTCAAACGTTTTGGTTAATTCACGACATAATACGGCCTCGCGCTCAGCACCGAAGATGCTGCTCATATCGGCGACACATTCAGCGATGCGATGCGGGGCTTCATAAAATACGGTGATATACGGTGAATCTTTCAGCCGTGTTAATTCATCACAGCGTTGTTTGGTTTTGGGTGGTAAAAAGCCATAAAACAAACTGTGCGCACAGCTAAAACCACTGGCCGATAGGGCGGTGGTTAAGGCCGATGCACCAGGAATAGGGATGACTTTAAAGCCTGCTGCATGCACACTGGCGGCCAATACCGCGCCAGGGTCAGATACCGCTGGCGTACCTGCATCAGAAACTTGCGCTACGATTTCACCGGCAGCCAAGCGCGCAATGAGTTTTTCGGCCATGGCCCGCTCATTGTGTTCACGCACCGAAATCATCGGTGTAGTAATGCCATATTGTTTCAGTAGTTGACCCGTGACTCGGGTATCTTCGGCTGCAATCACATCGGCAGCGTTTAAAACCGCGATGGCCCGGGCTGTCATATCACCCCAGTTTCCGATTGGGGTGGCAACCACATATAATGAAGACTTACTGACATGGATATCAGGGTTATGCACGCCAAATTTCTCCTTGCCCATTTAAAGGCGGCTGTGTCGTGGTTTCGCGATACTGCGATCTTAGGGCTCATACTATACGGGGCGCTGGCCTTTACGACCACTACCATCCAAGCACAAGAAACGGATTTTACTGCCGAGCCGGTGCAGTCAACAGGCTTTATTGCGCTGATTTTGCCTAGCAAAGCCAAACCATTTAAGTCGGTCAGCGATACGATTCGTGCCGGCGTGTTGGCGGCTGAGCGGGTGCATGGCGGCGCAGAGATTCCTTTGGTGCGTGCTTATCCAACGGACGAGAAAGAAGAAAACGTCGTTTTGGCTTATTTACAGGCTCAACAAGATGGCGCACAAGCGGTGATTGGTCCTTTAACCAAATCGGCGATTAATTATTTGTCCGATAGCACTTTGCTCACCGTTCCGGTATTGGCGCTTAATAGTTTTGATGAAACGACGTTGCAGCAGCCCAATTTATATAGCTTTAGTTTGTCGGTTGAGGCTGAGGCAGCGCAAGTGGCGCAGTTGATTCAAAAAAATCAATTAATGCGGCCAGTGGTATTGCAAGTGGGAGACGCCTTAAGTCAAAGAATGGCGCAAGGCTTTATCCAAGAATGGAAAAAAGCCACTGGCAATGAGGTGCAGCTGATTACCGTTGCCGATGCTCGCCATGATGGCGCGCAGTTGCGTGAGCAAATTTCGCAGCTGGGTGCGGATGTGATTTTTTTGGCGATGGATGGCAAGTCGGCGCGATATATTCGCCCCTATCTGGGCAACGATATGGCGATCTATGCCACCAGCCAAGTGGATTCGGGTCGCCTAGGACGTACTGCGCTGGTAGACTTGATTGGAATTCGTTACGTCGACATGCCCTGGTTGGGTATGCCGCAGCGTGAAGGCTATGATCTATATAACCGAACCCGTTCCAATGCGTATGATTTAGAACGTTTATTTGCTTTTGGCGTTGATGCTTGGCGTATTGCCAGTGTTTTAGCCAAAGATACGCAGCCAACATTCAATATCGATGGGGTGACAGGCCAGCTCACGATGAGCCCCGATCGCGTGGTGGTGCGCGACATGATGTTGCGTACGATGACGCTAGAAAAACAATGAATTCTCTCGGGCAAGCGGCTGAACAAACCGCGCTTGAGTATTTACAGCAGCAGGGTTTACGGCTGATTGCACGCAATTGGTCGTGTAAACTCGGAGAGATTGATTTAATTATGCAAGACGGGCGAACCTTGGTTTTTATTGAAGTTCGCTCGCGACGTAATTCCCGTTTTGGTGGTGCGGCTGGCAGTATTAATTCAGCCAAGCAAGGCAAATTACTGCGAGCGGCACAATGCTATTTACAGTCGATGGCATCGTTGCCTATCTGTCGTTTTGATGCCATCTGTATTGATAACGAACACTTGCAATGGCTAAAAGATTGTATCCAAGCGGATTAGCCCCATATTGTCCCCAACCACGTGATAACACGTGAGCCCTTGAGTGGCACGTTTAAAAAAGGAAACCTCATGGATTTGATCCAGCGTGTGCAGCAACACTTTGTAGAAAGTATCGAAGCCAAACAATTATCAATGGGCGCTTTGTCGCCAGCGATTGCGATTGCCGCCGAGAAAATCGTGCAATCATTGATTGCCGACGGCAAAATTTTGGCCTGCGGTAATGGTGGATCAGCCGCCGATGCTCAGCATTTCGCTGCCGAAATGGTCGGCCGTTTTGAGCGTGAGCGTCCTGGTTTGCCGGCGATTGCCTTGACGACCGATTCATCGGCGCTGACGGCCATTGCCAATGACTATGATTTTGATTTGGTTTTTTCTAAACAAGTGCATGCGCTTGGCCGTGCTGGTGATATTTTGCTGGCGATTTCGACCTCGGGTAATTCAGCCAATGTGATCTCGGCGATTCATGCCGCGCATGATCGCAATATGGTGGTCTTGGCCTTTACCGGCCGCGATGGTGGGCAGATTGCCGATTTATTGACAGGTGATGATGTGCATTTATGTGTGCCTCACCCACGCACTGCGCGGATTCAAGAAGTCCATATCACGGCGATTCACGCCTTGTGTGATGCCGTTGACTTTATGCTCTTAGGGGGCGATTAATGAAAGGGCGCATCACGGCCGCGATTTTGGTCGCTAGTTTGGGTTTGTCGGCATGCGTGCCTTTGGTCGTCGTGAGTGGGATTGCAGTTGGCGCTTGGATTGGCTCAGACCCGCGTAAAACGGTGATGATTAAAGACGATGCAGATTTATCGGCTAATATCAGTGCCAAAATCATTGATCGCTGGAAAGAGCTCGCGCATGTGAATGTCGACACCTTTAATGGTGCGGTATTGCTCGTTGGGGAGTTGCCAAGTGCCGCGGCGCAGCAAGAAGCCACGACGATCGCTAAAAGCTTTCCTAAAACGCGTAAAGTCTATAACGAAACCGTGGTTGCGCCACCATCGAGCGCGATGGATCGCTTAAATGATAGCCAGCTCACCGCTAGGGTAAAAAGTGCTGTGATGTTGCAAGTGCCGGATGGTGCGAGCGTACATGTGCAAATTGTCACAGAACGCAAAGTGGTTTATTTATTGGGCTTGGCATCACCGCAAATTGCCAACCAAATCGCCAATATTGCCGCTTCGGTTTCAGGGGTGGCGCAGGTGGTGAAATTAATCGAGCCTAGCTTAGGCACAACGCCATAAATTGATTGATGGTTTTGCTTAAATCAACAGCGCTCACATGAGCGCTGTTTTTGTTTGAATTATTTAAATAAAGCCGCTTGTTGCTTGAGTAAATCTTGCAGCACCCCTTGCATAATCAGCTGTTGTGCTGGCGCGGTGGGGTGTAATTGATCGGCTTGAAATAGCGCATTATTGTTAATAATCGGCGCTAATAAAAAAGGCGTGAAACTCAGCTGAAACTCTTTAGCGAGTTTTTGATAACTCGCCGTAAACGCACTGGTATATTGTGGGCCAAAATTCGGTGGAATTTGCATGCCCACCAAATGCACCGCAGTGCCCTTGCTTTGTGCGCTGCGAATGATTTTAGCTAGATTATTTTGCATGGTTTGCGTGGGTAGACCGCGTAAACCATCGTTCGCGCCAAGGGCCAAAATCAGTAATTGCGCAGGGTATTGATTTTGGATCGCAGCAAAGCGCGTTAGCCCACCAGCCGTGGTTTCTCCTGATACACTGGCGTTGATAATCTGAACGCTTTTACCGCGCCGCTGTAATTCGGTTTGCAGCAACCGTGGCCAAGCTTGTTCGGCTTTTAGGCCATATCCGGCAGAAAGACTATCACCAAAGACCAAAATAGTTGGCGTCTTGGCGGCAAATACCCCTGGGCTGGCGATGAAGAAGGCAGCAAGTAGCCAGCGGTATGGCTTGGCCTTGCAAGATTTGGCACTGCACTTTGTGAGCATGGCGCATGCTTGACTGATTAACCATTTCAAACGGATTACTAGATTCATGACGATTCCTTTGCCTGTCGATACATCGGCGATCTTGCAAGTACAGCAATTGACTAAAACCGTTGCCAGTGGCAAATCGACGCTGACTATTTTGCACGATTTAAGCTTGAGTGTCGCTCATGGCGCTAGTTTAGCCATTGTCGGCAGCTCGGGCTCTGGCAAATCGACTTTATTGGGCTTGCTGGCGGGTTTAGATGTGGCCAGTTCAGGGGAAATCTACTTGGCCGGCAACGCTTTAAGTAGCTTGAGTGAAGATGGTCGGGCCTTATTACGCGCTAAAACGGCGGGGTTTGTGTTTCAGTCTTTTCAGCTTTTGCCGGATTTAACCGCCTTAGAAAATGTCATGTTGCCGCTTGAGCTCAGTGATCGGGCGGATGCGCGTTCGGTTGCTGAGCAATGGCTGACTAAAGTCGGTTTAAGCGAGCGTATGCAGCATACGCCGCGGCAACTCTCGGGTGGCGAGCAGCAGCGTGTGGCGCTGGCGCGGGCTTTTGCCCCGGGGCCCGCGATTTTATTTGCCGATGAGCCCACCGGCAGTTTGGATTCGGCCACGGGGCTGGTGATTGCCGATTTATTATTTACGCTCAATCGCGAAGCGGGCACCACGCTGGTGCTGGTGACGCATGATGAAACATTGGCCGCGCGCTGCCAATCTCAGCTGCGTTTAGCCGCTGGCCGAGTGGTCATTGCCGAAGGTTTAGCAGCATGAAGTGGTCGATGAATTGGATTTTATTTCGCCGCAGTTTAGCCGCTGGCGAGTTTCGAACTTTGCTATTGGCGCTCACCATCGCCATCGCCGCTTTAAGTAGTGTGGGATCAATCACTGAGCGGGTGCAGCATTTATTGCTGGGGCAAGCGAACGAGACTTTGGGCGCTGATTTGGTGTTGCGCTCAGACCATGAGATTGCCGCGCCACTGAGTAATGCCGCGCAAGTTCAGGGTTTGCGTGTGGCCAAGACCGCTACCTTTCCTTCTATGGTCGGCGTTCATCAGCAGGACAGCGCGCCGCTTGTCAGCGGTGACCAACATGCCGCCGCATCGTCAATTGCGGCCGAAACCGAGCCGGCAGCGCTGACTTTGGCCTCGGTGAAGGCCGTTAGTGATTTATATCCTTTACGTGGCGATTTGCGTTTACAAGATGGCACGCGTACCACTGCGCCGCAGCTTGGGCAGGCGCTGATTGATCAACGTCTACAGTCCATGCTGGGTATTGAAGTCGGCGCCATATTAGATGTGGGTTTGCTGCAGTTACGGGTGGTCGGTATCTTGGGGCAAGAGCCGGATGCGGCATTTGATTTCTCGAGTTTACAACCACGCTTGATGATGAATGACGCCGATTTAGCGGCCAGTGGTTTATTGGGTTTTGGCAGTCGGGTGAAATACCGCTTAATGCTGGCTGGCGATGCCCCGGCGTTGGCTGAGTGGCGTTTGCAAGCCATGCCCCAATTAGAGCGTGGGCAAAAGCTAGAAAGCGTCAGCGACGCCCGGCCCGAGCTGAAAGACGCCTTAGATCGAGCCAGTCGATTTTTAAAATTAGCCGCGTTATTAGCGGCTTGTTTGGCGGCGGTGGCGATGATTTTGGCTGCCCGCCGCTTTGCATTACGCCATTACGATATGGTGGCTTTGCTGCGCACCTTTGGCGCAACGCGTCGCCAAGTGCAGCAGATTTTATTGGTGCAATTGGCTTTAGTCGCGGCAATGGCCGCGCTGGTGGGCGGCGTATTGGGCTGGTTGTCGCAAAGCGCTTTAGTGGCCTTATTAAAGTCGAGTTTACCCGCGCCTTTGCCCGCAGGCAGTAGTTTGCCGTGGTTATTGGCGAGTGTGTTGGGTTTGGTGTTATTGATCGGTTGTGCTGGGCCGATGTTAATGGCGCTGGCGCAAACGCCGCCGCTGCGCGTATTACGCCGCGAGATTGAGCCCAGTGCCCGTGTTGGTCTGCAATGGCTGGTGACGGCTGGTTTGATGCTGGGCTTACTGTATTGGATTGCCAATGACATTCAGCTGGCGCTCATGGTCGGGGCAGGCGTGGTCGTGGCGCTGGCTTTGGCAGGGGGGTTAGGGCTGCTATTGCTACGTGGTTTACAGCGGATATTGCCAGGCGCAACGGTGAAAATTGCTTTGCGCCAATTGCAGCGCCAACGTGTGTTGGTGGCAGCCCAATTGGGGGCTTTATCGCTGGGCTTGATGGGGATTGCGCTATTAACCGTGGTGCAAAGTGATTTATTAAGCGCTTGGCAGCGGCAAATTCCAGCTAATGCGCCAAACCATTTTGCGATCAATATTCAGCCTGAACAAGCCAGCGCCGTGGCCCAGCAATTTACCGAGCAAGGTTTAGCTGCGCCGACTTTATTGCCGATGATCCGTGGGCGTTGGGTGGCGCTCAATCAGCAAGCGGTAGAGCCTGAGCGTTAAAGCGAAGCGCGTGCGCAGCGTTTGGCCGAGCGTGAATTTAATCTAAGCGTGGCGCCAAGCTCGGTGCGCGAACAAGGCAAAATTGTGGCTGGTCAGCCGTTACAAGCGAATATTCCGGCGTGGTCAGTTGAGGAAGGTTTAGCAAAAACCTTGGGTATTGCCGTCGGCGATACGCTCACCTTTGATATTGGCGGTATACCCATTAGTGCACCTGTTGCTAATTTACGTCAGGTAGCTTGGGAATCGTTCCAAGTGAATTTTTTTGTTATGGGCAGTGCCAGCTTACTGCAAGCGCAGACTGGCAGCTGGATTAGTAGTTTTTATTTGCCGCCCAATCAAACGCAATGGATCGCCAACTGGGTGCGTGCCATGCCTAATATCACCGTGATTGATGTGGGGCAGGTGCTCAATGAAGTGCAAAGAGTCATTACCCTAGCCAGTTCAGTACTGCGATTGGTGTTGATTTTATGCGTGTTGGCGGGCTTAACCGTGTTGATTGCCGCCTTAGACACCACAGAGAGCGAACGGCGGCGTGAAGCGGCGATTATGCGTGCTTTAGGGGCAACGTCAAAGCGGCTCGCCGCCGTGTGGTGGGTGGAAAGTCTATTGCTCGGCGCCGTGGCCGGCTTGATTGCGGGCGTGTGCGCCAGTGTGCTGGGTTGGAGTTTGGCCACGCAACTACTGAATATCCCGATGGCGCTTAATCTGTTATTGCCGTTATATACCTTACTACTGGGCATGCTTTTGGCAGCATTAACCGTGTGGCGACGCTTGCGCCTTTTTGCGCAAACCACACCGATGATGTTACTTAAAGATTAAACCGCTGCATTGTTTGCGCCAACGCAAAACCGTGTAAGTTTGAGTGGTGCATGCTGTGATGAAATAGGGTATTGAAATGAGGTGGGGTAATGCTGATTTTGGATCAAGGACCCGTGGTTCGGCTGTGCCAAACTTATCTGGGTGGCACACCGCATCAGGTTGAAAAAGTCACCGGCTTTTATGCCGATGTGTATATGGTCACCGTAGGGTCAGTACGGTCCGTATTGAAGTATTACCGTTTGCCGGGGCAGGCGCAGCTAGAAGCCGCCGGCTTGGATTTTTTGCGGCAGTATAGCCATGGGATCAAGATTCCAGAGGTGATTGCGCTGCATACCCCGGGTGATATCGGTGAAGCACTGATTATGACCTATGTTTCTGGGATTCCAGCCAGTCATGCGCTTGAATCGCCCGTGATGATTGATCGCTTTGCCGATGAATGCACTGATTTATTACTGAGCTGGCATTCAGTTACTCGGCCGACTGGTTTTAGCGGTCTAGATGGTTATCAGTACGCTGATTTTGCCAGCAGCTATCAAGCCTTTTTGCAGCAGCGGATTCATTGGCTGAAAAGCAACTGGGCCGCGCAGCGTTTGGGCGTGCATTTGCGCGAAAGGCTGATTGCGCTGGCGGAGCAATTTGACGCCTTACCGCCGGCCGCGATCGGTTTACCCACGTTGATTCACGATGATTGCCATGCGGCTAATTTTTTAGTGGATCCGGAAACCCACCGTTTATGCGGCGTAATCGATCCGTGTCATGCGCGATTTGCGCATAAAGAATTGGATTTATTTCACTTGTCGGATGTGCGGCCGGATTTTAAATTATTGCCAACCTATCTCGCCAAATCACCACAAGATGCGGGCTTACGCACCCGATTGGCGTATTTCAGTTTATTTGACGACATCAAACATGCCGCAGCAACGCATTGGGATGATGAAGAATGGCTATGGCGCAAAGTGGATAAACTCGACGTTTTGATGACACAAATTCCGCATTTAGTTTGAGCGAGTGGATTGAAATAAAAAAGGCCGGTTCACGATGAACCGGCCTTTTTTATGCTTATTTCAAATCGAAAAATCGTTTTTAATTACTTAGAAAGCAAACGTCAACAGCCCCTAATAATTCATTGCAATTATTGCGATTTATTCGTCATCGTCCTCATTTAAACGCACCAATAAAACCGGAATCGTCGTGCGGTGTAATAAGCTTTCGGCCATGCTGCCAAAGATTAAATGCATAAATCCCGAGTAGCCATGCGTACCCATCACAATCAAATCGGCATGCACCAGCGCCGCCGCTTTAAGTAGCGCATCAGCAGCATTGCCGCCGCGTTGCTCAATCAGGCGATTGCTACACGCAATGCCTTGGTTTTGCGCTTGCAGGCTTAGGCGATCGAGCATGGCTTGAATTTCGCCTTCAACGCGATCGCGTTGCTCGTCATAGCTAGGCAAATCAAGGCCGGGCATCACGCTGCTGGCAATGGTGGCGCGCGAAATATCGCTCACATGCAGCAAAATTAGTTCGCTTTTTGCCAGTTGGGCCAAGGCTAAAGCATGATCAAATGCCGCGGCAGCGGTGTCGCTATTGTCAATGGGAACCACAATTTTTTGATACATATCGCGCTCCAAAAAATGCTAAATGGGCCAGCAAAAAGGGCTGGCATGGTCGTTTTATTTTGCCAGAAAACGGGTGCAGCAAACCAACTGCGTCAGCGCTGCTTGATGCGATTCATTGTACAGAGAATGCCCGCTCACAGCGATAAAACCCGCAGGGCTGGCTTATGGATAAGGAGCGTTTAAGACCGCCAAAAATTCATCGCCATATTTGTCGAGTTTACGATCGCCAACACCCGAAATGCGCGATAGCTCGTAATGATCGCGTGGATGTAATCGAATCATTTCTTTGAGCGTAGCGTCACCAAACACCACATATGCTGGCACGTCTTGATCGTCGGCGAGTTGTTTTCTGAGTCGGCGCAATGCTTGCCAGAGCGCCAATTCTTGCGGATTGGCAAAGTCGCTGTCTTTGTCGGTGTAATTAAATTTCTCGGTGCGGGCGCGTAAATACAGCGCGGTTTCGCCTTTTAAATACGGCCGAGCAAGATCAGTCAGTTGCAAGCCGCCGTGACCTTCGGGCGCCAGTTGTAATGCGCCGCGCACGATGAGTTGGCGAAACACAGCGCGCCAGCTCGATTCGTCTACGTCTTTGCCAATGCCAAAGGTGCTGAGTTTATCGTGCAAAAATTCTTTAACCTTGGGCGTGGTTTTACCGCGTAATACATCGACCAAATGGGCCACACCAAAGCGATTGCCAGTGCGATACACGCAAGACAGGGCTTTTTGCGCCGCCGCGCTCATTTCGACTAATTTAGGTGGATTTAAACAATTATCGCAATTACCGCATGGGGTAATGGTTTCGCCAAAATAGGCGAGCAAGGTTTGCCGTCGGCAATCGGTGGATTCAACCAGGCCGAGCATGGCGTCGAGTTTACGGCGCTCGATGTGTTTTTGTTCATCGCTGCTACCGCCTTGCTCTATCATTTGCGCTAGCAAAATAACGTCGTTTAAGCCATACGCCAGCCAAGTATTGGCGGGTAAGCCATCGCGGCCGGCACGGCCGGTTTCTTGGTAGTAGTTTTCTATGCTTTTAGGCATATCCAAATGCGCGACAAAGCGCACATCGGGCTTATTAATCCCCATCCCAAAAGCGATGGTAGCCACCATAACCACGCCTTCTTCACGTAGAAAGATCTGTTGATTTTTGGCGCGCACACTGGCGTCGAGCCCGGCGTGATACGGCAGCGCGCGGATTTCTTTTTCTCGAAGCCAAGCGGCAGTGTCTTCGACTTTTTTGCGCGATAGACAATACACAATGCCAGAATCTCGCTCGTGTTCCCGACGCAAAAAAGTCAGCAATTGATCGCGGGCGGTTTTTTTCTCGACAATGGCATAGCGCAAATTGGGGCGATCAAAGCTGGAAATATATTGCGCCGCGCCTTCAAGGCGTAAGCGCATGACCATCTCGGTTCGCGTGGCATGATCGGCCGTAGCCGTCAGTGCAATGCGTGGCACTTGCGGAAAGTCATCGGCCAACACCGATAAGGCCAGATACTCGGGGCGGAAATCATGGCCCCACTGCGAAACGCAATGCGCTTCATCAATCGCAAATAGGGCGATATGCGCTTGGCGCAGCAAAGATTGAAAGCGGATCGTCGTGAGTCGCTCCGGCGCAACATACAGCAGCTTGAGCTCGCCCGCGACAAAAGCGCGCTCAACTTCACGTGCCGCATTGGCATCCAGTGTTGAGTTTAAAAAAGCCGCCGCCACGCCCAATTCTTTGAGCGCATCGACTTGGTCTTGCATCAGCGCAATCAGCGGCGAGACCACCACCGCGCAACCGTCTCGTACTAAGGCGGGGATTTGATAGCACAGCGATTTACCGCCCCCCGTGGGCATGAGGACGAGCGCATCACCACCGGCGCAAATATGGTCGACGACTTCACCCTGTTGGCCACGAAAAGCGTGATAACCAAAGGTGTGTTCAAGAATGTGCAGCGGAGTATTAGGCATATGGGCGTGAATTGTACTCTTTTCTCTCGTAATAGATGGTTTTTACCCCCTGAGTGCTGGGCTGCTTTGGCTGAGTTGCGTAACATTTACATTATTAGGAAATGCTCATAAAGCAAATCGCTTATAAAAAGTCCAAAAGACTTCGAGGAGGTAATATGCCGCAACGGCTAGTTCGTCTTTTACGCCGCATTATGGTGGCTTTAATGTTGCTGAGCGTGGTGTTGCTTATGTGGCAACATTGGGGGATGACGCGCGTTATTCGCTTTGATGCCGAGAACGATGCGGGGATTTTTTTCCCGATTGATGACCGTCCGCTTGGCGGTAAAACGGTGTCTAGCGTGACACGGCAGGGCGACGCAATGCTGCTCTCTTGTGCGCTTGATGCTCAAGCCTATGCTTGGCCGTTTTGTGAGGCCAGCGTGCGGATTGCGATTGCGCCAGATGGCATAGATTTATCTGGGCTGGATGAAATGCATCTTGATTTAGGGCTGAGCTCGCCCAAAGGGCGAAAAATCAGGATTTATTTACGTAATTACGAGCCTGAATTTTCTACTTTAAGCGAGCCATTGTCGCTCAAGGTGAATGAGGTTGAAGTCGATGTACCGGAAAATGGGCAATTAACCATTCCATTGCGCTATTTCCGTGTGGCGTCATGGTGGTTGGTGGATCAAAAAATCCCTTTTGTGCATAGCGATATGAAATTAAATAATGTCTCGCATCTGGAGATTATTACCCCCAATGCCGTGGTGACAGGGGAGTATAAAATTGCGATCAAGGCGATTGAGTTTCGCGGTAAATGGCTGAATTTAACCCAGCTATTGGCCGGTATTGTGATCGTTTGGCTGGTGTTTGGCATGGCATGGTTGTTTTTGGAGTTGGTTATTTATCGTCAGCAAATTCATGCCAAACGTTTGCAAATGACTGAATTAAAAAACATTAATCGTGCATTAGAAATCCAAGCTGAAACCTTGAGTTATCAAGTTCGTTTTGATTCGCTGACAGGCGCACTCAATCGCGAAGGCTTGCGCGATTTTCTATTGCAGCAATGGCAGGGCGACAGCCCAAATGAAGCGGGAATGAGCTTGTTATTTGCCGATTTAGATTTCTTTAAACGCATCAATGATGATTTTGGCCATGCGATGGGTGACGCCGTATTGCAGCAATTTACGCAAGTGCTGCGTCAAGAAATTCGGCAAAGCGACGCATTGGTGCGCTGGGGTGGCGAAGAATTTTTAATCGTTTGCCCACGTACACCACTCGATGCGGCTGCACGGTTGGCGGATAAATTAAGGCAAAGTATTGCGCAAGTGGCGTGGCCCAATGGCATTCAACTGACGTGCTCTTGCGGTGTCGCAACGCGCAATGAGGGCGAAGCATTTAGTGCTTTGATTGAGCGTGCGGATGCGGCTTTATATCGAGCAAAAGCAGCAGGGCGTAATCGTGTTGAAGTCGGGTGAGATTGATTGATGGGTGTGTCGATCTAGGTTTTATAAAAAATTTCCTAGATCGATCTACCCAGTTTGATTACTTGTTGATCAGATTGGGTATTGATGGTTTTAAGTGCCTGCGGCAAAGCATCAACACCAAATCCGTACATTGCCTTTAATTAATGGGTATATCGACCTAAGTTTTATAAATAATGACCTAGATTGATATACCCTTATTGATTACAAGCCTGCTTCAACTAACATTTCCCGCGTGAGCAAGAAGACAAAGCCGTCACCGGATTCGGTGCTTAACCATACAAATGGCAGCGTTGGGAATTGCGCTTCGAGCTCGTCGCGGTTATGACCGATTTCAACAACTAATACACCGCGTGGATTTAAGTGCTTGGTCGCTTGAGCTAAGATTTCGCGAGTGATATCGAGGCCATCTTCACCGCTACCTAAGGCCATTTCTGGCTCGTGCAGATATTCTGGTGGCAATTCGGCCACGCTATGCGCGTCGACATACGGTGGATTGGAGATAATCAAGTCGTAGCGTTCATCTGGGATCGCTTCGAATAAATTTGAGTCGAGCAAATCAACCCGATCACCCAAGCCGTATTCAAGGACGTTGATTTCAGCGACATCGAGCGCATCAGGCGAGAGATCAATCGCATCAATGGCCGCATCAGGGAAGGCGTGCGCCATTAAGATCGCCAAGCAAGCCGAGCCGGTGCACAAATCAAGCGCGCGGTGAACTAATTCTGGGTGCTCGACATAGGGCTCTAAGCCATCGTTAAATAAAATCTCGGCGATAAATGAGCGCGGCACAATCACGCGTTCATCAACATAAAATTTAAACTCGCCCAAATACGCTTCTTTGGTTAAATACGCTGCGGGCTTACGCGTAACCACGCGTTCTTGAATCACATCGAGCACTTGCGCGATTTCTTCTGGCAATAAATGCGCGTCAAACACCGGCTCGAGACGGTCAACCGGTAATTTGAGCGTGGCTAAAATCAAATAAGCTGCTTCGTCCCACGCTTCAGTGGTGCCGTGACCATAAAATAACTCAGCGGTATTAAAACGGCTGACGGCAAAGCGGTGCAGATCACGCACGGTGCGTAAATGTTCACGGGCGATATCGTACATACGTTGGGCTCCAAAGTGGGGTAGTGACAGTGTGCTAGGGTCTGTTGGCATTTGGTTTTCCGCCGCGCTGGAGCGATTTTCGCGGCGAATCAAGGCGTAGTAAGCGATGCATAGTCATTCTATGTGAGCTTGCTACAACGCAGAGTCACCGCGAAAAGCGCCCAGCCCGCAGGGTTTGGCGGATTTTGGCCTGATGTTGCGTTACAAAGCGCTGGCGTAGAATGACTACGCTGCGCGCTTCGTGCCTTGCCTCAGGCCAAAATCCGCATAAACGCGGCTGGCAAACCAAGCGTCAACAGACCCTAGTTTACTGTGATTGGCTTAGCTTGCCGTCATTTCAACAGAATAATTTGATCTAGCCCGTATTCGCGCAATGATTGCGCGTGCGCGATTGGTGTGCCTTGGCTGGCCGACGATGAATGGAAATCAGCGTTAAATGCTTGGTTTTATGCTGGATTTTATTGCTGATCGGCGCCATTGGCTGCAGACGAAGGTAGGCATATGGGCTCGCTTGGTGTAAAGTGCTGCCTTTAGTTTTGTCGCGTGTATTGGAGTGTAATGAGTATCACATTTGCATCATTAGGCTTGGCGCCTGAAGTATTAAAGGCGGTCGTTGCACAAGGCTATGAAACTCCCACTGCGATTCAAGCTGAAGCGATCCCGGTTATTTTGGCCGGTAAAGACGTGTTAGGTGCCGCGCAAACCGGTACCGGTAAAACGGCCGCGTTTACTTTGCCCATTTTGACGCGAATTATCCGTCACGCCAATCACAGTGCTTCTCCGGCACGGCACCCGATCCGCGCTTTGATTCTCACGCCAACGCGTGAGTTGGCCGATCAGGTCTACGCCAATGTGGCCACTTACAGCAAGGGCACGGGTTTGCGTAGCCATGTGGTGTATGGCGGTGTGGATGTGAAGGCGCAACAACCGGCGCTGCGTGAAGGGATCGAAGTCTTGGTCGCCACGCCCGGTCGTTTGCTCGATCATATCCAGCAAAAATCAATTAATTTATCGCAAGTTGAAATTTTGGTCCTAGACGAAGCCGATCGCATGCTCGATATGGGTTTCATTTTGGATATTCAAAATATTTTCAATTTGTGTACCAATCGCAAGCAAACGCTGTTGTTCTCGGCGACTTTTGCGCCAGAAATTATCAAGCTGTCTAAGCAATTTATGCATGAGCCAGTGAAAATTGAAATTTCACGCCAAAACTCAGCCAATGAATCGGTCAAACAAGAATTGCATCCGGTTGAAACTGGCCGCAAACGTGCTTTGTTGGCGCATTTGATTCGTGTGCATCAAATGACGCAAGTGATTGTGTTTTGCCGTACCAAAATCGGTGCCGATCAAGTGGCACGTGATTTGAAACGCGCTGGCTTTAATTGCGAAGCGATTCATGGCGATCGCGATCAACGCGCGCGCACTGAAGCGCTGACTAAATTTAAAGCCGGTGAAACACAAGTGCTCGTTGCCACCGACGTGGCCGCGCGCGGTTTGGATATTTCTGATTTGCCGTATGTGGTGAATTACGAATTGCCGACCAACGCCGAAGATTACGTGCATCGTATTGGCCGTACCGGTCGTGCTGGTGCCACTGGTGTGGCGATTTCACTGGTTGCGCCCGAAGAAGGCAAGGCTTACGAAGGCATCAAAAAGCTACTCAATCGCGAAATGCCGTTGATTCCAGTGCATGGCTTCTCGCCAGGTACGATTCAAGTGATCGACGAGCGTCCAGCGCGGGCAGAGCGCCGTCATCATGTTGATCCAACCACCGATAAGGGCGTAAAAGAATATCAACGCATGCCATCGCGCGCGCAGCGTGATGCCAGCGAAGTGCCCGCTTTCCCGAGTAATTTGCCTAAATTACCCAAGCGTGCACCACAAGTTGCAGCGTTGTTCTTGCCGAAAAAACACGGTTAATTACCGATTAAATGCGAAAGGGCCGAAAGGCCCTTTTTTTTGCTCGCAATCGGCTGATTTAACACTGGCTTACCAGATATAACCCAGCCCCACTCCGGCATAAAACTCACCGCGATGTTGCACAATCGGGCTGTTTTGGATGTTTTTATCGTACAGCTCGTAATTGACTGCGGCCATGCCGATCCAGCTTTTATTAAATCGGTAGCTGCTAATGATGGCCAGCATCGGAGAGACGGTACTGCCAGTATCCCAGCTTGGGCGGCTACTACTCGCTTCTTGCACCGAAACGCCACCAAAATAATAATTGGCCATCTTGCTACTGCGCACCATGACACCCATACCGGGCATGATGAGTAGATTGTCACGAACAATTGGGAAATCTGTCCAAAATAGCGCTTCTTGCCCCTTACTATTGCCAGTGATATCGCTCGATACGCGCATACTCAGTAGCGCAAAGGGCAGGGCGTAATTGAGGCCTACACCGGCTTCAAGCTGGCCTTTACGTTTGAGCATGCCAGCGAATGCAGCATTGTCTTTTGGGTCTAGATTGCCAAAACGAACCCGACCATAGGCGTACAGCCCAAGCTTATTTTCTTTATAAAAATAATAGCGGGCTCGATCACCCAGATACATGAGCTGTTCACCAAAATAAATCAGCCCTGGTATCGCATACCCTGCTGCATCTTGTGCTTGATAGCGTGCTTGTCCACCGAGCACTACGCCGCCGACAATCAGTCCGCTGGGAATCGGGCTCTGTGGATTGTCACTGGCTAAAAAATCCAAAGAACCAAAGTCAATTTCAGCTTGAGCAGGTATTGCGCTCAAAGCCATTACTGATAATGCTAAGCGGGCAATACATCGGTTTAATGTAGCACAGGGCATAAGATACTCAGGGCGATAGTGATTCGGTTTAAGCGGCAATAAGGCGAACAGCTAAAGGCTGGCCACCTTCGGCAATGGGGAATAGACGATCGATGTTGGGGTGTTTCCCGGGAAAAGCCTGTGCATCGGCGGTATGTTCGGCATAGAGGCGTAGGCCTTTTTGCGCGGCAATATCGCTGATGGCGCCAAATTCTTGATACAAGGCATGGTACAACCGCACGCTACCGGCTTGGCCGGGGCGATTTTCAATGCGGGCGATCACGGTTTCACCATCGAGTAACTCAATGGCCGATAAGTGATCAATGCTTGGCATTAAGGCCAGTTGTTCAGCAAAAGTCATTTTTTTTATCCTAGTCGTCAACCGAATTGAAGATTGCGACGTTATATCACACAGAACATGCTGCATAGTGCAGTTTGCTGGTTTGGAGAAATAAAATGCATACCTCAATGAAAGCTTTGTTATTAGCTGCGACTGTTTTTGCCACTTCGATGGCTTTCGCTGCCACGCCAACTTGCCCACAAATGCCAAAAGGCGATATCACTAAGGCTGAGCATCAAAAAATGTCGGATGCCCGCTTTGAGCAAATGGATGCCAATAAAGATGGTATCGTGACCGTGGCTGAACGCCGTACCGCACGTGAAGCGATGCGCGCCAATTGTTCAAGTAACAAAGGTCACCGCGGAATGGCGCATGGCTCGATGCCAGCTCATGCGTCGATGCCAGCACACGCTTCGATGCCAATGCATCACCATTAAGCGCATCATTCACGCGCAAAAAACGCCAAGTTCAGCTTGGCGTTTTTTTATGGGCTTTGTAAAAAACGGCGGGTTAACTTTGCGCGTCAGGCCCCCAAATTTGGCTGAGCGGCATGGCGCCAGCGATAATGCGGCTATCAATGACTTTTAGAATTCTAAATTCAGCCAGTTGACCATTACGGCGGATGGCTTGCGGATAGAGCTGATCATCACGATCAAACAGCGCCAGTATTTGCGGTGCGGCGGCACCAATCGCTTGCTCAATCACTACGCCACATTCGCCATTGTTGAGCAACACCACTGAGCCCGGTGGATAGCTACCGATCGTTTGGCTAAATAAATTCACCAATTTTTGGTCCAGACTACCGCCAGCACTATTGAGCGAGGTTTGTAAGGCTACGTCGGCCGATTGACTGGTGCGATAGGTGCTATTCGAAAGTAGCGCGCAATAGCGATCGGCCAGACCAATCAAACGGGCAGCGAATAACACCGCATCACCTGCGAGCTGCTGCGGATAGCCCGAGCCATCAGGCGCTTCATGGTGCTGTAAGACGCAATCGAGCCACATCGAGTCGGCCACGCCTAAGTTGCGTAGCGCTTCGCGACCTTGCGCTGGGTGCAGTTTGATTTGGCTGAGCTGTTCAGGCGTTAGGGCGCTGCTTTGCTGGGATAATTCATTTTGCAGTGCATACATGCCGATATTCATCGTCAGCGCTGCGGCGATAAAATGCCAGCGTTCAGTCTCGCTATGCCCCAAGTTTTTAAGCGCTAAATTGACAACAATGGCAACATTGATCGGATGGCGCACGGTATAAGGGCCATTCAGATCAAGCTGTATCATGGCTAACGCCACATTGCTATTTTGTTCGCAAGCGGCCAATAGATGCGTGATCACTGCGTTGATTTGCGCAATAAAACTCGCTTGATTGGGCGTTTGCGCTAAACATGGCGCAAGCAGCTGACGTGCAGTCAAGATATGCTGCGCGGTAGAAAGTAAGGCAGAGGTCATACACCATCATCAATTAGGACAATGGTGTTAGTTTAGCTGATTCTATTCTTGCAAGATAGTTTAAGCTTGATGAAAGTGTTGGTGGTTTACTCTGCTTCGTCGATCCACGTCATTTGAATCGCCTCAAGGATTTTTTCGCCACAATGCTGCGGATCATCGTTAAAGCCATCCAGTGCCAGCACCCAGTCGCGTAAATCAGTGAAACGAATGGTGCTTGGATCGGTATCAGGGAATTTTTCGCTCAATTGAATTGCGATTTCGCGGCTATCGGTCCATTTCATAATTTGCTCCTTGGGTATGGCTGGCTAGGCTTTTATTTTAGATGGCTAGATGGTGATACCCTGGCCGATTAGTGATGCTCACGCGCATGGTTGATGGTGTATTTAGGCAATTCAACCACCAATTCAGTCTCTGCTACTTCGGCTTGGCACGACAAGCGTGAGCAAGATTCTAAGCCCCAGGCTTTATCCAGTTGGTCTTCTTCGAGCTCATCGGCTTCGTTCAGGCTATTAAAACCTTCGCGAATTAACACGTGGCAAGTGGTACAGGCGCAGGATTTTTCGCAAGCGTGTTCGATTTCGATATCGTTCGCCAGTAGTGCATCACAAATCGTGGTGCCGGGCTCGACTTCGAGTACCGCCCCTTCCGGGCAAAGCGTCGGGTGGGGTAAAACAACGATTTGAGTCATGGTCAATCCTTCATTAAAACAGCGCAATCCTTGCGGCTGGTTTTGGCAATAGCAAAAACGATTATTGAGCGCAGCGCGCTGTGTCGTTAAATATCAGTAATTTTGTGGCCGCTTAAGCCGCGTTTCACTGCCGCATTCATGCGGCGGCTGGCAAACTCATCGCTGGCGGCATTCAGTTGCTCGGTGCCGGCAATTAAGGCGTTGGCATCGTCGCCAGCAATCAGCGTTTGTAAGTGGGCCAGTGCTGCATCAATCGGCGCACGCTCACTTGAATTGAGTAAATGACCATCAGTTTCAAGTGCAATCAATACCGCGGCGACAATGCTGCTGGCTTCAACACGCGCTTCGGCGAGCTTTCTGGCTTGTAAATCCACATTGGCATGCGTCATTGATTCGGTGAGCATGCGGCTGATTTCATTGTCGGTCAGACCGTAAGAAGGTTTGACTGCGATACTCGCTTCAATGCCGCTCGATTGCTCACGCGCAGACACCGACAGCAAACCATCGGCATCCACTTGGAAAGTCACGCGAATGCGCGCCGCACCGGCAACCATCGCTGGAATGCCGCGCAGCTCAAACCGCGCCAAGCTACGGCAATCGCTCACCAATTCGCGCTCGCCTTGCAATACATGAATCGCCATCGCAGTTTGGCCGTCTTTAAAGGTGGTGAATTCTTGTGCGCGGGCGGTTGGAATGGTGCTATTGCGCGGAATGATTTTTTCGACCAAACCACCCATGGTTTCTAGCCCCAAAGACAGTGGAATCACATCCAGCAGCAACCAATCGTCATCCCCTTTATTGCCCGCCAAGACATCGGCTTGAATTGCCGCGCCAATGGCAACGACTTTATCTGGGTCCAGATTGGTCAGTGGCTCTTGGCCAAATAAATCACGCACCGCTTTGCGTACATGCGGCATCCGCGTTGCGCCGCCGACTAACACCACGCCTTTTACGCTGGCAAAATCGAGCTTGGCGTCGCGCAGGGCTTTCTTTACCGGCAACAGCGTTTTGCTGATTTGGTGGGCGGTCATTTTATGAAATAGTTCAGCGCTCAGCGTTAAATCCACCACCTGCCCATCGGATAAAACGGCGGTAATTTGAGTGCTGGTGTGATCAGTCAGCGCTTCTTTGGCTTCGCGGGCGCGCGTCAGCAGCAGGCGGGTATCGTGTGGATTGGGGCCGTGAATGCCGGCTTGCTCTAAAATCCAGCAATAAATTCGGTGGTCAAAATCGTCGCCACCAAGTTGCGAATCGCCCGAAGTGGCGCGCACTTCAAACACGCCGCGCGTGAGTTCGAGCACCGACACGTCAAATGTGCCGCCACCCAAATCGTAAATCACATAGGTGCCTTCAGACGCATTGTCCAAGCCATAGGCAATTGCCGCGGCGGTAGGTTCATTTAAGAGCCGCAAAACATTGATGCCAGCAAGGGTCGCGGCGTCTTTGGTCGCTTGGCGCTGCGCGTCATCAAAATACGCTGGAACAGTAATTACTGCGCCGACGAGTTCGCCGCCGAGGCTCTCAGTTGCGCGCGCTTTGAGGTTTTTGAGGATTTCACTCGACACTTCCACCGGGCTTTTAATGCCCGCGCGAGTGACGATTTTCAACATGCCTGGCTCGTCAACAAAGCGATACGGCGTGGCTAAATCGGCGATGTCATTGATGCCACGGCCCATAAAGCGTTTTACCGACAGCAGCGTATTGCTGGGGTCGACATTTTGCTGCGCTTGCGCCGCATGGCCAACCAGTATTTGCCCAGATTGGCTGTAATGCACCACCGACGGTAGTAGCGTGCGACCATCATGATCGGGCAGGCAGACCGCGCTGCCGCTTTTAACTGTTGCGACTAATGAATTGGTCGTACCCAAGTCGATGCCCACCGCAAGACGGTGTTGATGCGGCGCGGCTGAAAGGCCGGGTTCGGAGATTTGCAACAAAGCCATTGGCTTAAATCCTAAAAATCTAATCGATTAACATGCTTTAAGGTATATGCCTGAAGCTATTTATATGTAATGGCTTCAGGAATATACCCTGATGTAGGGCGGGTCATACCCCGCTAAACTGGCTGAAAATAAATTGAGCGCTAGCGTGTGGCTGGTAATGCCAGCAAGCTCGCCTAGCGATTAATACAAAATCGCTTCAATCGCATCGCCAATTTCTTGGTCGAGCTTTTCCATAAAGCGTAATTTTCTCACGCTCAGCGCAGCGTGGATATAGTCTTTTTGCCCATCGATTTGCATGGCCAATTTGTCTTCAAGGGCTTGCATTTCGGCACGCATCTCGCTGGCTAGGTTTTCCAGTGCGCTTAAATTTTGGCTGGCTTTAGCCTCCGCAATGCTTTCACGCCATTCCATTTGCGCCATCAGAAAATCCATCGGCATCGCAGTATTGGTTTCTTCTTGCGTATCGATGTCGGCCAATTTGAGTAAATAGCGCGCTCGAGCCAGGCCTGATTTCAAGGTCTGATAGGCTTCGTTGATGTGCGTGGTCGCTTGCAAACTTTGGCGGCGTTCTGTATCGCTAGCCGTTGCAAAACGATCCGGATGAAACTGAGCTACGGCTTCGCGATAACGGGTATCGAGCAGTTTGGTGTCGATTGCAAAGGCAACGGGCAGATCAAACAGGGCGAAATGGGATTGATTGAAGTTAATCATTGGGGATATAGGGAGTTGGGAGTGGGGAAGGGTAAAAACGTACTTTGTTGCGGATACGCTTGATCAGTATGTTAATAAGAATGGGAGGGGGTTTACGACTCCCCACTCGCCAGTCCCCAATCTCTGGTTCTTTGCTTATACACCAAAGCTTTCGCCACAGCCGCACTCGTTTTTAACGTTGGGATTATTAAATTTAAACCCTTCGTTCAGTCCTTCCTTGGTGTAATCCAATTCAGTACCGTCTAGATAAGCGAGTGATTTGGCGTCGGTGTAAATCTTGGCGCCATGGCTTTCAAAGACCAAATCCGTATCGCTTTCAGCGTCAACAAATTCGAGCTTATAGGCCATGCCTGAACAGCCCGAGGTTTTGACTGCCAGACGAATCCCAAGGCCTTTACCGCGTTTTTTAATAAAGTTTGCGACGTGATTTGCAGCCGCTTCGCTCAATGTCAGTGCCATGATTTGCTCCATATTGGGAGTTGGGCGTGGTGATTAGGCCTTGCTACTGCCCTAATCTAATTCCCGACTCACAGATGTTTTTGCTTGTAGTCTTCTACTGCGGCCTTGATTGCGTCTTCAGCCAAGATCGAGCAATGGATTTTAACTGGAGGCAAAGCCAACTCTTCAGCGATTTGGGTATTTTTGATCGCCAAGGCTTGGTCTAGCGTTTTGCCTTTAACCCATTCAGTCACCAGTGACGATGATGCAATGGCTGAGCCACAGCCGTAGGTTTTGAATTTTGCGTCTTCAATCAGGCCATCGGCACCGACTTTGATCTGCAACTTCATCACATCGCCACACGCTGGCGCGCCGACCATACCGGTACCAACAGTGTCGTCGCCTTTTTCAAAAGCGCCCACATTGCGTGGATTTTCGTAATGATCGAGTACTTGTTCGCTGTATGCCATTTTATGTGCCTCTTTGCTAAATCAAAAATTCCCCAGCTGCGTTACTTAGGCTTGCCGTACTCAATGTACTGTCTGCGCCTGAAGTGCCTTGCTGGAAAATTTTTGAATATTTAAATAATTTCCAGAATCAAACCACCTTTTTCGGGCGGATCGGTTGTTATGTCTGCTCAATTTATCCGTGCAAATTGGCGTGGATCGTTGTGCCAGACAAGGCGCGATGTCGCGCCGTTTACTTCTGTAAACAAGCGGCAGCGCAACGCAGTTTGGCGCAACGAGCCGCAGTCAATTTTTAGTGGGCGGCCCATTCGATGGTCGAAATATCGATGCCTTCTTTATACATATCCCACAATGGCGACAACGCACGCAGCTTGTCGATCTTGCCTTTGATCAATTCAATCGCAAAGTCGATTTCAGCTTCGGTGGTGAAGCGGCCAATGGTGAAGCGAATCGAGCTGTGCGCCAATTCGTCCGAGCGGCCCAAGGCGCGCAAGACGTACGATGGCTCAAGCGAAGCAGAGGTACAGGCCGAGCCTGATGATACCGCCAAGTCTTTGAGCGCCATAATCAGTGATTCGCCTTCGACATAATTGAAACTCACGTTCAAGTTATGCGGTACGCGTTGATTCATGTCGCCATTCAAATGCGTTTCTTCAATTTCTTTGAGGCCATTCCACAAACGATCACGCAGTGCGCCGATGCGTTGGTTTTCTGTCGCCATGTCTTCCCGCGCAATGCGGAATGCTTCACCCATGCCAACGATTTGATGCGTTGCCAAGGTGCCTGAGCGGAAACCGCGTTCATGGCCGCCACCGTGCATTTGTGCTTCTAGACGAATACGCGGTTTACGGCGAACGTAGAGTGCACCCATGCCTTTCGGGCCGTAGGTTTTGTGCGCCGAGAAGCTCATCAAATCGACTTTCAAAGTCGATAAATCAAGGTCGATTTTACCGGTAGCTTGGGCGCTATCGACGTGAAAGACGATACCGCGTTCGCGGCAGATTTCGCCAATGGTCGCGATGTCTTGAATCACACCGATTTCGTTATTGACTGACATCACCGAAATCAAAATCGTATCTGGGCGGATCGCAGCTTTGAGCGCGTCTAAATCGAGTAGACCGTTGTCTTGTACGTCGAGATAAGTCGCTTCAAAACCTTCGCGCTCAAGTTCACGCACTGTGTCTAGCGTGGCTTTGTGTTCGGTTTTTACTGTGATGATGTGTTGACCCTTGGCTTTATAAAAGTGCGCTGCACCTTTAAGTGCCAAGTTAATCGATTCTGTCGCACCGGAGGTCCAAACGATTTCTTTGGGATCGCAATTGACCAAAGCCGCTACTTGTTCCCGCGCTTCTTCGACGGCGGCTTCAGCTTCCCAGCCAAAGGGATGCGAGCGACTTGCTGGGTTGCCAAACATTTCGGTCAGATAAGGAATCATCTTTGCCGCAACGCGTGGATCAACTGGCGTTGTCGCCGAGTAATCAAGATAGATCGGATGTGACAGATTCATAGGTCTTGCTCCAATTTCAAAATCGATGGGGTTGGCCCCGTGTAGTCTTTGTCCGCTCAGTGGCTAGCGGTATTGCTGGCGCGCTTGTCTTGTAAAACACCGGTTTTATCACTGCAGCGCTTTAATTTGTCGTTTTGTTTCTCGATTAAATCACCCAAGGTCACCCCAGATAAATAATCGTAAATGGTGCTGCTTAAATCGCTCCACAAATCGTGGGTCATACAGCGGCCTTCGTCGCGACAGTTTTCTTTGCCACCGCATTGTGTGGCATCGATCGGCTCGTCAACGGCTTGAATGATCTCGGCGACATTGATTTTGGCGGCTGGACGAGCAAGGCAATAACCGCCACCCGGACCACGCACGCTCTCAACCAATTCGCGGCGACGTAATTTACCGAATAATTGTTCTAAATAAGACAGTGAGATATGTTGCCGTTCGCTAATTCCAGCGAGCGTAACAGGACCACCGGCTTGGCGTAGTGCCAGATCAAGCATCGCGGTAACGGCGAAGCGGCCTTTGGTGGTCAAGCGCATGAGGTTTCTCTGCTGATTTATCTTGTTTTGATGGTATCAAATCCCGACTATTTTAGTCAAGTAAAAGCCCGACTAAAATAGTCGGGATTAAACTTGACTTTCGAGCGCATTTTATTGCCTGTTAGCAGGTCTTTGATTTCACTTGAAAAATACGCTTTAGCCGTGTTTTTGTCGTTAAATCGAGCCACTTAATCTGTATTTAATCGACAATTTGATTCAGATGCTTGGGATCAAATTGATCCACGCTGGCTCTTTCTTGGCTGCAGTCTACGCCGAGTTGTTCTAAGCGCTGTAACACCATTTCTAGGCGTTGATCGGTGGTGACTGAATGATCAAGTAGTGCATGAATCGCTTTGACCATCGGATCATTCATATCACTGCCGACACCGTAAGCTGAAAACCCCAATTGTTCGGCTTTTTCGGCGCGTTGTTGATCCAGCGATTTGTCGACCATGCGCGCTAAATTGGCCACCATCGTCGCGCCCGCTGGCACGTCTTTAATCACCACGGCATTGGGGCCGATTTTGGCATCGTCGCCGATTTCAATTGGGCCAATGATTTTGGCGCCGGCGCCAATCACCACGCCTTTACCGAGCGTCGGGTGGCGTTTACCGGGTTTGGAGGCCAAACCTAAACCGCCTAAGGTAATCCCTTGGTAGAGCGAGCAATCATCGCCAATGATGGCGTGCTCGCCAATCACCGTGCCCATGCCGTGATCGATAAAGACCCGACGACCAATGGTTGCGCCCGGATGGATCTCGATACCCGTCAAAAAGCGTGAAGTGTGCGACACGATACGCCCAAGCAGTTTCCAATCGCGACGCCATAAGCTATTGGCGATTAAATGCAAAGTGAGCGCATGAAATCCCGGGTAACACGTAATCACTTCGAGTGTTGAACGGGCAGCAGGATCGCGGTCAAAAACCACGCGGATATTTTCACGCAAACGCTCAAGCATGGGATTGATTTCAATGGGAGCTGAAAAGCTGACTATTTTACTCGGTTTTATACCCTACAGCGAGTGCTCTACAGCCCTTATTGCCAATCGCTGTCGATTGCTGCTTTGTGGAGTAGGGCACGGCAGGACGCGGGATTGAGTTTTTAATGCGGCACGGCTTGAGCTTGGTTAGCTAAGATTGAGCGACACTGAATGAAGTCGCTGAGTGACTTGTGATTTTGAATTGGATGAATCCGTAATCTGTGTATTTTCGATGCTGAATACAGCAGACCCCGTTCAGATTAAATATTTGCTGTCACCTAATGAAAAAATAAATTAAGTTTTTGAAATTATTTCCGATAGCTTTTGTACCGATTGGGCATGATTTGGGCGCTAATTAAGGTGTAGGGCAGCTTTCAGCTTTGGGTGCCGCGCACACAAAAGGATAATGATTATGATTTCGAGAACGGCCGTAATATTTGAGTCGATTGAGGTTCCCAGATATACAGGTGATGGCTCACAAAAATCAAAAGAAATTTTAGCTTTATTAGATGCGAATGGGCAATTCACCCTTGGCCCTCGCCAAATCAACCCTGAACCAATCGTCCCTGCTGATGTGCAGCAAGCCAATCAGCAGCTGTATGACGGAGCAGAAACGATGAAGCGCGCCTTAGAGCGCGTCGATTACGATATGCGTAAACAAAGGCCCGACATAATGACCGATGTGGGGTTTCATTACGGTGGCTACGTGCTTCCACTGCCCGAGTTTTATTCTGCAACGCACGCAGATGGCACAACCTATTTAACCGACAAGCGCATTGTTGACAAAGGTTATGAAGCGCGCGGCTATGATTTTGCGACTAGCTCGGCTTGGGATTTTACCGTAGAAAACGGCAAGTTTCACGCGTTTAGCAAATCAGTCACGAAGGGGCAATACGATTTTGTCACGCAAGGTGATTCGGGAGGTGGAACGAGTGGCTGGGGTGGCTCAGGCATGGTGCAGGCAGTGAGCCAAGAACAATTGGCAGTGATTGAAAAAACGCTGAATGAAAATAAAGAGCTGCTCAAGGGTGTCACCGAACTACTTAACGGCATACAGGGCAGCCATGATGACGTGCCAAATGCACCCCAACTGTCATTGAAAGAATTGATTAGAAAAGCGGAACTATTCGCCGGACAAGCAGCTGGACAAATTCCGTTCAAAGCTTCTACAGACTTTAATCGAGCAGAAAAATCTGTCTTTTATCGGCGAGCAGCTCACGAAATGGACGCTAGCTTACAAACAGCCCAAAACATAAATACACGTGCATGACTATTTTCATGTTTTTACGTAAAAATTTTTATTATGCTCTTCTCATCTTATATAAATGCGTACCTCTGCTTTAAAAACTGCAGTGATAATCGCCATCTTTTTTTCGAGCACAGCACACGCCGTTACAATTTATAAATTAGACAATAACAACAACGGAACACGTGAATCGCGGGCAACGGGTATTAAAAATGCCAATCAAGTCGTGGGCTACCCAATATACCAACGAAGCTTCTATTTCACCCGCCAATCATGGTATATGCCGCTAGCTGTTATTTAATGGCAGCTACCAGCATATACATTTACATCTTTGCTTCGGTGCTGATTCGGTGTGGATGGTTTTAAGTGCGAGTGGCACCGCATCAACACCAAATCGGCGCACGATCATCTTATTCAATTTTGCCAAAATAACCGCCCCAAGCTTGCAGCACGATGTATTGCTTGACGATGGCGCCGCCCATTAAGCCGTGGCCATCCATGGTGGCGATGTTTTGCCATTGTTTGGGCAGTTTGATGCGGTGTTCGTTAGCGCTGAGGTTAAACGCGATTAACATTTTTTCGCCATTGCCGCTGCGCTCAAACAGCAAAATCGGTTCAGGCGCGGGCAAAAAGGTGATGTCGCCGAGTACTAATAATCGATTTTTCCGTCGCCAAGCAAAAAACCGCCGAGTGAAATTTAAAATTGAATCGCGCGGTTTATCCTGCACATCAACACTGAGCGCTTGTTGCTCAGGCGAGATTGGCAACCACGGCGTAGTGCCGCTAAAGCCAGCAAATGGCGCGTCAATATGCCAAGGCATTGGGGTGCGGCAACCATCGCGACCTTTAAACTCGGGCCAAAATGTTTTGCCATATGGATCTTGCAATAATTCAAATGGAATGTCGCCCTCGGGCAGACCCAGCTCGTCGCCTTGATATAAGCACACCGAACCGCGCAAGCTGCCTTGCAAGGCAATCATCAGTTTAGAAAAGGGCGCGCCGGCGCGGCCTTTGCCCCAGCGCGTCGCCACGCGGGGTACATCGTGATTGCCCAGTGACCAACACGTCCAGCCGGGGTTGGCCAGTGCGGCAAATTGGCTTTCCATGATTTCTACGCGCTGGCGAATATGCGCGGCGCTAAAGGTTTCGGTGAGTAAATCAAAGCTATACGCTTGATGGAATTTGTCACCGCCCTCGGTATATTCAGCAATGCGTTTGGGCGAATCATCGTCACCAATCTCCCCGATGCTGGTGGCGCGATAGCGATTGAGTCGTTTGCGGATTTTTTTTAAAAAAGCCAGATTTTCCGGTTGCGATTTATCGTATAAATGCTGCTGCATGCCATAAGGATTGCTCGCCGCAACGCTGGTGGTGTCGGCAACCCGCGCCGGCGGGTTGTTTCGTAGTTGCGCATCATGAAAATGAAAAATACATGCATCAAAACGAAAACCATCTACGCCGCGTAGCAACCAAAATTCCAGCTCAGCGAGCAGTGCTTTTTGTACCGCTTTGCAATGAAAATTCAAATCCGGCTGGCTGCTTAAAAAATTGTGCAAATAATATTGGCAGCGACGGCTGTCCCATTGCCAAGCGCTGCCACCAAACACCGACAACCAATTATTCGGCGGCGTGCCGTCCGGTTGTGGATCAGCCCAAACATACCAATCGGCTTTGGCATTGTTTCGTGAACTGCGACTCTCAATAAACCAAGCATGTTGATCAGAGGTATGCGATAGCACTTGGTCGATGATGATTTTAAGCTTGGCTTTGTGCGCGGCTTTAATCAGCGCATCAAAATCGGCTAAGTCGCCAAATAGCGGATCAACCGCGCAATAATCGCTGACATCGTAGCCAAAATCGGCCATTGGCGATTTAAAAAACGGCGAGATCCACAAGGCATCGACATTGAGTGATTGTAAATACGGTAAGCGCTGCAAAATGCCGCGTAAATCACCAACGCCATCATTATTGCTATCCATAAAGCTACGTGGATAGATTTGATAAATCACCGCACCGCGCCACCAATCAGATTTTTTCATCACAGGTATTCCTTACTGGGGTCAATGTGTCGGCAATATAGGACTATGTTTCTTTTCGTCTTGCGTAAGTTATTAGCAAACACATAAGATCGATAGGCCCTGCTAACTCAGCAGTTAGTCTTAGGTTTGACTATAAACAATCATTGCGCAAGCTACCGCCGATCGAGGTTTCGATGATTTCAGTTGATTTAGCCCGCGTTGCTGCCGTTTGTTCTGGTCAGGATGCTGATCCATTTTCTTTCTTGGGTATGCATCTGGTTGACGGTACGGTGCAAGTGAGAGCTTGGCTACCAACGGCGAGGCATTGTAGTTTAATCGAAAGTAAAACCGGTAAAAAGCTGGCCGATTTTGACTGTATCGATGAGCGCGGTTTTTTTGCCGTGGTGGTGCCACGCCGAGTGCATTGCTTTGCTTATCATTTGCGCGTGCAATGGCAAGAAGGCCCGCTCGAGATTGAAGACCCATATCGCTTTGCGCCGATTTTAGGCGAAATGGATCTGTGGTTATTGGCCGAAGGCAATCAATTGCGTCCTTACGAGCGATTGGGAACGCATTTTTGTTCGCAAGATGGCGTTGCTGGCGTGAGTTTTGCGGTGTGGGCGCCCAATGCGCGGCGGGTGGCGGTGGTAGGCGATTTTAATTGCTGGGATGGTCGGCGCCATGCCATGCGCTTACGCAAAGAATGCGGCGTTTGGGAGATTTTCTTGCCGCAAGTCACCGCAGGGCAAGCTTATAAATATCAAATTACCGATCAGCAAGATCAGCTTGAGTGTAAGGCCGACCCGTATGCTTTTTCTGCGGAATTACGCCCAGCCACAGCATCGCGAGTGGCGCAATTGCCGGCATGGATTGAAGGTACGGCAAGCCGTAAAGCCGCCAATGCACTCAATGCCCCGATCTCAATTTATGAAGTGCATTTGGGCTCTTGGCGGCGCCGCCCAGAAGACAACAATCGCTGGCTCACTTATCGTGAACTGGCGACTGAATTACTCGCCTATGTGCTCGATATGGGCTTTACCCATATTGAACTATTGCCGATTAGCGAGCATCCATTTGATGGTTCATGGGGGTATCAGCCGCTAGGTCTTTATGCGCCAACCTCCCGATATGGTACCCCTGATGATTTTCGCTTTATGGTGGCCACATTCCAAGCCGCTGGCATTGGGGTGATTTTAGATTGGGTGCCGGGGCATTTTCCGGCGGATGCACATGGTTTGGCACAATTTGATGGCACGCCGTTGTACGAGCACAGCGATCCGCGGGAGGGCTTTCATCCGGATTGGAATACGCTGATTTACAATTTTGGCCGCAATGAAGTACGCAATTTTTTGATTGGTAATGCGCTGTATTGGCTGGAACGCTATGGCATTGATGGGCTGCGGGTGGATGCGGTGGCCTCGATGCTGTACCGCGATTATTCGCGTAAAGACGGTGAATGGATTCCCAATCAATTTGGTGGCCGAGAAAACCTTGAAGCGATTGATTTTATCCGCCGGATGAATGAAGTCGTTGGCGTTGAGCGCCCGTCTGCCGTGACTTTGGCCGAGGAATCAACGTCATTTCCTGCGGTATCGCGCCCGCCAGCGATGGGCGGTTTGGGTTTTCATTACAAATGGAATATGGGTTGGATGAACGACACGCTGTCGTACATGCAAGAAGACCCAATTAACCGCCAATATCATCATCACAAAATGACTTTTGGTTTGGTATACGCCTTTTCGGAAAACTTTGTCTTGCCTTTGTCACACGACGAAGTGGTGCATGGCAAGGGCTCGCTATTGAGCAAAATGCCCGGGGATGACAGGCAAAAATTTGCCAACCTGCGCGCGTATTACGCTTTTATGTGGGGCCATCCGGGCAAAAAATTACTGTTTATGGGTTGCGAGCTGGCGCAAGTGGCCGAGTGGCAACACGAAACCAGTTTGGATTGGCATTTGCTCGACGCCGAACACGGCCATCATCGCGGCGTGCAGCAATTGGTGAAGGATTTAAACCGCACTTATCGCAGCCAAGCTGCTTTGTATCAGCTCGATTTTGAACCGCGCGGCTTTGAGTGGATTGCGCATGATGAGGGCGAGCAGTCGATTTTTAGCTTTATTCGCCACGGCGATGTGGCCGATGAATTTGTGGTGGTGGTGAGTAATTTCACGCCAGTGCCTAGACATGGCTATCGGCTCGGTGTGCCCAAAGCGGGCTTTTATCAAGAAATACTCAATAGCGATTCCTATTTTTATGGTGGTAGTAATCTGGGAAATGTCTTGCTACTGAGTGAGGGTATTTCAGCGCACGGCAGGGCAAATTCGGTTTGTATGACCATACCCCCACTAGCAACGCTATATTTACGCTGGAGTGAAACCGCATGCTAAGCAAGGGGACGCCCTATCCCTTGGGGGCGACATTTGATGGTGATGGGGTTAATTTTGCCTTGTTTAGCGAAAACGCCAGCGCGGTGAGCTTGTGTTTATTTGATGACACCGGACTCGTTGAAACCGCCAGTTTGCCCATTGAGCATTGCAGTCATGGTATTTGGCATGGTTATTTGCCCGATGCTCAACCTGGATTGGTGTATGGCTATCGCGTGAGCGGTCCTTATCGCCCAGCCGAAGGGCAGCGGTTTAATCCACATAAAGTGCTGCTTGATCCCTATGCCAAAGACATCGTCGGTCAATGGGCTGATAGTCCTTTGTACTTTGGGTATCAGCCTGCTCACCCTGAATTAGCGAGCGTTGATGACAATACCGCCGTGGCTTTGAAGGGGAGAGTGATTCATGAGGCCTATGATTGGGGCGACGATGAAGCACCCAATACCGATTGGTCAAAAACAATCATTTACGAAGCGCATGTGCGCGGTTTGACGCAATTGCACCCAGAGATTCCGGCCGAGATTCGCGGCTCATACGCCGCCATTGGCCATCCAGCGATGCTGGCGCATTTTAAACAGCTCGGCATTAGCGCGATTGAATTGCTGCCGGTGCATTGGCATTTGGATGAGCCGCGCTTGATGCAGCTCGGTCTGCAAAATTACTGGGGTTATAACAGCATTAATTTTTTTAGCCCTGAGGCCAGTTATTGGTCGCAGCGCGCAGGCACCACGCCATTGTCGGAATTTCGCGATATGGTCAAAGCCTTGCATTCAGCGGGCATCGAAGTGATTTTAGACGTGGTGTTTAATCATACCGCCGAGCAAGACCATATGGGCCCCACGCTGTCTTTTCGCGGCATTGATAACGCCAATTACTACGTGCTCAACCGTAGCAACGCCGCGCATTACGAAAACTGGAGCGGTTGCGGCAATGTGCTGAATGTCTCGCATCCACGGGTATTGCAATTGGTGATGGATAGCCTGCGCTACTGGGTGAACGAATGCCATGTTGATGGTTTTCGTTTTGATTTAGCGCCGATTATGGGGCGATTAGACGGGCACTTTACGGCTAATGCGCCATTTTTTGCCGCCATTGCCCAAGATCCGCAATTATCCACGGTAAAAATGATTGCCGAACCTTGGGATATTGGGCCGGGCGGTTATCAAGTGGGGCATTTTCCGCAAGGATGGGCCGAATGGAATGATCAATACCGTGATGCCATGCGTAAGTTTTGGCTGCATGATGGGGTGAACCGTGCTTTGTTTGCGCGGCGTTTTGCGGCATCGAGCGATCTCTTTCATAAGCAGCGCCGTAGTCCTAAATCATCGATTAACTTTGTTAGCGCGCATGATGGTTTTAATTTACGCGACTTGGTGTCGTATAACCACAAGCATAATTTGGCCAATAAAGAACATAACCGCGATGGCCATAGCCACAATTACAGCTGGAATTGCGGTTTGGAAGGCCCTAGCGAAGATCCGGGGATTTTGTTACTCAGGATGCGGGCAACCAAGGCGATTTTAGCCACTTTATTACTCAGCCAAGGCACGCCGATGCTGCTCGCCGGGGACGAAATCGGCCACACTCAGCAGGGCAATAATAATGCGTATTGTCAAAATAACGCGATTTCTTGGTTAGATTGGTCGCAAGCCGATCACAAACTGACAGATTATGTCGCCGAACTGATTAAAATTCGTCGAGAATGCTCGGTGTTGCAAAATAGCCGTTGGTGGACGGGTCAGCCCGATGAAGATGATATTCAAGATGTGGTTTGGCTCAATCCATCAGGGCAACCGTTGCAAGCGCATGATTGGGAAGACGCAGCAGGGCGCGCGTTGATGGTGTGTTTAGCCAAAAATCTATTGGTGTTGATGAATGCGTCAGCGCATCAGATTCATTTTCATTTGCCGGTCGGCATTTGGAGTATGCGATTGGCGAGTACTGGTGATCCACAATCAGATTTTAGCGGCAAAGACTGCCGCGTTGCGGCGCGTAGCGTCACGATTTTACAAAGAGATTTAAGCCGTAATCAAGGCGATTAAAGAGGATCGAATGAGTGTTTTAACCGTAGCAAGCCAGCCTTATGCTGGTCAACGTCCTGGTACTTCAGGTTTACGTAAAAAAGTAACGGTATTTCAGCAAGCGCATTACTTAGAAAACTTCGTACAAGCGATCTTTGATGTGGTGCCCGAATTAAACGGCGCCACGCTGGTGCTGGGCGGCGATGGTCGTTTTTATAATCGCGTTGCAGTGCAGACCATTTTAAAAATGGCCGCCGCCAATGGCGTTGCCAAGGTGTTGGTGGGGCAAGCAGGTTTGCTCTCAACGCCAGCAGTGAGCTGCATTATTCGCAAATATGCTGCAGTTGGCGGCATCGTTTTATCGGCTTCGCACAATCCAGGCGGGCCCGATGGCGATTTTGGTATCAAATACAACGTCAATAATGGCGGGCCAGCACCCGAAAAAATCACCGAAGCAATTTATACCCGCACGACAACCATCAACCAATACAAGACGTATACAGCTGCAGATCTTGATATTGATGTAGTTGGTGAATATACCCTTGGCAATATGCAGGTGGTAGTGCTCGATTCCGTTGCCGATTACGCCGAATTGATGGCCGATTTGTTTGATTTTGACGCGATTCGCGCTTGGTTTGCTGCTGGACATCAGATGCGATTTGACGCGATGTCCGCCGCGTCTGGCCCGTACGCCAAACGCATTCTTGAGGATTTGCTCGGCGCACCGCAAGGCACCGTGGTGAATGGCATTCCGCTTCCCGATTTTGGTGGTTTACATCCGGACCCCAATCCAGTGTATGCCGATGATTTGGTGGCGCATTTATTTGGCGAGCGCGGTAGCGTTGTGTCTGATTTTGGCGCCGCCAGTGATGGCGATGCTGATCGCAATATGATTTTAGGCCGGCATTTTATTGTCACCCCGTCCGATAGTTTGGCGGTGATGGCGGCCAATGCCGAGAAAATTAAAGGCTATACGCGGGGTATTGCCGGCGTAGCGCGCTCAATGCCTACGTCGTGCGCGGTGGATGCCGTCGCTAAAAAACGCGGTATTGCTTGCTTTGAAACACCAACTGGCTGGAAGTTTTTTGGCAATTTGCTTGATGCTGGCCAAGTGACTTTGTGCGGCGAAGAAAGCTATGGCACGGGCTCAGATCATGTGCGCGAAAAAGACGGCGTGTGGGCGGTGCTGTTTTGGCTCAATTTGCTCGCCGTGACTGGGCAGTCGGTTCAAACCATTGTGCAGCAGCATTGGCAAGAATATGGCCGGCATTTTTATTCGCGGCATGATTACGAAGCGCTCGATACGCTAGCAGCGAACGACTTGATGGCGCATTTACGCCGTCAGTTGCCGACTTTGGCGGGGCAAACCCTTGGTGAATTTACGGTGCAGCTGGCCGATGATTTTGCTTATGACGACCCGATTGATGGTTCACGCAGCGAGCAGCAAGGCATTCGCGTGGTGATGACCGATGGCAGCCGTGTGGTGTTTCGCTTGTCGGGCACCGGCACGGATGGCGCAACGCTACGTGTTTACCTCGAAAAATTCGTCTCCGATCCTGCTGGGCATACCGTGCCAACGCAAACCGCTTTGGCGGGATTAATTGCCATTGCCGAGCAATTGGCGCAAATCAAAGCGCGCACAGGCCGCGAGGCGGCAACCGTTGTGACTTAAACGGACTCGTTTTACGGACTGATGCTTCAAGTGCCTGCAATGGCAGGTACTTGAAACTGCGCAGCGCCTCAATAACACGGAGCAAGACCCATGGAAATGCAATTGATAGATAAAGCCACTTTAGCGCGTCAATTACCTAGCCGTGCGGTGGCGCTGGTGTTGGCGGGCGGGCGCGGTTCTCGGCTTAAGCAATTGACCGATCATCGCGCCAAGCCCGGGGTGTATTTTGGCGGTAAGTTTCGCATTATTGATTTTGCTTTATCTAATTGCATTAATTCGGGCGTGCGCCGAATTGGCGTGATTACGCAATATAAATCGCATTCTTTAATGCGACATTTACAGCGCGGCTGGTCTTTTTTACGCAATGAAATGAATGAATTTGTTGATGTGCTGCCCGCGCAGCAGCGGGTGGACGAAGCGCATTGGTATCGTGGAACGGCTGATGCGATTTATCAAAACTTAGATATTTTGCGCACCTATCGTTCCGAATACGTGGTGATTTTGGCGGGTGATCACATTTATAAAATGGATTACTCACGGATGCTGGTCGACCATGTATTGCTTGGCGCTGAAGTCACCGTCGCTTGTATCGAAGTGCCACGCGCCGAGGCAAGTGCGTTTGGCGTGATGGCGGTTGATGAGTCGCGAAAAATCATCGATTTTATCGAAAAACCCGAATCGCCACCCGCCATGCCGGGTAATGACAATGTCTCTTTGGCCTCAATGGGCGTGTATATCTTTAATACCCGTTATTTAGAGCGCTTACTTGAAGAAGATATTGTTTTGGCTGGTTCTAGCCATGATTTTGGCAAAGATTTAATTCCCAAAAGTGTTTTAGAGGGCAAGGCTTTTGCGCATCCGTTTAGTTTGTCGTGCGTGATGACCGAGTCCAGCGGTGAGCCGTACTGGCGCGATGTCGGTACCGTGGATGCGTATTGGGCGGCCAATTTAGATTTGGCCTCCGTCACGCCAGAACTCGATGTGTATGACACCGATTGGCCAATCTGGACGCTGCAAGAGCAATTGCCGCCCGCCAAATTTGTGCAAGATCGCAATGGTAGCCACGGCATGACGCTCAATTCTTTGGTTTCGGGCGGTTGTATTGTTTCGGGCTCGCTGGTGATTAATTCGGTGCTGTTTTCACAAGTGCGAATTCATTCATTTTGCACCATTGATTCAACGGTGATTTTGCCGCAAGTGGTGATCGGCCGCGGTTCGCGCATTCGGCGCTGCATTATTGACCGTGCATGCGAAATTCCCGAAAACACCATTATTGGTGAAAACGCCGAAGACGATGAGCGCCGCTTTCATCGCACCGAAACCGGCGTTGTTTTGGTGACGCGGGATATGCTGGTCAAGTTGGCATCATCCGCAGCGCAACAATCATAAGGATGAGCGAAATGCGAGTACTCCACGTCTGTGCCGAAATGTTTCCATTACTCAAAACCGGTGGTTTGGCGGATGTCTCGGGGGCATTGCCATTGGCTTTAGCGCCTTTGGCTTGCGATGTTCGCGTTTTATTGCCGGGTTTCCCTTCGATATTGGCCGGATTAACGGCAGTGAGTGATGTCGCCACATTGGAGACGTTTGCTGGCAAGATCGGTTTGAAATTTGGCCGCACGCCAGATGATATTGGCGTGTATGTCATCGATGCACCGCATTTATACGCGCGCGGTGGTAATCCATATCAAGATGGCAACCATCATCCATATGCCGATAATCATCTGCGGTTTGCGCTCTTGGGTTGGGTGGCGACGCGTATTGCTGAAGGCATCGATACCTATTGGCGACCGGCCATTGTGCACGCGCATGACTGGCACGCCGGTTTAGTGCCGGCGTATTTGGCCGCAGCTGGGCGTCCGGCTACGAGCGTATTTACGATTCATAATTTAGCCTATCAGGGGATTTTTCCGGCTCATCAATTTGCGCAGCTTGAATTACCCGCGCATTTTTTTGCATTAAATGGGCTGGAATTTCATGGACAAATTTCGTTTATGAAAGCGGGGATTTATTACGCCGACCGAATCACCACGGTATCGCCAACGTATGCCCAAGAAATTAGCACGCCTGAGCAAGGTTGTGGCTTAGATGGCTTATTGCGTGCGCGGCAAGACGTATTGTCGGGCATTTTAAATGGCGTTGATGAAGCCGTGTGGCACCCAGAGAGCGACGCCTTGATTGCCGCGAACTATAGCGTGGATAAATTAACCGGCAAAGCCAAATGTAAAGCGGCATTACAAGCGCTGATGGGTTTAGAGCACGCCACAGAAAAACCGTTATTTGCCGTCGTTAGCCGTTTAACCGAGCAAAAAGGTTTGCACTTGGTGTTGGCCGCGCTCAAGGAAATCACCGATCGCGGCGGTCAGTTTGTGTTGCTGGGTAGTGGCGACGCTGCAATGGAAGCGGCTTTTGTCGCTGCTGCCGCCGACAATCCCCAGCAAGTGGCGGTAAAAATCGGCTACGACGAAGCGTTTTCGCATCAAATCATGGCCGGTAGTGATGTGATGATGGTGCCTAGTCGCTTTGAGCCTTGTGGTTTAACGCAGCTCTACGGCTTGAAATATGGCGCGCTACCTTTGGTGCGCCGTGTGGGTGGCTTGAGCGACACGGTGATTGATTGTTCTTTAGAAAACCTACAAGACGGTATTGCCACCGGCGCGGTATTTAATGGCTTCTCTAAAGAAGAACTCACCCAGGGTATTCGGCGTATTTTTGCTTTGTGGGCCAGACCTAAAGATTGGAAGGCGGTGCGGCAAGAAGCAATGCGCACTGACTTTGGCTGGCATAGTGCAGCCATGCAATACCATGATTTATACCGTAGCTTAGGCGCTTAGCTGGCGCGCAATCGCTGATTATTTGTGCGCTTAAGGCGATATTGAAATCGTTTTCGTTTGGGAGTTCGACCATGAGTTTGCCTTTCCAATATGACTCGACGGCTTTGTATGATGCCGAAAGCATGAAAAAAGCCATTGCCAATAAATTAATGTACTCCATTGGCAAAGACCCGCGTGCCGCGCAGCCCAAAGACTGGATGGAGGCAACGTTTTTAGCGGTGCGCGATCAAATGGTCGAGCGCTGGATGGAAACGACCCGAGCGCAATATTCGCAAGACTTAAAGCGGGTGTATTACTTATCGATGGAGTTTTTGATTGGTCGCGCCTTATCTAATGCCTTATTGGCGCTGGATATGGAAGACGTGGTGCGCACTGCGCTCGATGATATGGGCGTTGATTACGATGAATTAGTCGGTTTAGAGCCCGATGCGGCGTTGGGCAATGGTGGTTTAGGGCGTTTGGCGGCGTGTTTTTTAGATTCGATGGCGACCTTGGGTATTCCGGGTATGGGCTACGGCATACGCTATCAATTTGGTATGTTTAAGCAGCGCATTATTGAAGGCCGCCAAGTTGAAGTACCGGATACTTGGTTGGGATCGGTCAATATTGTCGATTTCCCTCGTGATGAAGTGTGTTACCGCGTGCGTTTTGGTGGTCGACTCGAGCAAGAAGGTAGCAGTGTGCGCTGGCTTGATAGCCAGCACGATGTTTTGGCGGTGGCGCACGATATTATTATTCCGGGGTTTGCCACTAAATCGACCAATACTTTGCGGCTGTGGACGGCGCGCTCTACGCGTGAAATTAATTTATCTAAGTTTAATCAGGGCGATTATTTCTCGGCGGTGGAAGAAAAAAATCTCTCTGAAAACGTCTCACGAGTGTTATATCCCGATGATTCTACCTTGGTCGGTAAAGAATTGCGTTTACGGCAAGAGTATTTTTTTGTTGCGGCGAGTTTGCAAGATATTATTCATCGCTATTTAAGCACCCATGAAAATTTGGATCATTTAGCTGATAAAGTCGCGATTCATTTAAATGATACTCATCCGGTGTTGGCGATTCCGGAGTTAATGCGCTTATTAATTGATGATTATCATTATGAATGGCGTGAAGCATGGGCGATTACCGGTAAAGTATTTAGCTATACCAATCACACTTTAATGTCTGAGGCGTTAGAGACTTGGGATGTGAATATGCTGGGGCGATTATTGCCTCGGCATTTAAAAATTATTTTTGATTTAAATGAGGCTTTTTTAAAAGAAGTCGCTTTAATGATCCCGAATGATTTTGACTTTTTACGTCGCGTGTCGTTAATCGACGAGCATGGCGAGAGAAAAGTCAGGATGGCGTATTTGGCGGTGATTGCCAGCCATCAAGTGAATGGTGTGTCGGCATTGCACTCCGCGCTGATGGTTGAATCGATTTTTGCTGATTTTGCGCGCTTGTATCCAGATCGATTTACCAATGTGACCAATGGCGTGACACCGCGCCGTTGGCTGGCTTTGGCCAACCCTGAATTATCGCATTTAATCGATAAAGCCATAGGCCAAACTTGGCGCGCTAATTTAAATGAATTAGTTGAGCTCAAAACACACGCTGATTTTCCTCTGTTTGTGGCTGAGTTTCGCGCGGCTAAATTAGCCAATAAAAAACGTTTAGCCATGTATGTGGCGCGTACTTTAGGCGGTGTGATTAATCCAAACGCTTTATTTGATGTACAAGTAAAACGAATCCATGAATACAAGCGGCAATTACTCAATGTATTGCATGTGATTACGCGATATAACCAAATCTTGGCTGAGCCAGATAAAAAATGGCAACCGCGCGTGGTGATTTTTGCTGGTAAAGCAGCGTCGGCCTACCATATGGCCAAATTGATCATTCAACTCATTAATGATGTTGGGATTAAAATTAATAATGATGAGCGCATTGGTGATCGATTAAAGGTGGTGTTTTTACCCAATTACAGCGTGAGTTTGGCCGAAATTATTATTCCTGCCGCCGATTTATCTGAGCAAATCTCCACCGCCGGTACCGAAGCTTCTGGCACTGGCAATATGAAATTTGCCCTTAATGGTGCATTAACCATTGGTACATTGGATGGTGCCAATGTGGAAATGCAAGAGGCGATTGGCGGCGATAATATGTTTATTTTTGGCAATACCAGCGAAGAAGTCAGCGCATTACGCCGTGATGGCTACAATCCGCGCAGTATTTATGAAAACAATAAAGCGCTACGCGATACGCTTAATATGTTGGCGTCGGGATTTTTTAGCCCGAGCGAGCCAGAGCGCTATCGGGTGATTTTTGATACCTTGGTCAATTGGGGCGATCATTATCAATTATTGGCTGATTTTGAAGCCTATGTCGCCATGCAGGCCAAAGTGGATGCGCTATTTGCGAAACCCGATCTTTGGGCGCGAAAAGCCATTTTAAATGTGGCGGCAATGGGGCATTTCTCATCGGATCGAACGATTCAAGAATACGCCGATCGGATTTGGCATACGCAGGCGGTCAAGCTTTAAGCACTCATAAGCTGTTTTATGACAAAGTCAGGTAAGGCTGACAGCCAACTTTTGCTTTATGCCTTACAAAACGCGTTAAACTGGGCGGCCGCAAGGTCGCCTTTTTTATGGATCAATATCATGTCAGTAGATCGCCATTTAATCGAAGAAACGCTCTCTAGCCAGCCCTTATTTAAAGGCAAATTGCTCAACGCTTTTTGCGATACCGTGCGTTTGCCCGATGGCAGCACGGCAACGCGTGAATATATTAAGCACCCAGGCGCGGTGATGGTGATTCCACAGCTAGCCGATGGCCGATTATTGCTTGAGCGGCAATTTCGTTATCCATTAGATCGGGTGTTTATCGAGTTTCCGGCCGGTAAACTCGACGCTGGCGAAGATCCTTTGGCTTGCGCGCAGCGCGAATTATTCGAAGAAACCGGTTATAGCGCCGCGTCTTGGGAATATCTGGGGGTGATTCACCCAATTATTTCGTATACCGACGAAGAAATTAAATTGTATTTGGCGCGAGACTTAACCGCCGGAGAGCGTCAGCTCGATGATGGTGAATTTTTAGAAAGCATTACGATGAGTATGCCTGAGCTGATCGCTGGCGTACTCGATGGCAGCATTACCGATGCTAAAACCATTGCTGGCGTATTTTGGGCGCAGCAAAAAGGTTTGGTATAGGGGTATTTCTCTGTGGCTTATTTTTGATAAAGTCTAAACAGGTATACCCGTTAATAAAGTTTCAATTGCTTGTTGCTGGTTTGAAATGCCTGCGGCACGGTTGTCACATCAGCTTGCAGCAGTGCCAATGCGATTAGCAATGCCTATGTATACGCTGAGTCTAGGTTGATCGAGTCATTCGCTTGATAAAAAAAACGCCGTTCACAATTTCAGTGAACGGCGTTTTTTGTGGGTATTACTGCGTTGCTGATTGCTTATTTGCTGTTGTCGATGACGATTTGGCCATTAAATTTCACTTGGCCACGGAAGAAGTAATCAACGCAGGCTTGATAATCACCCGGATTGGCCAGGCTAAACGGCGTTTGGTAAGTGGCTAATTGGCATGACCATGCTACGCCGCCCGGATTATTCGGGTTGTAATTCCAGCCTTTATCCAAATAAGTTTTGGTGGCTGCTGCCGAGCCATCGGTAAAGCCTTTTGAATTGCCACACGTGAGCTGCTCACCGGTAATGTCGATGCCAAGTTCTTTGGTGAACTCTTTATACGCCGCAATCCGATTGAGCGATTGCGAGACTTCGCTGCCTTTACCGCATTCAATGCCACCGTTAATGATGTAGGTGGTGGCACCAAAGCCCGGTTTCATATTGTTGGCTGCGTCCACTTGATTGGGCACCCAAGTGCCGTCAATCACCCAAGTCATCGGTGGTTTTGGTGACTGTGGATACACCGCAAACCAAATCGCTGAGGCAAAATTGAGCGAAGTATCGGCAACCAATTCGGGTTTATCGAGTAAAACATTCACATCGCCATACAGTGATTTACTGAATGGGCCGTAGTTGTAATTCCACGAGAGTTGCTTGGAGCCACGACCAAAATAGCTCAGGTTTTGGCCTTGGGCATTTTTGCTGCAAGGGTAGAAAATCGAGAAAATCGAGCTACCGGCACCGTTAAAGCAGTCTTGATAACCGCCTGTGCCGTTGCCTTCGACCATGCCTTGCTCACGCAAGAACCATAAACCTTGGCGGAAGGTCGGGATCGCGACGTTTTGCTCGAGTGTGGCTAACACGGCATTATTTTGCTCAGGATAACCGCGCGCAACGGCAGGCGTGAGTGAAGGCCAGTTGGCGCCAGTTTCTTGTGCAAAGTGAGCAAACGAGGTGGCCAGCAGTTTTTTACAAATCAAATCAGAATCACGGCCATCGGTATACGTTGCGCAATAGGCTGGGAATTTAGCCACGCCTTTGAGCAGGCTATCGTAGGTGTATTTCACATTGCGAACGGGGAAGAAATAATCAAATTTCGCCAAGCTCAATACCCGTTCAACGCGTTTAACGTTGTCCGGATTGCTCGCTGCGCCTGGGCTAACAGCATTCACAATATTGTCGGGGCGAACTTGTAGCGCTGCGCGAATTCGATCGATGGTTTGGCTGTCAGATCCGGCTTGGGCGTACAAAGCACGCTCAGCGGCGCTAAATTGTTCTGCGCTTGGATAGCCTGCTGGTGCGGCAACATAGCTAATTTGCGGCTTGTAGGCGGCCACTGGGCTGCTGGTCGGCGTTGCCGTTGGTACTGAACTTGGCGTTGCTGTCGGTGTTGCTGTCGGTGTTGCAGTTGGTGTTGCAGTTGGTGTTGCAGTCGGTGTTGCAGTTGGTGTTGCAGTCGGCGTTGCGGTTGGTGTCGCCGTTGGTTTTACCGTCGGTGTCGGCGTCGCGCCGTTGCAGCTGCCTAAGTTTTTCCATGGACCCCATTGGTCGGTGGTCGATGGGATCGTGCCTTGTACCCACCATTTGGCTTCAAAAGTGATGTTGTTATATACCACGCGCTGTCCACCTTGATAGGCGGTGGCGCTATTCCACGTTGTGCTGCAATTACTTGGTGTCGTGGGGGCGGTGGTCGGTGTTGCCGTGGGCGCAATGCTTGGCGTTGGTGTTGGCGCAGGTGTTTGGGTCGCCGTCGGTGAGGCGGTCGGGCTAGGGCTAGGTTGGGCCGTCGGTGCGGTGCTGCTATTGGCCGCTACTTTCCATAGCGTGGCGGTGGTATCCGGCGTCCAGCCGGCGCCAACGTAAGCGGTGTGCGTAACGAGGGCGCTGTAATTAAGTCCTTTGTAACTGACGATGGTACCTGCATTGTAAGTACTGCCTTCGCTCCATGCCGGTGTAGCATGGGCATAAGCACTGATCATCATGGCGGGGATTGCCGCCAACATCCAACGATTCATTTCTGACATACCGTCTCCATCCTTTTATTGCACTTCGATCGGTGACGCCGCCGAGTGCTGTTTTTAAATTACAAAAATCATCGAAGAGCAGCATTCGTTCAGTGGCAAGTTCACGATGCCAGCAAACGATTGCTGTTTGACTCGATTTTTGTAAGCAAAAACATATTAATATTCTGGGGATGAAAATGACTAGTGAATTGATAAAAGTGTCAGTAATGTATTGATTTAATACGAAATATTTCTACAATTGAAAGTTTTTGCGTGGTTATTCAAAAGTATGACTAAAGGAAAGTAATGTGATTTAGCAAGCCTACGTTTAAGGCTTGGCATTAAGCCAATCATTGCCAAAGTTCACCAAGACTACGCCAATAATAATCAAGGCTGCGCCGAGTAAGCGTGGCCAGCTTAAATCTTTCATCGGCATGGCAAACCAGCCAAATCGATCAAACAGCATTGAGGCAATAATTTGCCCAGTGATAATGAGCGACAACATCGTCGCTGCGCCGAGTTTAGGCGCAATCAACGTCGTGCCAAAAACAAAGACCGCGCCCAGTAAGCCCCCCAGCAGCATCCACGGCTCGGCTTTCGGTAGTTGCGCCAGTGCGCTGATTTTTTGCCCCGTCGCCAGACTGATGCAAAGTAGGGCCAGCGTACCCACCGAGAAAGACACTAAGGCTGCCAGCAAAGTACTGTGCCCGATTACGGATTTGAGTTGGTTATTAATGGCCGCCTGCAGTGGAATAATCAGGCCAATGCTAAGGGCGAATAAGCTATAAAGATAAGTCATGACAACTCCAAAAAAGGCTAGCGACAGCGAGTAGCGGCCATGGTAATCAATTAAATTGATTGCCTCTAGCCGGAAACTGATTTAATTTGCGCGCCATGCGCCAAATCGTTGCGCCAAAGTGGGTTTGCATCGTGGTCTGCTGGTCATCGATGTACTCGCTATTACGCTAAAGGATTGGTCAGCCAACTTGGGGGTGAGTCGCGATCTCTGGCGCTCAAACTGAATCGATTTTAAATACGCAACGCAGTATTTTTGCGTTGTCGTGGCATGCAAAGGGCAGTAAAAATGCAACATATTAATCCGAATGATCTTTATCTCTGGCTGCAAGACTCAAACCGTGCAGCGCCTCATTTATTGGACGTTCGCGAACCATGGGAAGTGGCTTTATGCCAAATTAGCGGCAGTCAAAATGTGCCGATGAATCACATTCCAAGTGAACAAACGCGTTTAGATCCGGACGCCACTTACGTGGTGATTTGCCATCACGGCGTGCGTAGTTATCAAGTGGCTGGATTTTTGGAACGGCAAGGTTTTGAAAATATGATTAATTTAGACGGTGGCATTGCGGCGTGGGCCAATGATGTTGAGCCGAATATGGCGCGTTATTAAGAGCGGGGACATCGATTCGTTCCTTGCCGAAAAACGGAAGGCTTATAGCGAAGGCAGCATAGATCTAAACCGCAGTAGAACCAAGCGCAGCAGAGGCAATGATGGATTTAACCCGAATCGGTATTTTTTTTGAATTGCTCGAGCGAGAGCTGGCTGGGCAGCCTGATTTGCATGCCGATTTAATGGCGGTGGTGCAATTTGAGCCGCAAATATTGTTGCCTTGGCTGCCGGTCATTGATATGGCTGAGCATAAATTGGGTGATTTAAATACCGTGGTGAAGTGGATTACCTGCCCGCATTTAGAGCTCAATGGCATGTCGCCGGCATCACTGGTGGGATCCGCCGATGGCGTTGAGCGCGTGAGCCAATTACTGGCGCAATATGCCCCCTTGCCGCCATGGCGCAATCCGCAGGGTTCGGATCAAACTGAACCTCAAGCTTAAAAAAATGCCGCTAGGGCGAAATACAGTTCACTTAACGACAAACCCTGAAAACCTGACGCAGAGGCGCGGAGGAAAATCAGGGTTTTTCAGTTGATTTTCTCTGTACCTTTGCGTCAAAAGCGATACCTGCAATGAAATCGAGGAAAAAAAATGCCGTTCACTTGGCTTAAGTGAACGGCATTACCGCTAGGGCGGCATTTTTTTGCGGCGTTGTTTAATGGCTATAGCCTTCAGGCTCAGGCTTGGCTTTGTGAAAGGTAATGGTTTGCACTGGAATAATCGACGGTGGCGGCGATTTTAAAATATGCGGTTTCATTTTGCCCATCACATGCATTTCGCACGGTTTGCAATCAAACACCAGCGTATAGCTTTCTTTGTCGTTGGCTAATGTCATCGGCTCGGCCTTGATTTGACCTTTGACACCAATCACGCCTTTGGCTTGTTTCGGGCAGAGTTCAAACGAAAACCGCAGACAATGCTTGGTAATCATTAACGGCACTTCGCCGGCTTCTTCGTGCGCTTCATACGCGGCGGCGATCAGTTTTACGCCGTGCTGTTGATAAAACTCGCGCGCTTTCTTGTTATATACATTACCCAAAAACGACAGCGTTTCATCAGGATAAATCGCCGGTGGTTCAACTGGCACTTTACGTTCTTGCTTGGGCCAAGCGGCAACGCGAGCGATTTCCAATTGCTCAACTGCTTCGCGGCGTAGCGCATTAATTGCCGAGGCGGCGACATGCCAAGGCTGGCTCAAGTTCAGCGATACGTCTTCCGCATAAAACATCGTATTGCCGAGTTTACCAAGGCCGCCAATCAAACCGCTCCACGCTTTGTCGGCATTCTGGGAAATCTCGAGCGCCATCGGCGCGTCAACGGTCACGGTACAGCCATCGGCATCGGTGATGGTGAGGGCAAGGCCAGTCGCAGTTTCAGACAAATTAAGCCATACACCGATTTTGCGTTCAGCGGATTTTTTATTCAGTATCTGCTCCCAAGCATGATCCCGATTGCGGTTCATGCCAATACCTGCCTTGAGGCCAGCAAGCTCGCTCATGGCCTCATTGGGGAAGACGCGGAAAGTGTCAGGGAGTGGGGAGTGGGGAGTGGCGGATTGAATGGCCTCAACGATATTGGCTTGCACGCCGACCACTTCGCGCTTTTTCATATAATTCAGGCCATCGCCGTTCGCTAGCGGCTCATTCGGGTCGATCAGTGCAATTTCAAAGAACTTGTCAGTAACGCGAGTGATCGTTCCCACCGGCAGGCCAACGTATTTGGGCGAATCAAATGCGCCGATATCGGTTTTACGTTCCGTTGCGAAATAATCGGTATGGCCACGGTGGAAGGTTTTATCGACATTTGGCGTAAAGAAAATCTTGCTGCGACCACTCGATGCCGGTGCGAGGTCAGGACGTTGTTCCAAAATGGCATCAAGGTGCTGGCGATAATGCGCGGTGATGTTTTTAACGTATTGCGCATCTTTATAACGGCCTTCGATTTTGAACGAGCGCACACCGGCGTCGACCAGTAGCGCCAAATTATCGGTTTGATCATTGTCTTTCATCGACAGCAAATGCTTATCAAACGCCACCACTTGGCCTTTATGATCGGTCAGCGTGTAGGGCAGGCGGCAAGCTTGCGAGCAATCGCCGCGATTGGCGCTGCGATTGGTCGCCGCGTGGCTGATATTGCATTGCCCAGAAAACGCCACGCACAGCGCGCCGTGGATAAAGTATTCAATCGTCGCCGTGTCGCCAATGGCCGCGCTGATTTCGCGGATTTGCTTTACGCCCAATTCACGCGCCAATACGATCTGCGAAAATCCTACGTCGGACAAAAACTTGGCCTTGGCCGGATTACGAATATCGCATTGCGTACTGGCGTGCAGCTGGATCGGCGGAATGTCGAGTTTGAGTACGCCCATGTCTTGCACAATCAGCGCATCCACACCGGCTTCATACAGCTGAATAATTTGCTGACGCGCGGGTTCAAGTTCGTTGTCGTGCAAGATGGTATTGAGCGTAACAAACACGCGCGAATGATAACGATGCGCGAATTGCACCAAGGCACTGATGTCTTCAATCGGATTGCTGGCATTATGCCGCGCGCCAAAGCTTGGGCCGCCGATATACACCGCATCTGCGCCGTGCAAGATCGCTTCTCGCGCAATTTCGGCAGTTTTGGCAGGGGCAAGTAATTCAAGTTGGTGCGGCAAAAGCATAATGCAATCCAGAGCAAGTCAGGCGAAGGGGCAGAAGTATAACGTATTCAAAGGCTTAGCGGTGTGATTGGCTAGGCTGATTTTGTGGTGGTTGGCGTGTGGATTGACGAGTGTTGTTGGGCTTACTCAATTCATTGTTTATTTTGGTTTTGTTTGTAAGTGTGACTGTCATATAAGGTAAAGTCCGTATATTGTGTGCAGCCTTGCTGGGGTTTGGGTTTTTGATATGCCAATGAATAAGAAGTCGGTTGGGGCGGTGGGTTTGGTGTTAATGAGTTTGCCAACGTATGCGCTGGATCCTCGGCAATTTGGGATGGTGGCCGATGATACCAGCCGTACTTCATTGCGTATTCGCCAGCAACAGATTGAATCGCCTCGTGGTCCACAAAATTTTGAAATCGTTGATAAGCAGAGCGTGAGCGTGCGGCATGCGCAGTATTTTGATCTTGCGGGACAACTGGCGTATGTGGCGGTGCAATTACCGTATGTTACGGTTGATCAATCGTTTACCAATAGCCGCCGCGCGCCGGCCGAGGCCGATGGTATTGGTGATGTAATGTTGGGCTTTGGTGTGGGCCTTTATCGCCGGCCAGCTTTAGATCGCGAGGCGGTTAAACAATTTGATCGCAACGGCTTAAGTAGCGCCTGCGGCATGCAAATTAATATTCCAACGGCCGCGTATGAAAAACACCAATCGGCCAATATCACCGCCAATCGCTGGATGCTGCTGCCCGAATGCCAACTGGCTTGGACGATGAATCAATGGGTTTTGGAGGGCGTGGCAGGACTATCTTGGTATGGCGACAATACAGAGTATAAAACCGGTCGGTTTGAGCAAAAAAACGTATATCAACTGAAAACTATGGCGAGTTTCAGCCCGATTCCTGAGATGTGGCTGGCGGCGACGTTGGAATACCAAACGGGTGGCATGGTGACGCGTGGCGGTAAAACGGAGAACGATCAAATCAATAATTGGCTGGCTGGCGGCGCGATTAATTTTCGTCTGCCAGGGCGCAATAGCGTACGGCTAGTGGGCGAATGGCCGGTGCGCACTGCGCAAGGTACAAGCAAAGAGCGAGAAATTTCGCTGGTGCTGTCGCACACATGGTAAATCGGATCTAAATCAGATTGAAATCTGACTGGCAGCAAATAAAAAACGCAGCGACCAAGGATTTGGCGCTGCGTTTTTGTATGGGTATATCAATCTAGCCCACGACTAGTATTACTGCTTGTGATATACCTCGGCACCGGTTTTCACGAACTCGATCGATTTGGTCTCCATGCCTTTTTTGAGGGCTTCGATTTCGCTGATGCCTTGTTTGGCGGCGAATTCGCGTACGTCTTGGGTGATTTTCATCGAGCAGAAATGCGGGCCACACATTGAGCAGAAATGTGCGACTTTAGCGCTGTCTTTTGGCAGTGTTTCATCATGAAACTCACGCGCGCGGTCTGGATCAAGGCCGAGATTGAACTGATCTTCCCAACGGAATTCAAAACGTGCTTTAGAGAGTGCATTGTCGCGAATTTGCGCGCCCGGATGACCTTTGGCCAAATCGGCGGCGTGCGCTGCCAATTTGTAAGTGATGATGCCTTCTTTCACGTCGGCTTTGTTTGGCAAGCCTAAATGCTCTTTTGGCGTTACGTAGCACAGCATCGCGCAGCCGTACCAGCCAATTTGCGCCGCACCAATCGCAGACGTAATATGGTCGTAGCCCGGTGCAATGTCGGTGGTCAATGGGCCAAGCGTGTAGAACGGTGCTTCATGGCACCAATCCAACTCTTTATCCATATTCTCTTTAATCAATTGCATTGGCACATGGCCAGGGCCTTCGATCATCACTTGCACGTCGTGTTTCCACGCGATTTGCGTCAATTCGCCAAGTGTTTTCAATTCGCCCAATTGCGCTTCATCGTTGGCATCCCAGATTGAGCCAGGGCGCAAGCCATCGCCCAAACTGAAGGCGACGTCGTATTCCTTCATGATTTGGCAGATGTCTTCAAAGTGCGTGTACAAGAAATTTTCTTGGTGATGCGCCAAGCACCATTTGGCCATAATCGAGCCGCCGCGCGACACAATGCCGGTCATGCGGTTCGCCGTCATCGGTACGTATTGCAACAATACGCCAGCGTGAATCGTGAAGTAATCCACGCCTTGCTCAGCTTGCTCAATCAAGGTGTCGCGGAATAATTCCCAAGTCAGATCTTCAGCCTTGCCGTTGACTTTTTCCAGTGCTTGGTAGATTGGTACGGTACCGATTGGCACTGGCGAATTACGCAAAATCCATTCACGCGTTTCGTGGATGTTTTTGCCGGTCGACAAATCCATAATGGTGTCGGCACCCCAGCGGATGCCCCAAGTCATTTTGTCGACTTCTTCGGTGATCGAAGACGTTACCGCAGAATTACCGATATTGCCGTTAATTTTCACCAAAAAGTTGCGGCCAATAATCATTGGCTCTGATTCTGGGTGATTGATGTTGTTCGGGATAATGGCGCGGCCACAGGCGATTTCACTGCGCACGAATTCTGGCGTAATTACGTCGGGCATATTCGCGCCGTAGTTTTCGCCTTTGTGCTGACGATTCATCATCGCCAACATTTTGTCGCCAGTTGGGCTGTCCGTTTTTAGGCTTTCTAGGTAGGCAGCACGATTCATGTTTTCGCGAATCGCGACGTATTCCATTTCTGGGGTGATGATGCCTTGGCGCGCGTAATGCATTTGCGAGACGTTTTTGCCGGCGATGGCTTTGCGTGGTTTGCGTTGCAATTCAAAGCGTAAAACATCAAGGCTCTTGTCGGCTTCGCGCATGCGGCCGTATTCGCTGGTGAGTTCAGGCAACACTTCGGTGTCGTTACGCTCGGCAATCCACGCCGCACGAATTGGCTCTAAGCCTTTGCGCACGTCGATTTTAGCCGCAGGATCAGTGTAAGGGCCAGAACAGTCATAGACGAAAATCGGTGGGTTTTTTTCGACCGCGCCGCTGATACTCATTTGCAATGGGGTATCGGCTTGGCTGATTTCGCGCATTGGCACTTGAATGTCAGCGCGTGAGCCTGGTACATAGATTTTGCGAGAATTAGGTAGTGGCTTGATGGCGGCTTCGTCGACGACGGCCGAATCGGCGGAAAATTCTGCTTTTGCGTTCATGGTGTTCTCCTGTGCACTGATTCAAACTCAGATGAGTGATTCAGTCGCGCTCGCTGGCGCGTGATTTAAAAAGACGGCATAGGAGTGAGGGCGCAAAAAGTCAGCGACTCGCTTTCCTACGCCGGTATTAACCGGGTCAGGTTCCAAGGGTATATCTCATCCGATTTGCTGACGTTGCTTCTGGTGACTTTGGCCAAAAATGGCTTTATCAGCAGAAAAGTCGCTTAAATCGGAACCCCTAGCGATTCATGAATGTGAAATTAAAAGAGTTGTGGGATAATTGCAAGACAAATTGAATAATCTAATCGCCGTAGTCGGCTTGTCTTGAGGTGAAGCAAACATGGATTGGGAAAACGCACGTTATCTTTTAGTTGAGCAGCAAATTCGCCCGTGGAATGTGTTGAATCCTGTGATTCTTGAGCGCATTCTCAATACGCGCCGTGAAGACTTTGTGCCGGCGGATAAAAAAGAACTGGCTTTTGTTGACGCTGAGTTGCCATTGGCAAATGGCCAGCTGATGCTTGCTCCTAAGGTTGAAGCGCGTTTATTGCAAGAAATAGACTTAAAACCCTCCGATAAATTGCTGATTGCTGGCCCTGGCGCAGCTTACTTGGTGGCCTTGGCTGCAGGTTTGTGCGCGAACGTGGTGGCAGTGGACGCAGATGTTGAATACGTGGCATTTATTAATGCGCAACTGAAAGCGGCTGGCATTAAAAACGCCCGCGCCGAAGTTGGTGATGCCTTAGCAGCCAATGGCCAAGCGCCATTTGACGCGATTATCGCCACTGCTTCGTTCGCTCAAGCGCCAGCCAGCTTGTTGGCACAACTAGCTAATAATGGCCGTTTGCTGGCGATTATTGGTGAAGAACCGATGATGTATGCCACTTTATATCGCCAAGCAGGCGCAGTGCTCGAGCAAAAACAAGTCTTTGATTACAACTTACCTAGAATGCGCGTCACGATACCTGCGTTTGAATTTTGATAGTTTGTATGGTTTAAATCAAAAAGCCAGCGTAAATGCTGGCTTTTTGCTTACAAAAAATAAAAATTGACCGTCATCGATTATAATGGCCGGCATTTTTCGATGTTTTAAACTTTTTTAATCTTTTTACAGAAAACACGCCAATGACTGTTGCACACTCCAGCGAGCCATCCAATCGCAAGCCAGAAACAGAAGACGAAATTTCTTTGCTCGATTTGCTACTGGTACTGACCAAGCACAAAAAACTGATTATTGGTCTACCGATTTTGGCTGCAGTGATTGCAGCAGCGGTGGCGTTTAGTTTGCCCAATGAGTACACCGCAACACTTAAAATTGCACCGTCGAAAAATGCGGCTGTTTACAATTGGGTCTTAACTAACGATCAAGTGAAAGAAACAATCGCTAAAGAAATGAAGCTGGCAGAGCACTTTGATACTAAAGGCCGACAAGCAACGCGTAATGCAATGGGTAATGCAGTTAAAGTCACTTTAAACGCCAAAGATGGTTTTTTAGATATTAATGTGACCGATCAAAATCCAGAATTTGCCGCTTTATTGGCCAACAAAATGGGTTTAGCGCTGCAGAACAATTTATACAGTATGCGATTATTGGAATCATCAAAACAGCGTTATGAATTAGAAACTCGCCGTGAAATGGCGCAAAAAAATAAAAATAAATACGATGCCGAGATGAAACAGGCCGATTTGGCGGCAATGATTAACCAATTGTCAGCAGCAGATCGTTATGGCATTACCAGCTTAGCCGCGATTCAAGCTGAATCGACGTTGCAAGGTGGTGTCAGCGATATGATGCAAAACGAACTAGTGCGCATGCAAGATCAGCTTTCGAGCTTGCAGCGCCTAGTGGTTGACAGCATGAAAAAACAAGCCAATGCCAACAATACCGGCTTATGGATTGCCGCAGTAGGGGCTTTGCAGCAGCAAGCGTATTGGGATGCTTTAATCGAGCGACTTGATCGCCGCATTGAATTATTAAAAAAACAAGAGCGCGATGAATTAAAAATGACAGCAGCTGAAGTTCCCGATGAAAAATCAGGGCCTAAGCGTGCTTTAATTGTATTATTGTCCGCATTTGCCGCGCTGTTCTTAAGTATTTTATGGGCATTTATTGCAGAAGCCATCGCTAAATCAAGAGAAAATAGCCAGTCATTGGCTTTGTTAAGCAAAATTGGCGCAGCTTGGAAAGCTAAATAAATAATTGCTCAATGTGGCATGTATGTTAATGCCTGTGATTACAGATGAAATTTCGTTATAAAAATTAATAACTTATTTATATTTGTTTCGAGTGGCTTATATAAATTTGCATGAAAGGTAGAGATTTAATGACTATTTTAGTGACTGGCGCAGCTGGGTTTATCGGTGGTAATTTTGTTTTGGATTGGCTCGCTGGCTGTGACGAGATGGTGATTAACGTCGATAAACTGACGTATGCCGGTAATCTCGATACCCTTAAAGGGTTAGAGGGCGATATCCGTCATGTGTTTGTTCGTGCTGATATTGGTGATCGGGACGTTGTTGGCAAATTACTTGCTGAATACCAACCCCGCGCAGTGATTAACTTTGCCGCCGAATCGCACGTTGATCGCTCAATCACGGGGCCGGGTGAATTTATTCAAACCAATGTCGTTGGCACTTTTAATTTATTAGAAAGCGTGCGCGGTTATTGGGCTGATTTAGCCGCGGAGCAAAAAGCGGCTTTTCGCTTTTTGCATGTGTCGACTGACGAAGTTTACGGTACGCTGGCTGCCGATGATCCGGCGTTTAGCGAAACCAAAGCGTTTGAACCCAATAGCCCGTATTCGGCCAGCAAAGCGGCGTCAGATCATTTGGTTCGCGCTTGGCACCACACTTATGGCTTGCCGGTATTAACTACCAATTGCTCGAATAATTATGGCCCGTATCATTTCCCAGAAAAACTGATTCCGCTGGTAATTCTGAATGCACTGGCTGGTAAGCCTTTGCCGATTTATGGTGATGGCCAGCAAATTCGCGATTGGTTGTATGTGAAAGATCACTGCTCAGCGATTCGCCGCGTACTTGAAGCGGGCAAAGTTGGTGAGACCTACAACGTTGGAGGCTGGAATGAAAAGGCCAATCTCGATGTGGTAAAAACCATTTGTACTTTGCTCGATGAATTACAGCCCAAAGCCGACGGCAAAGCGTATATTGAGCAAATCACCTATGTAACCGATCGCCCTGGGCATGATCGTCGTTACGCGATTGATGCGCACAAACTCGAGCGTGAATTAGGCTGGAAACCGGCGGAGACTTTTGAATCGGGCATCCGTAAAACCGTAGAGTGGTATTTAGCGAATCAAGATTGGGTGAGTAATGTCACTAGCGGCGCATATCGTGAGTGGGTATCGACCCAATACGGGGCTTAAGCATGGCTTTGCAAGCAATACCTAAGATATTGGTTACGGGTAAAAACGGCCAAGTGGGCTTTGAGCTGCAACGTAGCCTTGCCGTGCTCGGTGAGGTGATTGCGGTGGATCGCGATGATTGCGATTTATCCAATCCCGATGCGATCCGTGACTTAGTGCAACGCATTTGCCCCGATATCATCGTCAATCCTGCCGCGCATACTGCGGTGGACAAGGCCGAATCTGAAGTTGAGCTGGCAACATTACTCAATACCACCGCACCGCAGGTCTTTGCTGAAGAAGCAGCCAAGCTCGGCGCCTTGCTGGTGCATTATTCAACCGATTATGTATTTGATGGTCGTAAAAACGGTGCGTATTTGGAGGACGACGTAACAAATCCGCAATCGGTTTACGGCAAAACCAAACTGGCCGGTGAAGACGCGATTCGCGCCAGCGGCTGCCGGCATTTGATTTTCCGCACGAGCTGGGTGTTTGGCGCGCATGGCGCAAATTTCTTGAAAACAATGCTGCGATTGATGCAGCAGCGCGATGCGCTGAGTGTGGTGGCCGATCAAATCGGCGCACCAACGTCGGCAAGCTTATTGGCTGATGTGACCGCTCAGATTATTTCGCAATATCTGCGTAGTAACAATCAAGCTGAATTTAATTTTGGTACTTACCATGTAGTGGCAGCAGGTGAAACCAGTTGGCATGGGTATGCATCGCTAGTTAATGATATTGCTGGGCAGCAAGGCTATACCTTGAAGGTTGCTAGTGACGCAATCAAAGCAATTCCCGCTAGTGACTATCCAGTTCCTGCACCACGCCCAGCTAATTCACGATTGAACACCCAAAAATTGCAAAGCACTTTTGGTTTATTGTTACCCGATTGGCAAGTTGGCGTGCAGCAAGTGATGACGCTGATTAAGCAGCCTTAATTTTATTTAAATTTAAAGAACATTAGGAATTTTTATGGCAAGCCGTAAAGGTATTATTTTAGCCGGTGGTTCGGGGACTCGACTATATCCAGCCACGATCGCCGTATCGAAGCAATTGCTACCAATTTACGATAAACCGATGATTTATTACCCGCTGAGCACGCTATTGCTCGCGGGAATTCGCGATATTTTAATTATCTCTACCCCACAAGACACTCCACGCTTTGAGCAATTGCTCGGCGACGGTAGCCAGTGGGGGATTAAATTGCAATACGCCGTACAGCCAAGCCCCGATGGCCTAGCGCAAGCGTTTATTATCGGTGAAGAATTTATTGGCCAAGATAATGTCGCACTGGTGTTGGGCGATAATATTTTTTATGGCCATGAATTTGCTGATTTATTAAAAACTGCAGCTGATAAAGAAAACGGCGCCAGCGTTTTTGCTTATCACGTCAATGATCCAGAACGCTATGGCGTAGTGGATTTTGATGCGAGTGGTAAAGCACTTTCTATCGAAGAAAAACCACTGAAACCAAAATCCAATTACGCGGTAACAGGATTATATTTCTACGACAATAGCGTCATTGAAATCGCCAAAAATATTAAACCCTCGCCACGTGGTGAATTAGAAATTACCGATGTCAATAGCGTGTATTTAGCGCAAGGTCAATTAGACGTAAAAACAATGGGCCGCGGCTATGCTTGGCTAGATACCGGCACGCATGAATCGATGCTCGAAGCCAGTCAATTCATCCAAACCATCGAAGCGCGTCAAGGCTTAAAAGTCTGTTGCCCAGAAGAAATTGCTTATCGCCAAGGCTGGATTGATGCTGGGCAAGTTGAGCAATTGGCACAACCATTGAAAAAAAATGCCTACGGGCAATATTTGTTACGCATGATTAAAGACGTTATTGTCTAAAAGGAATTGTGATTAAGGGGGGGTAGGGAAAAGACCATTTTATCTTGGCTTAAATCCTATTCCTCATTCCTTATTCCCAGAATTATGAATATCATTGATACCCAAATTGCCGACGTTAAAATCATTGAGCCACAAGTATTTGGTGATGAACGTGGATTTTTTTATGAAAGCTTTAATCAAGCCAAGTTTGAAGCCGCGATCGGACGTCAAGTTAACTTCGTTCAGGACAATCACTCTAAATCAAGTAAAGGCGTATTGCGCGGCTTGCATTATCAAATTCAGCATCCACAAGGCAAATTAGTTCGCTGTACACAAGGCGAAGTATTTGATGTGGCGGTCGATTTGCGTAAATCGTCACCGACCTTTGGTCAGTGGGTTGGCGTAACGTTATCAGAAGAAAATAAACGCCAACTCTGGATCCCCGAAGGCTTTGCCCATGGATTTATGGTGGTGAGTGAAACCGCAGAGTTCTTATATAAAACGACGGATTATTGGTATAAAGAGTTTGAGCGAAGCATTATTTGGAATGACCCGCGAATTGGTATTGAATGGGGTGAGTTAAATAATCCTAATTTATCAGCAAAAGATCAGCTTGCTGTCACTTTAGATATGGCCGAGATTTTTGATGCAAATTAAATTGATTCAATTGCAAAAACATGGTGATGAGCGTGGTGCTTTGGTGGCATTGGAAGAAAATAAAAATATTCCTTTTCCAATTAAACGTGTTTATTACTTGTTTGGCACAAAAGAAAATGTACGTCGTGGCTTTCATGCTCATAAAAAGTTAAAGCAGGTTGCCATTGCTGTTAGAGGGTCTTGTCGATTTCTGTTAGATGATGGCAAAGAAAAAATTGACCTTTTATTAGATAACGCAGCGCAGGGGTTGCTAATAGAGTCATTTATGTGGCGAGAAATGTATGACTTTAGTGAAGATTGTGTGCTAATGGTTTTGGCTGATGATTTTTATGATGAAAGTGATTATGTTCGCAGTTATGAAGAATTTATTCAGATCTCTAGTTTATGATACATATATTAAGTGACGTACAAACCACCTTAATTGGAAAGAATACGAATATTTGGCAGTTTTGTGTTGTGCTTTCTGGCGCAGCAGTTGGTGATGATTGCAATATTAATGCCCACTGCTTTATTGAAAATGATGTGCGAATTGGTAATCGAGTAACCGTTAAATCTGGCGTCTATCTTTGGGATGGTACAATAATAGAAGATGATGTGTTTATCGGTCCGAACGTCACATTTTCCAATGATAAATATCCACGTTCAAAGCAATATCCTGGTCAGTTTTATGGTGCTACAGTAAAAAAAGGTGCATCAATTGGTGCTGGTGCAGTTATTTTGCCTGGCATTGTGATTGGTGAAAATGCAATGATTGGTGCAGGAGCTGTCGTTACTAAAGACGTTGCTGCAAATACAGTAGTTGCCGGTGTTCCTGCACGTTTACTTATATCCAAATAGAAAATATATATGATTCCATTTTTAGATTTAAAAGCCATTAATTTAGCGCATCGTGATGAATTAATTAATGCATTTACTCGCGTACTTGATTCAGGTTGGTATGTATTAGGTAATGAAGTCAAGCAGTTTGAAGCTTCATTTGCAGATTACTGCAATGCAAATCATTGTGTGGGCGTGAGTAATGGTCTGGATGCTCTGCATTTGATTTTACGTGCTTACGATATTGGTGCTGGTGATGAAGTCATTGTTCCTTCTAATACCTATATTGCTACCTGGTTAGCTGCCACGTATGCAGGTGCAACGCCCGTACCAGTTGAGCCATGCATAGATACCTATAATATTGATCCAAGTTTAATTGAGGCTGCAATAACCCCGCGTACCAAGGCGATTATTGCTGTGCATTTATATGGGCAGCCAGCTGATATGGATCCAATTATGGCGATTGCCGAAAAACACGGTATAAAAGTTATTGAGGATGCTGCGCAGGCCCATGGGGCTTTATATAAAGGTCGTAAAGTAGGTGGCCTTGGTCATGCGGCTGGATTTAGTTTTTATCCAGGTAAAAATTTAGGTGCGATTGGTGATGCCGGCGCGGTAACAACAAATGATGCTGAGTTAGCCGATAAAGTTCGAGTATTAGTCAATTATGGTTCAAAAGTGAAATACCATAATGAAGTACAAGGCTTTAATTGCCGATTAGATGAATTGCAGGCCGCATTATTGACTGTGAAGCTGCCGCATTTGGATGATGAAACTCAACGTCGTAAAGCCATAGCAAAACAATACACTGAAGCGTTGCAAGGATTGGAAGTAGTTTTACCGCAAGTTATGGCTGCAGCAGAGTCTGTTTGGCATTTATATGTGATACGTTGCAAAAATCGTGATAAGTTGCAACAGATGCTTGCAGAAAGAGGAGTATCTACAATGATACATTATCCCATTCCTCCGCACCAACAAAAAGCTTATTCCGAATTTAATCATTATAATCTACCCATTTCTGAAAAAATTCATCAGCAGATATTAAGCTTGCCAATTTCACCCACAATGACAGATGAAGATGTTTTAGATGTTATATCTATTCTGCGCGAAGTGCAAATTTAAGCTTCGATTTTAGTTTCTTTTGGAAATAAAATATCATGCTTAATGCATTCTTGATCTTTGTAGCCGTCATTAGCGTGGTGCGAATGTCATTAGATATAAAGAAAATAGGTGTGGAGCTGTTGTTCTACCCTTTTTCTTGGTTGTTGTTGTTTACAATAGCTTATTTCGCTGTGCCTGCGATTGTGGTCGAAAAAATTTCATATTTTTATGGATGGTACTTTAATGATGATGTTATATTTATTAGTAAGTTAGCATCGCTTTATTTTTCTATTCTTGTATTTATTTTCTATTTATTATGCTTTCCTCGAGGTGGCAAGATAAATATAAATCCTATAATGTTTAGTAATTTACGTAGAATAGTTATATGTTTAAGTGTTTTTATAATTGCATATTTATTATTTGTAGCAAAAACTTATGGCTTAAGTTCTTTCGCAACACTGATGGCTGATGGTTATCAGGGCGATCAATCAATTAGTGAGGATGCAAGACTAAAAACGGTAGCATATATTTCTATCCCATTGATCGTTATCTTGGTTTTGCATGCACATACTACGCTAGCAATAAGTATAGCCATGTTAATTGCATTTATCGATATGAGTCAAGGTGGTAGAACTGCTGCATTAATTCCAATTGTTGCTGTTTATATATCATTTTGTTATGTGAATAAAAAGACATATTTAGGTATAGCTCTAGTTTCAAGTGTATTGCTATATAGTGTTGGTATATTTTTTAGGCCAAGTGAAATAACTGCACTCGGTGAAATTCCCCCTTATATATCAGCTATGGGTGAATTTCGTGAGACTTTTTTAACATTGCCATATATTTTAAATAAAGATATTTCAGGTGATTTATTGAATGTGCCTATTTCTTTTTTATTTAATTTTGTTGGCCCATTTCGTTTTTTTTTGATGGATGTTTTTTTGAATCCTGGTGCTGTGCTTGCTAACCATATTGGCCGAGGTTATGGATTAGGGCTCAATTTTTTGACTGAGGCTTTCTATTATTTTGGATATCTAGGTGTTTTTTTAACACCCCTGATTCTTGTCGGGTTTGTGTCTTTTTACTCATTAATAATTGAACGATTGTCTGGTGTGCTTAGGGTTATTCTAATTGTAATTTTTATCTTGGTTGGACGGCTTATTTTGAGGGAAGGTTTTTTTCTTAATGTTGGTCTTTTGTGTTATTTGATATTTTGGTTGGCTTTTATCCCATTTTTGGGTTGTAAAATTAAATATATTTTGAGTAAATGATTGTGTGTTTTTTTTCTATTGTTGTTCCTGTCTATAATAAAGAACTCCATCTGATAAAGTGCATTTCGAGTTTAATTGATCAGACATACCAAGATTTTGAAGTGATTTTTGTTGACGATGGTTCTAAAGATGGATCAGCTGAGTTAATCCGTTTGACGAGTGACTGCAGAATAAAACTTATTCAAAAAGAAAATGGTGGGGTTTCTTCTGCACGGAATCTCGGTATTTTATGCGCATCAGGAAAATATATATGTTTTCTTGATGCAGATGATTTTTACTCTCCAAATTTTTTGCATGAAGTTAGCTATCTTATAGAAAAAAACAAGAATGGTGTTTTTTTTGCAACAGCTTATTATTCAAAATCTAATGGTAGGTTAAGACGGTCTTTGTCTCCAAAAATGGTTCTAAACGGAAGTGAAATTATTCAGGATTTTTATTTTAACTGGGCATTGGGGGCTTTTTTCTGTGCATCTTCTGCAGTTGTAGCTCGTGATTTTCTGCTGGCAGAAAATATTCGGTTTCCAGAGGGGGAGAGTAATGGTGAAGATCAGGATTTTTGGTTCCAACTGGCAGAGAAAACAAATATTATATTTTTGAATAAGCCATTGTCTACTTATGTCAGAGGTATTAATGATAGTTTAACTTCATCGGCTGTTATCTTGGAGAAGTTGCCATATATTAAAAGATTGGAGGAAAGAATTAATCTGGGTGATGTTGGTATACAAAATGTAAACTCTGCAAAAATGATCATAAACCGAATTAGACTTGAGTTATCTGTTAATCATGCTTTCTTTGGATCAAAGGTCCAAGCTATTAAAGTGTTTACAAAAGGTGGGGGTACTAAGGGTTGTGCTAAGTTGAAAAGTTTAGTTGTTCTGGGGCTTCTATGCCCAAGATTGGTTTTTAATATGTATCGAAAATTTAAACGAGCATTAAAGTGACGTTTGGAAATATTATATGGGGTGGTGGTGAGAAGGTAGTTCAGGTCCTTCTGTCTTTAGTTTTTACTGGATTAACTGCGCGTTATTTTGGTGTCAATCTATTTGGTGCATACCAGTTTGCCTTATCTATTTTACTGATTGCTATTAGCATGACATGGCTTTGTCCTGCTGAGATATTTTATTCAAAACTAGACACTCATGGCAAGCTACCACGAGCAATTGTCACTACATCAATTTTGTATCGATTGTTGATATCAGGCATAATTTTTTTTATTGCACTAATATATATATTCAATTTTGTAAATGATGATGATAAAAAGATATTTATTATCATTTTACTTTGTTCACTTTTATATTCAGAGCCTGCTGGTATTTTTAGAATGCTACTTGAGACGCAGGGGTTGTTTCAAGTGGCGGCCAAAATTCGGCTACTAGCATTGACTTTAAAAATAGCAGTAGCGTATGTAGTTATTTCAACTTCTGCGCACCCACTGTTTATTTTAGCAGCTATATTGCTTGAATCGATGTTTACATCATTTATGTGCTGCTATTTGTATCTAAAGCATAATCCAGTATATAGATTTAGAGTTGCTGATTTTGATTTCGACATAGCAAAGCTTTTCTTTCAGGAAGGGATAAAAGTTTGGCCCGGGTTGGTTGCGATGAGTTTTTTCTTACGTACTGACCGGTTAATTTTAGAGGCTAGATTGGACGGTGCCTTATATGGTAATTATGTTGCAGCGATGAGTGTACTCGAGCAATTGACATCGATTTCAGTGATGTTGTGTGCAACTCTAGCTCCAGTTTTAATCTACCGCGCAGACTCTCTTGATATTAAAAAGAATTTGATTAAATTTTTGGCTGTTAGTACATCTTTTGCAGTGATTTGTATTTTATTTTCATTATTGTTTTCAGGTGTTTTTATTAAAATGGTTTATGGTCAAAAATATATATTTGCAGAGCAAATGTTGAGGTATATGTCGATTAGTATTTTGTTTGTTTATTTAGATTCTGTGCTGTCAACTGTTTTGGTTAAAAATAAAAAGTATACCTTGATTTCAATTAAATGGATTTTAAGTCTTTGCGTTTGTTTTGTTGTTGTTTATTTCAATGAAGGTTGGAAGTCAGGTGTTTATGGTTATGCATTAGGTTGGTGTTTTTCTGTTGTATTCTCCCTCGTAGTAGTGTTAAGACTGCTGCGTTCGACATATCGAATTGTTAATTAATTACATCAAATAAAAGTCATGCAATGTTAAAAAAAATATCTGGTATATTTAAAGCTAATAAATTCTTATTTTTTATTTATGAGTATTTTTTTCAAAGAAAAATTAATAATTATTTTGGAGTTGACTATAGCTGTCGTGCTTTGTTTGTTTATAGTACGTATCATTTCAAGAGAGGGGCGTATATTGGGCACTCTAATTATCAGGAATCGATGGTTATAGCAAAAGTTTTAGATTCATTAGGCTATATTGTGGATGTTGTAAATAATAATTCTGAACAAATAATTGATTATGATCAGTATGATTTAATTATTGGTGAGGGCTTGCCATTATATAATGCAATTAGATTAGGAACGAGGGCACGTAAAATTTATTACGCCACCGGATCCCATCCATGGCAATGCACAGAAGCCTCGTTACGCAAATTGCTTGAGTTTTATCGTCGCCACAATATATTTTGTGATGAGTCATTGCGATTACAGGATTATCGTTGGGGTTTGGCTGCTTCATCGGCTGATGCGGTTATTTGTATTGGCAATCAACATACACTGTCTACTTTTGAAGCCAGGGGTGTGTCGCGTATTTATCCATTGAAGCCTACTTTTCATCAAAATTTTGAATACATTCCTGATTTAGAGCCGAATGATATATCTTCAAAGCGCAGAACTGCGCTCTGGTTTGGTAGTTATGGGCTTCTGCACAAGGGACTTGATATTACACTTGAAGCCTTTCGACAAAGACCTGATTGGAATCTAATTGTTTGCGGGCGTACTGACGTGGAAACTCAATTAATTTCAGCACTGGATATTAAGGAATATAAAAATATTGAAGTTCGTGGGTTTGTTAATGTTGCTGGGGACGATTTTCAAGAGATAGCAAGCCGAGCCTTGTATGTTATTTTGCCATCTAGTTCTGAGGGTATTGCAACATCGGTTATTACCTGTATGGGTCGATCTGGAATGATTCCATTAGTTACAAAAGAGTGTGGGGTTGATCTAGAGCATATGGGAGTCGAAATTAAAGGACAAACAGTAGAAGATATTCTCGATGTATTAGATTTGTGTGATCTATTAAGTACTGAAGAAATAACTGTAATGGCAAAAAATGCGCATCGAACTGCAAACAATGAATATACCTTAGTTAATTTTCAAGATCACTTCAAGAAAGCCCTTGTTGAATCTTTGGGACAGCATGTATGAGTAGTTTAGTTAGTATTTTGGTGCCATGCTTCAATCATTCATCTTTTTTGATAGAATCATTAGAGTCATTTCGCATCCAGACGTATTCGAATTTAGAATTGCACATCATTGACGATGGCTCTACTGATGATTCATCAGTATTGATTCGATCGTGGGTCAATAAAAACTCAACTCGATTTGTAAAGTGTACTTTTGAAAAAACTGTAAATAAAGGTGTTGTAAATACACTTAATTCTCTTTTGGAAAAATCTGATGGTCAATTTATTGTTATTTGTGCTAGCGATGACATATTGACCCCTGATAGTGTAGCTGTACGACTTGCTAAGTTTGATGAAGATGATTCAGTTGATGTTGTATTTGGAAGAGCAGATGTAATCAATAATGAAGGAGTATCTTATTTTGATGATGCTGCAAAAATTCTATATAAGGCAAATGTGGAAAACTTTAAGTCTACTAAACTAATTTCAGAGTTGTTTTATAGATGGAGTTTGCCTGGTCCTGTCTCAATGTATAGAAAAAGTTCACTGTTGTTTGTCGGTAGTTTTGATTCGAAATATCAAGTAGAGGATAGAAGTCTGTTTTTGCGCATGGTGATGCAACATTCTAAGTACTTGTATGTAGATCAATGTGTTGCTAGTTATCGTCGCCATGATGGTGCATATACAGTTAATCCGCAATCAAGGCGGCGTGTACAGTTAGATATCGCTCAATGTCATGTTGATTATGCGAATCAATTCTCTGGGTTGCGCTATCTTTATCTTAAGTCGTTTGTTCTAGATGTTTTAGTTCTGAAATATTCTAACTACGTTTCAATGTTTATGTTACTTGGGATAAAGGGACTAAGAAAATTGATTGTACTTTTATGCTTGTTTTTTTATTCTTATATATGATTGGTTTTTAAATGCAACGAAAGCATAAAAAAATTGCAGTATTGCTCGCAACCTATAATGGTCAGCTACATCTTCAGCAGCAGTTGGATTCAATATTAACTCAAGTAGGAGTAGATGTTAATATTTATATTAGTGATGATGGATCTTCTGATCGTACTCTCGATATTATATCGAGTATAGAAGACGATAGAATTGTTGTAATGCCTTCAATTCGATCAGGCGCTGCGGGAGCTAATTTTTTTCGTTTACTTCGAGATGTTTTATTTTTTAATTTTGATTATGTAGCTTTTTCTGATCAAGATGACCTTTGGTTGGAAGATAAACTACTTCGTGCGATTAGTAATATTGAATCGAAAAATGTAAATATTTATTCAAGTAATGTTACTGCATTTTGGAGTGATGGCCGTGAAATACTGATTAATAAAGCGCAGTTGCAACGACAATGGGATAACTATTTTGAGGCAGCAGGACCAGGCTGTACTTATGTGATGACGGCTGCAGCAGCAAATCAATTGAAAGAGTTACTTAGCAAAAATCATGAGCAAATGAAAGGTATTGAGTTGCATGATTGGTTTATTTATGCATGGGCTCGACATAATGGCTTGAATTGGTATATTGATCCTAAACCAAGTATGCATTATAGGCAGCATTCAAATAATGTTTTTGGTGTGAACAACGGTTTTTTAGCAGCTAAATCTAGATTTAGTAAATTAGCAGGTGGGTGGTATTTAGAGCAAATTATGCTAATTGCAAATGCAATTAATTCGCTCGATGTCCCTCCTGTCCAATGGATTAAGAATCCTTCACTATTAAATAAGCTTAAATTGATTTTTTCAATTTCTAGCTGTCGAAGACGTATTCGTGATCGTTTGGGTTTTATCGTCTTTATTTTGATGTTGCGTAAAAATGGCAAATAAAATTTTAATCACAGGTGCTAATGGTTTCGTTGGTAGTTCCTTAGTGCTTGTTTTAATTAAAAAAAATATAGAATATCGTGCAGTTGCTCGGCGTACAAATGTGGGGACTGTTGCTGCTGGCAATATTGATGCACATACGCAGTGGTCCGAAGCATTACTGGATATCGATGTGATTGTGCATACTGCTGCTCGTGCTCATATTTTAAACGATAATGTGCTTGATCCTTTGTCTGAGTTTCGTAAAGTCAATGTCGATGGTACTTTAAATTTAGCAAGACAAGCATTAGCAGCGGGTGTGCGTCGTTTTATTTTTATAAGCTCAATAGGCGTTAATGGAAATCAGTCTTCACAACCATTTTTAGAAGATGATCAACCTAATCCGGTAGAACCATACGCACTTTCCAAACTAGAGGCAGAGATTGGATTGAGGGATTTGCTTGTAGGTAGTTCGATGGAATTGGTTATTATTCGTCCTCCGTTGGTATACGGCGCGAATGCGCCAGGCAATTTTGGTCGATTAATTCAAGCTGTCGCAAAAGGTATTCCATTACCACTAGGTGCAATTCATAATCAGCGCAGTTTGGTGGCATTAGATAATTTAGTTGATTTGATTGTGACATGCATTGATCATCCTGCGGCAGCAAACCAGATTTTTTTAGCAGGTGATGGTGAGGATTTATCAACGACCGAACTTTTGCAAAAAATGGCTAAAGCTTTGGGGGTTTCTTCACGCTTGATTCCGATTCCAATGTGGTGCTTACAATTCGGGGCTAGATTATTGGGTAAGCAGGCGATGGCGCAGCGTTTATGTGGCTCATTACAGGTTGATATTTCAAAAGCCCAAAATGTATTGGGCTGGAGGCCACCATTGACTGTGGATCAGGCGTTACAAAAAACTGCGGATGATTTTTTAAAGCGTAATGCTTAATTTTTTAACGAACTGCTTTTAGGTCTTTTATGTTGAAGCGCTGTTTTGATTTTTTACTGGCTTTAATGGTTAGCTTGTTTTTTATTTTACCTATTATTGTTGTCGCCATACTGGTTCGACTAACTTCGAAAGGCCCTGCTTTATATTGGTCTGATCGGGTAGGGATAAATAATCGCATTTTCAAAATGCCTAAATTTCGCTCTATGCGTATTGACACACCCGCAGTTGCCACACATTTATTGGCTGATCCCAAGGCATGTTTAACGCCGATTGGTGGTTTTTTGCGTAAATCAAGTCTGGACGAGCTACCACAGTTGTGGAGTATTTTAGTCGGTGATATGAGCTTTGTTGGGCCACGGCCTGCATTATTTAATCAAGATGATTTAATTCAATTACGCACTGAAAAAGGTGTTGATCGTATTCGCCCTGGCCTCACCGGTTGGGCGCAAATTAATGGTCGCGATGAATTACCGATCCCGGTGAAGGTCGGCTTTGATGTTGAGTATTTACAGCGGCGCTCATTTGTATTTGATTTAAAAATCCTACTGCTGACCTTTTTAAAAGTCATTCGCCGTGATGGGATTACGCATTGAATTTTAATTATATAATTCTGTATCATTTATTGGCTGGTCTGGCTCAAAAAATCAGGTAAGTTATGTTAAATAAAGCAATTGCATTACCTAGAACAACTAAAAGCCTATTGATTTTAGCGCTTGATTTTATGTTATTACCCGTGGCGCTTTGGGTGGCAATTGCGCTACGTTTAGATGATTGGCAGTACCCAAATCAATTTGCCTGGTGGGTGTTTTTCTTGCCTTCTATCATTGCTGCGCCGATTTTTATTCGCTTTGGTCTGTATCGAGCAGTGATTCGTTATATCGAGGATAAGGCGGTTTTAACCATTGCCACTGCGGTGAGTTTGGCGCTATTGGGCTTTGTAACCGCGATTCAGTTATTGCAAATTACCGGTATTCCGCGTGGTTCTTTAGTGATTTTTTGGCTGTTGGCGATGGCGATTATTATTGCCAGTCGTTTTGCTGCGCGGAGTATTTTACGCAAATTAGCGCCACTATCCAAAGATCGTAAAACGGTATTGATTTACGGTGCTGGTAGCGCAGGGCGGCAATTGGCGGTGGCTTTGCGCACTGGGCAAGAGTACGAGCCGATTGGTTTTGTTGACGATTCATTTGCTCAGCAAGGGCTGCAAATTGGCGGGCTTAAAGTATTTAGCAACGAACAAATGCTCGCCCAAATTATGCTGAGTCGGGTCGATCAAGTGTTATTGGCCATACCTTCTGCGCCGCGCTCTCGCCAAATCGAGATCGTGAATCAGCTTGAGCCCTTAGCGGTCGAAGTGCGGATTTTACCGGGGATGGCTGATTTAGTTAGTGGCGAAGTGCGCTTGGCTGATGCGCGCGAAGTGGGTGTTGATGAGCTACTTGGTCGTGAACCCGTTCCGCCAAACAAAGAATTACTCGCTCGCAATATTAGCGGTAAATCGGTGATGGTCACCGGCGCAGGCGGCTCGATCGGTTCTGAGCTTTGTCGGCAGATTATTAAAAATCAACCGACGCATTTGGTGTTGTACGAGCTTTCCGAATTTGCCTTGTACACCATTGAGCAAGAGCTGAGCCAAATCATTCGTGAACATGCCTTGCCGATCGAGCTGCACCCTGTGTTGGGTTCGGTACAAAATGGCTTACGCCTTGCGGCGATTATGGCGCGCTATGGGGTGCAAACGGTGTATCACGCCGCAGCGTATAAACACGTGCCCTTGGTTGAATTTAATATTACCGAGGGGATTTTAAATAATGCCTTTGGTACTCGCGCAGCAGCGGCGGCGGCGATTGATGCTGGCGTTGAATCCTTTGTCCTTATTTCAACGGATAAAGCAGTTCGCCCGACTAATGTTATGGGCGCGAGTAAACGGATGGCTGAATTAGCCTTACAAGCTTATGCGCTAGATCCTTCGGTAACAACGCGGTTTAGTATGGTGCGCTTTGGCAATGTACTGGGCTCGAGTGGTTCCGTGGTGCCTTTATTCCGTAAACAAATTATGGCCGGTGGCCCTGTTAAAGTGACTCATCCCGAAATTAATCGCTTCTTTATGACGATTCCCGAAGCATCGCAATTGGTGATTCAAGCTGGCGCCATGGGCGGTAGTGGCGAAGTGTTTGTGCTGGATATGGGGCAACCGGTGCGGATTGTGGATTTAGCGCGGCGCATGATTCATCTGACTGGCTTTACAGTTAAAGATGATGCTAACCCTGCGGGCGATATCGCGATTGAGTTTTCTGGCTTACGCCCTGGCGAAAAGCTGTATGAAGAGCTACTGATTGGCGACAACGTGAGTGGTACCGAGCACGCTCGGATTATGAAAGCCAATGAGCAATGCCTAACGCTCGATGAGTTAGAGCAAGTGATTGCCGATCTAAGTATTGCTTGTGTGGGTAATGATTCCGCGCAAATTATTGGTATTTTACAGCGCTGCGTCTCGGGCTTTAAACCCGACCAAGCGGTGCGTGATCATTTGCATTAATTTCGTCGTCGTCGCTCATGCTAAGTGGCGTCTTGTAGGGTTGGCTTTCGCCGACTTGTTCGTCGCCTGAAGGCGACCCTAAGTAGCTGATATATTCGCTTGCAGCGTTTGATTGCATTTGTTTTGGTATATCAAGCTAAGCCTTTATTTTTAAGGTCTGGCTTGATATACCTTTATGTTTACACTAGCACCACATCAAACTGCTCTTGCGTATACGCAGTTTCTACCTGCAAATAAATCGGTTTTTTGATGAAGTCGGCCAGTTGTGCGAGGTTGGCTGATTCTTCGTCAAGAAACATATCGACCACCGATTGCGCGGCGAGGATGCGGTATTCTTTGGCGTTAAATTGCCGCGCTTCGCGCAAAATCTCGCGCAAAATTTCGTAGCATATGGTTTGGGCGGTTTTGATTTCGCCGCGCCCTTGGCAGGTGGGGCAGGGCTCGCAGAGCACGTGGGCCAGCGATTCGCGAGTGCGTTTGCGGGTGATTTCCACTAAGCCCAGGCTAGTGAAGTTAGAGACGGTGATTTTGGTGCGGTCTTTTTCTAGTGCTTTATTCAGTTCGCTCAGCACGGCGGTTTTGTGTTCTTCATTATCCATGTCGATAAAATCAACGATGATAATGCCGCCTAAATTCCTGAGCCGCAGCTGGCGAGCGATGACTTGCGTGGCTTCGAGATTGGTTTTGAAAATGGTATCGTCAAATGAGCGGGTGCCGACAAAGCCACCGGTGTTGACGTCGACTGTCGTCATGGCTTCGGTTTGATCAATGATCAGGTAGCCGCCAAATTTGAGATTAACGCGGCGGCTCATGGCGCGCTCGATTTCGGCTTCGACGCCGTGCAGCTCGAACAAGGGGCGATCGCCCGAATACAGTTGAATGCGCGGTAATACGTCGGACACAAAACGGCCGGCAAATTCAGTCATTTTGGCGAAGTTTTCGCGGCTATCGACCCAAACGCTATCGGTTTCGGTGGTGACCATATCGCGCAGTGCGCGCAATTGCAGCGATAAATCTTGAAATAACAACGAGCGAGCTGGCAGGGTGATCGAATTTTTTTTGATGTCGGCCCAAATCAAGCTGAGGTATTCAATATCGGCGCGCAGCTCGTCGTCCGAGGCGTGATCGGCGCTGGTGCGAATAATGTAGCCGCGATGATTGTCGGGCAGTAGGCTTTCCATCCGATCCCGCAAGCGGTCACGTTCTTGGTCGTTGCCGATGCGTTGTGAAATGCCAATGTGGGTGTCTTGCGGTAAAAATACTAAAAACCGGCCAGCAATGCTGATTTGCGTCGAAAGCCGTGCGCCTTTGCTACCGATCGGGTCTTTAACCACTTGCACCATAATGGCTTGGCCTTCATGGATCAGTCGCTCAATGCGCTGTACTTCACTCGGATTTTGTCTTTGCTCGATGACGTCGGCAATGTGCAAAAACGCGGCGCGCTCAAGGCCGATTTCGATAAAGGCGCTTTGCATGCCGGGTAAAACGCGCTTGACCATGCCCAAATAAATATTGCCGACCAAGCCGCGATGCGCGGCGCGTTCGATATGAATGTCGTGAACTACACCTTCATCAATGCTAGCGACGCGGGTTTCTTGCGGGGTGATATTGACGAGGATTTGTTCTTTCATAGTCGGGTTGGCACGCTAGCAGGAAAGGTGGATCGGGAAATGCTGGCCAAATGGCTGGGCATGATGTTTAGATTTATTCTTACACGCTTCGCAGTGCAAGGGGGTATTTGATCGATGGATTTGCATTGGCTCTTGTGTTATCCGGCTTTTTTCTTGGTCTGCTCACAAAGTGCTAAAGCCATGCTGGAGAGCTCATGCCAAACTTCACCATCGCCAATGCCTTTAATCAAGCTGTCGATGCGCGCGGCCTGTTGTAGTGCATTGGTCAGTTGTCGGCGGTTCACGCGGGCGGCGGCGGCTTCGATGAGTTTTTGTTTATTGCCCCACAGGCGTAAGTCTTTGATCAGTTGGGCGGTGGGTATATTGCGCGCTCGGCCTTGGGCAAAACGATAGAGATTACGTGTTTCTTCGGTGAGCGCCCACAGTACCAGTACTGCCGATTCGCCCTCGGCCTTGAGCCCGCTCAGCATATGCACCATGCGCTCGGCGTCGCCCACCAGCAGCGCTTCGCCCAATTGAAACACATCGTAGCGCGCCACATTGGCTACCGCCGCCGTCAGATCATCCAGCGTTAATAGGCCAGCCGGGTGCAGTAGTGCGAGTTTTTGGATTTCTTGCAATGCGGCTAATAAATTACCTTCCACCCGATCAACCAACCACGCCATCGCCTCGGCGCTGAGGCTTTGTTGTTGGGCGGCGAGGCGTTTGCTAATCCATTGCGGTAAGGCGCTGCGCTCGATGAGCTTGGCCTCGATGACTTCACCGGCTTTGGCCAGCGCCGACATCCATTTGCTATTGAGCGCGGTTTTATCGAGCCGAGGCAGGGTGATAATAGTCAGTGTATCGCTGGGTAGCTTGCTGGCAAAGGCTTCTAGCGCTTTACCCCCTTCGGTGCCGGGTTTGCCATTGGGAATGCGTAATTCTAAAATCCGCAACTCAGCAAATAAAGACAGCGATTGCCCGGCAGAAATCAGCTGCTCCCATTGAAATTGCGCCGCATTTTCCACGGTAAGCACTTCGCGCTCGCTATAGCCTTGCTGCCGCGCGATGTCTCTGAGCGTTTGCACCGCTTCTAGGCTCAATAGCGCTTCGTCGCCATGAATAATATACAGCGGGGCGAGTTTGCGTTTGGCTGCGGCGGCTAAGTCTTCGCTACGCATTATGGTTGTGTAGGCGCAATCGCTGATGCTGCCGATGTTGCTGAAGCAGCCGATGCCGCAGCCGCTGCCGCTTTATTGACGCCTTTGGCGGCGGCATTAATACGGCGAATGATTTGCAGCGAAGAATCACGCTGCATTTCGGTAATCAATTTACCTTCTTCGCTTTCATTGGCGAGAATGTCGTTTTCATCCCACTGCAAGGTACGGCTTAGCGAGATATTACCGTCTTCGATTAATGGCTGTTTGTCCAGCGTAGCGGTAAAGCGAACGCGGTAAAACACGCGGTATTGCACCACTTGGCCTTTGCTATTGACGCTTAAAATTTGTTTGTCGCTGCTTTCGTTAACGATATTGACCGCCACTTGCGCGTCGCTAGTCACCAATTTAACGTTGTCTTGCACGATGATCGCTTTGCGTAGCTCTTGCGCTGCGCTGCCGCCACCGCTGACTTGTATGGTTTTAAAGTTCAGTTGTGCGGCAGGCCCTTGTCCGCGTAAATGAAAGCCGCAGGCCATTAGGCTAAGGCAGAGCCCAAGAAGGACGAGGGTTTTCAAACGTAAGGGCATACTGTACTCCAAAATAATTACGGCTTAATGCCAGCGGCTTGATATGGGCTGCGGGCATTGAGTCGGTGAATTGACGGGGGCGGATAAGTTTTTTACTGGCTTGTTCACACAACGGTTCAGTCGATTTGATACGCCTAGCATATCGGTCCTATCGGGTCGTTACTCATGCTCGCTGATTCGCCACCCAATTCAGCGAAATCCCGTAGGAGCTCTCTGGTCCGTGATGGTTTGCCAAATGCACTGCTACGTTTGACCTTGCCGTATTCGATCAATGGCAAGGTCAAACGCCTGACTCGCTAAATGCTAACGTGCCGTGTTAGACCACAATACTGACCAATTTATTTGGCACCACAATCACTTTCTTGGGCGTGCCCGTCAAGTGTTTTTGCACTGCTTCATCGGCCAATGCGGCAGCTTCAATCGTGTCTTTGCTAGCGTCTTTGGCGACAAAAATCTCGCCGCGAACTTTGCCGTTTACTTGCACCATCATTTTAATTTCGTCTTGCGTTAGCGCGTCCAGAGCGGGCTCTGGCCATGCTGCATGCGCGATTTCACCGGCAAAGTTAAGTTCTAACCACAAGGTATGCGCAATATGTGGCGCAGCAGGGTAGATTGCGCGTAGCAAAATACCAAAGCATTCGCGCATCACTGCGGCATTGCTCTCGGGATATGCATCGAGCGCATTGAGCATTTTCATTACGCCGGACACGATGGTGTTGTATTGCAGGCGTTCGTAGTCGTTATTGATTTGCTTGAGCGTGTTGTGGATTTCAAAACGCAAGGTTTTGTCCGCTTTGCTCAGCGCACTGCTATCAAGGGTATTGCTTGCTGATTGAATTGCATCAGCATGTTTAACGCTATACCCCCATAGACGACGCAGGTAGCGATACGCGCCTTCTACGCCGCTATCTGACCATGCTGCGCTTTGCTCTGGTGGGCCAGCAAACATCGTGAATAGGCGCGCGGTATCGGCACCAAATTTTTCGATAATGTCTTTTGGTTCAACGACGTTGTTTTTCGATTTCGACATTTTTTCAATGCCACCCATCACCACGGGCAGGCCGTCTTCGACGCAAATGGCTGAAATCGGGCGACCTTTTTCGTCGTGTTGTACTTCAACTTCAGCCGGATAGAACCAGCGTTTTTTGCCCGAAGCTTCTTCGCGATAATAACAATCGCGCAGCAACATGCCTTGTGTAAACAAGTTTTTGAATGGCTCATCGAAGTTGATCAAACCTTCATCGCGCATCGCTTTGGTCCAAAAACGGGCGTACAGCAAATGCAATACCGCGTGCTCAATGCCGCCGATGTATTGATCCATGCCGCCAGCCGCATCTGAACCAGCGCCCATCCAGTATTGGGTACCATCGCCGACCATGGCTGCGGTGTTTTTTGGGTCGCAATAGCGCATGAAATACCAGCTCGAATCGACGAAAGTATCCATGGTGTCGGTTTCGCGCTGCGCGGCTGTGCCGCATTTCGGGCAGTCGACATTTAAAAAGTCAGCACGTTGTTTTAACGGATTGCCTGAGCCATCTGGGATGCAGTCAGTTGGTAGCACAACGGGCAGTTGCTCGTACGGTACTGGTACATCGCCGCAGCATGGGCAGTGGATGATTGGGATTGGTGTGCCCCAATAACGCTGACGGCTAATCCCCCAGTCACGTAAACGCCAAGTGGTTTTTTTCTCGCCGGCGTCTTGCGCTGCTAAATCAGCAGCAACCGCATCAACGGCCGCTTTAAAGCTCAGGCCATCGTATTTACCCGAGTTGATCGTTACACCACGCGTTTTGTCGCCATACGATTCTGCCCAAGCATCCGTACTGAAGTTTTCGCCTTCAATCGCAATGACTTGTTTGATTGGTAAGTCGTATTTTTTGGCAAAACCAAAGTCGCGTTCGTCGTGCGCTGGCACGGCCATCACTGCGCCATCGCCGTAGCCCATCAACACGTAATTGCCGATCCACACTTCAACTTGCTCGCCAGTGAGCGGATGCGTCACAAACAGGCCCGTGGCTTTACCGAGTTTTTCTTGGCTAGCGATTTCAGCTTCGGAAACGCCGCCTTGTTTGCATTCTTCAATAAACGCCAGCAATTCTGGTTTCAGCTCAGCAGCGCGGGTGGCGATGGGGTGTTCTGCGGCGACTGCACAGAACGTTACGCCCATAATCGTGTCAGCACGGGTGGTGAAAACAAATAGCTTGCCGTCTTGCACTAAATTGCCGTTGGCATCTTTAATGTCGTGATTAAACGCAAAGCGCACGCCTTCGGATTTACCAATCCAATTGCGCTGCATCGCGCGAACCATGTCGGGCCAGCCAGTCAGCTGATCGATGTCACCGAGCAATTCTTCGGCGTATTGCGTGATGCCAAAGTAGTAGCCCGGGATTTCGCGTTTTTCGACCAAAGCGCCAGAGCGCCAGCCGCGGCCATCAACGACTTGTTCGTTCGCCAACACGGTTTGATCAATCGGATCCCAGTTCACCACTTGGGTTTTTTTGTAGGCAACGCCTTTTTCCAGCATTTTTAAGAAGAACCATTGATTCCACTTATAGTATTCAGGGTCGCAAGTGGCGATTTCACGCGACCAGTCAAATGACAAACCCAGCGGTTTCATTTGCGACTTCATGTCGGCGATATTGGCGTAGGTCCATTCGGCTGGCGATTTGTTGTAGGCAATGGCTGCGTTTTCTGCTGGCAAGCCAAATGCATCCCAACCCATTGGCATCAAAACATTAAAGCCTTTCATCCGTAGGTGGCGCGCCAGCATGTCGTTGATGGTGTAGTTACGCACATGGCCCATATGCAATTTGCCTGATGGGTAAGGCAGCATTGAGCAGGCGTAATACTTAGGGCGGCTGGCGTCTTCAGTAACCTCAAACGCGCGTGCATCTTCCCAGTGCTGTTGGGCGGCGGCTTCGACTTCAATCGGTGAATACTGTTCTTGCATGAATGGACCTGCGGATGGCTGACAACAATCCGACGATTATACCCGAGTGCGTGTTTTAAAACTGCTGCGTCGGGGTTGAACTCTGACGATTTCGGTAACGAGCTGCAGTAAATTGGCTTGCCTTACGCTAAATAATGACAAATATTGAATGCTATTTTATTGATTCAAGAAAGAAATTGCCAGCTTAGTGATCAGGGCTTATTAGCGCAACGAATCCAATGTTAATCATAGCGGGAGTAAAACATGCAAATAAAACGGGGCTTTACCTTGGTCGAAATGGCCATTGTTTTGGTGATTATTGGTTTGATTTTGGGGGCAGCGTTTAAAGGCAAAGACTTGATTGATAGCGCCAAGGTGAAAAATATGGCGGCGCAAGTTAATAAAATGCAAACCGCGTTTAATGCGTATTTTGATAAATACGGCGCGTATCCGGGCGATGGTTGTCCGGGAACTGGCACTGCGCCAGCACTGGGCAATGGCGTGAGTAACTGTGTTGCCGGTACTCGCAATGGTTTACTCAATGATGCGACCGAAGCCAGTGATGCGCTGATTTTGTTGCAAAACACCAATATGCTGACTGCGGCAGATTTAAATAGTGTTTTTGGTGTGCCGTGGCAGATCTCAGTCGCTGGTGCGGCTAGCGGCAATTATGCGGCCAATACCAACTATATGGAGCCAGGCACCGGCGCAGTGGACTTGCGCTTTGTGTGTGCGCTAGATCGTTTGCTGGATGACGGCATTCCTAGTTCGGGCGTGATGCGCAGCTCAGCCACAGCAGGCGCCGTGACGGCCACAGGCACCAGCTACGATGCGACATCTGACTGTTGGCAAGGCGCGACACAGGTCACAATGGGCGTGCGGATTTTGCCTTAATACTGCGTGTGGGATGGCTGAGCGCGTTACCACCGATTTGTAACTATGGCGCAATCCGCTATCGCGACGAGAGGGTAATTCTGTCTTTTGCTTCAATCGTTTTTTGTCGGCTCGTATTCAAGCTAGGCGCATGGCTTGGATCGTCGGCTGAAGCCGACCCTACAAAATCGTTGGCTTTCTGAGCGAAAAACATCAGCAAATAAGGCTAGGTGAGTGAGCTCATCTTTAGCGCGATAAGGGTGCGTGGCTGGCCTTATAGCCTGGGCATCAATGACTAAGCCGATTCGTTTTTTAGCGCTTCGCGCAATAGGGCGATGGTGACTGGGCGTTGTTTGGATAAAGACAGGGCGTTAATGCTGTCGATTTGCCGATACAGATTGGGCAGATCGCGCTCGGCATGGCGCATTAAATAATCAACTAGCTCTTCGCTCAATTCAAAACCCAGACTGCGCGCGTGGCGTTGCAGTGCCGCAGCTTTGTCGGTATCTGATAGCGTTTTGAGTTGATAAATCAAACCCCAGCCCAAGCGGGTGGTTAAGTCGTCGCGCAGCGGCAGCAACATCGGCGGCAAGTGGCCGCTGACTAAAATTCGGCCATTGCCTTCACGCAGCGTATTGTAATGATCAAATAAAACGATTTGCTGCTCGGCGTCGAGGTTTTCGACATTATCAACAATCAATGCCGCATCGCTTGGCAAGGTTTGCGGCAGCATGTCGCGTTTGGCATTCACTAAATAGACAGTATGTGCGTCGATAAGCCGCTCTTTGGCTGCTGCGAGCAGATAGCTTTTACCTGCGCCTTGTTCACCCCAAATATAAATTGCGCGAACAGTACGATCGCCGCTGGCCCATTGGCTGAGTTGAAATAGCAGTTCGGCATTTTCGCCGCGCACAAAATCATCAAAACTTTTCGGTTGTGGCAGGTGCAGATCAAGGACGAGCTGATTCATTCAGGGCGACCTGGTGGGTTTGGGAGGAAATTTATGCGTTGAAAACGCATTCTTCCTGTGAATGGGGGCAGGCGAAGTGTCAATTTTGATATAAAATGCGTGGTTTAGCTGATGTGCTCTCTATTCTAACGCACACGACGGGTGTTTTGACAGTCAATGAGTTAACTCATTACCAAGCTACCCGCGCTCAGCCCAGATCACTCCAGTACGAGGCCTTAATCCATGTCCAAACAAAGTCTGAGTTACCGCGATGCCGGTGTTGATATCGACGCTGGTGACCAGCTCGTTGAAAACATCAAACCGTTTGCTAAACGTACGATGCGCCCAGAAGTTCTCGGCGGTATCGGTGGTTTTGGCGCGCTGGTTGAAATCAGCAAAAAATTCCAAGAGCCAGTGTTGGTGTCGGGCACCGATGGTGTGGGCACTAAACTCAAACTCGCATTCGAACTGAATCGTCACGATACCGTGGGTATCGATTTGGTTGGTATGAGCGTGAATGATATTTTGGTGCAAGGCGCTGAGCCGTTGTTTTTCCTTGATTATTTTGCTTGCGGCAAGTTGGACGTGGCCAGCGCAACTGAAGTCATCAAAGGCATTGCAGCCGGTTGCGAGCAAGCAGGTTGCGCTTTAACAGGCGGCGAAACTGCTGAAATGCCAGGCATGTATCCAGTTGGCGAATACGACTTGGCTGGTTTTGCCGTTGGCGTTGTGGAAAAAAGCAAAATCATCGACGGCACGACGATTGCCGCTGGCGACGTGGTGTTGGGCTTGGCCTCTAACGGCGCGCACTCAAATGGTTATTCGCTGATCCGCAAAATCTTGCATCTAGCTGATGCTGATTACGCCGCTGAATTTGATGGTGGCAAGAGCTTGGGTGACGTGGTGATGGCACCAACGCGCATCTATGTGAAACCATTATTGAAACTGATGGCTCAAATGACAGTCAAAGGCATGGCGCACATCACCGGTGGCGGCATTACTGAAAACGTGCCGCGCGTATTGCCAGCCAATGTCGTTGCGCAAATCGATGCGGCGAGCTGGACGATGCCAAAATTATTCCAGTGGTTGCAAAAAGAAGGCAATGTTGCGCCACAAGAAATGTACAAAACCTTTAACTGTGGCGTGGGCATGGTGGTGATTATGTCTGCGGCAGACGCAGCTGCGGCAACGGCTTTACTTGAAGCTGAAGGTGAAACGGTTTACCAATTGGGAACCGTGCGTGCACGTGTCGGTGAAGAGCATCAAACTCAAGTGGCATAAGTTACCGCGCAGCTGATCGCGAATGGGTAGGCAAGCATCAATATGGATTGCCTGCCTTTTTTGCGAGGTGCTAGGCGAGACCAAGGTCGGTCTCGCTTTTTTATTTTTTAATCCACAACATTACGTTTAGTGGGTATACGAATGTAGTCTTTTCTGTGTCTGGTTTGCATTCATATACGTCACTCATTAGTTAGAATTTATGCCAAAAAATATTGTTATTTTAATTTCAGGCCGTGGCAGCAATATGCAGTCGATTGTTAACGCACAGATTGCCGGCGCGCAGATTGCGGCGGTGATTTCTAATCGGCCAGATGCTGCTGGATTGGCATGGGCGGCTGAGCGTGGCATTACCACGGCCGTGCTCGATCATAAAGCCTTTGTGGGGCGCGACGCGTTTGATGCCGCATTGCAAAACTTGATTGACGGCTTTGCGCCGGATTTGGTGGTGTTGGCTGGATTTATGCGGATTTTAACCGCGGATTTTGTGAATCATTACGCCAATCGTTTAATTAATGTGCATCCTTCTTTATTGCCGGCGTTTATTGGCGTCAATACCCATCAACGGGCAATTGATGAAGGCGTTAAATTAGCCGGTTGTACCGTGCATTTTGTAACGGCCGAGCTCGATAGCGGGCCGATTATTGCGCAAGCAGCCGTGCCGGTATTACTAGACGATAGTGCCGATAGTTTGGCGCAGCGGATTTTGCAGCAAGAGCATCAGCTGTATCCCAAAGTGGTGCAATGGTTTGTCGCAGGTCAGCTTGAAGTGCAAGGTTCGCGAGTTCGAGTGAGCACGGCCAATAATGCTGCGGCCTTTTTGCAAGCGCCGGGTGGCTAAGGGATGAAAATTTGGCGCTATCTGCTGGGATTTGCTTTGCTGGCTTCGGTTTTGCTGCATTTGAGCGTGCTGCTGGCTGGGCCGATTTATGATTGGTGGACGCAGCCTGAGTTTGAGCAAACTGCGCTGAGAAAAACTGAGCGTAAATTGGCCGAACAAAGCTTAGACGAGAGCGATAAACCGGCTGAGTTGGCGAATGTGAAAGCCGTGGATCAGCAGCAAGTATTTTTCGCGCCAGCGACTGAACCTAGCGTTAAACCGATTGCAACGAAAGTTGCCAGCGCGCAGCCAAAGCCGCGACTCAAGACGGCATCAAAACCGGCTGAGCTGGTCGCTTCCGAAGTCGTTGTTGCCTCTGCCGTGGCGAGCGCAAAAATGCCAGTGAGTGTCGATGGCGATGATAGTTTAAGCGTGAATGTCGCCAGTGCGGTTGTGGAAAATAATCTAGTGAGTGGGTTAGCCAGTCAGCCGGCGGTGGCAGTCACTGCGGCGTCTGAGCCAGCGAGTAAGGTAGCGAATAAAGCCTCGCGGGTGATGGCGCAGCTCAATCGTGAAGCCAATAAGCGCTTTCCAAAAGTGGTGGATATTGGTTACTACTGGACCGTGTTTGATGCGCGAATGCATTGGAAGATCGACAAAGATCAGTATGTCTTGCGCTTACAAGCCAATCCAGTCGGGAAAAAACTTGAGTATTTGAGCGAAGGTAAAATCAGCGCCAAAAATGGTGTCACGCCAGTGCGGTTTGCTGATTTGAGTCTGGGGCCAAGCGTGCCTAAAAATTCGGTTGATTTTGATTGGGCCACGCAGACTGCTGTTGTGGGCCCGCCGAACGCGCTAAAAACCGAGCCTTTAGAGGCGGGCGATCAAGATTTATTATCTGCGGCTTTGCATTTGGCGTTGATGGGCAGCCGACAAGCCAGTTATGGCATGTCGTTGTTTAGTGGTAAAAAACGCTACCCTGATGTGGTATTTGAGCTTAAAGGCGAGGCCACATTGACGTTGGGCACCACTAAAGTGGATGCGGTCTTGATGCGCGCACAATGGAGTGATCGCCAAGTTGATTTTTGGTTGGCACCGGAATGGAATAATCTGCCGGTGAAAATGTCGGTCAATTTAGGCAAAGATGGTAGTTTTGAAATTTTGGCCAAGGAAGTGACGTTGGATGGGCGTAAAGTGCTAGAGTGGATTAGCCCGCAAAATCAACAGCAGCGCCGACCTTAATGTCGATGATCAGTAATGAATGAGCGCTCATTTGAGTGTGAAACGTATTTAATAAAGAGAGTAAATCATGACCCCTATTCAGCTTTCCGCTACTTTGGATGTGCTTAACGCCGCGCTGGGTTTTAATGCGCCTGCTGATGCAGTGGTTTCACGCCATTTTCGTGAAAATAAAAATCTAGGTCCTAAAGATCGTGCCGTAGTGGCGGAAACGGTATTTGGTGTATTGCGCCATTTGCCACAGCTCGATTGGTTAGCCGGTGGTGATGCGGGTAGCAAATTGCCGAGTACACGTGATTTATTGTTAGCGTTTTTTACTCGGATTAAGCATTTAAATCTGCGTGAGTTGCCAGCCGTATTTGGTGATAATGATAAAGAACGTGCCGCTGGTATGAAGGGTATGTCGCTGCGTGATGCACCACTTCACGTACGTGCAGCATTACCCCAGTGGGCGATTGATGCATTGCTGGCGTCTGGTAAAACCGAAGACGAAGTCTTGGCCTTAGGTCAGTCGATGTTGCAAGCTGCACCGCTTGATTTACGGGTGAATGGCATTAAAGCCAAACGCGATGCAGTGGCAGCAGAATTAAAAGCGGCTGGCGATATTAATACCACGCCAACACCCTATTCGCCGTGGGGCTTACGTGTTGAAGGCAAGCCAGCGATTAATAAATACAAAGCCTTTATGGAAGGCCGCGTTGAAGTGCAAGACGAAGGTAGTCAGTTGTTGGGCCTACTTTGTGGTGCCAAACGTGGTCAAATGGTGGCGGATTTTTGTGCTGGTGCTGGTGGCAAAACATTATTGCTGGGCGCAATGATGCAAAATACCGGCCGCTTGTATGCGTTTGATGTGTCTGAAAAACGTTTGTCAAATCTGAAACCACGCTTGTCGCGCTCTGGTTTATCGAATGTGCACCCACAATTGATTTCGAGTGAGTCGGATCAAAAAATTAAGCGTTTGGCTGGCAAAATGGACGTGGTTTTGGTGGATGCACCGTGTTCAGGGATGGGTACTTTGCGCCGTAATCCTGACCTAAAAGCGCGTCAAACGGCTGAGGGCGTGTTGGAGTTAAATGCCAAACAAAGCAGTATTTTGAAATCAGCTGCGCGCATGGTCAAACAAGGTGGTCGTCTGGTGTATGCCACTTGCAGCTTCTTGCCGAGTGAAAATGAAGCGATTGTGGCTGAGTTTTTAGCCAATCACGCCGATTTTAAATTGCTCGATGCACGTGAAATCTTGAAAAAAGAGCGCGTTGAGATTGAATTGCCAAATGAGTATTTGCAATTGACACCACAGCAGCATCACACCGATGCCTTTTTTGCTGCGGTAATGACGCGGGTTGTGCCGGCTGCGGTTGCGGCGGTTGAATCTGAGGAAGTGGCTGAATAAGCATTGCTGTTACCCAATAAAAAAGACCCGTGAAGGGTCTTTTTTATTGTCTGAGCTTTTATTATCTGAACAGTAACTTATTTTACGACGCGTAATTGCGGCTTGCCCGTTGGGCGAGGAGGCGGATCTTTGGGCTCTTCAGATGATTCAGGTGCACTTTCTGGTTCGCCGTCGGCATCGGCAAAATCACCTTCATATTCAAAGCCCATTCCTTCGCCATTTTCACGTGAGAAAATAGAAATCACTGCGCCGACAGGAATTGCGATATCGCGAGATACGCCATTAAATCGGGCCGAGAATTGAATAAAGTCATTGGCCAGCTCTAAATTGCGGCAAGCGTTATAGCTAATATTAAGGACGATTTCGCCGTTTTTAACGTATTCCATCGGCACTTGCATTTTGCCGCGAACAGCGACCACCAAATAAGGTGTAAAGCCTTGATCGGTACACCATTCATGAATCGCGCGTAATAGATAAGGTTTGGTTGAAACAGTTTGCATAAGATTCTCCGTGAGAATGGGGTGTGAGGTGGGGCTTGCGCCTCACACCTCTTCACAGCATTACTTGCGCATTGCTTTTTCGTTGGCCGTTAATGAGTCAATAAATGCTTCGCGGCTAAATAAACGCTCAGCATATTTCATCACTGGGGCTAAACCTTTGGTCACTTCAATACCATAGTGTTCAAAGCGCCATAGCAACGGCGCGATCGCGACGTCGAGCATCGAGAATTCGTCACCCAAAATGAATTTTTGCTTGGTAAACAGTGGTGCGATTTGCGTTAAATTATCGCGAATCGTGGCACGAGCCAGTTCAAGTGCTTTTTTAGTTGAGCTGCTGTCTTCGAGCGTTTTAACGTGAATAAATAATTCACGTTCCAAATTAAATAGCATCAAGCGAGCGCGAGCACGCATTACTGGATCTGCTGGCATTAATTGTGGGTGTGGGAAACGCTCATCAATATATTCATTGATAATGTTTGATTCATACAATTGCAGTTCACGCTCAACTAAGACCGGAACTTCATTGTACGGGTTCATGATGGCTAAATCTTCGGGCTTGCTGTGGATATCGACATCGAGAATCTCGAAATCCATTCCTTTTTCAAATAGTACAATGCGGCAGCGGTGACTAAATGGGCATGAGGTGCCAGAATATAATTTCATCATGATGATGCCTATCAACTTTTAAGAATGAATGGGATTTTACTATTTTTGCAGCGCAATATCTAGGTATAGTGCCATAAGTGCTTGTTATTAAACAAATAAATGGCAATAAAAAAGGGCGGTTAGTCCGCCCTTTAAATCGATTTATCTGCTTAGTGAATGTCTTTCCAATACTCTTTTTTCAGCAAGTAAGTCAGTGGCACTAAGATAAATAGCAAGAACAGCACGACCGCGTAGCCGATTTGTTCACGTTTAACTTGTGCAGGTTCTGACATATATGTCATGAAATTCACCAAATCACCAACACGCTGGTCAAATTCTTTGTTGTCATAGCCGCCACTTTCAGTGCCTCGGGTTAAGAGACCTGGCTGGGCCAGCTTGAGTGTATGAACTTCATGCGCACCTTCTTTTTTGACTTCAAGAATTTGCTGACCTTGCAATTGCCAAAGTACGTTTGGCATGCCGACTTTATCAAATACCGTGTTATTCCAGCCGGTAGGGCGGGTGTCATCACGGTAAAAGCCACGTAAATAGGTATACAGCCAATCAGAGCCACGTGAACGCGCAATCAAAGACAGGTCTGGCGGTGTGGCACCGAACCAAGCTTTGCCTTCTTTGGCATCCATCGCCACTTTCATTGGGTTACCAATTTTGTCAGTGGTGAACATCAGATTTTTTTCGATCTGCTCTTTGCTTAAGCCAATGTCTTCGAGGCGGTTATAGCGCATTGCTACGGCGCCATGGCAGCTTAAACAGTAGTTAACAAAAGTTTGTGCACCACGTTGCAAGCTTTCGGCATTACGCAAGTCAATCGGCGCTTTGTCTAGTGCAACAGCACCACCTGCTGCTTGGCTATTGATTGAAACTGCCGCAAGTAAGGCAAACAGTAAATGATTAATAATTTTTTTCATGCTCCCCGCCTTATCTCATTGTTACGCGGTCAGGAACCGGTTTTGTTTTATCGATCTTGGTATACCAAGGCATCAATATGAAGAACAGGAAATAAACTATCGTCAGTATTTGTGACAATAGCGTGCCCATGTCCGTTGGTGCTTGGGTACCCAGATAACCCAGTCCTAAGAAGGAAATAATAAACAAGGTTAATGCTGCTTTATAAATCGGGCCGCGGTAGCGAACTGATTTAACCGGTGAGCGATCAAGCCAAGGTAGCGCACCGATGATTAAGGTTGCCGCCCCCATTGCTAATACGCCCCATACTTGCATGCCAAAGAATGATGGTACAGCACGCAAAATGGCGTAGAACGGTGTGAAGTACCATACCGGCGCAATGTGTGCTGGTGTTTTCAAGGCATCTGCAGGGTCAAAGTTTGGGTGCTCTAAGAAGAAACCGCCCATCTCTGGTTGGAAGAACAAGATCGCAGTAAACACCACCAAGAACACAGAAACACCAAAAATGTCTTTCACTGTGTAGTAAGGATGGAATGGAATGCCATCCAGTGGAATACCAGTTTTAGGATCTTTGTTTTTCTTGATTTCAATGCCGTCTGGGTTGTTTGAACCTACTTCGTGCAATGCGACTAAGTGAGCGACAACCAAGGCAAGAAGAACCAGAGGAACTGCAATGACGTGCAAAGCAAAGAATCGGTTCAAAGTGGCATCAGAAACCACGAAGTCACCACGAATCAATTCTGCCAAGTCTGGCCCAATCACTGGTACAGATGCAAACAAGTTAACAATAACCTGAGCACCCCAGAATGACATTTGACCCCAAGGCAATAAGTAGCCCAAGAATGCTTCAGCCATCAGGCACAAGAAAATCATCGTGCCGAAAATCCAGATCAATTCACGTGGTTTTTGGTATGAACCATAAATCAGGCCACGGAACATATGCAGATAGACGACAACGAAGAACATCGATGCGCCGGTTGAATGCATATAGCGAATCACCCAGCCGCCAGCGACATCACGCATGATGTATTCAACCGATGCAAAGGCGACAGAAATATTGGTACCCGGAATTAAATTGCCATCCGGTTTGTAGTTCATGGTGAGGAAAATGCCGGTGACGATTTGGATAACCAAAACCATCATGGCTAATGAACCAAAAAAGTACCAAAAGTTAAAGTTTTTTGGTGCGTAGTACTCAGAAATATGGGCTTTCCAAGTTGATGTGAGCGGAAAACGCTCATCAACCCAGCCGAGTACTTTTTCGGGCACTTGATCTAGTTTGCTCATGTCTTCTCCCTTTATTAAGCTTCACCAACCAACAGGCGAGTGTCGGATAGGTATTTGTGTTCTGGGATAATTAAGTTAGTTGGCGCAGGAACTCCTAAGAATACGCGGCCAGCCAGATCGAACTTAGAACCATGACATGGGCAATAGAAACCACCGACCCAATCCGCGCCAAGATCTGCCGGAGCCAGATCGGGACGGAAAGTGGGTGAACAGCCCAAATGCGTACAGACGCCGACCGCAACCCAGATTTCTGGCTTGATCGAGCGTGTTGCATTATGGCAATACTGTGGTTGGTGATCGACGATGGACGTCGGATCGGCCAATTTTGGATCATTTTTGGGTAAGAGTGCCAGCATCTCTGGGGTGCGTTTTACCACCCAAACTGGTTTGCCACGCCATTCAATCGTGATCTTTTGTCCCGGCTCTAATTTGCTAATGTCGACTTCGACCGATGCTCCTGCCGCTTTGGCCCGTTCTGATGGGAAAAAGCTGGCAATAAACGGTGCTGCGACCCCTGCGACTGCTGCGCCACCTGCAGCACTGGTCGCAATCAGCAAAAATCGTCTTTTACTATTATCTACTTGTTGGTCACTCATAACCCAATCCCTGATTGACTGAACGCAATATCTTTTAAAGTAGTAAATTCTACCTGAAAGAAGCTTGGAACTTAAAGCAGCTTCACTCGTCTGACGCTGCATTTTTACAAAAAGTCAGCGTTTTGTAGCGATTTTGGCATAAAGCGCTAATTCTTCAGCCAGTTTGTCGGCTAAAGCTTGGGTGATTTCTTGCACTGTTTCTTGCTTGCTGCCAGGATTGCTGATTTGGAAAACGCGTACATTGACGCGCCAACCTTGTTCAGTTTGAGTCAGAATGTATTGCATTCTGGCTTCAGTAGGGATGCTGGTATTGCTCATCGGCATCATCATTTCCACTCTTTGATTGCCTCTGCTGCGGATTTTCATCCCCTTGTCGGTACGATATTTAATGATGTCTTCGAGGATGGCTTTGCTGCTGCGCGATGGAATAATGATGCTGGTGCTAGGCTGATTTTTGCTTACAGATGAAGTGTTGTTGGTATTTGAATTTGCTTGTTCAGAAGGCGAAATTGTGGTGCAAGCACTGATAATGCTCGCAACCAGTAAGATACTTAGCGTGTGAATTGAACGCCAAATTTGCAAGTTGTAAGCGAGTTTCATACTGGGTTATCCAAATCAAGATGGGTGTGTTGTAGTCCAAAGTGCTGTGCTAAGTGTTGTCCTAGCGCCGCGATGCCGTAACGTTCTGTTGCGTGATGGCCTGCCGCAATAAAACCGACGCCGCTTTCTTTGGCAAGGTGAGTTACAAACTCAGAGGCTTCTCCGGTGATGAAGCAATCTACATCCAAGTTGGCGACATCGTGGAAATAACCTTGTGCGCCTCCGGTGCACCAAGCAACTTGACGCACGATTTGATCGGCAGGACCAATGCTGAGTGGTTGACGATTTAAGGTAACGGCAATGTGTCGCGTAAAAGTATCAAAAGACATCGGTACGGGTAATTCGCCGAGCCAAACTAAATTTTGATCACCGCAGCGCCCTGTGGGTATAAGACCCAGCTGTTTGGCTAACTGAGCGTTATTTCCGAGTTCGGGATGGGCATCTAAGGGCAAATGGTAGCCGAATAAGTTGAGGTCGGCGCCAAGTAAGGCGGCAATGCGCTGTTTTTTAGTGCGTACAATGGGTAAGGCTTCGCTTTTCCAAAAAAATCCATGATGCACGAGCAGCGCATCGGCATTGAGTGCGATGGCCGCATCAATGAGCGCTTGCGATGCGGTTACGCCAGTGACGATATGCTGAATTTGATTGCGGCCTTCGACTTGCAGTCCATTGGGTGCATAATCCTTAAATTGCGCAACAGACAATAGTTGGGCAAGGTAAGCTTCTAATTCTTGACGTTGTATAGGCATAAAAGATCTACGAGATATGAAAAAACTTTGGTTGATTTTCGCACAAACGACCACGATCGGTTTAGCCATCTGGTTTTTGTTTTCGGTATTAAGCCCACCGCCAGCGCCACCAGCGGTGGTGACGGTGAAAGAGGTGCCTGCTCAAGCGCCAGTTTCGAGTGAGCTTTCTTATCGTGGGGCTGCTAAGCGAGCTAAGGCGGCGGTGGTTAATATTTACACCTCCAAGGAAGTCAAATCAGGGCGACGCGCCTTATTTAATGATCCAGTACTAAAACGCTTTTTTGGTGAGCGTGACGGTGAAGACGGCACCAAAGCATCGAGTTTGGGTTCAGGGGTTTTAGTCTCGCCGCAAGGTTATATTGTGACCAATAACCATGTGGTGGAATCGGCCGCAGAAATCGAAGTGGCATTGGCTGATGGTCGCACTGCGAGCGCTAAATTAATTGGCAGTGATCCTGAGACTGATTTGGCGGTGATTAAAATCGATTTGGACCAATTGTCTGCCATTGATTTTGCTAATGTCGATCAAGCCGAAATTGGCGATGTTGTGCTGGCCATTGGTAATCCATTTGGGGTTGGTCAAACGGTGACGATGGGCATTATTTCTGCTTTAGGCCGTAGTGAATTGGGAATTAACACCTTTGAAAACTTCATTCAAACCGATGCCGCAATTAATCCCGGTAATTCGGGTGGGGCTTTGGTGGATGTGCATGGCAATTTACTGGGGATTAACACCGCCATTTTCTCTAAAACTGGTGGCTCATTAGGGATTGGTTTTGCGATTCCAGCCAATATTGTGAAGCAGGTGATGGATGCCATTATTAAAGATGGTAGTGTTACTCGTGGTTGGTTAGGGATTGAGGTGCAAGATGTGACGCCTGATTTGGCCGCGTCGCTTAAACTTGATTCGAGCAAAGGGGCTTTAATTGCAGGGGTCGTTCGTAATGGTCCAGCCGCCGCGGCTGGAATTCGTCCAGGGGATGTTTTGCTTAATATTGATGGTAAAGAAGTGACCAATTCAGCACAAATGTTGAATTTAATCGCCGCATTGCCGCCTGAGCAAGCAACGCCGATTACCGTTATACGCCAGGGCGAGCCCTTAACTTTAAATGCCGAAATTGGTATGCGGCCTAAATTTAGTCGCCGCTGATTGTATTGACCCATAAAAAAAGCACCGCTCGACGTGGTGCTTTTTTTATGGCTTACGCTGACGACGTCATTGTAAGTGATGCTCTTTTGCGGGGTGAGGTTGTTTTGGCCTATTTGTGTTGTCTTATCCTTGCAACAGCAGCATCTCGGCGGCAGCCAAATTGTCTTGTTCCCCAAGCAGTACCAGTACATCGCCATTATTGAGCTGGAAATTCGCATCCGGTTGAATCGGTGGCATGTTGCGGCGGCGAATACTGCGAATTTCGACTTGAAATTGTTCGAGTTTGAGTTCGCCAATGGTGTAGCCAATGGCGTGCGCATTTTGTGTGAGTTGCAAGGTGTGTAGCCGTGGATAGCTACGATCACCTTCATCGGCATCTTCATTGAGACCACGATAAAACCCGCGAATCAATTGGTAGCGTGCTTCACGAACTTCACGAATTCGGCGAATCACTTTATTGAGTGGCACCCCCAAGAGCATCATGGTGTGCGATGCCAGCATCAAACTGCCTTCCATGATTTCGGCAACGACTTCGGCGGCACCGGCATTTTTAAGTAAATCAATATCGCTATCGTCTTGCGTGCGCACAATGACAGGGATTTCTGGGCGAATTTGATGCGCTAACTCAAGAATTTTCATTGCAGAGTGCGTATCGGCATAGGTCACAATGATGGCGCGTGCACGCATCAGACCGGCGGCGAGTAATACTTCGCGTTTGGCGGCGTCACCAAAAACCACCGATTCACCCGCAGCAGCGGCTTCACGCACCTTTTCTGGATCTAAGTCAAGGGCGAAAAAGTGGATGTCTTCTTGCGTCAAAATACGCGCTAAAGATTGGCCGCTACGGCCAAAGCCACACAAAATAACATGACCATTGGCAGCCATACTACGCACGGCAATATTGTGCAAATTGGCGGCGAGATTCATCCATTCAGAACTGGCTAGGCGCAGTACTAGTTTGTCTGAATGCTGGATTAAAAACGGGGTAATGAGCATCGACAAAATAACGCCAGCGGTTGTCGCTTGTAGCACATTGCTAGGCACTAGGCCGCCTTGGGCGGTGAGGGCCAGTAAAACAAAAGCAAACTCCCCCCCTTGACCGAGTGCAAATCCAGTTCGCAATGAAGTGCCTGCGGTATTGCCAAAAAGCCGCGCTAAACCGGCAATAATGGCGATTTTAATGGGACCTAATAGCAATAAACTGGTCAGTACGAGGCCCCATTCTGAAATCAAAATGCTGAAGTTTAAATTCATCCCCACGGTGACGAAAAATAAGCCGAGTAATAAATCGCGGAAAGGGCGAATATCGTCCTCCACTTGATAGCGATACTCGGTTTCAGCAATCAACATGCCGGCTAAAAAAGCCCCTAAAGCCAGTGACAGCCCCGCTTGCTCTGTCAGCCATGCCGTACCGAGCGTGACCAATAAAATATTGATCATAAATAGCTCGCTGGCATGCTGTTTGGCGACCAAGTTAAACCAAGGGCGCATGATTTTTTGCCCTAGAGAGAGCAATACTGCCAAGACAAAAACAATTTTAATTGCGGCTAAAAATAGCGAAAACAGCAATTGGTCAACTTGGAAGTTGAACCACGGGATGGTGATGCTGCCATCGGGCAGGCTTAGGGCTGGGATGATGATGAGGAAAGGAACAACGGCTAAATCTTGGAATAATAAAATCCCAATTGCATTTTGCCCGTGTGGCGCATTGAGCTCGCTGCGATCACTGAGTAATTTCGAAACCATCGCGGTGGAAGACATGGCCGCGGCACCGCCAAGTACTAAACCCGCTTTCCAATCTAGTCCAGCAAAGAGCACTGCTGCCGCAGTGCAGACCAAAACGGCAGTGACTTGCGCTGCGCCTAAGCCAAATACAATCCGGCGCATGGCATTGAGTTTGGCAAGGTTAAATTCCAGCCCGAGGGTAAACATCAAAAAAACAATGCCGTATTCTGCTAAATGGCTGGCCTCATCACTGGATTGAATAAAACCCAGCGCATACGGACCAATTAACATCCCGACTAATAAATAACCCAGCATGGCCGGTAACTTGAGTTTGCGGCAGAGCACAACCGTAATAACGGCCGCAGCAAGCAGAACTAGAAAGGATTGTAAATTAATCGGCATAGGGTTCATTAGAGTTGGATGCTATTTGATTATAACTGAGCTGGCCCTATTACTGACGTACTGATTATTCACAGCCTACTGTTATCTAATGATGAGGTCTTTTATACTGCGGCATTGTTTATGCGCTAGGTGTGTTGCTCTGTGATGAATGCCATAGAATCAAAAGATGCTTGGTCGGCCTGTGATGTGGCGCGACGAGTGATGCAAATTGAAGCAGCTGCAATTTTGGCCGTGTCGACGCGTTTGGATGCCCGGTTTGATCAGGCTTGCCAGCTCGCGCTGAATTGTCGAGGGCGAATTGTGGTGATGGGGATGGGAAAGTCGGGTCATGTTGCGCGTAAAATAGCTGCGACTATGGCCAGTACCGGCAGCCCAGCTTTCTTTGTTCATCCCGGCGAAGCAGCGCATGGCGATTTGGGGATGATTACCTCGGCGGATGTGGTTTTGGCTTTATCCAATTCGGGTGAGAGTGACGAATTGGTTGCATTGCTACCGAGTTTGAAGCGCTTAGGTATCCCGCTCATTGCGATGACCGGCAATGTGAACTCGACTTTAAGCCAAGAGTCGAGCGTGCATTTGGATGTGGCGGTCAGCGAAGAGGCTTGCCCATTAAATTTGGCGCCAACAGCCAGCACCACAGTGGCTTTAGCGCTTGGTGATGCATTGGCTGTGGCTTTACTTGAGGCGCGTGGCTTTAAGGCTGAAGATTTTGCTTTATCGCATCCCGGTGGCACTTTAGGACGACGTTTATTAGTCCATGTACGTGATTTAATGCACCAAGGCGAGCGTCTACCGGTGGTAGGGCAAGATTTACCGCTGCGCGATGCTTTGCTGGAAATTAGCCGTAAGGGCTTGGGGATGACGGCAGTGGTTGATGCGGCGGGATTATTGGTTGGTGTGTATACCGATGGTGATTTGCGGCGCACTTTAGATTTGGATATTGATATTCGTACCACACCGGTGAGTGCCGTGATGACGGCAAATCCTGCTACTATTGAGGCTTCGCGCCTGGCCGCAGAGGCGGTTCAGTTGATGGAATCACGACGAATTAATGGTTTATTGGTTCAGGATCAAGGCCGATTAGTTGGGGCATTGAATATGCATGACTTGCTACGAGCCCGAGTTGTTTAGCTGGGTATGGCGCTGTGTGTTATTAAGTATCTGGTCTAGCACTCCATACCTGTAAGTTTATAACTAAAAAATTTTAATAGAAGGGAAGCTGAATGCTTGAGCAAGCAAAAAAAGTTCGCGTGATGATTTTTGACGTTGACGGGGTCATGACGGATGGGCGTTTGTATTACACCGATGCTGGCGAAGAGTTAAAGGCATTCCATTCATTGGATGGGCATGGCTTAAAAATGTTGCAGCAAAGTGGCGTTCAGCTGGCCATTATCACTGGGCGCACTTCAACCTTGCTCACACATCGAACCAAAAATTTGGGTATTGATTTGGTCTATCAAGGTGCACACGATAAGTTGGCCACTTTTGAGCAGCTACTGTTAGATACCGGCGTTACGGCGCAAGAATGTGGCTATATGGGCGACGATGTGATTGATTTACCCATTATGCGCCGCGTGCCATTTGCTGTTGCGGTACCGAATTCGCCGACGATTGTTCGCCAGCACGCGCATTACATCACCGGTAGCCAAGGTGGTTCGGGCGCGGTACGTGAAGTGTGTGATTTAATTATGCAATCGCAAAACACCTATGATGCTGCGATGGCGCCATATTTGCGCTAGGGGATTGGTTTGCGTAGTTTAACAACCTGGGTTTTACCCTTGCTTTTATTGCTCTTGGTCGGTAGTTTAATTTGGGCTTTAAGTCGCGTTGCCACTAATCTAACAGTCCCACAGCGTTTGGATTTAAATGCGCCCGATTTAATTGCGGATGAGGGCGTATTGCGGCGTTATGACGAAGCCGGTGTAAAGCGTTCACAGTTGCTCGCAAGTCGAGTCACGCATGTGCCGCTGCAAGACACCATGCTGTATGAAAAACCGGTGTTAACCCAAACGGAGGCCAGTAAGCCGACGATTGTGGTGATTGGTACGCGGGCCAAATCGATCCATAAGGGCTCTGAAACTTGGTTTTATGATGCGACTCAATTGCGTCGCGCGCCTTTTGAAGGCAACCCCGAGTTAATTATCAATGGCCGTGATATTTGGATTGATGGTCAAGCTGAACTCGCCAAATCAGATCAGTTTGTCACCGCCGATATGGGCAAAAATCATGCCGAAGCGGTGGGTTTTATCGCCAATAATAAATTGCAAACTTTAGAACTTAAATCACAAGTAAAGATGACCTATGTCCCGACTCCTCGTCCTGCCGCTGTTCGCCCTGCTCATTAATTCACACGCATTGGCAGAAACGGCTGATCGTGAAAAACCAATGAATATCACCGCAGACAATTGTGTTGCGGATCAAAAAAATTCACAAACAGTCTGTACTGGTAATGTGATTGCCACGCAAGGCACGATGAATATGCGTGCCGATAAAGTGACCATGAGCGAAGACGCTTTTGGTAAGCAATACGCCAAAGGTGAAGGTCGTCCGGTGCGCTTTAAGCAAAAACTCGATAGCGGCGAAATGCTCGACGCTGAGTCACTGCGTTTTGATTACGACGGTGCGAAAGGCGAAATGATATTAATCGATAAAGCTTGGGTTAAAAAAGGCCAAGATATCGTTATGGGCGACATCATTAACTACAATCTCAATACTGAGTTTTATCAGGCACAAAGTAAGCCGGGTAATCGAGTGAACATTACTATCAACCCGAAAAAGAAAGACGCCGCCAAATGAGTGTGTTGAAAGCGCAGCATTTACAAAAATCCTATAAGAAACGCACCGTAGTGCGTGACGTTTCTTTAGAAGTCGCCAGTGGTGAAGTGGTCGGTTTATTGGGCCCTAATGGCGCTGGTAAAACCACCAGTTTTTACATGATTGTTGGTTTAGTGAAAATGGATGCTGGACGCATTGAGCTCGATGGCGTGGATGTCAGTCAGCAGCCCATTCATAAGCGCGCTCGGCTCGGTTTAGGCTATTTGCCACAAGAAGCGTCGATTTTTCGCAAAATGACCGTCGCTGAGAATATTAAAGCGGTGCTTGAACTGCATTACAGCAGTAAAGAAGAAATTGAATCGCGCTTAGACGAGTTGCTGCATGATTTACATATCGCGCATTTGCGTGAAAGTGGCGCAATGAGTCTTTCTGGTGGTGAGCGCCGCCGCGTTGAAATTGCCCGCGCACTCGCGTCTAATCCACAATTTGTTTTGCTGGACGAGCCATTTGCAGGGGTTGATCCGATTGCGGTCATTGATATTCAGCGCATTATCGGGTTCTTAAAAGGGCGCGGCATTGGGGTATTGATTACTGACCATAATGTTCGCGAAACCTTAGGGATTTGCGATCGTGCCTATATTATTTCTGAGGGTGCCGTCATGGCTGCTGGTAAGCCCGATGAAATCGTTAATAATGAAGATGTTCGCCAAGTTTATCTGGGCGAGCACTTTAAAATGTAGTGTTTTTGCCAACTAGGTTATTCCCTTCATGAAGCAAACCTTGCAGTTGCGGATGTCGCAACAGCTCAATTTGACACCGCAGCTTCAGCAATCGATTAAGCTCTTGCAGTTGTCTACGCTTGATTTCCAACAAGAAATAGAGCAATTTTTAGCCGAAAATCCAATGCTTGAACGCGAAGATGGCGTGCAAGATGCGGGTGAAGAAGCTGAAAAACCAGAGGTCAGTGAGATCGTTGAGGATGGCGATAGCTTGCGCTGGGATGAGGTGCGCAGCAACGCCTCGTTTGATGAAGGGGATGAAAATGACCCCGCTTTGCGGGTGGCGAAGCTGTATTCGTTGCGTGATTATTTGTTAGCGCAAACTGGCTGCTTACCCTTGTCTGCTCGTGATAATGCATTGATTTCATTACTGATTGATGCGCTAGATGATGACGGAATGTTGAGTCAGAGCTTGGAAGAAATTTACGCGCAGCTACCAGAGAGCTTGGTGTTAGAGCTTGAGTTGGAGCCAGAAGAATTACAAATTGCGCTACAACATTTACAGCAACTAGAACCACTCGGTGTCGGCGCACGTGATTTGCCCGAGTCGTTAACATTGCAATTGCGAGTCTTGCCAGAAAGCACCATTCGAAATATTGCCATTCGATTGGTGAATGAAGGCCTCGATTTATTGGCGCAACGGGATTACACTAGACTTAAACGTCAACTGCAGTGCGATGAAGTGGCACTCAAAGAAGCGCAAATATTAATTCGGCGTTTAACGCCAAGACCGGGTGCCAATTGGTCAGCAGAGACGATACGCTACGTGCTCCCTGATGTGATTGTGACCAAGGTGCGTGGGCAATGGCAGGTACGCTTAAATAGTGCGGCCCAGCCCAAGCTAAGAGTCAATGAATTGTATGCAAAGTTACTACAAGGCGACTCAGCAGCAGCACTCAGTGGTAAGCTACAAGAAGCACGTTGGCTGATTAAAAGTGTTGAGCAACGAGGCAGTACGATTTTACGTGTCGCAGAAGCAATCGTAATGCGACAAAAAGCATTTTTTGAGTATGGTGAAGTGGCAATGCGGCCTTTAGTGCTGCGCGATATTGCCGATGAGCTTGAATTGCATGAATCGACGATTTCTCGAGTAACAACGCAAAAATACATGCTGACTCCGCGCGGTGTTTTTGAATACAAATATTTTTTTGGCAGTCATGTTGAAAGTGAAAGCGGTGGTGAAAACTCAGCAACATCGATTAAGGCTTTGATCAAACAACTGGTACAGCAAGAAAATCAGCACAAGCCATTATCCGATAGTGCTATAACTGAAGAACTCGCACGGCAAGGTGTTGTGGTTGCGCGGCGCACCGTTGCTAAGTACAGGGAGGCATTAATGATTCCTCCCGTTAATCTGCGCAAGTGCTTATAAAAGCACTGCCTTATAAAAGCATGAAGAACCGAAGGAGTAGTATATGAACCTCAACATTAGTGGTCATCATCTGGAAGTTACACCAGCGATTCGTGAATACGTTTCAGGTAAAATTGAACGCACGACCCGTCATTTTGATAATGTGATTGATGTTTTAGTCATTTTGTCAGTGGATAAGCTGGAACATAAGGCCGAGGCGACAATCAATGTCGTTGGTAAAGATCTGCATGTTGAGTCTATCGATAGCGATATGTATGCAGCCATCGATAGCATGGTCGATAAACTAGATCGCCAGATTATTAAATACAAAGAAAAATTATCTGGTCATCGTAATGATGCCCTGAAGCATCAAGTGGTAATCGAAGAATAATCCGTTGCACAAGCAACACAACGGGAACGCCGCGAGTCGTTCCCGTTTTTGTTTATCGGACTGCAAGTTACAATAGCAGCTCCTTTAAGGACATAAGTTTGAACATGAGCCTAATTAGCAAAATACTTCCAGTCGCCAATGTTTTTTTAGATTTGGATGTGGGTAGCAAAAAACGCGTTTTTGAACATGTGGGTATTCTGTTCGAAAACAGCCATGGGATTGCGCGCAGCGTAATTTTTGACAGCCTATTTGCCCGTGAAAAGCTCGGCTCAACGGGTTTGGGTCAAGGCGTCGCCATTCCGCATGGTCGGATTAAAGGCTTAAAAGAAGCAGTAGGGGCCTTTGTGCGCTTGAGTGCGCCCATTCAGTTTGATGCGCCGGATAGCAAACCCGTGTCATTAATTTTTGTGCTCTTAGTGCCAGCCAATGCCACTGATTTACATTTGCAGATTTTGTCAGAATTAGCCCAGCTGTTTTCTGATAAGCAATTACGTGAAGAATTAATGACCTTGCCCGATCCTGAAGCGGTGTGGCAGCGGATTTCGACATGGGAGCCCTATGCTCCCGACTTCTCCTGATTGATTTGAGCCCTCAGCCTAGATCTGAGGGTTTATTTTTTGCCCGATGCCAATTTCGTTTTTGACCCATACTGGCATAAAATCACTGCTTTTTAAGCCATAGCGAGGCCGCATGCCGCAGATCACCGCTCGACAATTATTTATTGATAACGCCGAAAAACTGCGTCTGACTTGGGTTGCTGGGCAGTCGGGGGCAAATAATTTATTGTCCAATGATGCATCAGAGCAAAAGCCATCGCTATCCTTGGTTGGGCATTTGAACTTTGTGCATCCCAATCGCATCCAAGTGCTAGGGATTGCTGAGGTCGCATATCTCAATGGTTTATCCACGGAAGTGCAGCACTCAAGCCTGAATCAGCTATTTGCCAATGATATGTCGGCGATGATTGTCGCCAATGGGCAAGTGGTACCTGATTCTTTGCGGGAAGCGGCTGAGCGTCACCATGTTCCCTTACTCACTAGTCCGGAGCAATCTCCTTATTTAATGGAGGTATTGCGCTACTATTTAAGTAAAGCATTGGCTGTATCAACACACCTACACGGGGTATTTTTGGACGTGTTGGAAGTGGGGGTGTTGCTGACTGGTGAGTCATCGATGGGTAAATCCGAGCTGGCGCTTGAGCTGATTTCTCGTGGCCACGGCTTGGTGGCTGATGATGTGGTTGAGGTGTATCGCACTAATCCGGAAACCTTAGAAGGACGCTGTCCACCGATGCTGCGCGACTTTTTAGAAGTGCGCGGGATTGGGGTGTTAAATATCAGAACCATCTTTGGTGAAACGGCAGTTAGGCCGAAAAAAACCCTGAAATTGATTGTGCATTTGGCCAAGGCCGGCGGTGAAAATGTCGCGCCGGTTGATCGCTTGCAAATGCAGGCAGCAACGCAGGCAATTTTGGATGTGCCAGTCAGAAAACTAGTCATTCCAGTGGCCGCCGGTCGCAATTTGGCGGTACTGGTCGAGTCGGCAGTGCGAAATTATATTTTACAATTACGCGGGATTGATTCCACGCGTGAATTTATCGAGCGTCACCAGAAATTTATGGAGATGGGGGAGTAATGGTAAATAGCCAACATCAACAATTGGTCTTGTTATCGGGCTTATCCGGCGCGGGAAAAAGCGTCGCTTTAAAAGCATTGGAAGATTTGGGCTTTTATTGCTTAGATAATTTGCCCGCACCGCTTTTGCCGCAGGCGGTGTCGATGCTCGATTTGGATGGCTACCCAAAAATCGCCATCGGGATTGACGCTCGTAGCGCACATAATTTAGCCACCTTTCCTGATCATTTAGCCGCGTTGATGGATTTGGGGTTGGATGTGCGGATGTTGTTTTTAGAAGCCAATAACGAAGTTTTGGTGAAGCGTTATTCTGAAAGTCGGCGTAGTCATCCGCTATCTTTGGGCGAATTAACGGTGAGCGAATCGGTGGTGGTTGAGCGCGAAATGCTGGAAAACATTCGTGAAATGTCGCATGTCATCGATACTTCCGGTTTATCGGCAGCGCAATTACGCACGTGGGTGCGGGAATTTATCGCGACCGATCGAGCCAAATTAATGCTGATTTTTGAGTCGTTTGGCTTTAAGCATGGCTTACCGCTGGATGCAGATTTTGTTTTTGACGCACGTTGTTTACCCAATCCATTTTATGATCCTGCGCTACGCTCTTTAACGGGAATGGATCAGCCGGTGGCTGATTTCTTAATGCGGCAAGCCAGTGTTGGCAATTATTTGACACATATTTTGGGCTTTTTAGAGCGCTGGCTGCCTGAATTTGAGCGCGATCAGCGTAGTTATGTCACGGTGGCCATTGGTTGCACCGGCGGTCAGCATCGTTCGGTGTATTTGGCTGAAGAGCTACGTCGACATTTTTCACGCAATCGTCAAGTGTTGGTGCGGCATCGTGAACAACATCAGCGCAGCTAAATCATGGCGAGATTGGCTGAGCTTATTGCGCTCAGGCGATTATGTGGTGATTGGTGTTTTTTTAGTGCTGTGGGGGGTGATCACCCCTTTATGTTGGTCACAAGCCGGAGCGACACGCGTTAAGATTTTTCAAGATGGCCAACTGTACGCCGAATTAGACTTAGCCGCAGCACGCACTTTAGCTATTGATGGCCCGCTCGGAAAAACCACCATCGAGGTGGCTGCAGGGCGTGCGCGGATCGCCAGCGACCCAAGCCCACGTCAATATTGTGTGCGTGCAGGTTGGCTGACCCAAGTGGGGCAAAGTGCAATTTGCTTGCCCAATCGCACCAGTATTGAACTCGTTGGTCCTCGTCCTGCCAGTTATGACAGTCTCAGCTACTAAAATTACTTTAAATGTCAGTACCACTGATGAGCAGATTGCCCGCTTTGCCGCGTGCGCCATTGTGTTGGCGGTGATTGAATCGGGGATTCCATCGCCCATACCGGGCTTTAAACCGGGGCTAGCCAATATCGTCACCTTGATCGCTTTGCAGCGTTTGGGCTGGTCTGCTGCGGCGTGGGTGTCGATGTTGCGCATTTTAGGGGCAAGTCTGGTCTTGGGTGGGGTATTTTCACCGGGTTTTGCTTTAAGTTTGGCGGGTGGGGTTGCCAGTGTGCTGGCCTTGGGGCTGGTGCAATATTTGCCGCAACGGTATTTTGGCTTGGTGACTTGGTCACTGTGTTCGGCTTTAGCGCATTTAGTCGGCCAGTTGTTGATTGCGCGTTTATGGTTAATTCCGCATAACGGCATTTTTGTTTTAATTCCTTTACTGTTGGCAATGGCCATTATTTTTGGCGTGGTAAATGGCTTGATTGCGACTCATTTATTGCGAACTAACCCTGCTGTGGATACGACACAATGAAGACAATTACGCTGGCTTTTACTGGCGCATCCGGTTTGCCCTATGGATTACGCACGCTAGAGTGCTTGCTATCGGCCGGTTGTAATGTGCGTTTGGTGTATACCCAAGTGGCGCAAATTGTCGCCAAACAAGAGCTTGATTTAACTTGGCCTAGCCGTGCTGCCGATTTGGCAGAGTTACTGCGCGCGCAGTATGGTGTGACTGCACAGCAGTTACAGGTTTATGGTCAGCAAGAATGGTTTGCGCCGATGGCTTCGGGGAGTAATCCTGGGGATGGTATGGTGGTGGTGCCGTGTACCATGGGGGCTTTGTCGGCGATTGCCAATGGCGCGTCAGATAATCTATTAGAACGTGCGGCCGATGTGATGATTAAAGAGCGTAAAACGCTGATTGTTGTGCCGCGCGAAACGCCATTTTCAGCGATACATCTTGAGCATATGCTGAAATTATCACGCCTTGGCGTGGTGATTTTGCCGCCCAATCCCGGTTTTTATCATCACCCACAAACCATAGAAGATTTAGTTGATTTTGTCGTGGCGCGGATTTTAGATCAGTTGGCGGTACCGCATCAACTTATGCAGCGCTGGGGCGAGTCCTGAATTGAATGCCGTGATCACACCGCATTCAATCCGCATGCTGCAACGAGGCTAGGTATTACTCTCTAGCCTTCGATTATAAAGTCTTAGCTTGCTATACCTGTTTGAAGTGCCCGTACGCTGATTCGTCTAAAAAATGCAAACAGTGAGATCGCGGCAAAGGAGAGGGCAATGACCAGCGCCAACCAATAGCCCGCCGGACCTTGTGGGCTAAATGGACCGACCCCAAATGTCAGCGCGTAACCGAGCGGAATACCAATTACCCAAAAAGCCGTTAAGTGGATAATCAACGGCATACGCGTTGATTTATAGCCGCGCAAGACACCCGCCACCACAATCTGGGTGGCATCCGAAAACTGGAAAAATCCCGACAACAATAGCAATTTGGCCGCGAGCAAAATCACTGCCGGATCGCTGGTATACCAAGCCGCAATCGTGCCGCGAAAGAGAATAATCATGCAGCCAGAAATAATCGCCAAGATAAAGCCCAGGTAAATCCCAGTTTCACCAATAAAGCGTGCCAGTTTAAAATCGCCTGCGCCAACGGCCTGCCCAACGCGAACGGTGAGCGCGGTGCTAATGGCCAATGGAATCATAAAAGTCAGCGAAGAAAAATTCAGTGCAATTTGATGCGATGCCACGGTGGTGGTACCCAACTTGGCCAGCATCAGGGCAATCAAACTAAACGCACTTGATTCAACAAAAAACATAATGCCGATTGGAATGGCCAACTTAGCCAATTGTTTTTGCGTCTGTAGACGTAGACCTTCGATATGACGAAACGGGTGCGTGTCTCGATAAATCGGCGAGACGCGAATCCAGATAATCCACATGATGGCGCTAAACCACATACACATCGCGGTAGCCCAAGCGCAGCCAACAGCGCCCAATTCCGGAAAGCCCCAGTGGCCATAAATTAACACGTAGTTGGCGGGGATATTGAGCAGCAGCGCAATAATCGAAATCACCATCATCGGCTTGGTTTGATTTAAGCACGAGCTATAGCCATACAAAACGCGCGCAATCGCTACCGCCGGAAACCCCCATGAAATCACCGCCAAAAAGCGACTACCTTTTTCGGCGACGTCAGGCGCTAAACCAATCTGAGAAAAAATCGGCAGCAAACTATGCGCGATCAACATCATGATCAGGGCGATAAACAGCCCTTGATATAAAGCTTGTTGCGTTAACGACGGGATTTCATGCCAAGCTTTGGCGCCGACTTTTTGCGACGCCATTGGGCTAATGGCAATCAATAAGCCAAACATGGTGACAATCATCACGCTCCAAATCGACGTGCCGACTGAAACTGCGGCCAAGTCTCCAGCCGATAAGTGGCCAGCCATGACGGCATCGACAAAGCCGGTGCCAGTTTGAGCGAGTTGGCCGATCATAATCGGCCATGCGAGAATCCAGGTGGCTTTAACGTCTTGCAAACGGGGCATTGCTATCCTTTGGGAATGGGGCGTGCAGGCTCATAAATGGCCAATAAATCAGGAAAGCGGCGTTGAAACAATAAGGCTTCAGTGCAAAGCAAATCCAAAATCAATAAACTACCATCGGGTAAATTATGCGTTGGTAGGTGTAAGCTTTGGGCCGCGGCAAACGCCCGAATTAAGGAATGCGGGCCGGTATAGGGCGCGGCGCGAAGCTGTAAGCAGTGGTGCTCGCGATACCTGTCAAAGTTAAGGCGGCGGTTTTTGCGTAATCCCGTTGGTGCTGGGAGGCTTATCGTTGTTGCTTCTAAACAATCATACATGGGCAAGCTCCTAAGAAACTCGCCGGTGATTCTGTTTATTCGATTGAATCACCGACGCTTTAGCGGCATTTCGAACGCGCCCCGCAATTTGTCGATTAATTGGCGCAAAAAACAAAAAACCCACGTGCAGTGGGTTTTGCACGCTTTAGCGAGTATTTATAAAGCGCCCGCAAGCTGGGTTTCAAATCGGCGCTAAGGTCATTCTGCACTTGGCATGTTGTTTCGGTCAAGTACGGGTAAAGCCTTATTTAGGGGGCTTTGCTATCAATCAATAAAGTGATTGGGCCGTCATTGATTAAAGCCACTTGCATATCAGCACCAAATCGCCCGGTTGCCACTGGCTTGGTCAGCTTGAGGCTGAGCTGGCGAACAAATTCATCAAACAATGGCTGACTGATTGGCCCCGGCGCTGCCTCGCCCCAGCTGGGTCGATTGCCTTTTTTGACATTGCCAAACAGCGTAAATTGGCTGACCGCCAAAACATCCGCCCCCACATCGAGGATGGATAAATTCATCACGCCGTTTTCATCATTAAATAGCCGTAAATTGGCGATTTTATTCACTAGCCATTGGATATCAGCAGCTCCATCCTCATGCGTAACACCAACCAGCAGTAATAAACCGGCATTGATTTGGCCGATGGTTTCGTGGCCAACATCGACTTGAGCTTGTTTGACTCTTTGAATTAAAACGCGCACTGGAGTCCTCTTGGGTCGCAAAAAGCCTAATTTTAACGCCGATTGGCGGGGCATGCTGCACTGTGAAGGTACGTTTGGAAACATTTAAATTGGATAAAAGCGCGCTTAATTGGCTTTGCTGGCTAGTCAGGCATACGGAATTTCACTAATATCTAAGACTCGAATTAATTAATTGTTGTCGCTAAAGGATGTAATCATGAAACGGGTGGGTCTAGTCGGTTGGCGCGGTATGGTGGGTTCGGTTCTGATGCAACGCATGCAAGAAGAAAAAGATTTCGATGTGATCGATCCGGTTTTCTTCACAACGTCGCAAGCAGGCCAAGCTGCACCTAATTTTGGTAAAGACGCTGGCACCTTGCAAGACGCCAACGATATTGCCCAATTGGCCGCAATGGACGTGATTATTTCTTGCCAAGGCGGCGACTACACCACCGAAGTTTTCCCAAAACTGCGTGCTAGCGGTTGGCAAGGCTACTGGATTGATGCCGCTTCAACCTTGCGGATGGAAGACAATGCCGTCATCGTGCTCGATCCGGTGAATGACGACGTGATCCAAGGCGCTTTGGCCCGTGGCGTAAAAAACTACATCGGCGGCAACTGTACCAACTCGATCATGTTGATGGGTATGGGCGGTTTGTTTAAAGCCGGTTTGGTCGACTGGGTTTCGTCAATGACGTATCAAGCGGCATCCGGCGGCGGCGCGAACCACATGCGTGAATTGCTTAAAGGCATGGGCGTGGTATACAACGCCGTAGCCGATGAGTTGGCAACGCCAGCTTCAGCGATTTTAGACATCGACAAAAAAGTCGCACACACCATTTCAAACGACGTACCCACTGAATTTTTTGGTGCGCCACTCGCTGGTGGTTTGATCCCGTGGATCGACAAGCAACTCGACAACGGCCAATCCAAAGAAGAATGGAAAGGCCAAGCCGAAGTGAACAAAATCCTCGGCTCTGACGCCACAATTCCAGTCGATGGTTTGTGTGTACGGATTGGTGCGATGCGTTGCCATAGCTTGGCATTAACCATCAAACTGAAAAAAGATCTGCCACTGGCTGAAATCGAATCCATCATCAAATCGGGTAACGATTGGGTGAAATGGGTACCGAACGATCGCGAAGTGACCGTAAAAGAGCTGATCCCAGCGCAAATCACGGGCAAGCTCGATATCGGTGTTGGCCGTGTGCGTAAACTGAATATGGGCCCTGAATACATCAGCGCATTTGTGATTGGTGACCAATTACTTTGGGGCGCCGCTGAGCCACTGCGCCGCATGTTGCGGATTTTGCTGGCGAAATAAGGTTTAGCTTTTTAAGATAACGGCGCGCAGAGCGCCGTTTTTTTATGGCAAGTCGGATGAATGTACGGGTTGTTTGCGGCGCAGTGGTTAGAAGTACTTTGCGCGACCGAATTGCCAATCCATGGAATGAGTATTGAGTGATGAATGTATTGAGTTTAATTGGCATGTCCGCCGCGCTATGCACCACCATCGCTTTTGTGCCGCAAGTCTGGCAGGTTTGGCGTAGTCGTTCGGCGAAAGATATTTCCTTAGGTATGTATTTGATTTTTGTTACCGGGGTGAGTTTATGGCTGGTGTATGGCTTTATGCTCGGCGATTGGCCGTTGATTTTGGCTAACTCGGTGACCTTGTTATTGGCGGGGGCGGTACTGCTGATGAAGCTTTACTTTGAACATAAAGCGAAAAAATAAGTCGTCGTGTGTTTGCTTGCTTGTTAGGGCCAGGGTAAATCAAACGAAATTACAGGTAAAAAAAGCGCAGAAAGCGCTTTTTTTATTGCTTTGGATAGGCCAATAGCCCGCGCTCTACGATTAGGTATTGCTCTCTAGAACATTTAAATCAAAATCGAGAGAGCAATACCTATGAGTTAGCTAGGGAAGTGCCCACCTAATGCTTGATGTAAACTCACCCGATTACTCAGGCGCTCACTTTGTACACGCAGTAGATTGGCTTCGGCGCTCGCTAGATTAAATTGCTGTTGCAATACGCTATAGCGATCTGCTTTGCCGACTTTGAGTTGCACCATTGCGAGTTCGACTGCCTTTTTAAATTGCACCGTTTGGGTTTGCAGTGCAGTTTGCCGTTGTAATAGTACTCGCTCGTTCGACAATGCACCTTCAACTTCATTTAACGCCATCATCGCCGTTTTACTGTATTGGGCCATGGCTTCGAGTTGCTTGGCATTTTTCGCTTCAACTTGTGCTTCCAACAAGCCACCAGTGAAAATTGGCGCCAGCAATTGGCCCGTTAAAGCCCAAAGGGGGTTTTTGAGGCTAGGGTCTAGTTGAATCACCGACTCCTCGATATACGCCACGCCACCCGTGAGCTTTAAAGAAGGCAGGCGAGCGCGTTTGGCAACTTCAACATCTTGAAACGCCGCCCGAAAGCGCTGCTCTGCTGCCAATACATCAGGACGGCGCGTCATCAACTCGGACGGAATGCCCGCTGGTAGCGTCATTGCTGCTGTTGGCAATTGATTGGCCGCAGTGACTTCCGCGGCGGGGTAACGTCCAAGTAAAACTTCTAAGCTACGCTGTGCTTGATTTAATACTTGTTGGTTGGCAGCGAATTGGTTGCGATACAGCGCGACATTGGCTTGGTTGAGCGCAATATCTTGCCCAGTGCTACGGCCGACTTGTTGGCTTTTCTGCGTTAACTGCAGTTGTTGCTCGGCGTAACCGAGCATTTTTTTCGATATTGCCAACTGCTGCTGCGCTTCACTGGTTGAGATCCAAGCACGAGTCACCGCCGCGGCGATGGCTTGTTGGCTATAGAGCAAATCCAGCTCGCTGGCTTTAAAGCGTGAGTCACTGGCGGCTTGTTGGCTAGCTAGGCGGCCCCATAAATCAATTTCCCAGCTGGCAACTAAACCAAAACCACTGGTACTCATATTTGAGGTGGGTAAAGCCGATTGGCCCGTTTGCGCAGCAAAGCCTAAGCTTGGCAGCAGTGGGGCGCCCGCCGCTTTGAGCGCCGCACGCGATTGCTCAAGACGTGCGGCGGCGATACGCAAATCGTTGTTATAGCTTTGCGATTCGGCGATCAACGCTTTGAGCGTGGCATCCGGTGTAAATCCCAAGGTTTCGGCGTCAAACTGGCCGGCGCTTTGTGCGTATTTCCACTGCTTGGCGAGTGTCGTTTTGCCGAGTGCCAAAGGCATTAACTCATGCTGGTTTGGCGGCGAGCTAACCGCACAACCGAGCAAGAGCCCCGTCGTGCTAAGGGCGGCGAGTGAGGTCTTCAAATTAAACATTCACCCTCCTAGTGTAATTTCAGCACAAGATAATTGACGATAGACTGTGCACGAATCATCACCATTCGCAATAAATGCAGTGGGGCGAGTTTTTCGGTATAAATTGCACCGCCACCACGCGCGCCCATTGCAATGTGCGGCAGGGTTTCACCTTCTTTGGCGATGGGTTGCAGTTTTACGGCGTATTTCTGCGCTAAAGGCGCGTGAACGATTTCAGATGGGCTATTTGGAATCGTGCCTGACTGAAGGATTTGACCTTGGCTGGTGGCCCAAACAATCGAATCGACCTTGGCGGAAATTAGCTCGCCTGGCAGTGTTTTGAGCGCGATTTCTGCTTTGTCGCCTGGTTTTACAAAGCGTAGCTCGTTTTGCGCGAAGAAGGCCAAAATACGTTGTTCGTGTTCAACAAAACTCATGGCGGGTCGGAATGGCATTGCCGCTAAGAAATTACCTGGGCGTACCGCCACATTCACCGCATAACCATCTGCAGGCGCGCGAATAATGGTTGAATCCAAATCGTATTGCGCCGCTTCAAGCTGGGCTTTAATTTGTGCCACGCTGGCAATATCAGGGCCAACTACGCCTTCGAGTTTGGTTTGCACCTTCGCTTCGGCCGTTTTGGCACTGGCAACGTTTGACTCGGCCTTTTTCACTTCGGTGACAAAGTTTTCTACGTCGTATTGATTGCCAGCCTCCGCTTTGGCCAATTCTTGCGATTGGGCTAAGCGTTTTTTCATTAAATCTAAATGGGCTTGTGCGGCCAAAGTATTGCTCTTGGCGCTATCTAAATCTTGCCACAAAGTTTTGGCCGATGCGGTGGCATCAGCGAGCTTGGCTTGCAGCTCTTTCACTTTGAGTCGATATGGCGTGTTGTCGATTTCAAGCAATACATCCCCTTTTTTAATCAAGGTATTGCCTTCAACCGCAACGCGAGTCACTGTGCCTTGTACTCGTGGCACAATTTCAGCCACATAATTAATCACGCGTACATCGCTTGACGACGGCGTAACAACGTTAATCGTGAAAATAATGGTCGCGGCCAACACAATCGCGCCAGTGGCCGAGCCCACTTGGCTTTTGATATTCCAAGGAAACAGCTTGAGTTTGATAAAAATCAGCCAAATGATGGCGCAGTAGCCGCCAATAATCAGTTCAAGCATCTTTATTTCCTTCGGCTTTTTGTTCGATGGTGGTTGGCGTTTGCTGGTTTAAAATCAGCTCGCGCTTTTGGTTTAAGCCATCCATTTTTTGTTTGAGTATGGTGAGTTCTTCATCAACCACGGCCAAATCTAGTGATTTATCTGCATGATGTTCGGCATGTTTAAAGAAGTCGTCATGCTTGTCTGTGCCATAGGCAATTTTGTACGCGGTGGGTTTGGCGAACGCCCACAACCAAGCCAATGGCCACAATAAACCACCAAATACCAAAGACAGCAGGCATAAAACTTGGATGGCATGTTTTTGTGGGTGATGATTTTTTTCTGCAATTACTTCGGGTAAGACGTGGACTTTCCAAAATAAATAAATTGCCGCCACCGGAACGGCGACGATAACCACCCAGACCATGACATCGGCAATTGATTCTTCCATTCCTGGAGCAAAAGCAAGTGCTGGCATTGATGTAAGGCAGGCGGCGATAGTGAATAGATAGCCTTGTGGCGTCATGATGGCTTTCCTAGATAAAACTATTGTTCTGGGTGGTAACGACGAATTACAAAATTCAAGGCATGCTGAAGTAGCAAATGCTATTTTTGATCTTATTCTTTCATTTTGCGAATGGATAGTATCAATAGTTATTAAGCCTGCATAAGTATTTTTACGTAGTTTTTATGCAAAAAATTACAATTTATTGCTAATTTTTTCGGCGTGTGTTTTGTGTGTGTAAGCTATTTGCTGGCGCGCATTCGGCGGCAATGATCCTCGTAGGATGTTATTTGCCGCCAAATGGCTGGATGGTGCGGGGTGGGGTGGGGTTGAACTACATGGCGCCGTATAAAGGTCCGCCGCCGCCTTCGGGTGGTACCCAGTGAATATTTTGCTGTGGGTCTTTGATGTCACAAGTTTTACAATGCAAGCAATTTTGCGCGTTGATTTGCAAGGCCGGAGCGTCGTGGTGTTGAATAATTTCATACACGCCAGCAGGGCAGTAATGGCTTTCTGGTGAGCCATACTGAGCCAGATTAACGGTAATCGGGATTAAGGTATCGCGTAATTGTAAATGGCTGGGTTGATCGTGATCGTGCGAGACATTGGCCAGCATTAAAGAATCGAGCTTATTGAATGTCAGTACGCCATCGGGTTTGGGGTAATGAATCGCTGCAACGCTGTTAAGGCGTTTGAGCGTGGTATTGTCTGGGGTGCTATGGCGTAATGTCCAAGGGGTATTGATCCCTAACTTAGATAGCCAAAGCTCTGCACCGGCATACATCGTACCCGCCAAAGTACCGAGTTTAGAGATCGCTGGCTTGATATTGCGCACTTGTTGTAGTTCTTGCCAAATACTTGATTGTGCAAAAGCGGTATTAAAAGCAATCAGTTCATCGCGCTGCCGATCGTTGGCAATGGCCTCTACGATAGCTGGGGCGGCTAACATGCCTGACAGCATCGCATTATGCGTGCCTTTAATGCGCGGGAAATTGAGTAATCCCGCTGAGCAGCCAAGCAAAATCCCGCCAGGGAAGGTCATTTTGGGTAAGGATTGCAGCCCACCTTCGGCAATCGCACGCGCGCCGTAAGCAATGCGTTTGGCGCCAGCGAAAGTGCCACGAATTTTTGGATGGGTTTTAAAGCGTTGTAATTCTTCGAACGGTGATAGCGTTGGGTTTTGGTAATTCAAATGCACCACATAACCAATGGCCACTTGATGCTCGGGCAAATGATAAATAAACGCGCCACCGCTGGTGCTGTTGTCGAGTGGCCAACCTTGGGCGTGTTGCACTAAGCCGAGGTGATGGTGTTCGGGTTTAACTTGCCATACTTCTTTGACGCCAAGACCAAAATGCTGCGGATCGGCGTCTTTACGTAAAGCAAATTTGTTTTCTAAATCGCCAGCGAGTGAGCCGCGCGCGCCTTCGCAAAACAGCGTGTATTTAGCGTGAATTGCCATGCCGAGCGCGTAATCGGCTTTATGTTGACCTAATTTATTGATGCCCATATCGCCAACGGCCACGCCCATGACGGCGCCTGCGTCGTCGTACAATACTTCGGCGGCGGCAAAGCCGGGATAAATTTCAACGCCAAGGTTTTCAGCTTCGCTGGCAAGCCAAGCGCAGACTTCGCCCAGCTTAACGATAAAACAGCCATCGTTGTGTAATTGAGGTGGCAGTAAGATTTGTGGAATCTTAATGCCGGTATCTTCATCGAGTAAAAAGAATTCGTCTTGGCTGACTGCGGTCGCCAATTGCGGCGCGCGGTGTTGCCAATCGGGAATCAGCTGATTGAGCGCAACCGGATCAATCACCGCGCCAGACAAGATATGCGCGCCCACTTGCGCGCCTTTTTCCAAAATACAGACTGAAATTTCGGGGTTGAGCTGCTTTATCGCAATGGCCGAGCTTAAACCCGCTGGGCCTGCACCAATAATCAGCACATCGTATTCCATGACGTCGCGTTCTTGCATCTCAATCTCGCTTCTATATCTGTAAAATCGAATATGTTTATAATAATAATGTGTTTTACATATAGTTTACCGCCGAATACAATCTTCTGCAAAATGGCAATTGTTCTATAATCGCGCGCGTTGATGGTAGTCAATTCGCAGCCTGCAGGAAGCACCATGAAAATTTTAGTCAGCATTAAACGGGTCGTTGATTATCAAATCCGGCCACGGCCAACCCAAGACGGTTTGGATGTCGAGCTTAGCAATGTCAAAATGAGCATCAATCCTTTTGACGAAAATGCCGTCGAAGGCGCGGTTCGCTTGAAAGAAGCCGGTGTAGCCAGCGAAGTGGTGGTGGTGGCAGTTGGCACTGCCGCCAATCAAGATGTATTACGTCACGCTTTGGCAATGGGCGCGGATCGAGCCATTTTGATCGAGACCCCGAGTGTGGTGCAGCCTTTAACCGCCGCTAAATACTTACAAGCCATCGCGCAGCGTGAAACGCCTGATTTGGTGCTCACCGGTAAACAAGCGATTGATGATGACGCGGCTGAAACCGCGCAAATGTTGGCTGGCTTATTAAATTGGTCGCAAGCGACATTTGCTTCAAATATCCAGCTCGCTGACGGCCGCGCTACCGTGGTGCGTGAGATCGATGGTGGTCAGGAAACTGTGTCGTTGCAATTGCCTGCGGTGATTTCCGTTGATCTTCGCCTGAATGAACCTCGATTTATTAAACTGCCCGCTTTGATGATGGCGAAGAAAAAACCGATTGAGACTGTGCCTGCTGCCGATTTTGCCGTCAGCGCACCAGTGTTAACGGTATTACAGATTGCTGAACCGCCAGCACGTAAGCCGGGGAAAATTTTAAATAATGTGACCGAGTTGGTCGCTGCATTGCGAGCAGAGAAGGTGTTGCCATGAGCGTTTTAGTGATTGCTGAATTAGACAGCCACGGTATTAAAGCCGCTACCCGCTCGGCGATTCGCGCTGCGAGCCAATTGGGCGAAGAAGTCCATTTATTGGTGACGGGCAATGATGTGGCAGGTATTGCTAGCGAGGCCACAAAGATTGAGGGCCTGAGCAAGGTACTGCATGCGGATGGGCCGGCGTATGCTCATGGCTTGGCAGAAAACCTCACTCCTTTATTGGTGCAACTCGCCGCCAATTATTCAGCATTAATCGCTGCAGCCACCAGCTTTGGTAAAAATGTATTGCCACGCGCTGCGGCATTGCTTGATGTGGCGATGGTGTCTGAAGTCATTCAAATTATTAATGCCACGACCTTTGTGCGGCCGATGTACGCTGGCAACATCAATGCCACCGTTGTTGCCCCAGCCGGTTTACGGATTTTGACGATTCGTCCAACGGTGTTTGAAGCCGTTGCCGCGACCGGTGGTGCTGCGGCACTGGAAACATTAACGGCAACCGGCGAGACCGGACAAACCACGTGGGTAAGCCGCGATTTGGTTGAGCTTGATCGCCCAGAGCTGGCAACAGCGCGAGTGGTAATTAGCGGTGGTCGTTCACTTGGTAGTGCCGAAGGCTTTAAAGCAACACTCACGCCGTTGGCTGATGTACTCGGCGCGGCCATTGGTGCCACTCGTGCCGCGGTGGATGCTGGCATGGCCCCTAATGATAGCCAAGTTGGTCAAACCGGTACCGTGGTTGCGCCTGAGCTGTATATGGCTTTTGGCGTTTCGGGCGCAGCGCAGCACGTGGGCGGGATTAAGGACAGTAAGGTCATTGTGGCGGTAAATATCGACGCGGATGCACCGATTTTCCAGGTGGCCGATTATGGTTTAGTTGCTGATCTATTTACCGTGATTCCTGAATTAGAAGCAGCGTTGAAAGCTTAATAATTTGAACCAGCGCAGAGATCAATAGCACATAAATCGGCCCAGTTTGTTAGCCCGTTGCTGCTTTTTGCTGTGCCTTTGCGTCTTGGTGGTGAGTGTTTTTGAAGGAAGTTAAATGTCTAAGTTTGCCCATGAAACAGTGCTAAGTGTTCGTCACTGGAATGATACTTTATTTAGCTTTACCACAACGCGCGATGAATCGCTGCGTTTTGAAAATGGCCAATTTGTGATGATTGGTTTGGAAGTGGATGGCAAGCCATTGATGCGTGCTTATTCAATTGCCAGTGCCAATTACGAAGAAGAGCTCGAATTTTTCAGTATTAAAGTGCAAAACGGCCCATTAACTTCGCGCCTGCAGCATTTAAAAGAAGGCGATAAATTATTAGTCAGCCGCAAACCAACCGGCACCTTGGTATTGTCAGACTTAAAACCGGGTAAACATTTGTATTACCTCAGTACTGGTACCGGTTTAGCGCCTTTCATGAGCTTGATTAAAGATCCTGAAGCGTATGAAAAATTCGATAAAATTATTTTGATTCATGGTGTTCGCACGGTGAGCGAATTAGCCTATGCGGATTATATTGAGCATGAATTGCCAAATAATGAATTTTTTGGTGAAGAAGTGCGCAATAAATTAATTTATTACCCAACTGTGACGCGTGAGCCATTTCGCAATCAAGGCCGTCTCACCGATTTAATTACTTCAGGTAAATTATTTGAAGATATCGGTTTGCCACCGCTTAATCCTGAAACCGACCGCGCAATGCTGTGTGGTAGCCCAGCGATGCTAGAAGACACTTGTAATCTATTAGACTCATTGGGCTTTAAAGTGTCTAAACGAATCGGTGAGCCGGGTGATTATGTGATTGAGCGTGCATTCGTTGAAAAATAATGTGTAGATTGGCGGGCTTTTTTTGATTGCAAGCTTTGCATAAGTCTTCTCTCTGGCTAGACTATATTGTACATACAGTCATCAACGTTTTTGGAGTAGGTCTATGCAAGTGAATGTACGCTTTGATAATAACCGCGCCATCTTAGCTTTGAATGGCAATTTTACGTTTGAATTTCATCGTGAGTTTAAACACGCAACGACCTCGGCTTTACAGCATCCTGGCCTCTCTGATATCGAGATCGATTTTTCGGCAGTGGATTATATGGATTCAGCCGCCTTGGGGATGTTGCTGTTACTCAATGAGCGTGCAGCAGGCAAGAAAATTACGTTGGTCAATTGTAAAGGCACCGTGAAGTCAGTGCTCGATATTGCGAACTTTGGCAAAATTTTCGAAATTCGTTAAGTCATTCAATGCCGCCATGCTGCAAAAAAGCCCGAGGAGAAAATCCTCGGGCTTTTTTATTGCATATCACTTTAGTGTCTGCAGCCTAAAGCGCGCTATTGCGTGTGTGGGTTTTGCGTCGCGCTGGAATTAGGCGCTATGCTCATCGATTCCCAGCTCTTGGATTTTTCTGGTGAGGGTATTGCGTCCCCAGCCAAGTAATTCTGAGGCTTCTATTCGTTTACCCCCAGTTTGAGCTAAGGCTTGCTCAATCACGGTGCGCTCAAAGTCCTGCATCATGCTGTCTAAAATTCGGCTGTCACCGCGTTGCAAGCGGTGTTGCACTTCTGCAGCTAAGGACGACTGCCAGTCGCCAACGAGTTGATTGGTCACTTGCGGTGCAGCACGCAATTCTGGGGGTAAGTCATTGCTTTCAACGCATTGCCCCGGTGCCATCACGCTAATCCAATGGCAGATGTTTTCGAGTTGCCGCACATTACCCGGAAAATGATATTGAGTTAGCTGCTGCATCGCGGCGTCGCTCAGGCGTTTGATTTCCACGCCGAGGTTTTGTGCCGACTGCGAGAGAAAATGCTTCGCCAATAGCGGAATGTCTTGCTTACGTTCGCGCAGTGCCGGTAAGCGCAAACGAATCACATTGAGTCGATGATAAAGGTCCTCGCGAAATAATTTTTCTTTGACCCTATCCTCAAGATCTTGATGTGTTGCGGCAATGACCCGAACATTGGCCTTAATCGGTTGATGACCACCAACGCGGTAGAAAAAACCATCCGACAGCACCCGTAATAAACGAGTTTGTAAATCAAACGGCATGTCACCAATTTCATCAAGAAATAGCGTGCCGCCTTCGGCTTGTTCAAAGCGGCCAATGCGTTTAGCGTCGGCCCCAGTAAATGCACCACGCTCGTGACCGAATAATTCAGACTCTAATAAATCTTTAGGGATGGCCGCGCTATTGATGGCGACAAATGTTTTGCTAGCGCGCGGGCTATGTCGATGTAGTGCGCGGGCAACAAGTTCTTTACCACTGCCAGATTCACCGGTAATCATCACCGTCGCGGCCGAGTGCGAGAGGCGGCCAATGGCGCGAAACACGTCTTGCATGGCTGGCGCTTGGCCAAGCATTTCAGGGACTGCAGAGCCCGTTTCGTGGTTTGGGCTGAGCGTTTCACTCTCTTGCATGGCGCGGCGAATGAGCGCAATCGCTTGGTCGACATCAAATGGTTTAGCTAAATATTCAAATGCTCCGCCTTGAAAGGCCGAAACGGCACTATCCAAATCGGAATGCGCGGTCATGATAATCACCGGAATATCGGGCCATTCGCGTGTCATCATCTCTAAAAAACTGAGCCCCGATTCGCCGGGCATACGGATATCACACACCACTGCTTGTGGGCGCTCGGTTTGTAAGCGAAGCAGCGCCTCGGTAGCAGAAGCAAAGGTGGTATGGGTAATTTGCTCGCGACTGAGTGCTTTTTCAAACACCCAGCGAATCGATTTGTCGTCGTCAATCACCCAAACTGGTTTCATGATGTGCTTCCTGTGTCTTGCCATGCGTTAAGGGGTAAGAAAAGGCTAAATGTGGTGTGTCCTGCTCGGCTTTCAAATTCAATCACGCCGTGATGCTGAGCAATATAGGTATGTGCTAAATGTAAGCCGATACCGGTGCCGCCGGGACGGCCAGAAACCAGCGGATAAAATAGCGTTTCTTTCAAATGCTCAGGGATGCCGGGGCCGTTATCACTAATGTCGATACGTAAGGCCAAAGGGTAGCGTTGGCGATTGAGTGTGACTTGACGGGCAATGCGGGTGCGTAAGATCACTTCACCAATATTGGACATGGCTTGGATGGCATTGCGCACAATATTGAGCACGGATTGAATTAATTGCTCTTTATCGGCAATTAAAGTTGGAATACTGGTGTCGTAATCGCGTTTTACCGCCAAGCCATTGGGCGTTTCTGCCAAAACAAGGCTACGTACACGCTCTAACACCTCATGAATATTCAACTCTTTGAGCTGCGGTAAACGATGTGGCGTGAGGAGGCGATCAAGTAAGCTTTGTAGGCGAGAGACTTCATCGACAATCACATCGGTATATTCTTTGAGCTGCGGGTCGGGTAATTCATGCGCCAATAGTTGGGCTGCGCCACGAATGCCGCCCAGTGGGTTTTTAATTTCATGCGCCAAATTACGAATTAATTCGCGATTGGCTTGTTGCTGTGCTTGTAATCGCTCTTCATTAATAATGCGGCGTTGTTGATCAATGCGCCGTATTTCTAGCAATACTGCCGCCGCGGTTGATTCAATAGGGGTGACATCGAGCGTGACATACATTTCGCCCTCAATACCAAACACCACTAATTCGTGCTCAGTGATTGAAATGCGTTTTTCTAATGCCGTTTGTGCGGCAAAAACTAAAGGTGAGTTCTCACCAAAACAATGGATTAACGATTGTTGTTCGTGTGGCTTTACATTAAATAAACTATTCGCTGCCGGATTAGCGTAGCGAATATAACCGTCCTGATCGACCGCTAAGACGGCCGCATCGAGATAATCGAGGCCAGCAAAAGTAGGGTGGCTCATATGCGGCTCCATCGGATAGCAGCTGATTTAAAAAAGACGAATTGTCGCGCAGAGATTGATGACCTAAAGCAAAATTTAGGCCAGCTTTTTAGCATGTTCAGCGGCTAAAACGATTCATCTTTGCACAATATTGGTGCTGCTACGCCTTTTATGGCGCATTAGCGCACTCGGGTTAGCTCGGCTTGAAGTGCGGAGACGTTCTTTTCGTGCATCACAATGGCTTCGCGTAGGCGACCAATGCGTTCTAGATACAGTTTAGGATTGGCTTGCTCAACTGCGGAGCGATTGGCATCGGCATCTTGCAAATTCTTTTTAGCTTTGCTCAATAGCTCGCGCTCACTGCTCAGCTCTTCTTCTAAAATTAATTTACGATTACTATCGCGACTTTTTTGGGTTGCCGCATCCACTTTAGGGAAATTCACCGGAGAAGGAATCGCGACTCGAGGCGATTTAACGCTCTCGTTATTTCGCCGAACTGGGTTGGCTACCGGTTGCGATTCACTCATGATGCGTACCGCACCTTTAATGGGTGAATTAGTAAATGTCACATTGCCATTACTATCTACATATTTGTAGATATCAGCATGTGCCATATTGCAGAGAAATAGAAGGCCAATCAGTCGTTTTGAGTGCATATCAGAAAGGTATCACAGGCCTGCGCTTTGTGCCTAATCAGCGGGCGGTGAAATGTAATACAAATGAATTTAATTGTTGGTTTTATCCGAATGTCCTAAGGTTTTATCGGGCGCAATCAAATCTCTAATCCTTTGCTTTAAAATTTTAGCCTCAGGAAAACCGTTTTCAATTTTTCTATCCCAGACTAAAACCTCATCGCAATGGATTAAAAATACGCCACCCGTGCCCGGTTGTAATGCCACTTCGCCTAATTCAAAAGCAAAAGTTGAGAGTAACTCTTGGGCTAGCCATGCACTGCGCAGTAACCAACTGCATTGAGTGCAATAGTGTATGGTGATTCGCGGTTTTTTGAGTGAGCTCATGATGATCAGATGAAGGTGAAGTTGCTATTTTGCCTACAATTAGGCAATCCGCAAATATAATTTTAGGCCACACTGCTGTCCGTTATTGTAGATGTATCAGCTTGTATGCAATTGCGACCCTTGGCTTTAGCCAAATACATCGTATTGTCGGCGCGCGAGAGTAAATCATCTAACGATTGATCATGCGCAACTAGGCTGGACAAGCCGATACTCACTGTCGTGGTGAGTTGTAGATTGTCTGCCTGAGAAAATGCGTTGCTGGCAATGGCGTACCTTATTTTTTCGGCAACAATTTTAGCTTGCTCCAGCGTGGTTTCAGGTAGTAAAACCACAAACTCTTCGCCACCCCAGCGAGCGACTAAATCGGTGGCACGGGTATTGAGCATACATAATTGTGCGATTTGTTTTAATATCTGATCACCAAATAAATGCCCGTATTGATCATTAATTTTTTTAAAGTGATCCACGTCGATCATCATTAAGCTCAGATTTTTTTGATAGCGCAAAGCATTTAAAAAACTCGCGTGAGCTTTGGATTGCCACTCCCTACGATTACTTAGTTGGGTGAGCTCGTCCGTCGTGGCAAGAATGCTTAATTCATGATTGAGTTGCGCGAGTGTTTCAGTTCGTGACTTCACCTCTTGCTCTAAATAAGCTTGGTTATGCATAATTTGTGTTTGCGTTTGTGCTAAATATTGTAAAGCTAATGTAATAGAAAACACAAAGATTTGGATTTGTAATAATGAAATAATAATATTTTGTGTGTTTACAAATCCATAGCCTTTTGCGGTTAAACCGATGCACATTAATGTAATGAGTAGTAGTGAGACATTGGTTGCCGCCATTTTGAAACGCACTGCAATATACAGCATGAGTGGTAGTAATAAAATTAAGGTTCGATCTAGAATGAAATAATTGATAATGATTGGGATCGGGATAATGATGAGAAAGTAAATTGATTTTAATAGCTCTTTAATTAAAGTGCCTGATTTCAGATAGGGGTAGAGCGGGACAAATAAAATAAGCCCTGAGGAATCTGCCAGCATTAAAATCATGCCGCGAATTAAGATGGAGTCTAAGTTTATTGGGATTAAGCCCGCTGAAGTTTGCAATGCGATAAATAATGGCATGGTCACAGCAACAGGAATAAAGCAGACTCGGAGCCAGATCTTAGGTAATACCGTGGGTTGTCGCCACATGGTGTTGCCGTATTGGCTGGCTAGGGCTTGATAGGCGCGTGCTGCTAAATAGGATTGCAATGTGTCAATCCCAGCAAAAATACCGCCGCTGATTAAAATGCTGGCCACTTGATGTTGCCAGTGGCCATGAAATAAATACGGTGTATTGATGGCAAAGCTGCCAACGTAAACGATGACAAGGCCAATGCGGCCTAATTGCAAAACGGTAAATAAGCCAATCCCTGCGGCCAGCCAAATTAAGCCCATATTGCCAGGATTGATTGTCCCGAGTTGAATGGATAACACACCAGCAAATAAGTAGCTGACCAAAAATAGGCCAGCAGTCATGGTTTTTGTATGAGCGTTCATTTTTATCGGTATGGTATGTTTTGTATAAGTATAGATATGAGTTTGCGTCAGCGTGTATTAAAGTTGTGGGTATAGTAAGTCATATATTGTTGTTTTGATGCTGTGTGGCGAAGCAATGGCAATAAAAATGCCGCTCACTTGCTCTTAAGTGAACGGCACGAGGCCACTGAGGTCCGGTTTTTTCTTAGCCGTATTAAATTGAGGAAGCGATTGGTGCGAGTTAATTTCGGCTTGGGCTAATTCTAAAAATTCGTCCCATTGGTTGGCTACTTTGCGGGCCAAACCAGCGATTAAAGATCGCCTGAGCTTCACCTGAGGTCTCCATATCGACGAGCGCATTATTCACTGCAATTTGTAGTGTTTTTTCGTCTTTGGGCATAGCGACACCAAAGGTTTTCGTATCCAACGCAAAATCACTCACCTCAAATTGACTACGCTGTGCTGCAGGAATTTGCGCCAATGTGGCGGTCATCACTGGCCCGTCACCCAACATTCCGTCGACAACCCCCGCCAATACCGCCTTTAACATTTCTGGTTTATCTTCAAATTCAGCGAGTTTAGTATCGGGGAAGGACTTGCGCATTAATTTGACCGAGCTGGATGCCGAAGTCAGCGCAATTTGGCTGCCTGCTAAATCTCTTTCAGATTTAAAGCGCCCTTTTTTGGCCAGAATGCGCGTATCAGTTACAAAATAACCGGTACTAAAAGCGACTTCTTTCTCGCGCTCCGCGCTCCGCGCTAAATCCGCGATGACAATATCCGCTTTACCTTCTTTAACCCAAGGAATACGATCGTCTGACTCTAAGGTTTTAAACACAGGCTTCACCTTCAAGCGCTTGGCAATTCCCAAGGCAAAGTCAATGTCATACCCTTTGAGGGCGCGGGTTTTAACATCGAGTTGTGAGAATGGCGGCGAAGAGTCTTTTACGCCAATGACAATTTGGCCACTTTTTTGAATAGCTTCTAGTGATGCCGCTTGAGCCAATTGAAAGACAAGAACGGCTGCCAAAGCCGTGCCAATTTTGAACATAGTAATCCCTTGGTTTAAATAAATAATGCGTGGTTCTATTACAACTGCGATATCGAATTTAATTTGTGCAGTCACAGATCAAACTGATTTTTAACATCAACATTGCTCTGCAGATCACTTCAATACGTCCACTCGCGGCGGCCTGATAAGGCGATCTACCTGCGGTTAAAATATCAGTGAATAGCGTAAGCGTTAGTAGTACAGCTGATGGTGGCAGTGGCGCGAGATCTTATTTGGATAGGAGCGCAAAGCCTTTACCACGACACACTGGCAAAACGCGCTGTATGCGCATCTAGAAAATCTGCTGCTGCACGCTGATCAGCAAACGTTTGCGGCACGAATACATGCGCTTCGTGCAATAGCCGAGCAAATCTGCGTCGTCGGTCAACGCCATTTTCTTACCCAACAAAACCATCCATTCACCCGCAATATTTAATATTTGCGCATGTCGTTTTGGCTCTTGGCTGCGGATTTGCGCAGCGTATACAGATTAATGCCATTAAATTTCATTGTCATAATTTAGGGCTTTAATTTATAAACGAGCGGATCTACATCAGGTCGCCCAGCATCTTGCCTTGCTACTGCTTACTTGGCGAATTTAATTCAGGAATCTGACTATTTTTCTTCATCAAACCAACACAATCATGCAGAGGTTGTTGCTTTACGAGGCATAGGAATTGTCAGAGGTATTGCTCGCTAAGCTTTACAAAAAAAGAGCTCAAGCAAAATACATCAATACCGTAGGTATGGCGTAAGCCATTAATTTAGATTAAAAATTTAAATCAACTCACCCTGTTGTATTGATGAGCGATTAGTAAGATTTTATAGAAAGCAATGGAAATAATACACACAATTATGTAAAAAAATGTAATATTTGAGTCATTATTTGGCGCGATAAAACAACCCAATTTTATATTTTTACGTCTAATAGAGTAAGGACACCATGCTTAAACATCTTCTCGCCGCAACACTCGCAGCTACTTTTGCCCTGCACGCCAATGCCGAAAGCTACACACTGGAGTTGGGTCAAGCTCACATCAACCGTGATCTGCCATCGGCTTCTGGCCTGAATTATCGCAATGGTTTTTTCTATGCGGTGGGTGATGATGCTCAATGGCTGTTTGAACTCGATAAGAATTTCTATATCACTGATAAACAGTTGATTAAGGAGTATCCAATCGACCCAGTTACGGGCCGGATCAATAAAAAAGTAAAACCTGACTTTGAAGCCTTAGCGCAATTTCGCCAAGGCAAACAAACTTGGAGCTTAACGCTAGGCTCGGGCAGTAAATCAAATCGCGAGGTGGGCTTTTTGCTTTCTAGCGATCGCATTAGCAAACATGAGCGTAGCCTGACTAGCTTATACACGCAGCTGAAAACGGCAGCGGGTATTGCAGAACTCAATATTGAAGGCGTGGCACTGGGCAACGGCAAAGCGTACATCTTCAACCGTGGCAATGGTGGCGGCAATCTGATTTTTGCTGTGAAGCAGCATGAGTTGATTGAATATATGTTCAATAAACTAGAAACCTTCAGCAAAGTAGACACTTTCAAAGTGACTTTGCCAGTCGTGGCGAACTTTGAAGCGGGCCTGTCTGGCGGCGACTTCTGGGCGAAAAATAACAGTTTGGTTTACACCGCCTCAGTGGAAGCCACTGGCGACTCATACAACGATGGCCAAATTTTGGGTAGCTTCATTGGTGTCATTCCATTGGAAAAACTGAAAGACGGTGTGGTACTTAATTTGACGCCAACGTCAGTACCCTTGCTCGACCAAGGCGGTCGCGTTGTGATTACCAAAGCGGAATCTTTGGCGATCATTAGTAGCGAAGAAGACGAAATCAAAGGCGCAATCGCCAGTGATAACGATGATGGTACCAGTGAATTTTTCTATTTCGAGCTAGAAAAGAATGATTAATTGAGGCTAATCCTCAATCGCGACAAAAACCCAATGCCGTTCACTTAAGTCAAGTGAGCGGCATTTTTTTATCCGGTCTTGCGCGCAAAAAAACCTTTCTTTGTGGCTAGTGCGGCAGCGATAGCCGCCGGTGGCGCGGTTGAACCCTTGCCTTACGATCGTTAGCCATAAAAAAACCCGCATCAGCGAGGCTGAGTGCGGGTTTTGCTTCAATTTTTGGGGCGGAGCTATCCGCCCTAAAAATTACAATGAGTAGTACATATCAAATTCAACTGGATGCACGTTCATGCGTGAACGATTTACGTCGTTCATTTTGAGTTCGATGTAAGAGTCGATCCACTCATTGGTGAATACGCCACCACGAGTCAAGAATTCACGGTCTGCATCGAGTGCGGCCAAAGCTTCGTCCAGTGAAGAGCAAACTGTAGGGATCAATTTGTCTTCTTCTGGTGGCAAATCGTACAAGTTTTTGTCCGCTGGATCGCCTGGGTGAATCTTGTTTTGGATACCATCCAAGCCTGCCATCATCAATGCAGCAAAGCACAAGTATGGGTTTGCCAATGGATCTGGGAAGCGCGCTTCGATACGACGGCCTTTTTCAGACGCAACGTGAGGAATACGGATCGATGCAGAGCGGTTTTTAGCCGAGTAAGCCAATTTAACCGGTGCTTCGTAATGCGGTACCAAACGTTTGTACGAGTTCGTGCCTGGGTTGGTGATCGCGTTCAATGCTTTAGCGTGCTTGATGATACCGCCGATGTAGAACAGGGCAGTTTCAGACAAACCAGCGTATTCATTGCCAGCAAACAAGTTTTTGCCGTCTTTCCAGATTGATTGGTGAACGTGCATGCCTGAACCGTTGTCGCCAACGATTGGTTTTGGCATAAACGTTGCTGTTTTGCCGTATTGGTTGGCAACGTTGTGCACCACGTATTTCAGGATTTGAGTCCAGTCAGCGCGTTGTGTCAAAGTTGAGAATTTAGTACCAATCTCATTTTGACCTGCGTTTGAAACTTCGTGATGGAACACTTCAACTGGCACGCCCATTTCTTCCAAGATCAACACCATAGAGGCGCGGATGTCTTGATGGCTGTCTACTGGAGGTACTGGGAAGTAGCCGCCTTTAACGCGTGGACGGTGACCTAAGTTGCCGCCTTGAACTTCGTCAGCAGTCGCCCAAGCGCCTTCGTCTGAACCGATTTTTACGAACGAGCCTGACATATCCGTGTTCCAACGGATGCTGTCAAAAATAAAGAATTCTGGTTCTGGACCAAAGTAAGCAGTGTCGCCGATACCGGTAGTTTTCAAATAAGCTTCAGCGCGACGGGCCAATGAACGTGGATCACGGTCATAACCTTTGCCGGTTGCTGGCTCGATCACATCGCAAGTCATGATCAGCGTTGGCTCATCAAAGAATGGATCGATATTGGCTGTTGCAGGATCTGGCAACAACAGCATGTCGGAAGCTTGAATGCCTTTCCAGCCGGCGATCGATGAACCATCGAAAGCGTGACCCGCTTCGAACCATTCTTCATCAACGACGTGAGAAGGAACAGTTACGTGGTGCTCTTTACCGATGGTGTCGGTGAAGCGCAAGTCAACGAAACGAATGTCGTTTTCTTTAATAAGCTTGAGAACGTCGGCTACCGCCATGTTGTCGCTCCTGTAGGACGAGTATGAACAAAAATTAAAAGTGGGATAAAACGGCATTAAATGCTGTTGCAGTGATTACAAGCACAAAGTGTGCCAAGCAAAATCTTACATGCAATCTATTGTGCCACATCTTTTTGCTGTCGCGGACTTACTTTTGTGTATTTTTTTAGTGCGCGCACTGGTTTGCTGCACTGATTTGGTGCGTCAATAAATGTAGCTGTAACGTAAGACATGCCGCTAAAATAGACCACTCGATGAATGTATAAAAAAGGGGATTTTGATGAGCCAAAATAATGAAATTTTGCAAAATGCGCGTTCTCGTGCCATGAGCCAAGGGTTACCTTACGCTGGCATCGTCACCCCTAGCGAAGCGTGGACTTTATTGCAAAGTCTACCCAGTGTGCAGTTGGTTGATGTTCGCACGCATGCCGAGTGGCAGTTTGTGGGCGTGGTGCCTGGCGCCGAGATGATCGAATGGAAAACTTATCCGACGATGGCAAATAATCCAAACTTTTTGGTGCAACTCAAAGCCGCAGTTGATCCAGAAGCGGTGGTGCTATTTTTATGCCGCTCGGGGGCGCGCTCGCATGAGGCTGCGGTACTGGCCGCCGAGCATGGTTACACTGCGGCAATGAATATTTTAGAAGGTTTTGAAGGCGACAAAGACGCGCAGAGTCATCGCGGGAGTAAAAATGGTTGGCAGGCGGCGGGTCTACCTTGGACACAGGGTTAATTTTGCGCGGTAGCGGCGCCTGAGTTTGTAAGCTCGCGACAGTGAGGCGTATACGCCGTATTGGCCAATGGTTTTATAGGCAGGCGCTCAAATCACAGACCGTGCATCCAGTATGGCAGACGTAGCAGCGATGCCATTTTTTTGCTTAACACTGACACCTCACTTTTTAATGGGTTCTGCACCATGATTCACCCGACGTATGTTGTGATTGGTCATCCGATTGCGCACTCCAAATCCCCACAAATTCATGCTGCATTTGCCGCTCAGTTTGCAGATCATCCCGCCGTAAGTCGCTTTGTCTATCAGCAGTTACTCGCGCCCTTAGATGGTTTTTCGGCAACGGTGAAAGCCTTTGCGGATGCGGGTGGCCGTGGGGCGAATGTGACAGTACCGTTTAAAGAAGAAGCTTTTCGTTGGGTCGGCGAGCAACTGACTGAGCGCGCTGCTGCTGCCGGTGCGGTCAATACCTTGGTGCGACAAGTCAACGGCGCTTGGCAAGGGGACAACACCGATGGCGCGGGATTAGTCGCCGATCTTTTGCGTCATATTGATTTGCGTGGGCAACGAATCTTATTGCTCGGCGCCGGTGGCGCGGCACGCGGCGCATTGTTACCGCTATTACAGCAACAACCGAAATCGCTGTCGGTTGCCAATCGAACGCAAAGTAAAGCGCAACGGTTATTAGATGAAGTGGCTGCGCCTTGGCTGCATGCTCAGGATGTATCGCTGCCGCTGCAGGCGCTGGGCTTTGATGATTTACTTGATGAAGTGGTCGTCGCCGATGGTTCGCAATTTGACGTTGTGATCAATGCCACGTCCGCGAGCTTAAATGGCGAGCGCTTACCAATTGGCGATGCGATTTTTTCGTCTAAAGCCTTGGCCTACGACATGATGTATAGCAAGGGCGAAACGCCATTTTTGGCGCAAGCGCGCTTAGCGGGCGTACACACTCGTGTCGACGGTTTGGGGATGCTCGTTGGGCAAGCGGCAGAGGCGTTTGAGTTGTGGACGGGTTTACGGCCGAATGTTGCGCCGGTATTGCAATGGATGCGCGAACAAATTTAAGGCAATACTTAGATTTTGTGTTGCTGCTATGCCGCGCTCGTCGATCTAGGGTTTAAAAATCCATCCAAGTGCACTGCGTGCGAAGTGAGACAAACCACTTTATCGTTTGGCTCACCACAATCGAAGGCATCGGGGAACGATGCGCGCCTGGGGTGCCTTTCTTTTCCTCTTGTTCTTTGGCGAGTCAAAAGAAACAAAGAAACAGGGCCACCAGCCCGGACTGCAACTGTAAACAACCGTGCCGCAGGCACTTAAAATCATCAATACTGAATCTGAATAACACCAAATTTAATGCTGTATATGAATGTAGCTGTTTATTAACAATACCTACATTCATATACCTATAGGTAAAGAATGAAAAAAACGGGGATTCTCGGCTGGCTTGGGCGCGGTTTGGCGGCGTTGCTGATTTTGGTTTTATTATGGAATGTGTGGATGTTTTTGCATATTTTGGCGTGGCGCTGGGTGAATCCTAGCGATAGCGCATTTATGCAAACACAGTTGGAACGGCTACAGGCCGAAAACCCAGCGGCGCAGCTTGAGTTTGAATGGGTCGATTATGAGCAAATTTCGCCGCATTTAAAGCGCGCCTTAGTGGCGGCAGAAGACGCTAAATTTTTGGATCACGAAGGTTTTGATTGGGAAGGCCTGCAAACGGCGTGGGAAAAAAATATTAAAAAAGGCCGCATTGTTGCTGGTGGTTCGACCATTACGCAGCAGCTGGCAAAAAATTTATTTTTATCTGGCAGTCGCAATCCACTGCGTAAAGTGGAAGAAGCGGTACTCACGGTGATGATTGAAGCTTTGCTCGATAAGCGGCGAATTTTTGAGATTTATCTGAATGTGATCGAGTGGGGGGATGGTGTTTTTGGCGCGCAAGCGGCTGCACAGCATTATTATCGGATCGACGCGAAAAAATTATCTGCCGCGCAATCCGCGAAACTCGCCTCAATGGTGACCAATCCACGCTATTTTGACCAAAATCGTAAAGATCGGCGTTTACTGCGGAAAGCGGCGATTATCCAACGGCGTATGCCGTATGCCGAAATTCCATAAATGCCGCGTTTGAGCCACAGACCGTAGCGATTGCACACGTCGAGTTTGCTAGAGCACAGGCAGAGCATGCAATATGTAGTATGCAGGTTGATTTGCGGTTAACGCGGGCAATTGCCTTTGTCCTATTGGGCTGACTGAGTGCTTTAATTGAAGTTTGTGGTGAATACCGACAGTTCGCAGCTGATCTCACTGGCAGCGTTCATTAAAGAAAGCGTTAGCGCGATCGCTTTCCGTCATGATGGCTCGCCGTACTGCGTTAGTTTTATTATTAATGTATAGGCTTGAACAGCAATAATTTAATAGTTTGTGCGAATATACCCCCGAGGTGAGTGCTATTTTTGTGAAAGTAAATTCTGTGAATCTTGCCTCTATCGCGGTCTTGCATCCTCGTCTGCTTCAATGGCGTAGCTTGGGCTGGCGATACACTATGATTGCACTTGCGGATGCCGCATGGTGTACGCTCATCACGTCTGGTCATTTCGTCGCCGCCGTTTGCCGTTATGACGATACAGCCAGGAGCGGCCAATGCGCAGCTTAGCCACGGCGCTTGAGATGTCGGGCCTGACTGATGTGGGGCGTTTGCGTTCACACAATGAAGATACGATTCGCATCGATGCCGAATTGGGTTTTTTAGTTTTGGCCGATGGCATGGGTGGTTACAACGCCGGAGAAGTGGCCAGTAGCATTGCCGTTGAGGTCATGCATGAAGTGATGCAGGCGCAATTGGCCATGATCGCGCTACACAATAAAAATTCGCAAAATCTATCGGCAATTGCCGCTGAAATGCTCACCATCGCGATCGATCGTTCAAACGCGATGATTTTTCAAACCGGTGAAAAACATCCGCAATGCGCTGGCATGGGAACGACCTTAGTTAGTGGTTTATTTTTTGATAATCGGGTGGCGATTGCGCATGTCGGTGACTCGCGGGCTTATCGATTTCGGCAGCAGCAGTTGCAGCAGTTGTCGCACGATCATTCCTTGTTGCAAGAGCAGATCGATGCGGGCTTAATCAGTGCTGCAGATGCGCGCCATGCGCCGCATAAAAATCTAGTCACGCGTGCGGTTGGGGTGGCCCCTGAGGTGCAGGCTGAGATTCATGATTTTGCGGTTGAAATCGATGATCTGTATTTATTTTGCTCTGATGGCTTGAGCGATATGCTGACCGATGACGTGATCGCTTTGCAAATGGCCGCCCCCGAGTGCAATTTAAATTTAATGGCCAGTACCTTGGTTGAATTAGCCAATGCCCATGGTGGTAAAGATAATATTTCAGTGATTTTGGTAAAAGTTAATCGGGATTTTTCCGCGCAAACTGGCTTATTAAAAAAAGTAGGTGATTGGTTAAGTTAGTCGTTTATTTACAGCACTCCTTGATTTAGGATTTGGAAGGTTTTATGCGTGGCGCTCAGTTTTATGGCAAGGCGAGGCCACGATGCAAGACAATGATGGTTTCACGACTTAGTTTGACAGGCAGCATACTGCACTGGGTTTACTGCATTGGAAGTTTGGATTTATGGCTAAATTAGTATTAAGTTTTGAAGGTAAACCGGTCAAAGAATTCAATTTAAGCGCCCAGCGCACTTTAATTGGGCGTCGATCAAATAATGCAATCCATATTGATCATTTAGCCGTTTCTGGTGTGCATGCAGTGCTCGAATGCATTGGAGATCATTATTTTATTGAAGATCAACAAAGCACCAATGGCACATCGGTGAATGGTAAAAAAATTAAACGCCATGCTTTAAATCATGGCGATGAAATTAAAATTGCCAAATATCGTTTGCAATTTATCAGTGATCGCCAACTACCGCGGCAACAATCTGCGTTGATCGAACCAACTCAATCGATACCCAAGCAGGCAGTGATTCGTGTACTCACTGGCGCGAATGCTGGGCGTGAATTATTGCTCAATAAAGAGCGTAATACCTTGGGTAAAGTAGGGCAGCAAGTGGCGGTCATTTCTCGCCGAGAGCAGGGTTTTTTTATTGCCCATAGCGAAGGGCAACAACGCCCTGTGGTGAATGGGCGGCCACTTGAGGTGGCAGAGCTGCGATTAAACGAAGAAGATTTAATTGAGATTTTAGGCATTCGAATGGCGTTTTTCTTTCGGTAAATTATGACTTCATTGCGTGTACTCGGTTGTAGTGGTGGTATTGGTGGCGCCCACCACACCACCGCTTTTTTATTGAATCAAACCATTTTGCTGGATGCCGGCACTGGCGTGGCTGAGTTAAGTAGCGCAGAATTATTGCAAATTGAACACGTTTTTCTCACGCATGCTCATTTAGATCACATCGCCTATTTGCCCTTATTGCTCGACGCCACTTTGGGGGCACGGACGCGTCCAGTGATTGTGCATGCTTGTGCCGCGACGATTCAAACGCTGAAAACGCATATTTTTAATTGGCTAATTTGGCCCGACTTTAGTGTGATTCCATCGGCTGAGCAGCCCTTGCTGCAATATGTGCCGATTGAAGTGGGGCAAACGCATTGCATTGATGATTTGGCCATCACGGCATTGCCCGCCGAGCACACGGTTGCGGCATTGGCGTTTCAAGTGAGCAATTTAACGGCATCGCTGGTGTTGAGTGGCGATACCATTGGTGGGGCCGCATTTTGGCAGGCGGTGAATCAGATTAGCGAATTAAAGCTGCTGATTATTGAAACTGCATTTGCCGAATCCAATGCCAAACTCGCGCAATTGGCCAAACACCTTTGCCCGAGTACTTTGGCCCGCGAGTTAAAATCAGCGCCAGCCGGCGTTGAGGTGTTAATTACCCATTTAAAACCCAGCGAAGATGAGCAAACCATGGCGCAGATCTTGGCATTGTTGCCCACAACTGCGGTACGGCGCTTAATTCAGGGGGAAATTATTCAGTTTTAGCGCCGTTGGCAGGGGAAGCTAATCCATTGTCCCAGAGGCCACAAAATGGACGCGCTCAAAATCAGCGCCGCGACTTAAAATACTGACTAAGCGAATTCGCGTTTTACGGTAGCCATCCCATAATTCGAGCAATCGACCTTGGCGAAACCAACCGGTAGGCAGTAGCAAGGAGTTGGGCACTTTTAAGGCCACTAGCGCCGGCACTAATAGCACCGACATATAATCAGTTTGCCCAAAGCGCGCCGCATCTTGGGCGCGAATGGATGCCGCTTGTGGCACACCGGGTAGCAATTGCACGCCGATGGTGAGTTGTTGGTCTTGTTCAGAAATCCAACGAATCTGCCCCATCAAATACTGCTGCTGGTCTTGAATAATCAATAGTTGTTGTAAGGCAATGCGCTCGTCGCCTGCTGGCGCTTCTAAACGTAAACCAGTGGCGGTTTCATCAATCACCTGCCAAGGCTGGGTACGAATTACCGGTGCCGATTGCGAAGACGCACTCGTTTGGCCAAATAAACGAATTTGCATTAACTCTTCGCTGCTGATTTGTGTTTCAGCTTGCGGTGGTGGCGTAAAGCGGCCTATTGCCATCCATTGGTGTAAATTGCTCAGCCCAAAACCGATTTGAGCGGTTTTTTGGCTTGCCCGACGTGGTAAACAGCGCTCAACGGGATGCTCACACCATTGACGATATAAATCGGTGAGTAGTGTTTCTGCGGCCAGCAGGCTGAGTGTCGTGCCTAAGCCGATTTTTTCTGGCATTTCGCCACGGCGGAGTAATTTAATGCGTTTACTTAGCGCTTGAGCCAATTGCAAGGTGCTGATGGCCATTTCGCTGTCTTTACTCGGCCGATCACGGCGCTCTGGCGCAGCGGGGTGTTCAAAATCAATGGTGAAAGCTGGGCGATTCGGTAGCGTTTCGGCAATATGCTCTAAGGCGCAGCGGCTAGAAAAAACTTCTAAACAAGCTGAAATCCACATTAAATTGCGCAAATTGTATTGAAACGGATTCGCTGCCGACAGTAATAAACTATGGATAAAGATATTTTCTGGCGTGGTGACGCCGCCAATTGTAATTAAACTATCTTTGGCTTTTTGCTGCGCGACCCCCAAGCGCTGTGCTTGGGTGTAATGACTAAATTGCTGCGCCCATTGCGCTGCTGGAATCACACGGTGCACCAAAATATAACAAATATTGACTTGTAAGCTGTAATACAAAGTACGCTCAGCCAGTAAAGTCATATATTCGGTGACATCACTTTGGCCGGCAATGGCCGCTTGCCAAATCGATGCATAGCTATGCTCTAAGTCTTGCCATAGCGTGAGCGCCTCTTGCCACGATTGATGCTCGATCTCGGTCAGTGGCAGCGCTTTTTGGGTATAACGATTTAAAAAACCATCTTGTAATACATGGATGGTTTCGCGAAATTGCTCAATAATTTTTAGGCGATCTAAAGCCGCAATTTGGCTGTGATTGAGCGCCATGATGGCTGAGCGGATTTCGGCATGCGCCACTGGCACATTAATTAAAGGCAGTAATTTCAGCCAATCTCTGGCGCTTCTGGCGTCTTGAAATGGTGGCGTGGCGATTGCTGCATCTATGGCAGTGGGGCGTGGGATATTCATACAACGATGTGCATTAATTGTTGTTTTAATTGTGCCAGTTGATCAGTGCTGACCATCGGCTCAGCTTGGCGTTGTACTTGCGCCCAGATTGGCGCGGGGAAGTGCGGGTCATTTTCCCAGCGTGGAATAATATGCCAATGCACATGCGGCACCATATTACCTAAGCTGGCTAAATTAATTTTATGCGGATTTAAGCATTGCCGAACGATGCGTTCGACTTCCCAAACGAGGTTCATTAGCTGAGTTCGCTCAGACGGCGTTAAATCGGTCATTTCAACCCGATGCGCGTTTAAAATCACGCGGCATAGTCCCGGATAGCCGGCCTCATCGGCCAAAATAATTCGTGCAAAATCATTTTGCCACATTAACTCGCCACCTTCGGTGGTACACAGTAGACAGTTGGCCTGCATGAGCAATCCTCTACGCAATCGAACTGATCGTTGCAAAAAATAGAAGTTAAAAAAGAGGGCGCCGAAATATCGCGCCCTCTTGCTAGGGTCTGTTGACGTTTGCTTATCCGCGCAAACGCGGTTGGCAAACCAAACGTCAACAGACCCGATATGGGTTACCTAGTTTGTAACGCAGTATTGGACCAAACGTCAACAGACCCTAGAGTAACACGCGCTCAATACCACCTTGGCTGGCTTGTTTGACATAGTCAGGCATCCAGTTCGGGCCAAGCACGTTTTTAGCGATTTCAATGACAATGTAATCAGCCGTGGTATCTGCATCATTATCATATCGGCTTAAACCTTGCAGGCATGACGGACATGAAGTCAGAATCTTCACTTTGGCTTTCGTGTCATTGGCATCGCTACGCAGTTTAGCCGCGCCTTTTTCCATCTCTTCTTGCTTACGGAAGCGCACTTGCGTCGAGATGTCTGGGCGAGCGACCGCAAACGTGCCGGACTCACCACAGCAACGATCATTGAGATCAACACGTTGTCCCATCAATTCATTAGCGACATCGATGCCTTTATAGGTTTTCATCGGTGTATGGCATGGCTCGTGATACATATACTGGGTACCACTCACACCCTCAAGTTTGACGCCTTTTTCAAGCAAATACTCATGAATATCGAGCAGGCGGCAACCGGGGAAAATATCTTCAAAGCGATATTTTTGCAGCTGATCCATACACGTACCACACGACACCACCACGGTTTTAATGTCGAGATAATTCAAGGTGGTAGCCAGCCGATGAAATAACACGCGGTTATCCATCGTAATTTTGTCACCCTTGTCTTGTTGACCGCTCGAGGTTTGTGGGTACCCACAGCAGAGGTAGCCCGGTGGCAACACCGTGGTTGCGCCCACATGCCACAGCATGGCTTGTGTGGCTAAACCGACTTGGCTAAATAAGCGCTCTGAGCCGCAACCTGGGAAGTAAAACACCGCTTCAGTGTCTTCATTCAGGCGTTTTGGATCGCGGATTACTGGCACCACATTGCTGTCTTCAACATCGAGTAAAGCGCGGGCGGTTTTTTTCGGTAAGCCGCCGGGCATCGGTTTATTCACAAAGTGAATGACCTGTGCTTTGAGCGATGCCGTGCCGAGCGTCGCTGGTGGTGCTTTGGTGACGTTTTTAATTAAGCCAAAGCGTTTGGCCAGCGTGTGCGCCAAGCGTTGGCCTTTATAGCCCCAGCCGATCATGACAGTGCGCATCAATTTGATGGTGGCCGGGTCTTTCATCGTCAAGAATGCCATGCCCAGCGCCGAGCCGGGATTGAATTTCTTTTTGCCTTCTTTGCGTAAGAAATTACGCATGGCAATGGTCACGTCACCAAAGTCGATTTTAACTGGACATGGATTCACACAGCGATGGCAAACGGTGCAATGGTCGGCCACGTCACCGAGTTCTTCAAAATGCTTGAGCGAAATACCGCGCCGCGTTTGTTCTTCGTACAAGAAGGCTTCAGTGAGCAAACCCGTGGCTAAGATTTTATTGCGTGGGCTATAGAGTAAATTCGCCCGCGGTACATGCGTTGAGCAGACCGGTTTACATTTACCGCAGCGCAAACAGTCTTTGACCATATTGCTGATATTGCCGATGTCTGACTGCTCTAAAATCAGCGATTCAGTGCCCAGCAGGCTAAACGATGGCGTATACGCGTCGCGCAAATCCGCGCCGGGCATGAGCTTGCCTTTGTTAAAGTGCCCGTTTGGATCGATACGTTGCTTGTAGGCTTCAAACGGTGCCAGCTCTTCGCGCGTTAAGAATTCATACTTGGTAATGCCGATACCGTGCTCGCCAGAAATAACCCCGTTGAGCTCACGCGCTACGCGCATAATGCGGGCAACGGCATGATGTGCGCGTTGCAGCATTTCGTAATCGTCAGAATTCACTGGGATATTGGTATGCACATTGCCGTCACCGGCGTGCATATGCAGCGCAATCCAGGTGCGGCTTTTGAGTACTTTTTGCTGAATCGCGTGAATCGCATCCAGAATTAATTTGTCGGTGCGCCCGCCAAACAGCGTTTCTAAATCAGTGAGTAATTCACGCTTGTATGAAATTCGCAGCACTGAGTCGCGCAGGGCATGAAATACACTTTGCGGTAATTCATCCGGATCGAGGATTTTTTCTAGCGGCATCATTGGGAATGCGGTTTGATACAGTTCAAACGCATCATCCAAATTGCGACCGACCCATTGCCAGTGAATGCGTGAGCGCTCAATAAATGCCAGCGCCGATTCACGGCGATCGCCAATGAGCACATCGTGGCTGACTGGCGCATCGCTGGTATCAAACGGCAGGCGTCCTTGCTGGAAAAACGCCGTCAGTTTGTCGAGTAACTCGAGCTTATTGTGAATCGACAATTCAATATTGATGCGCTCAATCGCGTCGGAATAGTCGCCCAAACGTGGTAGTGGAATCACCACGTCTTCATTGATTTTAAAGGCGTTGGTGTGCTTGGCAATGGCGGCCGTGCGGGCGCGATCGAGCCAGAATTTTTTGCGTTGCTCAGGTAACACCGCAACAAACCCTTCGCCGCCACGCGCGTTGGCGAGCTGCACCACATGGCTGGTGGCTTCGCCGAGTGCGCGCTCATCGTCCGACACAATATCGGCGATCAACACCATTTTGGGGCGGCCTTTACTCTTGGCCTTGGTGGCATAACCCACGGCGCGCACATAGCGCCAATCTAAATGCTCTAAACCCGCCAGTTGAACCGTTGGATGGGCATCTAGATAATTTTTAATCTCAACAATCGACGGTACTGCGCGGCTTACTTCACCAAAAAACTCTAAGCACACGGTGCGAACATGATTGGGCATGCGGTGTAAAACAAAGCGCGCACTGGTGATTAAGCCATCACAACCTTCTTTTTGAATCCCCGGTAGACCCGATAAAAACTTATCGGTCACATCTTTACCTAGGCCTTCTTTTCTAAATTTGGCCCCTGGGATTACCAAGGTTTCTTCGCCGATTTTGGTTTTGCCATCGGGTTTAAACTTGCTGATGCAAAACGTCGCTTGCGGCGCATCGTGGATTTTGCCCAGATTGTGATCCATCCGCTCGATGAACAACCAATTGCCATCGGGGTCGACCATTTTCCAGCTCACCAGATTGTCGAGCGCTGTGCCCCACAACACGGCTTTTTTACCGCCGGCATTCATCGCCACATTGCCGCCGATACAAGAAGCATCGGCTGAAGTTGGATCGACTGCAAACACTAAACCGGCTTCTTCCGCCGCTTCCATCACGCGGCGGGTGACAACGCCTGCGCCGCAATGAATGGTGGAAACGTCGTGATTCACGCCAGCAATGCGCATCGTCTCTACGCCTTGATGGCGATCGAGTTTTTCGGTGTTAATCACCGCAGAGAGTGGCGTGAGTGGCACTGCGCCGCCGGTATAACCGGTGCCGCCGCCACGTGGGATCACGGTTAACCCGAGCTCAATACAGGCCGCGACCAAGGGGGCCATTTCGGCTTCGGTATCTGGGCACAGCACCACAAATGGATATTCAACGCGCCAATCGGTGGCGTCCGTCACATGGCTAACGCGCGCTAAACCATCAAATTGGATATTGTCGCGCCGGGTGTGGGCGGCCATTTTTTTAAGCGTTTTTTTCCGCAAAATGGCAACGTCACGAAATTCGCGTTCAAACGCATCCACGGCTTGCCGTGTGCGAGCGAGTAAAATATTCACTCGCTCATTACTTTGGCGGCGCTTTTCAATTTCGTGCAAACGATGATGCATCGCTTCAACCAACAGTTGTAAGCGTTTATTGTTTTCCAGCAAATCGTCTTGGACGTAAGGATTGCGTTTCACGACCCAAATATCACCTAATACTTCAAAGAGCATCCGTGCCGATCGGCCGGTTTTACGCTCTTGCCGTAATTCATCCAGTACCCGCCATGCATCTTCACCCATTAGGCGAATGACAATTTCACGATCGGAAAAAGAAGTGTAGTTGTAGGGAATTTCGCGCAAACGTTCAGGCGAGGTCACGTGGCTCACGGCGGTGGGATCCATCATGAAGGGCGTCTCCGGCAGGCAATTACGGCTAAAGGGTGAATTTTAACGGAAAAATGCACGATGAAAGGCGCAAATTTAATGTGGGTATCGTAAAAAACCGTAATTGACTGACACTAAGCTGGTTTTTTGCTGGTTTTACCTTGGTTTTTACGCGTTTTGTTTGTTGCTGACTTGTAATCATCACTTAATCGATGCATTCATGAGCATCACGCGCAATGCGTCTACCGTCGCCCCGGTGGCACTAGGAGCGGTTGACGACCTTAAATGGTGAGGCCACTGCCGCGTGCTGATTTTAGGTAAATGGCAGCTCCATCGTCTCGAGTTCTGCTTGATGAATTTCATTGCGTAATTGCAGCCGTAAATGCTGGTGTTGATCTTGATGGCGCAGGGCGGATTCGGGATCGTGTTTGACGGTGTAACTTTGCGCTAGGGCAGCATGAATGCTGGCTTGCTGATGACGAATCCCTAAATGACTGGCGGTATATAGCGCCGAATGCAATGTTTCAATGGCTAAATCAACGTCACCTTTGGCGGTTTGGCATTGGCCTAAAACCAGCATGGTATTGGCTTCGCTCCATTGATGGTGATGCAGGCGATTGATTTTGAGTGCCACCATCAAGCTAATCGTGGCGCGATCCAGATCGCCACGTAAGAATTGAATCAAGCCAATATTCATATAAATCTCACCCTCATTGCGATAGCTTTGATCGGCTTTCACTAAGGGCAGGGCACTTTTTAAGTTGCGATAGGCTTCGTCTAGCTGCCCGCAACCGATTAAATCTGCCGCAATATTAATTAAAATACTGGCATGTAAATGATGGTCTTCATGGCTGGCGAGCTCTTGCGCTTTGCGGTGGTGGGTTAGCGCCGTTTGGTAGTGTTCATGGGCGTAATACAGTTGCCCTAAACCAATATGCGCTTGGACGCGAGATTCAAGGGAGATGGCCTCGTCGGGTAAGGTGAGGCAGCGATTCCAACTATCACGAGCTAGATGATAGGCACCAAGGGTATATTGAACACGAGCATATAGATTAAGGCGTGCACCCTCATACCTAGCAATATTTTCGAGATTGGCGAGTGTATTTAATTCAGCTAAATCGCGTAATGATTCAGGGTACTGACCAAAGTTAAAATACGCCTGCGCGCATAAAAACAGTGCATGCGCACTGGGTAAGGCCGCGTTTAATTTTGCCGCAATGGTTTTGGCATTTAAGGCCAGTTGTAAGGCCTCGGCACTTTGGGTATGGACTAATTTTTGCGCACGATTCAGGCTACGTTCAAGTTCAACAAGGGTCATCATTGATATCGCATTAGGCGGAATCAGCAGCATACCATTGTTATATTTATTATTTACACGCCTATCAGTTTGTTGTCAGCAAAATGGCACGGCAATCCTCGGGTGTTAAGTCAGTTTTCTCGCCAAGTTGTAAGCGATTGTGGCGTATCAGTTGTTCGGCAACGCGATCGGCGGCCTCAGCAGCGTCGATTTGATAGTCGCTCAATCGTGTCGGCAAACCCATGGCAATAAAAAATTGCTCAGTCGCGGCAATCGCTTGCTGCGCGACGCTGATATCGTCACCGTGAAGCTGCCAAACGCGGCGTCCCATTTGCGTTAATTTGGCTTGTTTGGCGGCAAAACGATAGCGCCACAGCGCCGGCAAAATAATCGCCAAGGTGCGCGCATGATCAAGGCCATACAAAATCGTTAACTCATGGCCCATGGCATGCGTGGCCCAATCTTGGGCTTGGCCAACGCCGACTAAGCCAAACAAGGCTTGGTTGGCAGCCCACATCATATTGGCGCGGGCGGCATAATCATTGGGATCATTCAAGGTAATCGGGCCGACTTCGATTAGCGTTTGCAAGATGCCTTCGGCCAAACGATCTTGAACTCGCGCATCGCATGGATAAGTCAGGTATTGCTCGGTGGTGTGCACAAAGGCATCGACAATGCCATTACCGATTTGTTGGGGCGGTAACGACAGCGTGCAGCTTGGATCAAGAATGGCAAAGCTGGGGAACACTAAAGGGTTTTTAAACGAGAGTTTGTCATTGGTTTCACGGCGTGAAATCACCGCAGCAAAATTACTTTCTGATCCGGTGGCGGGGAGCGTTAATACCACGCCAATCGGTAATGCGCTCAGTAGTGGGGTGCGATTGCCAACGATCAGCCAGCAATCGCCAGTATGCGGGATGGCTGCGGCAATAAATTTAGCGCCATCGATGACCGAACCACCGCCGACGGCCAAGATATAGTCGAGTTGCTGCTCACGGCCAAAACGCACGGCTTGCATTAAGGTTTCGTATTCAGGATTGGCTTCAATGCCAGAAAAAGCTTGCCAGTGATGATCTTTAAGCGCGGTGCAAACTTGGTCATACACGCCGTTGCGATGAATGCTGCCGCCGCCGTAGAGCAATAAAACACGCGCTTGCGGGGGAATTAATGTGCTGATTTTGGCGATACTGTCGTGACCAAATTCGATACGACAGGGATTATGAAAGCTAAAGTTTTGCATTGTTCGCCACCAAAAAGTCAGTCAATAGACCCAGTATATCGCGGTGTGGTGGCGCAATGCCTTACTGTGTTTGATTTGTTTATGCTGGCACAAAGATTGACGGGGTCGTTGGATTACTTTGCAGTAATTGTTGCTCAAGTTGCGCTAGCCGCGCAAATAGCTGTGGGTCGAGCAATCGGTGGAAATTTTCTTGATAAAGCCGATGATGATATTCCGCTTCGGGGGCTTGGCCCATTTCACGAAATAGTCCGGCTAAAAATTGATGAATTAAAAAAATCTTATGCCCGCAACCCATGCGTTTTGACATATCGAGTGCACTCATAAAGCTGGCCACGGCAGCAGACTGTTGCCCTTGTGCTTGCTGGGTACGACCATGGACGATGTGCCAGCTAATCTCACCCCAAGCCCAAAAATGCACGATATGACGCCCTTCTTGGATATAGGCATTGGCCTCTTGGTATTCACCTCTGGCTAAAGCCAGTAGTGACTTATAGGAGAATACCTCACCAAGATATTCTAAATGCTGAATGGTACGGGTAATGGCTTCGGCTTTATTGAGTACCACTTGCGCCGCAGTAAAATCCGCTAGCGCGTATAAATCAGCCACTAAATTAATACACAGTCGAGCTTGCAATTCATGATCGGTCTGCGCGTTAATCCAATATTCGGCTTGGCGATGGTGGCGCAGTGCGTCGGCAAAGCGGCTACAGGCGAAATAGATTTGCCCTAAACCAATATGCGCATTAATCCGTGTTTCATTGGCAAACTGGGCATTGCCCAAATCAAGACAATCAGACCAATAATCAATCGCTGTGCTGTATTCGCCAAGGGTGTAGTGCGCGACGCCCAAATGATGCAATAGATCACCGCGCTCGGCTTCTAAATCATTGGCTTCGGCGATGACTAAAGCGGGCAGTAGGGCATGACAGCCTTCATGGATTTGGCCAAAAGCAAACAACATGCTCATCTGTTGATGAGAGGCGGCAATCTGCAGACGCGGGGCGCAGCCCATTTTTGCCAGCTGAGCCGCTTCTGTTGCCAGTGCTAATGAAGTGTTGGGCTCGCTATACGTAAGCTGCTTACTGCGCTCAAGTAAGGCTAAAACTTGGGTTTCAGATGAATTCATTTTACTGCGCCTGCATAATGCGGACTTCGAGCTTACGCGCTACGCGAGGGGCTATCAATATATTTAGCACGAACGGTAGTTAACTGTCACTTTCAAGTAAGCGAGTTTGTCCGCGACAGAGTTGATGCAGTTGATTGAGCGTGGTTTCCCGCAAATGGCGAGGTAGCGTTAAGCTTAAAATGACTTCGGTGTGGGTAAAATCGCTGTTGCTAATGTCAATGTTGTGTTGTTGCAAGTAGTGGCGAACTTTATTTTCTTCGGCAAACGGCAGCGCCACTTGCAATAGATCCATTGGCACGGTTTCGATATATTCAGCGGCCAATAAAGGGCGCGCAATGGCATCGGTGTAGGCCCGAGTTAAGCCACCGGCCCCGAGCTTAATGCCGCCAAAGTAACGAATCACCACCGCCAAAACACCATCTAAATGCTTATGTTGCAAGACTTGCATCATCGGCCGCGCGGCAGTACCCGATGGCTCACCATCGTCTGACATTCCCGATTCACCACCAGCGAGTAAGGCCCAGCAAACATGCCGAGCTTCGGGGTGTTGTTGTTTAAAGTCGGCCACCAAATCTAAAGCTTGGGCGCGATTACTCACCGGAATGACATAACCGATAAAACGACTTTTTTTAATAATGATTTCTGCGTCAACCGCATTGGCTAGTGTGGTGCTCATGCCTGCATTTTACGCGCCATCATAGATAAGTCGATCTGTAAAAGTGGGCTTGCCGCCATCGACTTTGCCCGCATGCCGCGTGAGCGTCGCAGCTTTTTGTTTGATCTAGCCCCAATGGCATGGCTTTTTAATCGATTGATTGGGGGGGCAACGCAAAAAAGCGTATTAATCGAGCTGCACTGCGCAGCCCCATGGTGTAGCCTTATTGTTTTTTAATGGTGTGGAGTTGCGCTGTGATTAAAAGCATTATTTCTGATATGGATGGCGTAATTTATCGCGGCAAGCAAATGATTCCGGGGGCAGATACCTTTGTACAGAAATTGCTTTCGGCCAATGTACCGTTTTTGTTTTTGACCAACAATGCGTCACAAACGCCGCTCGATTTGAAACTTAAAGTGGAAAGCTTAGGCATTCATGGCCTAACTGAAGACAATTTTATTACCAGCGCAATGGCCACTGCGATGTTTTTACGTAGCCAAAAAGAAGGCGCCAAAGTGTATGTGATTGGCGGTGGCGGCTTGATTAATGAGTTGTATAACGTTGGGTTTTCGATGTCCGAATCCAATCCCGATTATGTGGTGGTGGCCAAATCGACCACGTTTAGTTTTGAGCAACTGAAAAAAGCCGTGCACTTTATCGACCATGGCGCCAAATTTATTGGCACCAATCCCGATATGATTGACCCGGTTGAGGGCGGTTACGAGCCAGCAGCTGGCACGATTTTGGCGGCGATTTCGGCAGCCACCGGCAAAAAACCGTATATCGTCGGCAAGCCAAATTCATTAATGATGATGATCGCCAGTCGTAAATTGGGCGTTCATCCCGAAGAATGCTTGATGGTCGGCGACCGGATGGACACCGATATTGTGGGCGGACTTGAAGCTGGTATGAAAACCGCGCTGGTGCTGTCTGGCGTGACTAAGCTCGACATGCTCAATGAATTCCCATATCGCCCCGATTATGTGTTTAACGACGTGGGCGAAATTGAATTTGCTCAGTTGTAATTGCTGCTGGTTTAATCCGCCGTTGAATGCAGGCTAGCTCGATGCTGATAACGCCCGCGATAAGTCCATGTCGCGGGCGGGGCTTTGCAACCAAACCTTAACAGACCCTAGGCAGCTATTTTTTGCTGCTGGCGCGATGACTGCATATTGCCGGGCTTTAAGCGGCGTAGCGCTTGACCATCGGCATTAAAGACATGAAACGCATTACTTGGCGCGCTAATGCTGATTGGCGTACCGAGTTTGACTTCGCGTTCGCCATCGCCGCGAACCACGATATCGACGCCATTGGCCAGCGTGAGATACAGATAATTGGCTTCACCTAAATGTTCCACCAAATTAACGACCCCAACTAGGGGTATGCCGCTGTGAGCCTCTTCAATTAAATGCTCTGCGCGTATACCTACTGTGACCGCATCGCCTACTTGTGCGCTGTCATTGGCAACGAGTGCGATAATGTCGATGCCACCCGCCAAAGTAATCGATAAACCTTCGGGCAAAATGGCTTGCACTACGCCTTTGAGTAAATTCATCTTGGGCGAACCAATAAATCCGGCGACAAATAAATTGGCGGGTTGCTGGTAGAGTTCAAGCGGCGTACCGGCTTGCTGAATATGGCCGCCTTCCATGACGACAATTTTGTCACCGAGTGTCATCGCTTCGATTTGATCGTGGGTCACGTAAATCATTGTGGCGTTTAAATCGCGGTGCAATTTGGCGATTTCCAGTCGCGTTTGTACCCGTAATGCGGCGTCAAGATTGGATAGCGGTTCGTCAAACAAAAATAATTTCGGCTCACGCACAATTGCCCGACCAATTGCCACACGCTGGCGCTGGCCGCCGGAAAGTTCGCGCGGTAGGCGCTCAAGCAAATGATCAATTTTTAAAATCTTGGCGGCATTTTTAATCCGCACGTCGATTTGCGCTTGGTTTTCTCCGGCGATTTTGAGGCCAAACGCCATGTTTTTGTACACGCTCATATGTGGATACAAGGCATAGCTTTGGAACACCATCGCGATGCCACGCTCGGCCGGTGTCAGATCATTGACCACGGTGTCACCAATGGCGAGTTCTCCGCCGGTAATGGATTCCAAACCGCAGATCATCCGCAGCAGCGTCGATTTACCGCAGCCCGACGGGCCGACCAGCACCACGAACTCGCCGTGCTGTACATCTAGATTGATACCATCCAATACTTTGGCCTTGCCGTCGTAGGATTTAGAAAGATTATTTAGTGTTACGTTGGCCATAAGGCACCTCTTGAAAACAATGATTTAGGTCGCGTGATCGTGTTAAAAACATCCACCACAGCGGCACAGAGACACAGAGGAAATAACTGGCTCGCTGCCGTGTTCTGGGCTAGCAAATTGCTTGGTTTGTTTATCGTTCTCGATGATGCAAGTTCGGGTTACTCCTTTCAGTCTTGTCCACAGGGCACTTTAGAAGCCGCATTAGCGTTTTTCTCTGTGTCTCCGTGCCTCTGTGGTGAAGGGGTTTTTACCCACCTATTTCACCGCCCAGCGTTAAGAACTTCAAAAATCGCCATGCGTTTTTCTCTGTGTCTCTGCGCCTCTGTGGTGCAAGATTTTTTACCCAACTTATTTCACCGCCCCCGAAGTCAGGCCACGAATCAGTTGGCGTGAGAAGATGCTGTATAAAATCAGCACCGGAATCACTGCCAGGCTGAGTGCGGCCAAGACGGAATTCCAGTCGGTGACGTATTGACCAATAAATTGCTGCACACCGAGCGTGACGGTTTGCGTTTCTTCACCGGGCGCTAAAATCAGCGGGAACCATAAATCGTTCCACACCGGAATCATGGTAAACACCGCGACCGTGGCCACGGCAGGGCGGATTAGTGGCAAGATCACTTGGAAGAAAATCTTAAATTCGCCAACACCATCACAGCGCGCGGCTTCTTTAAGTTCCTTTGGAATTTGCGCGATAAACTCGCTCAAAATCATCACCGCCAGCGGCAAGCCTTGCGCGGTGTAGACCAGCACCAAGGCGGTTAGGGTGTTGATCAGATTGAGCTGCACGATGAGCTCCAAAATCGACACTGTGCCCAAGCGAATCGGCACCATAATCCCGATCATCATATAAATCGCCAGCATACGATTGCCACGGAATTTGTATTCCGACAGCGCCCAAGCCGCCATTGCGCCAAACAGCAAAATCAACGCAAGTGAGGCCAGCGTGACGGTCAGGCTATTGCCGAAATACAGCATGAAATGCGATTTAGCGATGACCTTTTCAAAGCCACCTAAAAAAAACGTTTCAGCGGTGGGAAAAGCCAGCGGATTATCAAAAATCGCCGCTTTGGTTTTAAAGGCGTTAATTAAAATTAAAACAATCGGAAACAAAGCCAGCAGCGTGTAGCCACCCAGCATGCAATGCACGCCAAAGGCGGAGAGTGGTTTGTATATCTTTCGTGTCATAAAAATTCCTAATGACGAGATTAAAATGAGATTGCAACAAATAACGACCACAGAGACACAGAGGCACGGAGAAATTCAAAATCTAAACAGCGCCTTTATAGAGATAGGGCTGGGGCTGGTTTTCCTCTGCGTCTCTGTGCCTCTGTGGTTCATGTTTCACATCACAACTCGTAACGCGTCAGCTTGCGCTGCACGAAGTAAAAGTAAGCGCCGACGCCACAGAGGATGACGAGGAACATCAGCGTTGCCACTGCCGCGCCCATGGTTGGGCTGCCGATTTGGCTTTGGTAGCCAAAGAAGGTGCGGTAAAACAAAGTCCCTAAAATATCGGTACTGTAGTTCGGCCCAGCAATCGCGCCTTTCACCGAGTAAATCAAATCAAAGGCATTAAAGTTGCCGACATAAGTCAGAATCGTCACCAGCCCTAGCGTGGGCAAAATCAGCGGCAGTTTGATTTCCCAGAAAATACGCCAAGCAGACGCGCCTTCCACGTGGGCGGCTTCGACAATGTCTTCGGGCACGGCCAGTAGCGCGGCGTAAATCAGCATCATTGGGATGCCAACGAATTGCCAAACCGAAATTAATGCGAGGGTAATTAGCGCCGAGCCTTCTTCACCGAGCCATGGCTGGAAATACTCCCCCAGTCCGACCGCATTGAGCATTGATTCTGAAACGCCCCACAATGGCGACAAAATCAGCTGCCAAATAAAACCAATAATCACCACCGACAGCAGCGTGGGGAGGAAAATAAAAGTTCGGTATTGCCGCGCGAACTTGAGCCCTTTGAGTGACAACAGCGTGGCTAAGATCAAGCCAATTGGGTTTTGAATCAGTAAATGAATCAAAAAAAACTTAAAGTTATTGCCCATTGCATTCCAAAACGCGCTTGACCAAGCGGGATCGGTGAGAATGGTCAGGTAATTACTCAATCCCGAAAAATGGCTGGCACCGGTGTCGTTGGTGGCGTAAAAACCAAGACGCAAAGTGTCGAGTAAAGGTAAGGCGCTAAAGACCGAATAAATCAGTACCGCAGGCGCAAGAAATAAAACGATATGCCAGCGTTTCATCACAACTCCAAAAATAAAAAAGGCCGTAAATCAATGCCGTGAAATGGCGGTGGTGGTGTTTTGGTGGGTTGTCGCTTACGCTCCGTAACCCACCCTACGAGCCGAATCAATCAGTACCGCAGGCGCAAGAAATAAAACGATATGCCAGCGTTTCATCACAACTCCAAAAATAAAAAAAGGTCGTAAATCAATGCCGTGAAATGGCGGTGGTGGTATTTTGGTGGGTTGTCGCTTACGCTCCGTAACCCACCCTACGAGCCGAATCAATCAGTACCGCAGGCGCAAGAAATAAAACGATATGCCAGCGCTGCATCGCAACTCCAAAAAATCAAAAAAGACGGGTCAAGCACAGGGGATGTATTGGATGGGTTGTCGCCCCGCTCAATAACCCCGCCTACGAAAAAAAAGCCGGCGGCAAGCCGCCAGCTAAACTCACGCTGGGGTGAGGGCAGATCAATTATTTTTGCTGCGGGGCATACCATTTTGCAAAACCAGTTTGGATTTGCGCTGCGGCGTCTTTCGGTGCCATTTTGCCGTTGAGCACTTGCGAGCTGACGTTCCACAATTCATTTTCCATCGCTGGCGTGCCACGGTTCATGATTTGCGCGTTTAGGCGAATGGTGGATTTGCAGGTTTTGCGCCAATCGAGCATTTGTTTGGCCACTGGGTCTTGTACCGAAATCAGATGATTCGATAGTGAGAAAAAGCCGGTGACTTTATTGGTGTAAAGGTCGGCAAATTCTTGTGAACCAAGCCAAGCCAAGAATTTATACGCATCGGCTTTGTTTTTGGCTTTTGGGTTTACGCCCATACCAATATCGGTGTGATCCGAGATATAGCATTGGTCACCCGCTTTGGCGACTGGCGGTGGGAAGGCGCCAAAGTCTAGGCCTTCTTTATTAAAGTAAGCGATGTCCCAGCTACCTGCTGGATACACACCGGCTTTGCCCATGGCGAACAAGTTTTGGCTATCGGCATAGGTTTGGGCTGAAGCACCTTTGCCCATCAGCGGGCCCATTTTGCTCAGTTGTTCCCAAGCAGCAACAAATTGTGGGTCAGTGAATTTGGCTTTACCAGCGATTAAGGCTTTGCGGCCTTCTTCGCCTTTCCAGTTATTGGCGCCGACGTTGGTCAATACCGTTTGGTTTGATTCCCACTGATCAGCCGTGCCTAAAGCGATTGGCGTTTTGCCTGCGGCTTTGATTTTTTCCATCGCGGCAAAAAACTCAGCTTGCGTTTTGGGTACTGGCAAGTTCAGATCTTTAAAGATTTTTTTATTGTAAAAATACCCATGAATGACCGAGGCCATTGGCATACAGTACGTCGCTTTGCCATCATCGGTTTGCCATGCCACTTTGGCAGAGGCGGGGAAGTTTTCCATGCCGGCTTTGCCGTCGAGTTTTTCAAGCTGACCTTTTTTAAATAAATCCAGTGATTTATCAAATGGACGGCAAGTGATTAAATCGCCAGCAGTAGCACCGGTAAGGCGGGCGGTTAAGCTTGAATCGTATTCAGTGGGAGCCGTTGGCGTAAATTTAACTTGAATGCCTGGGTTCTTTTTTTGAAACGCTGGAATTAACACTTCTTCCCAGAGGGCTTTATCATCGACTCGCCATGATTCGATATTCACGGTACCTGCTTGGGCGGTTCCTGCTGCCAATAAAGTCGCTAGTAAGAGATGACGTGTGTTCAGAGTGCGCATGCGATTAAATCCTCGTGTGGTGTATGCCGTGATCTATTTGTCTCGGTGGCGCTAAATTAGCATCGAGTAATTTGTGACACTAGCGACGGGGATTTTTCGCAAAATTATGCTGATGTTGTTGAATTTGTTGAGTTACATGACATTGGCTTGTGATTTGTGCGTTACAAAAAATCACAGGAAAATTGCCAAAAAACGGCAAAATGCTGACAAAGCCTGCATTATCCTATGTAATCCCCTTGTTTGCGCTGATTGCATATCGGCATAAAAAGAAATGTTTTATTACGCTTTTCCTTGGAAGCTTACGATATAGTCGACTTAATTCATGGAGAATTGCGACAGGTGTTTGAATCAATAGTGAAAATCATAAAATACCCTGCGATCAGTCTGATTTTGTTGCTGCTCAGTAGTGCACTACACGCCGCTGAACCGCTGGATGTTTTGCATTGGTGGACTTCGCCCAATGAGCGGCGGGCGGCAGATTTTTTGCGGCAAAAAATGGCGGAAGAAAATATTGAATGGCGTGACTCGGCGATTCCGGGGGGCGCAGGCGTTGGCGCGATGAAGGTGCTCAAAAGCCGCGTGTTATCGGGCAAGCCGCCAGCGGTGTCGCAGTTGATCGGTCCGGCGATTAATGAATGGGCTGAACTAGGCCTGATTTTAGAATTAGACAGTGCGGCGGTACGTTGGCAAAGCCAGTTATTTCCCACGGTGTGGAATCTGGTCGAGCATCGGCAACATACGGTGGCGGTGCCGCTGGGGATTCATCGCATTAATACCTTGCTGTATAACAAAAAAATATTTGATCGCTTGGGATTAAAACCGCCGCGTGATTTTAACGATTTTCGCCGGATTGCTTTAATATTGCAGGCCGCTGGGATTACGCCTTTGGCGCAAAGCAGTGAAGCTTGGCAAGTGGCCACTTTATTTGAAACGCTGGTGCTGGCCGAGGGCGACGTATCGTTTTATCGTGATTTATTTGTGCATAAAAATCCACAAGCATATTTAGACCCGCGCTTTGCTCAGGCTTTAAATCGTTTACGCGAATGGAAAACCTATACGCATAAAACCACGGGCGATCTGCCGTGGACTGAGGTGGCCAAGCAATTTGCCAGCGGGCAAGCGGCGATGTTGGTGATGGGCGACTGGATGAAAGGCGAGCTGGTGGCGCAAGGTTTGGTCTTGGACGTTGATTTTGCCTGTAGCGTTGTGCCCAAGACCGAGGACGTTCATCTCTATAGCATTGATACTTTGGTGATGTTTGCTGGGGATTATGCCAAGCAAGTGAATCAAGAGCGCTTTGCACAATTGATGGTGTCACCGGCGGTGCAAATCGGTTACAACCGAATTAAAGGCTCGATACCGGTGCGAAGGGATATCGATATCAGCAGTATGGATCGTTGTAGTAAGGCTTCATGGCGCGCTTTTTCCCGTGGGGTGGCATTTCAAGCACCAAGCTTGGTGCACCGAATGGCGGCCGATGAAACCTTTAAAGATGTGGTAGTGGCACAGATTCAAACTTTTTATTTAGATGACAAGATTTCAGTTGCCGAAACGCAGCAGCGCTTAGCGGCGATGGTGAAAGCGCTTAATCGCAAAGATGAGTAATCGGCGCTGCGGATACCGCCGCGCGTGGGATCGCTCGATGCAAAAGGACAGGGAATGAGCCGTAAGATTTTAATTGTGGATGATGATTTAAAAACCCGCACATTGCTCAAAGCGTATTTGGAGCGCAATCAATATGATGTGCGTCTTGCCCCCGATGGCGAAACATTTTTGAGCGAATTTGAGCGTTATAAAGACGAGCTCAGTTTGGTGATTTTAGATGTAATGCTGCCAGACACCGATGGCTTTGCTTTATGCCAAACCGTGCGAAAAAATAGCAATGTGCCCATTATTATGCTGACCGCCAGCTCGGACGAGACGGATCGAATTGTCGGCCTTGAATTGGGCGCCGATGATTATATTGCTAAGCCATATAACCCCCGTGAATTACTGGCGCGCATCAAAGCCATTCATCGCCGTACCGGTATTGAGACGGGCTCTGGGACTGGGCGTTACTATCGTTTTGTTGGTTTTACGCTCGATACGGTTGAGCGTAATTTAATGTCGCCCGATGGGGATGTCGTGAAGCTCACCGGCTTGGATTTTCAGTTATTGAAAATGTTTTTAGAGCACCCGGGGCAGATTTTGGATCGCAGCCAATTGGCCGAAGAAACACGTGGCCGTGATGCTGGGCCGCTGGATCGCTCGCTTGATGTGCAAGTGAGCCGTTTACGGCAACGTTTAGAAGACGATGGTAAGCACCCCAATTTGATTAAAACCGTGCGCGGCGCGGGTTATGTGCTCTCGGCCGAGGTGACCATTAGTCATGTTTAAAGGGCGGTGGCAATGGTTGCGTGAATTGGCGCGACGCGCCCGTTTAATGAGCATGCCACGTTGGTTAGAGCATATTTTGCCATCGCGATTATTGCCGCGTTTATTGTGGGTGATGGCCGTTGGGGTGTTGGCGTCGCAATTAATTGGCAATGCAATTTGGGCGAATTATTTGCAAAATAAGTCCGAGCAAGAGGTCAGCGCGGCGGCCGACCATATTGCGCTCGGCGCGGTGAGTGCGGTGCATTTTTTTCAAAGTTTACCGCCCAATTATCGGCCGCTAGTAATTCAGCAATTACGCGAAATGGGCGGGACGCGGTTTTTTGTAACGGTTAATGATAGCCCGATCCCTGTGCATGGTATTGCCGTGCAGCCTTTATCCAATCAGGTTTTGCAGGTTATACGTCAAATATTTGAACAAAAACTACCGCAGTTAACTGATTTGCGTTTGGCCTTTGCTTGGCCGAATCAATTGGCGGTTTCTAGCGATGGCATGACTGTTTCGCAATTACCCGATCACTGGATTAAAAACACCTTGTTGATGGCGCCGCGCCCAGCGCCGGTGTTGGTGATTCAAACTGAAATTGAGCCCGGACATTGGCTGTATTTGGCCACCTTAATGCCCGATCCTTATTTTTTGGATAATAGCGATCCAATGCCGCCTGAGCGTTGGCTATTGCAATTGATTACTTTATTTACGGTATTACTTTTGACTTGGGTGGTGGTGCGCTGGATTACGCGGCCATTAGCCGCGCTATCGGAAGCGGCCGAAGCGTTTGGTAAGGGCGAGTCGCCGCCGTTACCGGCCGAAGGTAGCGAAGAATTTATTCGTACTGCCCATGCCTTTGGCGCGATGCGCGAGCGGATTCAACGTTATTTAGAAGACCGTGAAAAACTTTTTGCCGCGATATCACATGATTTACGTACGCCGATCACGCGGCTGAAATTACGCACCGAAATGCTCGACGATGAAGCGGTCAGGTTGGAGTTTCATGAAGACCTCGACGAGCTCGATATGATGGTCAAAGGCGCTTTGCAAAGCGTTAAAGACAGCGATATTCATGAAAATCGCACCCGAATTCGTCTTGATGCGCTGCTTGGACGGATGGTTAGAGATTCGCGCATGGCCGGGCATGAAATTGCCTATAGCCGCTGCGGTTTATGGGTGATGGTTAAGCCGTTGGCGCTCAAACGCGCCTTAAGTAATTTGATCGACAACGCGCTGTTTTACGGGGAGCGGGTTGAGATCTCGGTACTGGAAGGCGTGGGCAAGGTGGTGATTGTGGTGCGCGATCATGGACCTGGCGTTCCCGATGAGGCGTTGGCGACGTTGTTTGATCCTTATGTTCGGCTAGATCATGGTCGGCAGCATAATCATCAAGGGCATGGTCTGGGCCTAGGGATTGCACGCAATATTATTCAGGCCCACGGTGGCGTTTTAGAGTTGAGTAATCATCCACAAGGCGGCTTGCAAGCCATGGTGACGCTACCGCAGGATTGATAAAGCTGTCACCAATCTGATACTACCTGAACTCTCTTGTATGTACTAATCTGATCTTAGTCGATTTAAATACAAGAGAGATCATGATGAGCAGATGGATTAGGCAATCGGGATATTGGTTTTTGAGTCTCTGTTTATTGTCAGCGGCACCAGTACGCGCAGCAGTGGTTGATGAGATTACGTGGTTGCTACTTGATTTGCCGCCTTGGATGATATTGGTCGATGGCAAGCCCACCGAAGGGATGTCGGATATCCGACGTCGCATGGTTTTTGACCGTATGCCAGAGTATAAGCAAACGTTTGTGGTGGCGCCCACGATCAGAATCAAGGCCATTATGGAAGAAGAAAATCCCAAAGCCTGCTTTGCCTTAAGTCTGATTACGCCTGCGCATGAAAAGCGATTTTATGCTGCGCCGATTGAGCAGGTTTTGCCGCACTCTGTCATCGTGAGGGACGAGATCATTGCGAAAATTCCACGTACTAAAGAGGGTAAGGTGGATTTTGCTGCGCTGGTGAATAGCCCTAGTTTGCGTGGTTTGATCAACAAAGGCCGCAGCTATTCTGATGATATTGATGAAAAAGTGGCAAAACGTGCTGCAAACTCAGGGTTGTCGTATGTCACTTCAATCAAGGGTAATTCCAATGCATTTAAAATGCTGTCCCAAGGGCGTGCGGATTACACCGTTGAATATGAAGAATTGTGGATGTACGCCAAGCGCAATACGGCAGATTTAAGTTCCGCCAAACTGAAGGCGCTACCGATTGATAATGCCAAGTTGTTAACTGGTGGCATCGTGTGCCCACGCACGGCATGGGGCCGAGATGCCATCATAAAAATTCGTAACATCACGAGCCAGCTTGCTTCAAATCCTGAATTTCAGAATAGAACCAATCGCTGGCAATCTCCTGAAACGTTATCAACTTACAAGGTGGCGCTGGACCAGTTTTATAAGGAAATGGGCAAGCCACTCAATTTGAAGGAACTGCCACCTATTCTGATCGGGCGTCAGCCTAAATGGGAGAATAATATTTGACCAACTTTAGCGCTCAATTGCGCTATTAAATGCCACTTACACGGCTAAATGAAAATCATTGCGCAATAAATTTCTATGGATTTAACCAAGCAAAGGCAGTGCTTCAAGTACAATCGGGCTCTGACTGATTTTTCCGAGTTTGCGCCGTGTTTGAATTTTCTCAGCCGTTTGATGTTGCCCAGTTAAAGCGTGTATTTGCCGAGCAAGGCGTGGTGATTTTGCGCGGGTTTGCTGCACCTGAGCAGGTGGCCGAGATTCGCGCTGAGGCGATGGCTGCGTTAGATAAGCGCGAAGCACCATTTGAATTAGAAGCAAGCTTGGCGTATCCCGGTGCGCCCGAATCGGTTGCCGCGCAAGGTGGTCAGACGATTCGACGTTTACGCGGTATGGTGGCGCGCTCGCCTATTTTTAGGCAATGGGCGACGCATCCACGCTTGTTGGCGTTATTGCGACCGTTGTTGGGCGAGCGGATTACCTTAACGCAGGTGCACCACAATAGCTTGATGACCAAGCAACCTAGCTTTAGCAGCGATACGTTATGGCATCGTGATTTACGCTATTGGCGTTTTAGTCGGCCGCAGTTGGTGTCTTGCTGGTTGGCTTTGGGCGATGAAAATCCAGAAAACGGCGGCTTGGGATTTATTCCCGCATCACATAATTTGACCTTGCCCGAAACTGCTTTTGATTCGCGAGAATTTTTGCTTGCTGATCATCCAGTGGCTGCGCCGTGGATTGCTAAAGCGCAGTTTCCGCGCCTTAGTGCGGGCGATGTGGTGTTATTTGATGCGCGTACTTTTCATGCCGCGAGTCGCAATAGCACCGAAAAAACCAAGTATTCTTTAGTGATGAGCTACCATGCCAGTGACAATTTGCCACTAGAAAATAGTCGATCTGCGACTGAGCCCGGCGTAGATTGCTAGTTATTTTTCAAGGAGATTCAGATGCCTGTTAGTCCAGAGCAGTTCTCGTCACTGATTCAGTTAGTGAGTCAATTGCAGCCGATGCCGGCGTATCAAGCGGCCAAAGAGCTGGAAATGCTCAAGCCCGAAATGACCGATGCGCAGCGTCATGCCTATGAGCAAGCTTTGGGTGAAGCGCAGCGCCAGCGCAAAGAAATTGAAAAAGCCAATGCCGCAGCTACTGAAGACGCGTTTGATCAAGACGAAGATTAAACCGAATTGGTGCTGCTGCAGTTTAAACGTGCTCAGTGACTTGAATGTTTTGCTATAAAAGTAAGCCAGTAATCTGGTTTGGAAGTCTGAATTTTTAGTGCTGCTCAATAAGGTATATACAGCTAGGCTTTAAAAAATAATCTGTCTAGCGATATACCTTTGTTTTTTTGCTTTTAGCTGGTTCTGGAAACACATTGATATCGCGGTCGCGATCGGCAGCGGTTTGGTGAACTGAAAAAGGGTAGAGTTGCAGTACTTTTTTCACGTATTGCTGTGTTTCTGGATAAGGCGGAATCCCACGGTAGTGATCTACTTTTCCTTCCCCTGCATTGTAACTGGCGGCCACTAAGGCGATATTGCCTTGGTAGCGATCGAGTAGCCAGCGCAAATAGCGCACCCCACCTTTTACATTTTGGCTGGTATTAAAGACATCTTTGACATTAAACCGCGCGGCCGTTTCGGGAATCAGCTGCATCACGCCCATCGCCGATTTGGGCGAAACCGCGCTGCTATTGAGGCCCGATTCAACTTTGGCGATGCTCAGTGCAAATGATGGATCAACGCCGTGCCAAGTGGCGACTTTGCTAATGATATTGGCAACAACTTGTTGGTTGGCATTCATTTTGGCGTTCTGGATCGGTAATTTACTCATGACCGGCTCCACATCCGCTTCAACGCAGCGCGGTAAACGATGGCCCGTGATGCGAATGGTTTCGAGCATTTTTTGTGCTTCTTGGTGGCCTTGTTCGGCAGCGATAGATAATAAGCTAGCGGCGGCGACTCGGTCTTCAGGCACGCCAAAGCCAAAAGCATACAACATGGCTAAACGATATTGTGCTTCGGTAATGCCTAAACGCGCCGCATAGCAATATGTGACTGCCGCAGCCCATGGATTACGCGTTTCTTGTTGTGTAGCTTTTGCTAGTCTGGCTTGCCATTGTTCTTCGTTATCATTGCCAGAGGCCACTGACAATGCCAAGGTTATGCTGAATATTGTTGTCAGCATGGCGGTTTTCCTAATGGTTGACGTTAGGGATTCAGCATAGTCTCAATCAGATTGTGCGAGTTATAACGTCTGATTAAAGGCTTTAAGTAAAAAGGATATTTGAATGACAGTTCACGTGCGACTGATGACCGGCCACAATGGCACTCAGCTTGGTATTTTAGCGTTATCAGCGCCAGAGCGGATTAATGCGCAAAATTTAAGCATGGTGCGGCAAATATGTGCAGCGCTAAATGATTGGCGTGATCAAGCGCAAATTGTGGCGGTGGTCATGATTGGCGCCGGTGAGCGTGGGTTTTGTGCCGGTGGTGATTTGAAAGCCTTGCATGCTGCGATGACCCAGCCCGGTGAATTGGCGCAAGGCGATGCTTTTTTTGCTGAAGAATACTTATTGTGCCAAATGATTCGTGACTATGCCAAACCGGTGATGGCGTGGGGGCATGGCATTGTAATGGGCGGGGGCTGGGGCTTATTTGCTGCCGCGAGTCATAAAGTGGTTACTGAACGCAGTAAATTGGCGATGCCAGAAACGGCGATTGGTTTGTTTCCGGATGTGGCAGCGAGTCGCTGGCTGAACGAGCTGGCAGGTTTTGGTCCTTTTTTAGCTTTGTCTGGCGTGGCAATCAATGCCAGCGATGCGCTGTATTGCGGTGCCGCGCAATGGGCCTTGCCCGAATCAAGTCGGCATCAAGTTTTAATGGATTTAAGCGCTTTAGCTTGGCAGGGGCAGCCTGAATTAGATCGGGCCTTATTGAGTGCATATTTAACGCAGGCGGCACAACAAGTCGCGCTCATCCTGCCTGAAGGCAATTTACCAGCGCATCAAGAGCTGTTGCATGCTTGTGCGAGCGGTAGTTTGAGCGATGCTTTACACCACATGAGTTACTTTTCGACTTTGGATGATGCTTGGCTCGCTGCCGCGGCACTACGAGTGCAACGCGCGTCACCCACGTCGTTGTGGTTAGCGTGGACTTTGCAAAAACGCTGTGCGGCATTGTCGTTTGTGCAGACAGTGCAATTAGAAACCGAGGTCAGTGCGGCTTGTTTACGCTATGGTGACTTTGCCGCCGGCATTTATGCCACATTATTTGATCGCAACCATTCCCCCGTTTGGCAACAAAGTCAGGCCAATCAATTGGAAGTCTCTAATTTGGCCCAAGCGTTTCCGATGTTATGTAATTGATTATTTGTATAATCGATGTGAAAGTTTGAAACTTTTTGTCTTTGCCGCCCTCTTAGCAGGTGATACAGTATCGACACCGATCAATCAGGAGATTCAAAATGCAATCTTTTAATACCAACACCACGACGTATGGCAATAGCGCCTTGTCGGCAGAACGCAATCAAGTTCTGCGTAATACCTACTTTTTATTAGCTTTGACGATGTTGCCAACTGCCGCTGGCGCCTTGCTCGGTATGTCTATGCAGTTTCGTATGAGCGGCTTTTTAGGTTTTGGCTTATTTATGTTAGTGAGCTTCGGGGCGTTTTATGCCATCGAAAAAACCAAAGAAAGCAGTGCTGGCGTGTTTATTTTGTTGGGCTGGACTGGCTTTATGGGCTTGTGGCTCAGCCAAATTTTGCAAATGGCAATGAAATTTAGCAATGGTCCAGAAATGATCGGCATGGCTGCAATTGGCACCGGCGCGATTTTCTTTACCTTGGCGACCATCGCAACAGTGACAAAAAAAGACTTTTCCTTTATGGGTAAATTCTTGTTTATCGGCATGGTGATTGTTTTGTTGGCGGCAGTCGCCAATATTTTCTTTGCGATTCCTGCTTTGTCATTGACGATTTCTGCTGCCGTAATCATGATTTTTTCGGCGTATATTTTGTACGATGTGAGCCGTATCGTGAATGGTGGTGAAACCAATTACATCAGCGCCACATTGAGCTTGTACCTGAATGTGTACAATATTTTTGTTAATTTGCTCAGTATCATTATGGCGTTCACTGGCAATAGCCGTGATTAATCCACGCGTAATGCGTTTAAAAACGTCACCTTAGGGTGGCGTTTTTTTATCCTTAAAAATTGGATTTTTGCGGCTATTTGCCGATATAAACCGCAAGCAAAGACAATGAGCATGTCGGAAATTTTCTGATTTAAGCTTGAATCTTGAATGTGTGGTTGAGTTGAGATATTGATTACGCTTTTTTTATGGCCAAGCGTCGCTGGAGTTACTGATGCAAATTAATCCGTCATTGATTTTCAAAACCTTGATTCGCAATGATGTCGATGAGCAAAGCAAAGTGAAAACCAAGCCAATTTGGCAGCAAGAGACGCTGAGCAAAATGTCGGCATGGCCAGAATCGATGAGCCGTTCGCGTAAAGATGCGGCCAAACAAAGAATCGCTGAGCTAAAAATGCAGCTCGATATGATGATGAAATTTGCTGTGGTTGGTAAAGGTAATCCGGCTGCGGCGATTCGTTTGGCTAAAGAATTGGCTGCCGCCGTTCGCGCCTATGGCGGCGCAGGCGCAGGGGTGGGCGATGTCAGCCAGGGTTTGGCTTTGGCTGGTAGTGAGGGGCAGGGCGCGGAAAAAGCCGCAGAAACCACCGTTGAAAAACCCACCGCAGATTTAGCAACGCAAAGTACTGCGCAGGCCGATGCATTAGCCAAAGCAGTATTGTCGCAAGTGACTGCGCAAGCGAACTTGGCGAGCAGCAGCAAGGGCGGAGTGACAGGGGAAGATCAGCAGTTTTTGCATGAAGCTAAAGTGCTCTTGGGTCGAATTAAGGTGTTAATTGGCCTAGAAACTAAAACCGCTGAAGACGAAAAAAAAGCCCGCGCGGCGATTCGTGACGCTGAAGGTGCGCTAGAAGAGGCGCCAGGGGATTTAGCGCAATCGAATTTGGCAACGGGCTATACCGCTGGAGGTGAGGGGGTGGTGGATACTGCGTCGTCGTTGTCGGTGAGCGCTTAGGACTTATAAGCCACGGCGCTCGATCAGTGCTTGCGCCAAGGTACCGGGGTCAACATGTTCCAGTTCGCCACCAACAGGGAGTCCGCGGGCAATCCGACTGACTTTTAGACCACGCGCTCGCAGCATTTCAGCGACATAATGCGCGGTGGCTTCGCCTTCGGTGGTGAAGTTGGTCGCCAAAATCACTTCAGTCACTTGGCCATCACTGGCGCGCTCAAGTAATTGTTTGAGTGCAATATCGTGTGGGCCTATGCCATCGAGCGGGCTTAAACGGCCCATTAAGACAAAATACAAACCTTCATAACTGCGTGTTTGCTCAATCGACATTAAGTCGGTTGGCATTTCAATCACACATAATTGCGCATGATTGCGTTGTTCATCCAAGCAAATGTCGCAGGTATCGGCCTCGGTAAAGGTATTGCAATGGCGACAATGCTTGAGGGTGCCCAAGGCATTTTCGAGTGCATGGGCCAAGTCCGACGCGCCGACTTGATCGCGCTGTACTAAATGAAACGCCATTCGTGCCGCCGATTTGGGGCCAACGCCGGGTAACACGCGCAATGCATCTATCAGATTTTGTAATGAGGCAGGAATAGGCATAGGTATTGCTCTGGTGGCGTTTGTGGTTGGTGCCTAAATAGCAATACCACGGGTGTTGTTATGGCGTGGATAACTGTTTGTTGGTATTAGTAAGGCGCTATCTCGTAGAGATAACGCCTTGGGCGCTGCATCGTATCACGAGTAAAGATCGCCATTGCTCACGGCTTGCGCGCGACGCTATGGCGATGTGAGCCCATTAAAATGGCATTTTAAAGCCAGGTGGCAATTGCATGCCGGCGGTGAAACCGCCCATTTTGGCTTGGCTAGTGGCTTCTACTTTACGCAGCGCATCATTAAATGCGGCAGCGATTAAATCTTCGAGCATGTCTTTGTCGTCAGACAATAGGCTGTCGTCAATGGCAACGCGGCGAACAACGTTGCTGCAGGTCATCGTGATTTTAACCATGCCAGCGCCCGATTGACCTTCAACTTCTACGTTGGCCAATTCGTCTTGGGCTTTTTTCATATTCTCTTGCATTTGCTGCGCTTGTTTCATCAAGCCAGCCATTCCGCCTTTACCACCAAACATAAGATTTCCTTTTTAATCATGAAGAGAAAAGCTGCCAGCGAAAAGATGGGGCGATTTGCTCGCTGCTTATCTTGGTTTCGCTGGCTGATTTTTTTTAAATGGGTTTGATTGAGTCCAATGCAATACTTGCGCCAAATTCTTTCACCATGGTTTGCACGAAAGGGTCGTTATTGATTGCCGCAACGGCTTGATCTTGGCGCTCTTGCTTTTCACGGTAATGAATATCGGCAGGCGTTTCAGTTTGAACTTCGCCAATTTGTACATTGAGGGCGATATCGCGACCAAAATGCTCGCTCAGTGCGCTGCGTAATTTTTCTTGATAATCACGCGTTGCCACACTGCGATGCACTTCTTCAACTTTAATATTGAACTGTATGTCGCTGTAGCTTAGTAGCTCCGAGTGCTGCGCGAGCATACCTGCCTGACCCAATTTGAGGTGCACCACCAGCGCACGCCAATCACCATTAAACTGAGCTGGCTTGACAGGCGCACTGGCGCGAGCGGGCATCGACATGGCCGCAGGCGCGGCATCTTGCTGCCAAGGTGGTGATTCATTGCGAGCTGGGGCGCTGGCAGGATTGCTCGGCGCTAGATTGTTTGCGACCGTATTTGGTGCTTGATTTGTTGAGGCCTGATTCGTTGGCGCTGGCGTACTCGGTACCGCGGGTGGCTGATTATTGGCTGGTAATGCCGTATGGCCTGCGCTACTTGGCGCAAACGCCAGCATCCGCAAAATCGTCATGGTAAAACCGGCGTATTCATCCGGTGCTAGCGGTAAATCACGTCGTCCATGCAGCGCAATTTGGTAATACAGCTGGATGTCTTCGGGTGAAATGACTTGCGCCGCGGCGACAATTTGCTCGCGCAGCGGTAAATCATCCGCCAGCGCATTGGGTACAGCTTGCACCAGTGCAATCTGTTGTAATAAAGCGGCTAATTCATGCAAAGCGGCCTCATACGAGAGACCCCGCTCGGCAATGGCATCGGCGGTTTTGAGTAGCGTGCTACCGTCTTTGGCCACCAGTGCCGTGAGCAAATCAAATAAATAACTTTGATCAACCGCGCCGAGCATGGCGCGTACGCCAGCTTCTTCAACTTTACCTGCGCCATAGGCGATGGCTTGGTCAAGCAAAGATAAGCCGTCACGCATGGAACCACTGGCCGCATGACCAATCAGATTGAGTGCAAGTGCTTCGTATTCAATTTGTTCAGCTTGTAATACCGTATTCAAATGGCCAGTGACCTGCTGCGGCGTCATTTGCCGTAATGAAAACTGCAAACAACGGCTCAGTACCGTAATCGGCACTTTTTGCGGATCGGTGGTGGCCAGAATAAATTTGACGTGGCTGGGCGGCTCTTCCAGTGTTTTCAGCATGGCGTTGAATGCCGACTTGGAGAGCATGTGCACTTCGTCGATAATGTAAACTTTGAAACGGCCAGCGGTCGGTGCATACTGCGCGTTGTCCAAGACTTCGCGAATATTATCGATACCGGTATTGGACGCCGCGTCGATTTCAAGTAGATCGACAAAACGCCCCGCATCAATTTGCGTACACGCTGAGCAAACGCCGCAAGGCTCAGACGTAATGCCGGTTTCGCAATTGAGCGCTTTGGCCATAATCCGGGCGATCGTGGTTTTACCCACACCACGGGTGCCGGTGAGCAAATAGGCATGATGCAAGCGCTCAGAGGCAAACGCATTTGCCAGCGCTTTAATCACGTGTTCTTGCCCGACCAATTGGGCAAAAGTTTTTGGTCGCCACTTACGGGCTAGTACTTGATAGCTCATAGCGACATTCTAACAGATGCGATAGATGAAATGACGATGAATCCGCCTGAAGCATTACCAGAAAGCCACGATCCTAAGCCTGAAGCGCCGATAGAGCCGCCACTTGAGGCGTGTTGCAGTAGTGGCTGCTATCCCTGTATTTTTGATGTGTATACCGAAGAGCTGCAGCAATATCGGTTGGATTTAGCCGCGTGGCAAGCGCGGCAAAGCGGCGCTACTGCAGCGCCTGAGTCGATTTAAATATCCCCAACTGAACTTCGTTTTGACATCAGCCCGCATAGCTTGGGCACAAAGCGCGGTTTTTTTTATGAGTTGATAGGAATCTCACGTTGAAAAAATGGATCACTTTGCTGGCCTTGGCCATGAACAGTAGCTGGGCGGCGCAAACGCAGACATTACCGGTTGGCGTGAGCAATGCTTTAAAAGCGGCAAAAATTCCCGCGGATGCGATTTCGATTGCGATGCTGCCGCTCGATGGCGCAGGGCAAGCGCAATTTTATCGGGCGGATGTGCCATCCAATCCAGCCTCAACGATGAAATTAATCACTACCTATGCTGGCTTAGAGTTATTAGGGCCAGCATGGCAATGGCGTACTGAGTTGCGTGCCAATGCTTTACCGAATAAACAGGGCGTCTTAGAAGGCCCCGTGTATTTAAAAGGCTCGGGAGATCCGAAGCTGACGCTCGAGCGAATGTGGTTATTGGTGCGCGATTTAAAAGCGGCGGGCGTCGAGGATATTCGCGGTGATGTTGTGCTAGATCGTAGTGCTTTTGTGATTGATGAAAAAGAGCCGGCGTTTGACGATGATGGCGAGGCCAGTGATCGGCCGTTTATGGTTAAACCCGATGCGCTACTGACTAACTTTAAGTCTATTCGCTTACGCATTCGCAGTGATGGCGAACGGGCTCGAGTGTCGGCTGAGCCCGATTGGCCAGAAGTGCGCTTGAGTAATCAATTGGCGATTGCGGCTGGCGGCAGTTGTGATGCGTGGCAAAAACGTGTGCAATTTCGAACTGGGCAAGCCACGCCACAATTAATGTTGCAATTGGTGGGTGAAGTACCTGCTGGGTGTATTGGCGACAAATATATGTCGGTATTTGATGCGCCGACCTATACCTATCAGTTGTTTCGTAATTTATGGTTAGAAGCCGGTGGCAAAATCAGCGGCAAAATGCAGCTGGGTGTTACACCTAGCTCGAGCGTGTTGTTGGCCAGTAGCCAATCTGATTCGCTCACCAATACCATTCGCGATATTAATAAATACAGTAACAATATGATGGCGCGGCAATTGTATTTAACGCTGGGTGCCGTGCAAGGCTTGCCGCAAGACGGCGCACATAGTGCGGTGCGCGCCAATGCGGTCATTGCTCGTTGGTTGCAAAGTAAGGGGTTCAATTACCAAGAATTGGTGCTGGAAAATGGCGCTGGTTTATCACGTAAAGAGCAAATCAGCGCCCGACATTTGGCTGAACTACTGAAAGACGCGTGGCAGTCGCCATTGGCGGCTGAATTTATCGCCTCATTACCGATTGTTGGTCTTGATGGCACGATGAAAAAACGCCTAAAAGATGAGTCTAGCGCCGGGCAAGGGCATATTAAAACCGGCACCCTCAAAGACGTGCGTGCCGTAGCGGGCTATATCCGCGATGCACAAGGCAAAACGTGGGCGGTGGTGGCGATGATTAATCATAACAACGCACCCGCAGGCATGGCCGCACTCGATGAATTACTGCAATCAGTACGTAAAACCTCCGCGCTAAATTAAACCTCAGCCAGCATGCGCGAGTGGTGTTTGGCATCAGGCGCCGATGTTCCCACTATTTTTGTCGTCAACGATGCCGCAATTGAGGTTTGAAACGCTGTTTTAAGCCTCAATTGCGGCAAAAATACAGGTATTTTTGCAGTCCAGCGCCCAATTGATAAAGAGCTTGGGAAGGAAGTATTAAATGCTGGTAAAATGCCGCGTTTTCCCGCACACCATTGGACAATTCGATATGGATAAGATTCTCATTCTTGATTTCGGCTCACAAGTTACGCAGCTGATTGCCCGTCGTGTGCGCGAAGCGCATGTGTATTGCGAACTGCATTCTTTTGACGTGTCGATCGACTTTATTAAAGAATTTAATCCCAAGGGCATTATTTTGTCCGGCGGTCCTAACTCGGTTTACGAGTCAGATTACCAAGCTGACCCAGCATTGTTTGAGCTTGGCATTCCGGTGATGGGTATTTGCTACGGCATGCAATGGATGGCGCAAAGCTTGGGCGGTAAAGTTGAAGCCGGCACGGTGCGCGAATTTGGCTTTGCTGAAATCGAAGTTAACCCAGCTAACCCATTATTTAAAGATTTGTCGGACCGCGTTCACGGCGACAAAACTTGCCTTGAAGTTTGGATGAGCCACGGCGACAAAGTGACTGCCATGCCAGCAGGCTTTGAAGTCATCGCCAGCAACGCGTCTTGCCCAATCGCGGCAATGGCCGATACCACGCGTAATTTCTACGCGGTGCAATATCACCCAGAAGTCACCCATACGCTCAAAGGCCGCGAAATGATTAATCATTTCGTATTGGATATTTGCGCGTCTGAACCAAGCTGGACAATGCCGAACTACATCGACCAAGCCGTGGCAAAAATTCGCGAACAAGTCGGCACGGATGAAGTGATCTTGGGCTTGTCGGGCGGCGTGGATTCATCGGTTGCCGCGGCATTGATTCACCGCGCGATTGGCGATCAACTGACTTGCGTGTTTGTAGATAACGGCTTGTTGCGCTTGAACGAAGGCAAACAAGTGATGGAAACTTTCGCTGAGCACCTTGGTGTTCGCGTAATCCACGTTGATGCCACTGCACAGTTTATGGGCCATCTCGCTGGTGTTTCTGATCCAGAAGCCAAGCGTAAAATCATCGGTCGTGAATTCGTTGAAGTATTCCAAGCCGAATCAGCCAAATTGCCAAGCGCTAAATGGTTAGCCCAAGGCACGATTTATCCCGATGTGATCGAATCGGCTGGCGCTAAAACCGGTAAAGCGCACGCAATTAAGAGTCACCACAATGTGGGCGGTTTGCCAGAAACCATGAAACTCTCTTTGCTTGAGCCATTGCGTGAATTATTTAAAGACGAAGTGCGTGAACTCGGTGTTGCCTTGGGTCTTGCTCCAGAATTGGTTTACCGTCATCCATTCCCAGGCCCCGGCCTTGGTGTGCGTATCTTGGGTGAAGTAAAGCAAGAATATTGCGAACTACTCAAACGTGCCGACGCGATCTTTATCGAAGAATTGCGCGCCGCCCAAGATGAGAAAAGCGGTAAAAACTGGTACCAACTTACCAGCCAAGCGTTTGTGGTGTTCTTGCCAGTGAAATCAGTTGGCGTAATGGGCGATGGCCGCACTTACGATTACGTAGTGGCACTGCGTGCCGTTGTGACCAGCGACTTTATGACCGCCAAATGGGCTGAATTGCCATACGATTTGTTGGGTAAAGTGTCTAACCGCATTATCAACGAAGTCCGCGGCATCAACCGCGTAGTTTACGATGTATCCGGCAAACCACCAGCAACGATTGAGTGGGAATGATCCCGCGTCTGGCAACGCCCGGCACTAAGTAGCAGCAAACACCCCTCAAGCCCGCGTAAATGCGGGCTTTTTCACGTTTTAGTTTGGTATTGACTGGCAAGATTTAGCACCACCAAGCATTAGTTTTTCATGGCACGGCTAATGGTATTCTTTTTTTTCAAGGCCATGATCCGCTGCCAATACCATGCCAAGTCTTTTTGTTATTCATGGTATCGAAATTGCTGGACCCCTTTGTTTATAAGGCTTCCAGCGAGCAAAAAGCAGGCTTTTTGATCATGGTATTTTCAACCTTAAATTGAATGAAACCATGCTCACTGATACCAAGATTCGCAGCCTCAAGCCACAAGACAAAATCTACAAGGTCAACGACCGCGACGGTCTTTATGTGGCGGTCACACCAGCCGGATCGATCTCGTTCCGTTACAACTATTCAGTCAATGGCCGACAGGAAACCATCACTTTCGGACGCTATGGCGTCGGGGGGATCACATTGGCAGAAGCCCGAGAGCAGTTGGGCGAGGCGAAAAAGCTAGTTGCAGCAGGTAAGTCGCCAGCCAAAGAAAAAGCGCGAAGCAAAGCCCGAGTCAAAGATGCTGAGACATTCGGTGCATGGGCGGAAAAATGGCTGCGTGGCTACCAGATGGCGGACTCCACCCGCGATATGCGCCGAGCAGTGTATGAGCGTGAGCTAAAGCCTAAGTTCGGCAATCAGAAGTTGGCAGAAATCACCCACGAGGATTTGCGGGCGCTGACTGACTCCATTGTTGAGCGTGGCGCGCCAGCTACGGCGGTACATGCGCGTGAGGTCGTTATGCAGGTTTTTCGGTGGGCAATTGAGCGAGGTCAGAAGGTGGAAAATCCTGCTGATCTGGTGCGGCCAAGTGCTATTGCTACGTTTGAGCCACGCGACCGAGCATTAACTCCCGACGAAATCGGCTTGATGTATCAATACATCGAACGTATCGGTACGACACCATCGATCAGAGCTGCGGCCAAGCTGCTGTTGCTAACAATGGTGAGGAAAAGCGAACTGACTAATGCAACGTGGAGCGAGATTAATTTTAGTGAAGCGCTTTGGACGATTCCCAAAGCGCGAATGAAACGGCGCAATCCGCATCTGGTTTTCCTGTCCAAGCAAGCACTGGATATTTTCATTGCCCTGAAAACTTTCGCGGGAGGCTCTGATTATATTTTGCCATCGCGGTATGACTCAGATACGCCAATGAGCAGCGCAACGCTGAATCAGGTACTGTCGCTGACGTACAAACTGGCACAGAAGGAAGGAAAGCCGCTTGCCAAATTTGGCCCGCACGATCTGCGGAGAACCGCGAGTACCCTGCTACATGAAGCGGGGTATAACACTGACTGGATCGAAAAATGCCTAGCGCATGAACAGCGGGGCGTGAGAGCGGTTTACAACAAGGCCGAGTACCGGGAACAGCGTACGGCCATGTTGCAAGATTGGGCAAACATTATTGATGAATACGTTGTTACTCATCGATTTGCATAATAATTAACGTATTTAGCTTAAGCTGGTGTTTTTTATAAAGCATGCGGATTGTTTGATTAAGCAGGTGCATTAGTTGTTTTTGATTCTTATGTTTTGTGATGTTTATAAGTAATAAGTGTGATTATAGTTGTTGTTATTTATTGAAATTGGTGTACTTAAGGCAATTAATTTTTTTAAAAGGTTGGTTAATTGTAAATGAATATTTCAGATTTTAAGTCTCTCGTTGATGCAAAAATTGATAGATTATCTAGTGCGAAGGTGGATTTTTCAGAGGCTGAACTAAAACAACAAATTTTGAATTGCATCCCATTCACCCAGAGGTATGAAGCATTATTAATCGTTAGACAGCTTGAAACTGATTTTGCATTGCGATGGCTGTGTGATGCTGAACCAGTGCAACTATACGCCGATGTTATCAGGGCACTTAAGGCAGTACGTTTAGATGAAGGATGTTCACCTTCTAATCAAATTGATTGGGAGCGCGTGGTGGAGCTTGGGCTTAAATATGCCAAAGTTTTTGATTATGACGATCCTCTCGATCAACGATGGAGCTCTAACTCCCGTCTTTCGCAATTTTCTTATGCCATCAGGAGGCTGCGTGAACTCGGGTATCGCATTGAATTGCCGCAGTCTGGAGAAATTGTTATTCCAGATTCTGATAGAAATCGCATTAAGTCTGAGGTTTCTAGGTTAGCAAAGGAATTGGGTAGAAGTTTAGCGTTTAGTATTGTTGACTGTATTGGTAAAACATATAGTGGGGTTACAGGAAGATATCATGTTGGGCGAACTGGGAAAACAGTAGAGCTGAATGCCAAGCCAGAGATGCCTTTAGCTTATTTATATCACCTTGGGCTACGCTATTTTTCCTGTGAGCCAGCGCCTTCGGTAGGCATAGATGAACTTGATCTATTAATTGAACTTGCTACTTGTGCACTTACTCTTGAAGATATTGGCATCTCATTATTAGAATTACAATTTGCGAGAATCCAAGATTTGCCAGATTTGACGAAAAAATCTGCTCTTTATGATGCTGCTTTTACTTTAACTCAAGCGAAACCTATAGATGCAGAAGCTTATATTTTCTGGTTACTAAAACATCCGAAACTTGCACAGCTAAATAATAAGAAAACTGGACGGACTGCAGTGCAAGTACTTGCGCTTGCTAAATTGCTGCTGCAAATTATTAAACATAGAGTTTTTCATGATTTTATTGGAATTGAGTCAATTCTTGATCCAATGAGGCTGGCTTTTGCTACTGGTCTTGATGTTAATTCAGCTAGGTCTTTTTTGCGCGAAGTTTTTGCTCATGAGCATGGAGCAAATCAGAAACTTAGTTTTCCTCCTCGTGATACTAATATTGACGCCGCTTTTCGACCATTGTTAGTTGCGCAGGACAAGCTATTTTTGCAACCGGGGCCTATCGCAGCACGTGCAGTGATTAATGCATCCTTAGATTGGTGTCGTAAACAATGGCCAACAAAAATGTTTGACGATGAAGTCGTTGGTCCTTTGTTTGAAGAGTTCGTTCGTGACATTTTTACCAAAAAAGGAATCGAAATTTTTTATGGACAGTATGAGATCGATGGGGAAGATGGAGAGTGTGACGCTGTACTGGAAACTAAGGACGTAATTATTTTCTTTGAGTTAAAGTCGAAAATGTTAACCCGTAAAGCTAGATCGGGGGATGATATAACAGCTCTTGCTGATTTAGGGCAGGCTATCGTACGTCCACAGGCTCAAGCGATGAGACATCATGCATTTTTAACTGAATATGGATCATTAACTTTAAGGTGCGGAAAAGTACAGCATGTAATTAATAAGTTGGATCGAGAAGTCTTTAAAATTTCAATTACTCGAGGTGACCTACATAGCTTGCATGATCGCCCTTATCTTCAGCATTTATTGCGTACGGGGTGTGGCGTGACTTTTGAAACGAAAGATGTTTCAAGACAGAACGAGCTTGCTCAATTGCATAATTATTTTGATCGGTTTAAAGCGGCAGCTGTTCGTGCTGGGGAGATGGATTTCACTAAGCCATTTCCTTTTTCAAATTCATGGAGCCTCTCAGTTTTTCATTTAATGCTTTTGTTGGAGCGATCAAATAATGCGGAGGATTTTGCTAAGGAACTTCAGCGTAACAGAAGGGTATTCACGCCGCTACGAGACTTCTACCAAGAATATGCATTTATGCTTGACCTAGAAGCCTCGCGGGATAATTTAGTTACTACTCCACAATGAGTTAATAACAATTCGTATGTTGATTTTTGATGAAGTGTTGATCAAGCGGCCACAACTATAGGTACAAAGCAGGGGCGCAGAGGGTGAGCGCCCGATAATTTACGCTCTGCAATCCAGCCTTCGATTTCAGCTAAATCCCATGCCACATTGCGACTGGTGAGTACGATACGGCGCGGGAACTCCCCGCGCTGTTCCATGTTAAAAATCGTGCGCTCAGACAGTGGGATGATTTCCAATAGCCGCTTGCGGTTGATCAGTTTATTTGTTGCCATCATTGTTTCCTAATCTTACAAGTAATCCAGTCCATAACCACACTCATCGCACTCAGAAGCCGCATCGCCAAATTTCAGCGTGGTATCTGGCGGTTCGATCCAGATACCTTTTTCACCGCACTCTGGGCAAACTAGTACCACCTTTTTCATTGGCCGTCCGTCACGAAACGGCGGTACATCAAGTGCATCCATTGGCGGAGAGCCAAAGGGAATGTCAAATTCTTCGATATGATCCATAGCCATTTCGTATTACTCCGAGTCAATATTGCGAAAATTCAATTCATCGATGACAAGCTGTGCAATCAGGTACAAGCCACCACACAGGACAAAAAACCAAGATATTGCTGACCATGAAATTGGAGCACTTAAAAGCTGGCAAGCCATCACATACAGGGCCACGCCACACAATCCGCCAAGCGATCCATCCAACATAAACCAGCGGTGAAATTGCGAAATTGTCATTTTCTTCATGGTGTATTTCTCCTCTAAATAGTCGGTTTCAAACTCGGTCAACTTGCAGCAGCACAAGAATCTCGGTTTGGTTCAGGTCTTTGCCTTCGCCAAGTGGCAGGCTAAAAAATGGCAGGTGTGATTTTTCGGTGGTGGATTTGGCGCTGGTTAAGCCGCCGATCACATACACTTCACCGGGCTTGGCCAGGAGGTTTGTTTTGATTTCGCGCTTAATCAGCGTGGGCGATGCACTAACGCCAGTTTTGGTAGCCGCAAAGTTTGATATTTGCTGGGTAATTGCCAGATCAACAATTTCATCGCGGATATTCGGCGCAACATCGAGAATGACCCCTGATGATTTGTATTCAACAGATTGAATGGGGTTGCCGTTCTTATCTAACACGGCAGCGCCTAATACTGGCACATCATCACCGGACATAAAGCGTGCCGCTGCCGCATCCTTCACACGCACATGTGGCCGCGAAATGACTTTGAAGCGGGTATCGGTTGATACCAGTGATGCCACTAAATCCAAGCTGCCCGTTGCCAGTGTCATGACATTGCCTGTGGCCGCTGCAGGCGACATACCCAGCGATACTTTTAGCTTGCCATCAAACAACTTGAGCAATGCGCCGACGCCCCACGAATCTGTATCAGTCGTCGAGAACTCATAAACCACCGCTGAAATTTGAACCTGTGCTTCTGGTAAATCGATTTGCTGAATTAGGCCGCGCAATTGGCTGACTTCTTGTGCAGGGCCGCTAAAGATTAATAGATCGTGATGCTTATTGATTTGCGAGTACGCCGAATTGCCACCGTCCTGAATTGGCGCTTGACCCGGGCTGGCCGTGGTTGATGCTTGCACTGCTCGCTGAAAGGTAAATCGACCTTTCTGAAAAAGGCTGGATAACAAGTCAGAAAAATAAGTGATGTCGCGGAATTTTGGGCGATACACAAAGACTTCATTCGGTTCAACAGGCGTGGCCGCTTTAGTGCTCAAGCGCAAATAATCCATGCCATTCTGAGTTTCGACTTCAAGGCCAGACATGGCCAACACACTGAGGAACAAGGCTCGGTATTGCTTCGGCTCTTTCGCATCAAACGACACCGTCACTTTGTCGGCAATTTGCTGCGCTTTGGGATCAATGACGAAATTCTTGTGTTCAATTTCGGTGTAATACAGCTTGACCAACTCAAGGACTGGCAACGCATCAAAGAACAGCCGTGACTTAGGCGGCTGATCTGCAGCCAACACCATCGATGTGAAAAACAGCAAAATCAATGCAAGGCGTTTCATTGCTTGGACTCCGTGACAGTCGGCAATGCCGCACCAAATGGCGTAGTTTCAAGTTCGCTACCCGACCAGAAGGCAACCATTTCGCCATCGACATAGCCCGATGTAGTTAGGCCATCAATAGCAAAGCTGGTCGCTTTGATCGTCCGAAAATGTTTCCCATCGTGCAGGCTGACCAGCAAAGTGCCATCCGGCTTTTGCAAATATCCCGTCAAGCGCCAGCGTGACATACCTTCGGACTGACTTTGCGCCTTGCCGCCGCTGCTTTGATTTTGCTGAGTCACAGCAGGCAATGCCTTCGCTGACTCTTCTGCCCCCGGTGTTACAGGCTCCGGGTGAAAGAATTTCCACATGTTGTAAAAGCCAACTGCGAAAACAATGATCGTGCCGATGACCAAAGCCCACAGACGCCAATCTTTGAGCAGGTTTTGGCGATCATCAATTTGATGTTCTTTCCCTGTTCCTCCGGTGTATGACGAATACAGCGGAAAAATGGCTTTGTCGTATTTTTTGGGGAACGTGTTCACCCGAGTTTTAGCGTTGAGCTTGTAACCCTCATAGACCTCGACTCGGTAGGCTTTGCTCAAACCGAGAGATTTGAGTTTGACGGTGCGAAAGGTCATTTCAACGACCACGCGCAAAATGCGGTGCAAGTCGGTAATATCCTGAACCATCAATACGAGGTCACAGCAAACCTTCGTAACCGGGCTGACGTAATGACGATGCTCGCGGAAAAATATCTTATGCTCTTGGGCGATCTTGCAATCGCAGCCCCAAAAACGCCAAGCCTCGTCAATACAAACTAAATCACCCGGCTGTACCGTGGTTTCGGCCTCTGTTCCGTGGCAGAAAAATTCCGGGCTTGATACCGTGTCATTAGAAACGTGAACAACATGGCCCAGCTTTTCCAGTTCATCGCCGTGCTTTTCATGTAAGTAAGCGCGGATTGCATCGCTATCAATATCCGCCACGTTGGTAATCACGCGCCGACCACGGCGCACTGCTTCAAGAATTACGCTGCTCACGCATTCATAAGATTTACCCGACCCCATCAGGCCAGTGTATGCATTAATTGGCATGATTTACCCGATGACCGGAATACGGCGAATTAGAAAGCGAGTGACATAGGCAGCGATCACCATTTGTATGCCAGCGGCAATTTCAAACGCATCCAGATACCACCACACTGTTGGCGCTACACCGCCAAATGCAGAATTCAGCCCATCAACGCCGGGAAGCAAATCAATCAGGTTTTCAGCCATCAGTTGCACCAGATAAAACACCGCGAACGCGACGACGAACTTCACAATCAGCGTGCGAAAAACCCAACCAATCACGGCGTTGAATGCCGACAGCAAAATGCCAAACATGATTTACCTCACGCAGCCAAGACGATGAAAAGAGCGGCCAAAGCCCACATCAACAGTGCTGCCGATGACATCACTTCTTTGTGCTGCTCGAACAGTTGGCAATGGGCGTCAAACGAGCCTGAAAATGGGTGACCCATCAGCGAAAAATTGAACTCGCCAGTCGGGCATTGAGCGCTATGACTTGGTACTTGAAATCCTTTCAATGGCTCAAGCGCATCATTGATTGGTGCAAAAATTTCTTTGCCTGTTGGTGTCTGTTCCAGCTCTGGTGATCCTATGACCGGATCAGGCCCCAAATCAATTTTAGTTGCACCCGCTGGCGGATTAATGGGCTGCGTGCCGGGATTCGTTACGGCAGTCACGGGTGGAATCGGTAATTGCGGTGTAGATTTAGGATTCATTGCTGGCGATACAAAATCGCGCACTTTTGGATATGAATTGGGATTCTTTACGCGCCAGTCTTCAACATCACCTTCGGTAATCGGATCAGCTGCGTCATAAGGCAAACCACGATAATCAGGTTGTAATGCCGCATTACGCCAAAGCGCATTGGCTGCTGCCGCCAACTGCTGCGGATGAACTTGAGTGTCTAATGCAGCTTCTGGCAATCTGTTGATTGCATCAGCCGGGGTAAGTCCTGTGCCTGTCCCTGGAATAGCTGGGAGAGGTTTAAAATCGTAAGCAACACATTCTTTATCGCGTAACCACTTTCCCTTTGGACAAGCGTTGTGCGCGGGAGGACTGGCAACGTACTCGACGGTCAAGCTAGATGCTGTCGTTAATTCATCACCCGTTTGGCTTGGCTGACGATATACGGCATTAAAGGCGCATTTGTAGATGATGCTGCTTGTTTTGGAGCAAGAGACATCGCGGTAGCCTTTGTATGCAGCGTTATTTTCTGGTGAAAAACGAATTGAAATTGCTTGTTGGCCAACGGCTTCTGGATCAGCACCAATGACCGCAGGGCCGACTTGCGTATAAGCGCGCCAGTAAGGGCCATTCAGGGGCAAGCCTGTTGAATTGTCGATTGGCACAAACTCAGTCATTGAGCCAACTTCAATCGTGCCGTCTGGTTTCCAAAACCATGAAATCACTTTGTCGATTAAAAATGGGAGAGCAACGCTAGCAACCACTGAAATTCCTGCTGCAGCCAAAATCACAGGCCATGTTGCCCCGGCAACAACCCCGCCAGCGATGGTCACTACTGCTGCACTGACACCATTCACTGTTGCGCCATAACGCGGATCATTAGCGGCCACATAGTTGTAATTTGGATCGTTCGCTGCACGCCCCGGGGTAATTCGCTTAGTGGCTTTTTGAGCGACCAATTCGCCAACTGCCCGGCCCATATTGGGGTTGTATGCAGGAACGGCAGCGGCCATAACTCGGAAGCTCAACATCAGTAGAAATAAAACCAGCATCAAATTTTTCACGATTGAAATCCACGGATAAAAGCCCAGCCGCATAACGCACCAAGACAAAACATTGCTAGATACCAGCACTCTGCAGCCATACTGCCCCCCCATGAGTCCAACCCGCTTTCTATTGAAAATTACTTCACCCAAGAGAAAACGGGCGGGAAACCCCGCCCAAATCGATTACGCGCCTTTCACTTTTTTCAAAATGAATTCAGCAGCTTTAATGGCCAAATACACGCCAAGAATGACGGCAGACACGGACAGCAAACCTGTTTTCACATCATCGAAATTCACGGCTGCAACAAGGCCGTTTACGTCAGTAATCGGCGCTGCGGCAGCGAAAGCGCCTGCAGATGCAAAAGTAGTTGCGGAAACGGCTGCAATTTTTTTCATCAAGTTCATGGTCATACTCCTAGTTAAAAACGGGAAAGCGCCCGTTACGCTCTTTTCACTAAATTGACGATGGAACCCATCGCAATTCCGAGAAGCCATACCGCCAGCACCGTACAAAGGCCAAATGAAAAATACTGGCCTGCCGTTACTGTCGAAAACGCTTGGTTTGCAGCCTCAAATTGGGCTGCATTTGCTGGATCAATGACATATGCCTGTACAATCTTCGCGGTTTGCCCTGCAGGGCAAGGAACACGAGTCGGCGTACCCGGCATGCATACGATCACATTGACGACTTGCCCGAGTGCCATGCTTATCCCCCAAGCCGTAAAGGTGGACTGGAATTGCGCCCATTAGATTTAAAATTGCATAATTGCAGTGGCACTAATAACTGCTGTTTTTTTTCAGATGCATCGAAATGAAGCGGAGAAGAAAGAGATTGTTGCTCTAATGAATCGACCTGATTTTCTAATCTACAGTTATTTAAAATATTCCGAGGAAGGTCAAAAGCAGAGCCACCACCAAAAACTATTTCCCATTCACGTTCTCGTGTAATGATTGAATCACCTGTTTCTACGTCAATTAAACCTTTTACTTTTTGTACTGGTTCACGATATTTATTTAATCCATTGTCTTTCTTCAATAAAACTTTGCGATCAATTTGCATTATTCTTGTGAATTCAGCCCAGTTATTTGATTCAGCCGCATTCGCAGCAGTAGAAAATTCATCACTAGTCAATCCTTCAATACGTTTTAATTCTCGCCAAACTCCGACAGGTGCAGTTCCAATAAATTGAAACTGGCGAAATCCGTGGCAGCTTGCCCACGCTTTTACACGAAAAGCTGAATTAACAACGTCAATACCAGAATCAAAATCTTTATATAATAATCCTTGCGAATCGGTCATTCCTTGGCCATTCACGTTCTTGCATATGTATTTTATTAAATATCCAGCTGCACTACCTTTATTAAAATCGATGTCTTTTACTGTGAATCTGTGCTTCCAAGCCATAGGTTCGTGCTTATCCATCTTTCGAAAATATTTGCGAAATAATCTAACCGTGCGAGCACGTTTCTCTTGTGCGACAAAAAGAAGTAAATGCCAATGTGGACAACCATCATGATGCGGTTCGCAAACACGGATACCGAACAATTCAATATTGTTGTCAGATAGTGCGGCTCGCAAACGTGACCATACTTTACAAAGATAAGCTTGAGCATCGCGGGGACTGGAACCGTCATAATTCGGATTGTCAAATGAGTGCTTGCCTGTTTTATCAAGCTTTTGGGCGTGAAATTTTGAAGGGCATGTAACTGTTAGAAATAAACCAACATAACCCAAAGTTCGGGCGATTTCTTCTAAGCCAGCCGTACGACACATTAATTCGGCGATCTTTTGTTCTGGGCCAGCAACAATATCTGCTAGCGTTAATTCTTCGCCAAGATCATTCACAGCAAGGGTATTTTCAAGTATTTGCAAGTTGCGCTGGCATTGCGATTGGTAGCGCTGCAACTGTTCATTGGAGACATAGCATGCAGCGGATTTGTTAACCATTCCTAAACGAATGCACTCGTGCTCAAGTGCTCGGAATTGGTTGACTTTCAAATTTCGCTTCCACACTTGAGGATCACAAAGCCGCTGAACGGCTCCATCAAGATGCTTTGCCTTTACCTGTGCGGCATACTTATCAGTAGCATGATTAATGACGATAGCTGCTGATGTTTCTTCTGACTTTCCTGCCACTTTGCTCAGCTTTAGCGTCAGGCATTTAATGCCAATTTGATCAAATTCGTTAATGCCACATAACCCGGCTAAAAACTTAAAATCACCACTGCCATTCGGTGATGAAGTTAATGCCCCTCCGGATAAGCCAATTCTTGCTTTGCCATAGACCTGCATCATTTCATCGGCACGAATTTTTGCTAATTTCCGTAATTCATCTTCATCGGCTGACAAATCTGGTGAGAATGGGATTTGCTGCCACTTTGTAGCTTGCTCCCGCAACCATGTGTTTGCAAAACGCAGCCCTACACCATCATTACCGCGTAACGCTTTCCATTTTTGGTGCAACCCTTGATGAAGCGAGGTATGTATCTTCGCCAAAATGCCATCAACAAATGCCAATTCACTCGCGATTTGGCGCTGACGGACTGCCTCAGGACTAAATGACAGGTTTGGGCTGCGGGACTTCATGGCGATTAATCTTCGATCGCAGAATAGAGATTCACAACAGGTTTGCGAGTTACTTTTTCGCCTGTTTCTTTGTCTAAATATTGAAAACTTTTTGCGCGATACCCACCGCAGCTAACAAGAATTTCAACGGTATCGCCGGATTGGCCAAGACGTTTTTTTGAGCGAACTTCAACAGAGTGTGGTGGGGTGTATTGATCAACGGCAGGTAGCGTAATTTCAGAATAGGTGTACTCATCAGCGCGACGCACAGAATTTACACGGCCATATAGCAGGGCTTGATTTGGCTTCAGATTCAACTTTTGATCAGCAGCTACGCTCATTTCTAATTCCTTTTAGTAAGAGAAGGTCAACATCGGAAAATTTTGTTCACTGAGTTCATCGCTTTACCTTGGCCGTCCCGTCCTCGCAGGCTGCGGGCGGGCGGCAAGTCACGCGTTGAACTGTAAAAATTGCAGCTGTAACTGTGCAAATCATGGTTTGTCGCACATAATTCACCTACAGCCCAAGACGTATGTTCTTATTTAGATCATTTGTCTTGTTTGGATCATATCTACGAGGCTACAGCTATGTCAAGCACAATTGAAGACCGAATGATTTTGATACTTAAGGAGGAGGGAGAGCCGCATGGATATTGGTCAGCCCTTGAGAAAAAGACGGGAATAAGTTCACAACGCTGGAGAAAGACAGTAAACAGACTTCAACGCCCAACCACCGACATGCTTGAGGTTATAGCGAAGCTATATCCGAAGTATGCGTTTTGGTTAGTAACAGGTACTACCGATGCACTTAATGGTCACATTGCCCCAATAAATTCGCTCATGTTTCCTGAGCGTCTCTATGCAGAGCAAGACTCAGCCAATGCTTACTTTCGGCTCTCTATTGAATTGGCAGAATTATTGGCAAAAACGGGTGAGGTAGAAATCGAAGATGATAAAAAACGCATGAGCGCCTATGAGCGTGCATTAGTTTTTACGCAGTACCATGGAAGTTGGCTTGTTGATGTTGCTTACGAAATAGCAAAATCAAATAAATATGAAGAACTGAAAGAAATATTATCGAAGAGGGAAGTAGAAAGAAGCCTTGTTTTGGCAAATTATTTGAATAATTCTAAAGAAGGTAAAGCCAATAACACCAAAAAAGATGCCATGCTAGTTCGTGATAGTAGAACAGCACATCAATCGGTAAATGAACTTTTTTGGAGAAGTTCTGAATTAGAATGAAGCTTTAGGGGAGCAACATAAGTGCTGAGATATGTTGCATTTTCCCTTGAATAAATTAGTAAGAGTTAATAATCGAACTACGGCAAAAAGTGTGAACAAGATGTGCTCTTGATGCATTCGCTTTTGTTGACCAATAAATTTTTCCAACAATTGAAATGCCGCGATAATCCCAAAACCCCAAATGGCACTTAGTCCCCATCCTAATGCAAAATTGAATTCAAATTTTACATTTAATAAAAATGGCAACGCATATAAAATAATAGCTGCAAGCCCTCCAAATACAAAAGCCCCAAAACTCCCTGAAAATGAAGACTCATCATCAGTTGAGCCATAAACTACATCACCTTGGCAGCCTTGACACACTTTTGCGCCATGTAAAAACTCATAGTGGCACAACCCACAGGTCAATCATGGATAAAAACAGTTACTGCCGATGAAATCATTGACGAAAAAAGCTACTTTTGGGCTGTGGAGCGCGATACGCAATCGGTTCGTGGCTATGCGTTTTACAGCCAAGACATCAAGGGGAAAAACTGCCTTAGCAGCAAGCCCGGCTTTGCTATGCATGTAGTTGGCAATAACAAACTGAGGAAGGTTCTGCGTGAGCGAACCGACCATATTACCATTGAAATCCCCTCAGATTTTGAACTTAGATGGAAGCGTCGTAAGCGTGGTTGATGATTCACGACAAGACCAATTCTGAATCATCAACCACAAAATACGGATACCCGAAGTCTTTTACTATCATTATTAATATTATTTAATCTTTGAAGTTAAAGTTACTTCTCAATTTCTCGGTGTAGCTTCTAATGATGGCACTGCAAGTGTCGCGATAATTGTATATTTCTTTTCTGTATTTATTACGAATGTCGAATTCTTTCCCAAGTCTAATTGATTTCATTACTCTACTTAAGTCATCTTTGTCAACAATAAGAAGTTTTCCTTCATTCTTAGCGACGGCTCTTTGTCGCTCGATTTCGTCTTCGGCTTCTTTCTTTACTATACTTTCAACTTGTAATAACTCTGCTTCATAATTTGTCGCTAAGACGTCGAAGTCTGGAGCGGGACAGGCTAATTTTTCTTTGTTTTCATTTAAATGCTCCTCGATTTTCTTATGATATTCAAGAGGAATGTACTTGTTGTTTTTGGCTGAAGCTTCTATTACTTCCTTAAGAATAGAAGCTGGGTCAATTAAAGCGTTCTTGGCGTTCTTAATAAACTGAGAGCCATTTTTTTCTTCATACATAGCTGCAGACAATTTTTGATATGCGCGCAACTCAGCAAATGCCAATAGTAAACTTAAATCTGAGAATACAATCTTCCATCGTGCACTATCAAGATTATCCAGCTCATCATTTAATTGAGATTTTACTAATGATGCCTGACTCATTGCGTCCACTTTTCGAATCTGAGCATCTTTGAGGTTTGATATACTACTTTTAAGCTCTAGGGCAAGCTGATTGAGCGTCGACTTTTGTCGATCGAATTTTGATGAAAGATCATCTTTTTTAAATTGTAGTTCTGCCAATACACTTTCTTTCTTCTCAATGTCGATTTGTAATCTAGCATTGTCCTCCTGTAATTTTTGGTTCTGAAAAACAGGAATAACCGTGTAGAAATATCCAAAGCAAGCCAATGCAAGAGTGCCAATTTGAGCAATCGCGCTCCCTCTGTTGATAAAGGTATCAATCCAATGTGATTTTCTTTGATCCGTAAATTTTTTGGAATTACGTACTTTGACGCTTTTAAAGCGCCTTAGATTGTTTTTATATGGTGATTTATTTTTCATAGTTTAAGAGATGAACCATGATTAGCAATGAAATACTGTGATGAAATGCGAAGGATCACAGGAAGAAAGCTGAGGTTGTCCTACGGCCAAGAAGTCTGCCGCTGGGGCGCTACCGTTATCCCGCAACCTCGTCGCCATGATAGCACCAAAAGCAAAAGCCCCGAATGCGGGGCTTTGTGGAATTCACATATACCGATTGATTCGACTATTCGATCTTTCTACGCGAGCGCGGCGTTGTAAACGTGCCGATATCCGTACTGGTTGCGGCATGATCCACACCCATTTCTTATATCAATTTACTCATTTTCATTTATAGGTTTAGCAAACCAAGTCCAACCACAAAGGAAACAGCATGGCAGACGGAAGCGCAACTGAGTACATTGGAGCAATTTTCGGCGGAATTAGCTTGTTAATCTCTACCGCCAGCGCCTATTACGCAAAAAAAGCTTACACCATTGCAGAAGAGACCAAAACAACAGATCTACGCATTGAACTTAGAAAATCGGGGTGGAATCCGTCCATATCTCAAATGAACTTGACCAGCTTCTAAGTGACGCCATCGAATCACGAATGGGCATCCACCGTATTTTCATTTTTCATATCTAATCACCAATCAGTTCAATTTAAAAGTACGCACGGTAATAATACTTGCATTGAGTGCTTGCAACTGACGACAGGTAGGATTCATGTGAAGCAGGAGACTACTTGTTGTATCTTTCAGACAAGTCATGGTTTAGTGCCGACTGACGTGTTGCAGCGCAGCCTTTGGAATTTACAAGCTAAGACCTTGGGACGCTGTCCCAAACCCTGCTCTAGCTTGCGAGGCGGCGTAGTCAGGGGGCAAAACCAGCCCCCTAACTCCACCTGAAGCTTAGGGTCGTTACGTGAGCATCAAGGGGCTTTCGCGGCATAAAACGTGGCAAAAATCCGCCACATTTATTCCACGTCCCCTTGACCCTCCCTACACTGATATATCCTGAAGCCATTTTTTTTGAAGCAAGATGTATAGATATTCTTGTTTTACATTGTGCCACTTATTAAGTAGTCTGGCTTTAGTTAGGTAGGGCAATGCCCAGTTGGGGAGTGGAATCCACTGTTTAGTCGAAATTTTTCGGTCCTTATAGTAATAAATGACTGCGCCAAACTTTGTTGCCGAGATTATTCGAATACCTGCTGCGCGATTTCTATCCTCGACCCAAGAAAAATAAATTTCAGTTCCGCTCTTCGACTTTAAGAATGTCAATAATTCTTGGTCAATTTCTTGATAGGTAAGCATAGCCTTTTGCAATACAGCAGTTCGGGATCCTTGTATTGCAGCTAAATAATTTACTGCTCCGACTGCACGATGAACACCGTTGGTGACACTAATAAAGTTCCCATAGGCATGAAGTCTTAGTTCTTGTGTGCTCGATTCGGCGGGGAACCAATTATCTTCGAGAGGGGCGGAAAAATAGTCAAAGACTTGATTTGTCCATCCAGCACCAGTGACTCCATCTTTCTTTCCATCTAAAGATGGATAGAGGAGATTCCTCCAACTTGTACTCGCGTTTGCGAAATTCAAATGTGTAAACGATCCAATCGCCCAGATTGGAATATCTGCGCACAGTTTTTTTTCCACGTTGGAACCTACCAACATCCAGAGAATTTCAAAGATGTCATTCTCATGAACTGGCGATTTATCTAGAAGAGGGTCAGTCGAATTTTCTACTAAATTTCTGATTTTTTCGATTGGGCTTGCTTGATGCTTAGTGGGTATATCCATAATAAAACACTTTTTAATTGTTTAAATTTTTTCGTAAATTAATTTGGATTTTTGTCTAAATTCAATTAAAAAACAACCGAAGTTATTTTTTAATTGTTTAGGCATGCCAAGTAATCAACGTCGCTATAACTCGATATATTTGTTCCATTTCCGAAAGAACCAATTCTTGCAAATCTTAAAAGACCGAAGTTATTTTTTAGGCAAGCCTCAATAGATGCCCTATGGGATTTGGCTGCGATAGACTCAGCCGCTGAAGTTTTGATCTTGTCGTGAAAGTCAGTGAACCCTTGCGTAATAGTACGTGGCACCATGCTCTCTCTTTTGTCTATGGATATTTTTGGATGTTGGGGTGGGGAGGCTACATTTCAAGACAATGGTTTAAAACTTACAGTGTGAGTTTTTTATGGTGTGTGGGTTTTATGTGCCTGAGCCTGAGGCTAACCCGCTAAGATATTTAGCTAAGCATGGTATTTTTCTTGGTATTAAGCTAGTGGCTCAGTGGTATCTATATGATCTACTTGGTTATATATGCGCCATTTATCATCGAGTGGGAGTGAGCCCTTTTTACAGGTATTGATTGGCAACTACAGGTAAATATTGGCACTGAAATGCTAAAAGCCCGCGATGCGGGCTTTTTCTTTATGCTGCAATTTTTTCGCAGGCCGCCCGGGCTTTTTGGGCAAAAACAGAGTCTCGGTCGGCTGTAAGATAAAGCTGATTCATTGCGCGGGTCATACCGACGTAGAGTACACGGGCTTGTTCGGACTCTTCGCTTTTTTGATGGGGTAGACTGCCTAAACCTGCAATCGCAACCACGGGAAATTCGAGTCCTTTGCTGGCATGCAAAGTGAGTACCGATACGCCGTTGGCGGCTTCGGTTGATCCAGTTTGAACTGGAATCTGGCAGCGTTTGAAATGTTCACGAATGGCATCGAGTTGATAGTTAAAATAAGCCAACACGGCCATATCGCGCCATTCAATGCCTTGTTCTTGGCATTGCTGCAATTTTCTTGCAATGGTTTCAAGTTCAGCATTAAAGGTTGGTAACTGAATAAATTCAGGTGCTATATCGCGTCGCCCTGCGGTTTGTGGCAGAACCAAGGGTACGCCATCCTCTTCTGCGTCCTGCGCCGAGAGTAAGTCGCGCGCAAATTCATAGGCAACGCCGAGCACTTCGGCGCTATTGCGATAATTCAATTTCAAAATGGTGGTGCGGCCACGCGCCTGAATGCCGACGCTGGAAAACGTAAATTGGCGTTTGCTCGATTTCTGGTAAATATCCTGTGCGCTGTCGTACAGCATCAGCAAGGCGTTGCTTGCGGGGTCGACCATTTGCACTACTAGACGTAGCCATTCGGGTTTGAAATCATGCCCTTCATCAATCAAAAGGGCAGAGTATTGCCCTGCAGGAACCTCATTGCGGTTTACCCCATCAATTACCCCTTGAATGGTTTCTTCCCAATATTCTGTGCTATTGGGTTTGGCATTGGATTTGGGTAATAAATAGGTTCGCGCCATTTCCCCGCACCAGCTATGAAACGTTTGCACGGTAACTTGTTGTGATAAGCCTTTATGTTCCATCCAGCCTTTAAGTTTTAGCGACAATCCCTTGTTGAAACAAAGAATCAACACGGGTTTGTTCGCACTTTTGGCGAGATATTCTGCACGGTAGCCCAGAATCATCGTCTTGCCTGAACCAGCTACACCATGAATCACCCGATGCCCTTCACCCAAACTGCGTGCCAATTGCTCCTGCTGCACATCCATCACGCGAATTAGATCGGGAATCGCCATTGCTTCTGGAGTTGTGTTACTCGGTGCTGCATCAAACAAGCCGCCTTGGCGGCAGACAATACGCACGTCTGGAAATAGGTGCCAACGAATCCGATCAATTTGCGGTAGGGTAAGCTGGCAGGGAAAGGGCTGTAAAAACATATCCCACAGCCGTTTTTGGAATGCTTCTGCACCTGCTGATTCGGTCATTTCATCCTGACAAATGACTAGATGCTCGGGAAGTACATCGGCCAAGTTGGCTTCGTTAAAGTCTTTACGTGTGATATTGGCCAACACCACGCCGTGGCCGTAGGGCATGGCTAATTTACCGGCGTAACGACTGATTGCTGGGTGGATTAAGAGGGGATCTTTTTTGAGCATATCAATGGTGACATTGATAAAGTCTCGTGCCTTAAGCAGTGGATTAACTTCTTTGATTAGCTTGCCATTGAAGTTGCATTCCACGAGATTGGGATTGATCGTCAAAATACTCGTTAGCTTCCAGTCTTTGACTTCAAGCGCTAAAACGCCGCGCAGTGGATTGAGGATCAAAAAGTCAGGGCGTCGTCGTTTTACGCCAACCGTCACGTCATACCAGCAGAGGTAATCATCTTCGAGTAAAGCTTCAAGACGGCGGGCAAAGCGCTTTTCACCGGACGTCATTCGGGACAGGCAGGTGTTTAAGCTGGGGATAAGCGTTGCCATACAAGATTTCCTAAGTGCTAATGATTGCTGATTTATGCGTATTGCTTGATAACAAGCATTGCCGTAAGGTAGGCCGCAAATAGTTTACATGGTTAATCAGCAAATGCCTCTTGCACTGCATGAATAACCCGATCACCAATGTTCGGTTTTTCGGCAAGGATTGGATACCTCTTGCAAAGTTGGTTAGACAGCGCGTTCCCATTCTGTCGAATGCTGCGAATGATGCTGTCCAGCTCATTATCTGGCGCTTCTAAAAATTGCTTGATGGCGCTGCGGGCTTGATCGTTTGCTTTCAAAAAATGGGCTTCTTTGCGCATTTCTTGCGTTAGCGTGGTGTCGATGATTTTGGCAAGATATTCGGCGTGCACGGTCAGGTCGGGGTAGCGCCATGCGGGTAGTGCATCGTCATAAGCGCTGAAATAAAGATTGTATTCAACGCCATCCTCGGCGATGACAGGTTCGCCAAAATAGTATTGATCGGCATATTTACGCATCAAGCGGCGCGAAAAACGCTCAAGCACTTTGTCGTACGCGGCGCGTGCCTGCGTGCTATCTGCGATGGTCGCTGAGACGGGCAGAATAATCGGCGCGGGAACAAGCCCATCGCGGCGCAAAATATCATTAATTAAAAAACGCGATATCCGGCCATTACCATCTGCCATCGGGTGAATATAGACAAAGCCGAAAGAAGCGACTGCGGCCCGCACGATAGATGATGTGCCTTGGCTGCGTTCGAGAAAATGGGCAAGCCCAGACAGTAGGGCGTTTGTTTGCTCCCAATGCGGGGCGATGTAATCAACGACTGCTTGATAGTGAGCTGAATGCCCAACGTAAACTGGGGAGCGGCGCAGGCCGTAGCGCAGTGCCATCTCACCTAAAATGCCGCGTTGTAATAGGCTCAAGGTATCAGCAGTAAATGGATTGGCGTGTTGCCCGCATTCGTTTTCCATAACAGCTGCAAAGCGGCGGATGCGGTCTTCTTTCTCTTGTTCGCGTTCAATCAGAAAACTGGCGCGGCTTTCTTTGACGGTTAGCCAGACTGTACTGCGTAAAATCAGATCAACGCCGAAGTCTGACTCCAGCTCGGCCAGTTTGGCTGGCAAATCATAAGTCTCAGTGGCTTGAATGGCGGCGGTTCGTCGAATGATGGGGCAGTAATCACGATTGCCCGGCAGATTGTCACGAACTCGCCAGCGTGGGCAATTGATCGGTGTGCCGACTAGATATAGCTCGGGGTCAAGTGCATCAATGTAGTTGCCTCGCGTCAGATTCGGCGCAGCCAGCTTGTCATCCAATAACCATTCGTACAAGAAACAGGCGCGGCGGGCATAACTTCCCGTTGGCTCTCGCGCAATCCATTGTTCCAGCTCTTGCTTGGCCAAAACTTGAGAAAAAAGCCGAGCTAGAAATTCCAGATGGATGCCTTCATATTTGAAAGCAAACGCCAGTTGCTCACTAAACGTGTCAAGAGGGCGGTATGATTCTGGATATACTTCAAAACGTATGTCACCGTCACTTGACGTGGAGCGGTTACGCCCAATTTCACTCTGTACGGCCAGTGGGTGTACTGCATGCACGTTGTAGGTCAGCGATAGCCATTGATACCCGATCTCAGCCATAAAATCGATTACTCCGCCATAAAAACAGTTATAAACTGAAGTTTTTTAATAAAAACGATTATAGCAGACGGGTTGGGGGTTGGCAGGCTAAGTTGCTTGGCTTGCACTGAGGTGTGCTAGAGGGGCGAAAACGCTATGAACTGATCATGGTATTTTTCATGGTCTTATTTTTTTACTTTTTAGATTTGTTCAATAAATCATGAGCTTATACTTCTTGTTAATGATTGAGTGGGAATAATTTGCGAGATAGTTTTTAAAATTCAAAAGCCCTGTTTTTTAACAGGGCTTTTTTGTGCCTGAATATTATTTTTTGAGCATTTCTATGTGGCATTATTTTTGATGGCTTAGGGGTTACACCTTTGCTTGGGCGTGTGGGGGCTGATAACGTGGTGATTGCCAGATGATTGAACGTGTTGGCTAGGTAGAGATTAATGAAGCCATGAGTTAATTGATAATTGATGTATATGCCGCTAAGGCTTATTTTAAAAGGGATATGTATATATACCTATGTATTTTAACAATAAACAAACTGAGTTAAATGCCATTGTCGTGATGCAGTTGATCGATGTTTGGCGTCTGCCTATAAATACCGATTGCATTTGCCGCTGGCACTGTCATGATCGGGAGACTTTTTGAATTTTCTGAGATTGAATCATGCCCGCCACTGCTTACCAACAGCTTGTCACGATATTTACCCGACTGTATCGCTATGAACATCTTGCCGCGATGGTGGGGTGGGATCAGGCGGTGATGATGCCGCCGGAGGGCAATGAGGCACGGGGCGCCGCGATGGCCGAATTGGATGTATTGATGCATCGCACCTTAACCGATGCGACCTTGGCCGAGTTGTTGGCTGCCGCGAGCCGCGAGCCACTCAGTGACGCCGAGCAGGCCAGTTTACGAGAAATGCAGCGGCAATGGCAGTTAGCCAATTTGCTGCCCGCCAGTTTGATTGAGGCCAAAGCCTTGGCCGGATCAAAATGCTCGCACGCGTGGCGAACGCAAAGAGCGAATAACGATTGGGATGGTTTTTTGGCCAATTTTCGGTCGGTGGTGAGTTTAGCGCGCGAAGAGGGGATTTTATTAAGCCATCAAACGGGCTTGTCGCCGTATGAATCATTGCTGAATAAATACGAGCCGGGCATGACTTGCGCTGAGCTGGATCGTATTTTTGCCGACGTAAAAAGTTGGCTACCCGAGCTGATTCAACAAGCCATGGCCAAACAAGCGACTGAAACCCGTATCACGGCGACGGGGCCATTTGCCATTGAGGCGCAGCGCGCTTTGGGCGTGGAGGTGATGGCGCTATTGGGTTTTAACTTTGCCGCCGGGCGTTTAGATGTGTCGCATCATCCGTTTTGTGGTGGCGTGGCCGAGGATGTGCGGATCACGACGCGTTATACCGAGGCGGATTTTAGCCAAAGCTTGATGGGCATTGTGCACGAAACTGGGCATGCGCGTTACGAGCAAAACCTACCGCACGCCACACGCCATTTGCCGGTGGGTCGAGCAAGGTCGATGGGAATTCATGAAAGCCAAAGCTTAGCATTTGAAATGCAGTTGGGGCGTAATCCGGCCTTTTTGGCCTTGATTACGCCGTTGATTGAGCAGCATTTGGGGCCGCAAGCGGCATTTACCGCGGCCAATTTGGCGCAAATCTACACCCAAGTTCAGCCCGATTTTATTCGAGTGGATGCCGATGAGCTGACTTACCCAGCGCATGTGATTTTGCGCTATGAAATTGAGCGCGCTTTGATTAATGGTGAAATCGAGCCCGATGATGTGCCGGCATTGTGGGATCAAAAAATGCAGGCGTATTTGGGCGTAGATACCACGGGTAATTTTAAAAACGGCTGTATGCAAGACATCCATTGGACCGATGGCAGCTTTGGTTATTTCCCGAGCTACACCTTAGGGGCGATGTATGCCGCGCAGTACTTTGCCACATTACGACGCCTCTATCCGGATTTAGATCAGCGCATCGCCGAAGGCGATTTAGCACCGATTTTCACTTGGCTTAATACCCATATTTGGCAGCAGGCTAGCCATCTGAATACTGACGAATTAATCCGCAGCGCAACCGGAGAGTCACTCAATCCGCGTTATTTCCGTCAGCATTTGGCGCAGCGCTATTTGGCTTAAGCGGGTTTAGGCTAGCAACGTGGCTTGCCGTTAAATCAAAGCAATGCCACGTTTAATCAGTTAACAGCACGCTCAATGCGTGCTTTTTTGCGTTATGTATTTATGCGATATGGGGGTATATGCGTGGCATTGATTATTCAAAAGCTTGTTGTGGCGATACCTCGGATCGCGACGAAGTTAAACCGCTAAAGCAACACGCATTAGCTGCTAGAGGACGGAGCAGGTGCTGATGGTGGGCCGGGTTGAAGATACCGATCTAATGCGGTTTGTAATGCGATGAGCGTGATGGGTTTACTTAAAAAATCATCCATCCCCGCTTGCTGGCAGCGCAGAATGTCTTCTTTAAACACATTGGCCGTGAGTGCCACAATGGGCAAGTGCTGGCCAGGTTGCTCTGTGGCACGAATGCGCTCGGTGGCGGCGTAGCCATCCATATTGGGCATTTGGCAATCCATCAACACCAGATCGTAATTTTGGGCGGCGACTGCGGCGACGCCGAGTGCCCCATCGTTGGCAATATCGACACGATAGTTGAGTTTTTCTAGCATTTTAACCACCACCTGCTGGTTCACAGGGTTGTCTTCAACGACCAAAATATGCTGTTTTTTGGTGGCGAGCTGTTCGCCAATTTGATGTATCGTCACTAAAGCTTGCTCTGGCGCATTGTGCTGATTGAGCACTAATTCAATCGCGCTATATAAAGTTTTGCTGCGTATGGGTTTACTTAAAAAAGCCGCGTAACCAGCGGCTTTGGCCGATTCGGCTTGCCCAATTGTGCTGTTGCTGGTGAGTAAAATCAGCGGCAAGTTGTGCTGCAAAGGCAGAGCATGAATATCGGTGGCGAGTTGCTGACTGCGATGGGAGTCTAAATTTTTACTGATCAGCGCAATGTCAAAAGCGTGTGTGGCTTTGCTTAAAGCGGCTAAGGTATCAAAGCTATTACTAATCATGGTCACGATGAAGCCCATTTCACTTAATTGCTGGCTCAGTCGCTCACGGCTCGCGGGTAAATCATCAACAATGAGGGCGTGTTTATTGTGAAGCGCGATGTTTTGCGGGTTAATTTCTTCGTTATTGTGGGCTTCGAGGGTGATTTCAAACCAAAATGTTGAGCCTTTATTAGGTTGGCTAATAACATCAATCTGCCCTTGCATTGCCTCGACGAGTCTTCGGCAAATGGATAAACCCAGTCCTGTGCCACCAAAGCGGCGCGTGGTTGAGGCATCGGCTTGCACAAAGGGTTGAAATAAAGTTTTGATTTCTGCCGCGCCAATCCCAATACCATTGTCTTTAACTTCAATATGTAGGCGGTGAAAAGGAGGGGCTAATGGCGTACTGCGCATGCGTAAAACAATTTCACCTTGATGAGAGAATTTGATTGCATTGTTAAATAAATTAAGCAAAATCTGCCGTAATCGGCTCGGGTCACCGTTGAGTTTTTTGGGTACCGATGAATCAATAATGCCAATCATTTCTATGGATTTTTCACGTGCTTTTTGCGACATTAAATCAATCGTATCTTCAACTAAATAGCGAAAATCAAAATCAATTTTCTCTAAGGTGAGTTTGCCGGCCTCAATTTTTGAAAAATCCAAGATGTCATTAATTTGGATTAATAAAGATTGGCCGCCAATGTCGATTGATCGTAGGAATTCTTTTTGTTCTAAACTTAATGGTGTATGAGCAAGTAATTCAGAAAATCCAAGAATGGCATTCAAAGGCGTTCTAATTTCATGGCTCATATTGGCCAGAAATTCACTTTTTGCTTCATTGGCCTGTACTGCGGTTTCTTTGGCGAGGGTTAAAGCGATCTCGCTTTGAGTTAACTCTTTTGTTTGGCGTTCTAGTGTTGCAATAGCCACGGCAGTGGTGCTCATTGCTACTTGCAGTGATTGGGCTAATTGGCCGATCTCATCGGCTTGCTGTGCTTCGTGCCAAGTCATGTTGCGATTTTTGTCCCATTGTTTGACATGACGTTCAATAGTCTCTAGTCGTTGTAAAATGTTTTTTCTAAATAAATAATAACTAAGACCACTAATTAATAATATGCCTAAAAGACAGGCGATCGAAAACTGAAGGGTAATGATGTTGATTTCTTTTTGTGCTTGCTCGGTGTTGAGTTGAATGAAAATAAAAGCTTGATTTTTTTCTATGTCGATTGATTTGCTAAGTAACAGTGGCTTGATAATTAGATGTTGAAATTGCTCTGGGGTGAATAGGTTGTATGATTTTTTTAAGTCGGCATGCTCAATTAACTGTTTTTTTAATTGTTCATTATCAATGTCGTTGATATTTTTTCCGATCAGATTTTGTTTGGTTGCTGCAATTATTTTATTGCTGCCACTATCAACAATAATGATGATCTCAACACCTTCTTCTGCGCCGAGCGCTGTAATAATTCGCGCTAGTTCACCTTGCCGTGTAATGCTCTCAGCAACATAATTGATGGTGTTGGCCATCAACTCACCACGTTCTTCTATTTTTGATTTTAATTGATCTTTTGATGTTTTATAAATAACAGTGATGGCGAGTGTTGCCAATAAAATACTCGCAAAAGCCAAAGGGAATAGTAGTTTAAAGTTTAATGATCTATGCCATTTTTCTTTAATTAATTGAATCATTTTGTTTCAGGTCGACTTAAAGGCGAAATGATTTTTTGGGTTTGGTCGCTGCCTTTGATTTGCTGATTTTGTCTTAATATTGTATCTGTGCGGAGTATAACTTCATCCAGTTTGCCATTATGTTTAAAATAAGCGGCTTGTTCTGCCATGCTGACCATTTTTATTCCATCATTTAATGCCTGTTTAAATTCATCTGCAGTGATTCCTTCGCGGGCCGCCATGATGGCGTAGGCTTGATCGGGATTGCTTAAGCTGTATTGATACGCGGCTTCAAATGCCGCAATAAATTGTTTGACGGCAGCTGGGTGTTGTTGAATGAATTGTTCATCAATTGCAATGACATCGAGTACTTCACCTGAAATGGCTTTGGTATCAAATAAGGTATGAAAATCTGGATTGGCTAATAACTTAATACTGGTCGGCGGGTAGGTCACAATGGCATCGAGCTCGCCTGCTTGTAGCGCTTCTGCGAGGGATTGTTGGTTTAATGACTGTAAATTAAGATCATTTAAAGTTAGGCCATTTTTTTCTAAAGCCCGCGCGAGAACATAGACGCCAAGCGAAGATAGTTCTAGGCCGACGTTTTTCCCTTTTAGACTCTGGATATCAGGAATATTGTGGTTGGCAATAATCAGATCAGCACCATCGGAATAATCACTAATACTGACGATTTGCAGTGATCTATCGGTGTTTTCTCTTGATTGTAAAACTTCAATCACGGTCGTGCCTAAGGCATCAATTTGGCCACGTTCAAAAGCGCGACGCGCATCGGATAAAGAGTTAAATTCGATTAATTTAACGTCAAAGCCGATGTTTTTATATAGGCCCAGTTCTTGCGCCAAGTAAATAAATTCGTAACCTGGCCATGCATTAATGCCAACGCGGAGTGTGGGGGGCGCTTTGCTCACACAGCTAGTCAAAAAAACCATGCAGCTGATTAAAAATAAAATTTTTAGCAGTATTTTTTTGCAGCTCATTACCGCGCCTCTAAACCCATAGATTGATTGATTGATTGATTCAGACTAGGATGATAGGCGTAAAGTTACAAGACAATTACCTAGTGCTTTTTGTTTTGCTAATACTGTGGCTTGGCTCGATCAGAAGCCGCTGACTGCGCGCTGCTGGGTTATCATGGCGGTATGACTGATGAAACTTTACTCCCCCCTTATATTGGCATTGATGCGCGCAGCATTGTTGTCGTGAATTCGCCTGCTGAAGCATTAATCGCTAGCCGTGAGTTGGCTGCGGCCGATGTGCTAGGCTTTGATACCGAATCAAAACCGGTTTTTATGAAAGGGCAAGTTTCGCAAGGCCCGCATTTAATTCAACTGGCCACACAGGATAAGGTGTTTTTATTTCCGATTCGGCGTGGTGAAGCTTATCCCGCATTGCAAGCCATTTTGGAATCAACATCGATTTTAAAAGTGGGTTTTGGCTTGGGCGACGATCAGCAACGCTTGTTCGCCAAGTTAGGGATTACCACCCAGCATGTGCTGGACTTGGCGCGGGCGCTACGCACTGATTCGCGCAGTGATGTTGGCGCTAAAACGGCGGTGGCGCAGTTTTTTGGCCAAAAATTACAAAAATCGAAAAAAATCTCGACGTCCAATTGGGCCTTATTGCCACTGACGGATAAGCAAAAACAATACGCCGCCGATGATGCTCACGTGGCGCTTAAAATTTATCGCGCCTGGCAGGCGCAGCGCGATCCGCTGTGAGTTAGCTTTGTCGCACGGCCACGGATTTATTTTTTACCTAGGTATGCATCGAGCGCGCTTTTTAAATCAGGGTATTTAAAGCTATACCCAGCTGCAATTAGCCGCTGAGGGACTACGCGTTGCCCGCGGGTAAATAGTGCACCCATTTCTCCGGCTAAAGTATTAATCAGCCAAGCTGGGGTAAAGAGCCATGTCGGGCGATGTAGCGCTTGGCCAACTGCTGTGGCAAATTGCGCTTGCGTGGGGGCCTGCGGCGCGGTGAGGTTGTAAGCGCCGCTAAAACTTAAATCGCTGATTGCCCGTGAAATCACCGCCAGCACATCATCACGATGTACCCAACTCATCACTTGCTCACCATTGCCGATTTTGCCGCCCAAACCCCAGTAATACGGCAAAACCAGTTTGGGTAAGGCCCCGCCTGAGTCTTGTTGTGAGCAAAACACCAAACCTAAACGTAGGCAAACCACGCGCAGCCCGAGTGCTTGGGCTTTGTTTGCTGAGGCTTCCCACTGCTGGCAGAGTTCGGACATAAATTCCGCCTGCGGTGGCGCGCTTTCATCGAGCGCTTCGTCGCCACGGCAGCCGTAATAACCAATCGCCGAGCCATTGATAAGCACCGCCGGCCGAGTTTGCGCTTGGGCCAACCAAGTTATTAAGTGCTCGGTGGTCCCCACACGACTATCTAGCAGCAGCTGCTTACGGGCTGTAGACCAGCGTGGGCCGACCACAGGGCTCCCTGCTAAATTAATGACGGCATCAAAAACACAGCTCGGACTGAGTGTTTGCCAGTCGGAAAAAGCGCTCACTTGTCCTTGAAACTGGGCGATTGCCGCCTGCGGGTGGCGGCTGTACAGCGTAATTTGATCGCCTGCAGCCAGCCGCTCTTTCACCAAGGCACTGCCAATAAAGCCAGTACCACCTGTAATCAGTAGACGTTGTGACATGCTGTAAATCCTTTTCTTTCCGTTCTACGATTAAAGCACGCTGCGGGCGGCCGCTTGCGGTATTTTTGTAATGCGTCGCAAGAAGGATGCAGCTGTGTTACGGTTTATATCTTTAGCAAGGCTTTCGTTATGTTTTCATGTGGCGTTGATTTTGGCGTTAGGTGAATCTAGCTTGGTTTTTTCTTGTTGATCCCTAGGAGTTATCACGATGAGTATTTTTGATAAAGCAAAATCCCTACTTGATACCGCAGAGCAGTCGATGAGTGCCGCTGCCGAGCAGGCGGCATTAAAAGTATCTGAATTAGCCGATAAAGCCGGCGATCTGGCCGATCAAGCCGTACACAGTGCTGAAGAGCTCGGCGATAAGGCCAAAATCGCCGCCGATCAGGCTTGGGATAGTAGCAAGCAAGCCGCGACCGACTTAGCGCACAAAGCCGGCGGGCTCTCGGATGAGGTTTCAGCAAAAGCGGCTGAGTTAGGGGCTAAAGCCGCGCAAGCGACTGAGCAAGCTTTAGATGCCAGCAAACAAAAAGCCAGTGAGTTAGGCGCTAAAGTCAGCGATGCTGCTGGCCATGTGGCGGATAAAGCCAGTGGCTGGGTGGATAAAACCGCCGATGTAGCAGAAAAAGATTTACAGCAAGCTAGCGTAAAAAATGTGCTTGGGCATGATAGTGTGAAGCCGGAATAAATCTTGCGCTATGAGACCAAAAAAAACCGAGCTTGCTCGGTTTTTTCTTTTTTACGCGTGAGGATTGCTCGTGCAGTCCGGTGAGCCGCACGTTGACGCAGGGAATGATTCTATAGAACTTTCCCTTATTTAGGTTTTGCTAAACAGTCTTTTTGATTTTATTTATTACCCTTACACTCGCGCTCAATTATTTGCTGCTCTTTGAGGCGTAGTCCATGAAAATTCGTCATCCAGATTTAAGCGACAGCCCAGAAAATCGACTTCATCAAGAGATCGGTTTGCCCCCACTTGACACGGCCATCGGCAGCGAGCGCCGCTTGTGGCAAAGCAAGCGCTTAGCCGGTTTAACCTTGCTGATTGCAATGGCGGTTAGCGTTTATATCGCTCAGCATCTGATGCAAGGGCAATCGGCGGTGCTAGGCAATCAATTGCTACTGGCGGCACAGCAAGTGATTAGCTCGCCGCAGTTTTGGGCTGCAGTTGCAGTGGGCTTTGCCGCGCAAGCAATCGATGGCGCATTAGGTATGGCGTATGGCATTAGCTCGAATACTTTTTTGATTGGCGTTGGCGCCAGTCCGGCAGCGGCATCGGCCGCGGTGCATGTGGCGGAAGTGTTTACCACCGGTTTTTCCGGCTTATCACATTTAAAATTTGGCAATGTGGATAAGGCGCTATTTCGGCGTTTGGTGATTCCGGGTGTGGTGGGCGGGGTGGCGGGCGCTTATTTGTTGACCAGTATTGATGGGCATTTGATTAAGCCCTATATCGCGGCTTATTTATTGCTGATGGGTTTGTATATTTTGCGTAAAGCATGGTTGGCAACGCACCCGAAGCCGCATTCTAGTGAAATTAAGCACGTGAGTCCTTTGGCGCTGTTGGGTGGTTTTGTTGACGCCGTTGGCGGTGGCGGTTGGGGCCCAGTAGTGACGTCGACCTTGGTCGGGCGCGGAAATGATCCACGCAAAACCATTGGTACGGTGAATGCGGCAGAATTTTTTATCGCGTTTTCTACGGCGGGGGCTTTTTTGTTGTGGGCCGAAATGGAGCATTGGTTATTGGTCGCCGGCTTAATTGTTGGCGGATTATTTGCCGCGCCGTTTGCCGCATGGCTGTGCCACAAATTAAATGCGCGCACTTTATTGTGGTTGGTTGGAACATTGATTTCAGTATTAAGCGTATTTAATTTGTTTGTGGCGCTGCGTTAATCCAGATATTGGGTATTGCGATCTAATTAATACTAGATCAGGGGCGGCAGGCAATACCCTGTGATGTGTAATTCTCCATTGTCATCATCCTTGGCGAGAGTAGACTCATAGCACTCTTTTTGTCTTGGTTTGATGATGCCCAACGCCGCCCGTAAAGAATTTGCCATGCTGATCACCTTAATGCTGGTGATGTTTACTGCCATTGCTGACTTTATGATTATGATGCCGCTGGCGTCGTATTTGATGGCGGAGTTTCAGATCAATACCGCTCACTTTGGTCTATTGGTTTCGTCGTATTCTTTAGCTGCAGGTTGCTCGGCATTACTGGCGTCCTCGCAAGCCGACCGCTTTGATCGCCGCCACGCTTTATTGTTTTGTTACGGCGGATTAATGCTGGCGACTTTGGCGTGCGCGCTGAGTGATTCCTACGTCACCTTGCTGTTGGCGCGGGTATTGGCGGGGATCTTTGGTGGCGTTTTGGGCTCGATTTCACTGGCCATTGTTGGCGATTTAATTCCGCCTGAGCGCCGTGGCCGCGCCATGAGCTGGGTGATGCTGGGCTTTTCATTGTCGGCAGTCGCGGGGGTGCCATTGGGTTTATGGCTGGCAGCGCATAGCGGCTGGCGATTGCCATTTTTGGTCTTAACCGGTATTTGCGCCATGGTGGCCTTGGCGATTATTCGTTATATCCCATCGGTACGTGGTCATTTGGCGAGCTTAAATCAAGCGGCTAATTGGCTGGATAATTACCGCGAATTATTACGTGTTCCTAATCATTGGTGGGCAGTGAGTTTAACCGCGATGCTAATGGTATCGGGGTTTTTGGTGATTCCATTTATTGCCCCCACTTTGATTGCCAACGTGGGTTTGGCGCCCGAAGATTTAATGTATTTTTATTTAGTCGGTGGTGCGGCGACGATATTTAGCCGTCCGCTGATTGGCCGTTTAACCGATCGTTACCCAGCAAAAAAAGTGGTGGCGTATTTAATCTTGGCGAGTTTTATTCCGATTATTTTGGTTACGCAAAATTTAGCCGTGAGTTTGCCTTGGCATTTGGCGATTTCGGTATTGTTTTTTATTTTTGTCAGTGGCCGCTTTATTCCATCATCGACGATGGTGGCGGCAGCCACTCAGCCGCATTTACGCGGGCGCTTAATGGCGTTTAATTCGGCAGTACAAAACTTCGCCTCGGGTGCGGCCTCTTTGCTGGCCGGATTAATTTTAACGCAGCAAAGCGATGGCCATTTAGCCAATTATGCTTGGATTGGTGTTCTGAGTTGCGTTGCTGGTTTGCTGGCGATTTTCTTGGCGCGTAAAATTAAAGCCATTTCTTAAAATCGGTGGTGCAGCTTTTCGCTGTTATTTTTGGCCAATATTGATTTTTCTGCTGCTGATGCAATGGTTAAATCACGCTGGATCAAGATCTATTTGCGTGGTATTGGCCCGTTTATACCTAGGTATATTCGGGTCGCTAGTTGATTGCATCAATGACTCATCCAAATTATGGCTAGCGATACTTGTCGCTAAAGTAGCAAATCAGCATTTTATTTTGCGGCGCACGCCGCATTGTCAAATCAACTTCATTAAAATCGTTTATTCTCTATTTCCTATTTTTATTCAGGCATTTCATTGGCGCGCAATATAGGCCATTGGCTGGCTGCTTATTTCGTATTCCGATTGCGACGATTGCGAATGGCTTAATACGACATCAGCGTATGAGTTGGGATTTATTTTTGTGGTGGATGTATCGATCCACCTTGTTTTGAGGTTTTGATGACAATAGCGCGTGTAGTTGTTCGCCTTCATGCTCAGGGTGCGCTGGGAATTGAAGATTGGCTGGGCTTTGATGCCAATGGGCGTCAAGTGGCGCAAGGGCAGTCGGCAGTTTTGCCTGCTGCGGCCACGTATGAAATTGCGCTGTCTGCGTGCTGGCTCACCGTGCATTGCTTGACCTTGCCTGCAGTGGCGGCCAAACAGCAGCAAAAATTGATTCGCCAAGCACTGGAAGATCGGGTTTTAGGTGCTTTAGATTCACTGATATGGCGCGCCAGTCCGGCAGTGGCCGGTAAAACCTGGGTGTATTTACTCGAACAATCGCGCTGCGATCAAGTGCAGCAGTGGCTGGCCAGCCAAGCATGGACTGCGACGCGCTGGGTGCCGGAGTTTGCTTTATTGCCAGCGGGGACTGCGTGTTATGCGCCAAGCGACCATGGCGTGATGTTGGCGCATCACGGTGAGTATGCTTGGCTTGATAACGAGGCCGATTTACTTGCGCTGTATCCGGATGAAACTTGGCAGGCACTGACGACGGCAGATTTAATTGCGCCCGATGCGGCGAGTGTGTCCTTTTTTAAAAGTAATAAATCTAATGTATCGTTAGCAATGCATTGGCAGCAATGGCGTAGCGCGGTATACCTATTGTTTGTGTGCGTGGCGTTGCTGTTGCTGAGTACCATCATTGAGTGGCGGAGTAGCGTAGGACAAGAGCGCGCTTTGCGACAAGAAATTCGACAAACCTTTGCCAGTGTCTATCCCGGGGTGCCAATTGTTGACCCAATTTTGCAATGGCAAAGTCAGCAAAAAGCCGGTGAATCCACTGGGCGCGTTGGGCAGGGCGATGCATTGGATTTGCTGTATCAACTGGCTGGGCAAATTGATTTAGCAGTGGGGGTTGATAGCTTGAGCGTGAAAGACGGCAAATTACAGATGGTGATGAATGAGGGCAAATCAGCGCCTTTGATCGCTAAATTGACGGCACAAGGCAGCAAAATGAAGAGCCAGTCGATGGGCGATGGTCGTATTCGGATTGAGGTTGAGCAATGAGCGCGTATACAAAATATCTGGCTCAAGCGCACAGCTACTGGGCGCGTTGGCGGGTTTATTGGCTGGCGCGCAATCCCCGCGAGAGAAAAATGCTGCTGATTTGGGCGGTTTTAGTCATCAGCGGCTTGTTGTATTTTGCGGTGTATGCGCCGCTTAATGCGCAAATTAATCGCTTGCAAATGCAGATTCCACAGCTGGAAAACCAATTAATGGCCATGCGTGGTAGTAAACCCATGGTGGTTGCTTCGCGTACCGCCAGTACGCAGGATTTGCGTTCGGCCACATTTGCTGAATTATCCAGCAAAGGCATCAGTGCCGATGTGCGCTCGATTTCCAATCAACAGCTTGAGGTGCGGAGTAATTTGCCAAGCATTGCCGAGGCTTTGCAGTTGGCCAATGCTTTACGCCATAGCGTTCAAGCCAAAATTACCGCCATTCAAATTACGCCCGATGCCGCTAGCGTGAGCTTGGTGCTGGTATTGGAGCGTCAATAATGCGAAAAATAATCCAGCAGCGAGGCCTGTGGATCAGCATTGCGGGGCTCTTTTTGCTATTGATTTTAGTGCTGCGCATGCCGGTAAGTACCATCAATTGGTTTTTACCGAGTAATGTGAGCGTGGTGCAGCCGCAAGGGACCATTTGGTATGGGCGCGCTAGCGCCGTGGGTTTAGAAGGCGTGGTGTTGCAACAAAATTTGCGTTGGGCTTTTCTGCCTAAGGCTTTATTGACTGGGCAATTGGCATGGCAAATGCAAAGCGAAGCCTTAGATACTCACAATCAAGCCCGCGTTTTCGTTGGTTTTGGCGGCGTGGCGCTCGAGCAAGTGGATGTGACTTTGCCGCTTGAAGGTGTTTTTCGCGCTATTCCGCAAGTGGCGCAATGGGGTTTAGGTGGCCGCGCCACCTTGCGTAGCGCGCATCTCTCAAAACAAGTCGGCGCACAAGCTGAGCTATTGCTCGATCCGGTCTTTAGTCAGCTGGTGCCAAGCCTCATGCCAATGACCACCTTGCGTGCTCAGCTCGCGGTGGTGGCCGATGGGGCGACATGGCAAATTTCACCTGCTGGCGCCAGCGCGATTGCAGTGAATGGCCAAGGTCAATTGGCGTGGCAGGGGGCGGCACACGGCACGATTAATCTCAATCCGGATGAAAAAGTTCGCCAGCAATTAGCGCCCTTATTAATGCAAGTTCCCGCCACGGCCGAGGGTTACCAAATCAAGTTTTAAGTCTTAATCAGCTCGGCGACGCCTTGCCGTCGTTCGAGCAAGACTTGCGTGGGTAAACAAAGGTTTGGCTTGCGTTAAGGATTGCTCCGTGGCCAGCCCAAAAGCGCGCATATTAATTTGGGATGGTTTGCTTGCTGATGGATTTGTCGGTAATGCTGACATCCAAAATATTAAATGGAATGTCCACGCCTTCTTGCGTTAATTTTTCCAGTAAAAAGGCCATTAATTCGCCGCGAACTTGATAGTAATGCGCTCTATCGGTCCACACCATAAATAAGATATTAATGCTGGAATCGCCATAGCTCATCACATGAATAAACGGCGTTTGGTTTTGATCTAGCCCCGGATAGCTGGTGGCAATGTTTTCTAAAATTTGTAGCACTTTTTTCATGTCGGAATCATAAGCGACGGACACCGTAATTTTAATTCTGCGAATTGGATTGGTGTCGTAGTTGATGATATTGCCACTAATCATGACATTATTCGGAATGATAATTCGACGTCCATCCAAGCTATTGATATGGGTGGAGAAGATTTCAATTTCGGTCACATTGCCCATCACGCCATTGACTTTAATAAAGTCGCCAATGACAAATGGGCGCGAAAAAAACAACACCACCCCACCGGCAAAATTAGATAAAAATTCCTTTAAAGAAATACCAATCCCTAAGCCAATGGCACTAATCATCGTGGCTATCGAGCGCTCGCTAAAGCCAAAAGCGAGTAAACCGAGTAAGAAAAAAGCAATATATAAACCCAACTTGGTCATTGAACGGCTAAATTGCTTGGTGTTTTCGTCGGTATTGAGGATGTAGACCTTAGAAAAATATTTATCGACTTTTTTGACCAAGTAAGAGCCAGCAAAAATAATCAATGCAAATAAAAAAAGTCGAAAACAAAAAATGATCGCATCATGAAACAGTAGATGAAATAAAGATTCTTCTTGGTTGATATTCAGTACGTTGAGATAGTGATTCATAGTCGATTTACCTGCATCAGTCAGTGTTGATTGCCAATCAATCAGTAAGCGGTAATGCGACTTGCTGACTAAATTAATTCATTATTTTGACAGAATAAGCATTGCTGAAGACAGTGAGTGCAATATTACCGCTGGGCTGTTGATATAACTTACAAACGGCAGGAAATGGGCTCGGGTCTGCGCAGCAAATGAGTAATAAACGGCATAAACTGCTTAAAAATAGAATATTTACCTTAGGAAGCGGTATTTTTATGGTTTTGTGGTCATAAAAATGTTCTATCATGTGCGCCGTTTCATATTTTGATTTTATAGTAAGCAGAGGAATAGTAAATTCAATTACTTGGTTACTTTTTTAGTCAGCAATATGAGCAAAAACAAAAAGGATATCAACATGTATACATTAAATCAGCGTTTAGCTGCTGAATTCATCGGCACATTTTGGCTAGTTTTAGGCGGTTGCGGCAGTGCGGTTTTGGCTGCGGCCTTTCCTGAATTAGGTATTGGTTTTGCCGGTGTGGCTTTGGCATTTGGTTTGACGGTGTTAACCATGGCCTTTGCCATTGGCCATATTTCAGGCTGCCATTTAAACCCAGCGGTGTCATTTGGTTTGGTCGTTGGTGGCCGTTTCCCCGCCAAAGATTTAGTTCCCTATGTTGCTGCGCAAGTGCTTGGCGGGATTTTGGGCGCCACGGTGCTGTACTTTATTGCAACGGGTAAGCCTGGCTTTGTTGCCGGCGGCTTTGCCAGTAACGGTTATGATTTATTATCACCAGGGCATTACGCAATCACTGCGGTATTTTTATGTGAAGTGGTGATGACGTTTATGTTTTTATTCATCATCTTGGGCGCAACCGATGCGCGCTCGCCAGCGGGTTTTGCGCCGATTGCGATTGGTTTGGGCTTGACCTTGATTCACTTGATTTCTATTCCGGTGAGCAATACTTCGGTCAATCCGGCGCGTAGTTTGGCTGCCGCTTTATTTGCCGATACTGCCGCATTGAGCCAAGTTTGGTTATTCTGGGTCGCCCCATTGATCGGCGCGGCGATTGCGGGCGTGGTGTACAAAATGGTGGGCGGTGACGGTAAGCAAAAGTAACACTGAACTAGATTAATGATAGGGGTATTGCCATCAAGGCTTTTTAAAAAAAGGCCTGGTGGCAATACCCCTTTATTTTGGATCAAAGCTAAACGGGCCGCTGTTGACGCTGGTGGATTTTTTTTTGCTTGCTCCGCCGTCCTTGGCCGCGATTTAAAGCGCCGGTTTGCGGGGCACGCCGGATGATTGCTGGTAGAACAAAGCCGTGGCTCTACTTATTGATTCTTAAAGGCTGTTAAATCCATCGTCATTAAAGCACCTTTTTTCGGTAGATCGGCAACCGCAATGACGGTGCGAGCAGGGCGATGCTGGGGCAATATTTCGGCATAGGCTTGGTTCATCGCGGCAAAATCAGCGACGTTTTTTAAGTACACATGAATTTGCATCACATCATTGAGCGACGCGCCAACTGATTCGAGCAGCAATTGAAAATTAAGCAAAATCTGTTTGGCTTGCGAATAAGCGTCAGGGCCGGCGAGTTCACCCGTTTGGCTATCAACACCCGGTGTTCCCGAAATCACAATAAACGGCCCAGATTGGGCGATATGACTATATGGCCCAATCGGTTGAAATAGATGTTCGGGGCTAAATGTTTTTATCGTCATCATCGGCCTATGCGAGGTTTAATGGCTGCTGCGGGTGATTCTAAGCATTTCTTCAAAGCTACTCACGCCTTCAAGTACACGCGCTGAAGCGTCGCTGCGTAAGCTGGTCATACCGAGGCTTTCGGCGTAGTTGCGAATGTCTTGCTCGTTGGCCGAATTATGAATCTGGGTGCGCATCGCTTCATCAACCACGAGTAATTCATGAATCCCACTGCGGCCACGATAGCCGGTTTGGGCGCAATGTGGGCAGCCCACTGCACGGTATAATGTGATTTTTTCTTGGGTATTGACCCCAAGCTCAATTAATTCATCATCGCTAGCGATATACGGTGCTTTGCAGTCGGAGCATAAGTTGCGTACCAAACGCTGCGCCAAGACGCCGATGGTCGATGAGGCGAGTAAAAACGGCTCAATGCCCATATCCACCAAACGAGTAATCGCGCTGGCCGCATCGTTGGTGTGCAAGGTGGCGAGGACTAAATGACCGGTGAGCGAGGCTTGAACGGCAATTTGCGCGGTTTCCAAATCGCGAATTTCACCAATCATAATAATGTCGGGATCTTGCCGCAAAATCGCCCGCAGCGCCCGAGCAAAACTCATTTCGATGCGAGTATTGACTTGGGTTTGGCCGATGCCGTCTAAGTCGTATTCAATCGGGTCTTCCACCGTCATAATATTGCTGTTTTTGGCGTCCATACTGCCCAGCGCCGCGTACAGCGTGGTGGTTTTGCCCGAGCCGGTTGGGCCGGTTACCAGCACAATGCCATGCGGCGCGGCGAGTAATTGATTCAGTGGTTTCAGCGTGGCCTCACGCATGCCGAGTTTGGCTAGCTCTAAACGGCCAGCGGATTTATCGAGTAAACGCAGTACGGCGCGCTCGCCGTGGCCGGTGGGTAATGTGGAAACGCGAATATCGACCGGGCGACCGGCAATGCGCAGGTTGATGCGCCCGTCTTGCGGTAAGCGTTTTTCGGCAATATCTAGCGCTGCCATCACTTTAATCCGCGACACCAAGGCGGCATGCAGCGCGCGATTGGGCTCGACCACATCGCGCAAAGTGCCGTCCACCCGATAGCGCACCACGGAGCGCGTCTCAAAAGGCTCGATATGCACATCGGAGGCATTTTCGCGTAGCGCTTCGGTAAAAATCGCATTGATCAGGCGAATGACCGGGGATGATTCTTCGGCCTCCATGAGGTCTGAGACTTCGGGCATGTCTTGAATCAAGCGCGCCAAATCGGCCGATTCTTCGATGTCGTCCACCATATTGATGGCGCTGGTTTTGCCGTTGCCAAAGTGCTGCGTTAAGCGGGCATCAAAGCTAGCTGCGGGCAAGATATGTAATTGCGTTGGGCCGCATTGGCGGCGAACTTCGCCCAACGCCGCTGCGCTGGCGCCTTGTCGCACATAAATCGGGGTGATGCCATCGTGAATTGGGCCGTCAAATAGGCCAAATTCACGTGCATACATATATGAAACAACACTCATTCGGAATTGCCATTGGCTAAAGGTGGCGGGGTAAGGCGTAGCACTTGGCCGACTTTTATGTCGTTGTGATTATTGAGCCGATTCCACAGCGCTAAATCCCGCAAGCTTTGCCCAGAACGCAATGAGATTTGATATAAAGTATCGCCGTCTTTAACCGTATGCGATTGCGCTGTCGCGACTGCGTTTTGCGGCTCGGCCCTCGCTTGTGGCTCGGAGTTGACTACGCTGCTGTTCTCTTTGGCCGGTTCGCTCGCTACCGCACTGGCAGGCGTTGGTAGCGAGTACACTGATTGGCCGTTGTCTGGTGCGCGATCGGGGAGTTGCACTTTGGGCATATCTTGCAAGAAAACATGACCGTCGACTTTGTAATCGCCTTGTTGTTTTTGTAAATACTGATAACGATCATCAGTCAGGCGGCTATTGGCGGCGCTGTCGCGAATCACCACGGGGCGCAAAAACACCATTAGGCTAACTTTTTGCCATTCGCGGCTATCATATTTAAACAAGTTGCCGATAAGGGGTATATCGCCCAAGCCCGGTACTTGATTGCCTTTGTTGCCAATACGGTCTTCAATTAATCCACCAAGCACTACAATTTGCCCGTCATCGACTAAAACTTTGGTTTCAATCGTACGCATTTTGGTCGCCAAGCCGGCCCCGGCAGTGTTGACGGTATTGTCGATGCTCGAGACTTCTTGGTACACATTGAGCGTAATTACGCCGCCTTCAGACACTTGTGGGCGAACGCGCAGTTTAATCCCGATGTCTTTGCGTTCCACCGTCACAAATGGATTGGTGTTATTGGTGCTGGACGATTGCGAGCCGGTAATAATTGGGATGTTTTGCCCGACGGTGATTTTGGCTTCTTCATTGTCCAATGTCAGCAAATTGGGCGTGGATAACACATTACCATTGCCGCTACTTTGTAAGGCCGAAGCCAACAGCCCTAAGCTGGCGCTGCCATTACGTGGGTCACCATTAAAAATCCCCAAAGTGAGTCCGGCAGGAATTCCGGCTGGGGTTTTGTTAATGATATTGCCGATGATATTACCCAAGCCGCCGGTGCCAGGGTTGATATTGGTCACGCCGCCCGCGCCGATTTTATCGTTGCCGCCGGCCAATAACCATTGAAAACCAAATTCAGAGAGTTTGGATAAATTGACTTCGGCAATCATCGCTTCAACATAAATTTGCGAGCGGCGAACGTCGAGTTTTTCAATCACGGCGCGCAAATTATTATAAATATTTTGCGGCGCAGTAATGATTAAGGCATTGGTGGTGCTATCGGCCTGAATTCTGACCGTAGCGCCTGCAATCTGTACATTGGTGCCGCTATTGGTATTGACCGGATTGAAGTTATTGTTACCGCCGGTATTGCCGCCATTATTGATATTGGCGCTGTTATTGTTGAGGTTTTGATTGGCATTTGCATTCATGCTGGATGAATCTTCTTGCCCAGTCAAAATGCCTTTTAATGTCGCGGCTAATTTACTGGCTTCGGCATTTTTTAAATACACCACATTAATGGTGCTATCGCTGGTGGCCGCTTCATCCAGATTGGTAATCAGCTGGCGTAATTGGCTGGTTTGCGCTGCATTGAGTGCGCGCACCATTAAGCGATTACCACGCGGATCGGGCACCACAATCGAACGGCGCACGCCGTCATTACTCGGAATCGGCGCGCCGCCGACTTGCACGCTCACTTCAGGCATCAGGCGGGCAATGTTTTGCGCCACATCCAGCGCCGAGGCATTGTTGAGTTTGATGGTAAAGACGTCGGTATTTTTCGGCTGATCGATATTGTCGATAATGCGCGATAGGCGACGAATATTGTCGGCGTAGTCGGTAATCACCAAGGTATTGCTAGTACCCGATTGATACGCGCTAATCAGGCTGCTTGGTGACGCCAGTGGCCGCAACATGGTCGCCATTTGATTGGCGCCTTCATTATTGAGGGCAAAAATCTGGGTGATAATTTGCTCGCCATTGGCATTTTCGCCGCGAACCAAGGTTTTGTTACTCAGCGCTTTACTGTCGGCTTCGAGCTGAATTTTGATCGCGCCATTGGCTTGTACGGTACTAAATCCAGCTTGCCGTAGTGCCGATTGCAAAATGGGGTAGACCAAATCTTTCGATACCGGTTGGGTCGACACGATGTTGATCGTGCCTTTTACGCGCGGATCAATAATAAAGTTTTTGCCGGTAATTAGGCTAATGGCTTTTACCGTGGTTTCAATATCGGAATTAATGAAATTGAGCATGACTTTGTCGTCAGCGTCGGCAGCAAATATCAATTGGCTACATAAAAGTGCGCCAATAATTAATTTTTTCATGGATTCACGGTGTAGCTAATAGTTTGAGATTGATCTTGCCGTTGAATTTGCAAAGATAGCTGATTTTGTTGGCTAAATGCGCCGTAGAGCAAAGAGAGATCGTCGAGCTTATTGAGTGAGCGGCCATTAATGGCTTTAAGAATATCGCCGTCGCGCAATTGCAGTACTTGCGCTAATTGCTGTTGGTTGGCTTGCTCAACTACAATGCCGCCAGCAGCGCTGGTGCCTAAACCTTTACTCCAATTGGCTAAATTGCCACCTTGTAAAATTCCAGTGAGCTGGCCGCGCGTTAAGCTCACCGCGGCCTCGGTACGGCTCGGTGCAGTGGGCGCTGCGGTATGGTTGATTTGTGGCGCAACCGAGTTGGCTAAGGGCGTACTGGCTGCAGCGGGTAAGTAGATTTTCTTCTGTGTGCCGTGTAAATCGAGCACGATGTGATCGTGCTGTGCGGCAATCAATTGGCCATATGCACCCACTTGATCACCCACTTTAACTGCGACTGCGCTCGCTTCTAGCCCATCAATAATCGCGATACCTTGCGCACCTGAAACCAAGGCGCGTAATGACAACTGCGATGCTTCATTGGCCACACTATTTGAGGCGGTAGCAAATAGTTTGACAACGGCATCGGGGTTAAAGGACTGTATTTTTGGCGCAGCATAGGCCAAACGCAGCGCAGGGCTGCTGGTGCGGGGGGTAATCCATTGCCAGATTAAGCCAGCAAACAACCAAATGCAGACCGCAGCGAGCAGGTATTGGATTAGCAAGGGGAGTCGTTTAAAGGAAAAAGACATCAAGCAGATAAGACGGTAAAGGTATTGAATTTCATATTGTTTTTAGTCGTTTAATCCCGATTTATGGTGATTTGTTGCGCTGTGGTTTTTTATTCGCGCAATTTAGTCATCACTTAGCTCGCCAAGCATAATCTCAAAGCAGTGGATAAAGTGATTTGTTGCAAAAAAAGTCAAATTGATATGTTGTCATTTTTGCAAGGTAAACTACTGGCTTCAATCTGTTTTTTCTAAGCATTAATTGGCGATGATTCAGATTTTAATGCTTGCTGTGAGCAGAAAATTTAACATCCTCGGTCATTATTTCATAGAAAAATTTATTGAGTGCAGACATTGAATCACAACTAAATGACTGTAATATGGCAATTCTCTTTTAATTAGCAATTTTTGGCTAGGGCGATACTCGCCCCTGTAAGTGACGCTCGTGACTGCATTTATTTATCAAGCGCTGCCGATTGTGGGCGGCAAAGAACGTCGAGGGCAAATTGATGCCGATTCGCCGCGCCATGCCCGCAGTCTTTTGCGCGAGCAGGGCTTGTTGGCCACGCAGTTGCAGCCAGCGCAAAATATCGAACAACAAGCCGCACGTTTAAGCCTATCGAGCCAGCAATTATCCACACTGACACGGCAGTTTTCAGCGCTGCTCGATGCCGGCCTGACCATTGACGAGCTGTTGATTGTATTGGCCGAGCAAACCGAGCATCGCAAAACGCAGCAAGTGCTGGCGGGTTTACGGCAAGACGTGATGGCTGGGATGCCGCTGTCGCAAGGTATGGCGCAATTTCCACGGGTTTTTCCGATGCTATACCGCACGCTAGTTAAAGCCGGTGAAGAATCGGGCAAGCTCGCTGGCGTGATGCAGCGCTTGGCCGATTACCTAGAGGCGCGTGGCGACTTAAATAGCAAAATTGCGATTGCGTTTATTTATCCTGCCGTGGTGATGCTGGTCTCGGCCTTGGTGATTTTAGGCATGCTCACTTGGGTGGTGCCGCAAATGGTGCAAGTGTTTGAGTCGGCCAAACAAACCCTGCCGCTACTCACTCGAGCGCTGCTCTGGACGAGTGCGGTGATTCAAAGCATCGGCGGCTGGGTGTTGCTGGCTGTGATTTTGGCCAGTGTGGCGGCGTTTTATGCGCTTAAAAAACCCGAGTTGAAATTACGCTTTCATGTTTGGCGTTTAACATGGCCGCTATTGGGCTATTTAGATCGCCTGGCCAATACCGCCCGTTTTGCCAGTACCTTGGCGATTTTATCCGGTAGTGGCGTGCCTTTATTAAAGTCACTCGATGCTGCCGAAGGCGTGATGAGCAACCTCAAACTGCAAAGCGCGGTGGCCGAGGTGGCTGCTCAAGTGCGTGAAGGTGTGAGTTTGGCTCGAGCGATGAAAACTGCCGCAGTGTTTCCGCCGTTATTGCTGCATTTGGTCGCCAGCGGCGAAGCGACCGGACGTTTGGCGCTAATGCTCGATCGTGCCGCTACCGAGCAAAGTAAAGAGCTCGACCGTAAAGTCACCGCGTTTACCAGCTTACTTGGCCCTGTGATGGTGTTAGTGATGGGCGCCGTGGTGATGATGATAGTGATGGCGATCTTGTTGCCGGTGTTTGAGATGAATCAGTTGGTGAAATAGCGGCGATTAAGCCTAGTTGGCATTTGGCGCAGCGTTAACTTTTAGTCGTCATACGGTGTTAAAGCAGGGGGTTTAGATGCAGCAAGTCGAAATTAGGCATAGCACCATGGCCGATATAGAAGCGATTAATGCCGTGCATGCGGGGCCCAAAGCGTATGCGGGGACGCTGGACTTGCCGTATGGCAATCCCACGAAATGGCAAAAAATGTTGAGTGACTTACCCCCGAATTCGGTGAGTTTGGTTGCACTGCGGGAAGGGCAATTACTCGGGCATTTGATGCTGGGGATCGATCCGCATCCTCGTCGGCGACATATTGCTTGGTTTGGTATTTGGGTTCGCGATGATGTGCAAGGGCAGGGCATTGGTCAACAGCTGCTCGCCGCCGCCATTGATTTAGCTGATAACTGGCAAAATATTCACCGCCTAGAAATTACGGTGTATGTCGATAACGTGGCGGCGATTGCTTTATATCGCAAATTTGGATTTGAAGTTGAAGGAGAGGGCAAAGACTATGCTTTTCGCGATGGTCGTTATGTGAACGCCTATTACATGGCAAGAATTCGACGCCAGCCGCTTTAGTATGATGTATTGCTTTGAAGGTTTGATTTAGTTTGCCTTATGGCTTAATACCCCTGTGGAGTAGAAATGAAAGCAAGTCGTGGTTTTACTTTAATTGAGATTTTAGTAGTGGTTTCGATCTTGGCGATTTTGGGGGCACTGATTGTGCCCAAAATTATGGATAGACCCAACGAAGCGCGAATTGTCGCGGCCAAGCAAGATGTGTCGTCGATTATGGCGGCGCTTAAATTATATAAATTAGACAACGGTCGCCTGCCGACCACTGAACAAGGCCTCAAAGCCTTGGTACAAAAACCAACGACTGATCCGGTGCCGATGAACTGGAAATCTGGCGGTTACCTCGAGAAAACCCCGAAAGATCCATGGGGTCAAGATTATGTGTATTTAAATCCCGGTGTTCACGGTGAAATTGACGTTTTGAGTTATGGTCCAGAAGGCCAAGCGGGGGCGGATAAGCCCGAGAATTTAATCGGCTCATGGCAATAATGATTTTTGCTACTGCGAACCGCAAATCCGGCGTTATTGCTGCGGGGAAAAATCCTCATTTACTTAATGTAAATTCCGGTTTTTCTCCTCGCAATGCCTGGTCTTTGCAGTTCTCGCTACGCAAAATCAGAGCTACTGCGAACTGCAAATCCAGCGTTATTGCTGTGGGGAAAAATCCTCATTTACTTGATGTAAATCCCGGTTTTTCTCCTCGCAATGCCTGGTCTTTGCAGTTCTCGCTACGCAAAATCAGAGCTACTGCGAACCGCAAATCCAGCGTTATTGCTGTGGGGAAAAATCCTCATTTACTTGATGTAAATTCCGGTGTTTCTCCTGCTTGGTCTTTGCAGTTCTCGCTACGCAAAATCGTTGCTACTGCAAACTGCAAATTCGGCGTTATTGCTGCGGGGAAAAATCTTCATTGCTGAATGTAAAATCCGGTTTTTCTCCTGCCTGGTCTTTGCGGTTCTCGCTACGCAAAATCTGGCCGTTTTCGGGCCGAAGAAACGCTTCTTTTGCTAATGCAAACACATTTTGGAAATTAACTCCCATTGATGGTTAAAAAAAGTATTTCGTCGCCATTGCAGTCCGGATTTACGCTGCTCGAAATCCTCGTGGTGACGGCGATTATTTTGATTGTCACCAGTGTGACGGTGTTTCATTTTAATCGGGGTGATGGCGCACAAGCGGCGGCGGAGCGCTTGGTGCTGCAATTTGAAGCGGCGCGCGATGAGGCTTTGGCCAGTGGCCATGCTTTGGCATGGACTAGCGATGGTGCTGCATATCAGTTTTGGTTTAAAAATCCGCGCCAAGAGTGGGAAGTATTAAAAGATCGTGAGGGTTTACGTGCTTTGCCGTGGGCGGAAGAGGTGCAGGTTCGCGGGCAAAAAATCAATCAGCAAAATCGTCCTTTGGGTGACAAGATTATTTTCCCCGCCGATGGGGTAATTGAATCTTTTGAACTTGAGCTACAGGGGCGAGATACACAATGGCAAATTACAGGCGATGTGATGGGGCGGTTTAAAGTTCAAGCGGTAGCGGCGCAGTGATGGCGCGCCGATCTTGGGGATTTACTTTGGTTGAAGTGCTGGTGGCGCTGGCGGTGCTGGGCATTACTTTGGCGGCCGCGGCTAAATTGGTGATGGGCTCAACCGACACCTTAATTACCTATCGCACGCGCACATTGGCCAGTTGGGTGGCGAGTAATTTGGTCAATCAGCATTTGGCGATGCGGGTATTTCCAGAAACCGGTTCTACACAAGGGCAAGTGCAGCAAGGCGGGGAAGCGTTTATTTATCGGATGAACGTGAGCCCAACGCCTAATTATAGTTTTCGCCGGATTGAGCTATTAGTTTCGGTGCCGAGTGACCCTGAGCATGCTTTGGCGCAGCAGGTGTTTTATGCTGCGCGAGTGGATTAAGCCGATGTCGCGTGGATTTACTTTGCTTGAGGTGTTGGTGGCACTGGCGGTGTTTGCGATCATGAGTTTGATCACCTATCGCGGTGTTAGTATGGTGATTGATACGCGCAGCGCCGTGGTCAGCGAAACGCAGTACTGGCGCGAGCTCACCTTGGCTTTTGAGCGAATGGAAAGCGATTTAAGCCAAATCGCGCCAAGGCCCTGGCGCGATGCGGCGGGACAGCTTAATCCGCCGCTGCGTAGCGTAAGCCGTAGTGAAGCGCCGGTGGGTTTGGAATTTATTCGTTTTGATGGCGATCGAGCGCCATTGCATGGGATTTATGAGTGCCAAGATCAAGCGCTCAATCTGAAGCTTTACCCTCGCGCGGATTTGCAAGCGGGTGATGAGGCGGTAACGCATCAGCTGCTTGCGCAATTAACGCGCTGTGAGCTTGATTTTCTCGACGCCAAAAATCAGTGGCGTTCGCAATGGACTGAGGCCAGTGAGCGGCCTCGGGCGATCCGCATTCGGCTCGCCTTTGCGCAGCGCGTAGGCGATTTTGAACGGATTTTTTTACTGCCATGAAGTGCAAAATCAATCCAAGCCGGCCAGCGTTGCGCCAAGCTGGCGTTGCCATTATCGCCGCCTTGATGGTCGCGGCTTTAGTCGCTTCTATCGCGGGCTTATTGATGGTGCGTCAGCAACGGGCGCTACAGCAATTAGAAATCCGTAAAGACACGGCGGAGGCGCGTGCGGCGACATGGTCGGTGCTGCAATTAGTGCGTCTCACCTTGCGGGACGATGCTCGAGCTGGCCAGCCCGATCATTTACGTAAGCCGTGGGCTGTGCCGATTCCCGAAATTAAAATCGAAAATGGTGCCATGAGCGGGCGTTTGATTGAGCTTAATGGCCGCTTTAATTTAGGTAATTTAATCGATCAAAACGGCCAGCCGATTCCTGCCGCATGGGCCGCTTATCAGCGTTTATTGGCCAATTTAGGGTTACCGAGCAATTTGGCGGACAACTTGCGGCAATATCAGGTGCAGCATGCAGTGCCGCAGGGCGAGAAAAAAATCTGGCTGCCGCTGATTGATCCCAACGAATTGGCAAATGTGGCGGGCTATACGCCCGAGGTCATGCGCCAGCTTGAGCCCAGTATTGTCACCTTGCCCGTGGCAACCGCACTCAATGTGAATTTTGCTTCGCCCGAAGTGCTGGCAGCTTGGCTGCCGAAACTCACCGTATCTGCTGCTGAGCAAGCCTTATCAAAGCGTAGAAGCCAATACTTCAATAGTCCGGCCGATTTAATCGCCCATTTACCTAAGGAGGCGCAAGCTGATATAGCTGATCAGCTACTTACGGTGAAAAGCCAGTATTTTTGGGCTGATATGGGCGCTCGCTTTGGAAACGTCTTAATGCAGCACCGCGCATTATTGGATCGCTCAAAAAATGATATGCCCGTGGTCTTGTCAGTTCGGCGAATGTATTGAGTATGCGGAGGCATTAATCCGTGCTGTTTGCTGCTGGCGGCTTGAATATCAGCTTATTGTGTTGATGTAAGCACAATTACTACGATGGCACTTTTCGCTGAAAAGCCTACAATGGCGGCATTCCTATATCGAGAAGCGCATCATGCAGATTACTGTCGTTAATCACCCATTGGTTCAACATAAATTGGCTTTAATGCGCGAAGCTGATGTTTCGACCAATAAATTTCGTTTGCTGACTGAAGAGTTGGCGCGTTTGCTGGCTTACGAAGCCACGCGTGATTTACCACTCGAAGACGTGACGATTAATGGCTGGTGCGGTGAAGTGGCCGTCAAAAAAATCAAAGGCAAGAAACTCACCGTGGTACCTATTTTGCGCGCGGGTTTGGGCATGCTCAATGGCGTGCTCGATTTAGTGCCTTCGGCCAAAATCAGCGTAGTGGGTTTGGCGCGCGATGAAGAAACTTTGCAGCCAGTACCTTATTTTGAGAAATTCGTTGGCGATTTAGAAGATCGTTTAGCTTTGATTATCGATCCAATGCTGGCGACTGGCGGCTCTTTGGTGGCAACGATCGATATGCTCAAACGCAATGGCTGCAAAGAAATCGTCGCCATCGTGATGGTGGCTGCGCCAGAGGGTGTCAAATTGGTCAATGAACAACACCCGGATGTGCAGATTGTTACTGCATCACTCGACTCGCATCTGAATGAGCAAGGCTATATCATTCCGGGCTTGGGCGACGCTGGCGACAAGATTTTCGGTACAATTCATAAGTAAAGTCGTACTTGGCTTGGCAAAACACAGCTTTAATGCTTTTTGCCTCGCTAGCGCCGAACTAGGCATCTGCGAGTCCGACTGCAGTATTTAATTCAGGCATATCCATAAAATCAATGACGGCACGCGAACATAAATCATGTTGGCGTGACCGCTTGGGGAGAAATCATGTTTTCCGAAGTAAAACAATTTATATCTGGGGCACAAATTTTATTTGTCGCCTTTGGCGCGCTGGTGCTGGTGCCACTCTTGACCGGGCTGAATCCGGCGATGGCACTGTTAGGTGCCGGTGTCGGTACTTTGATGTTTCAGTTGATTACCCGTCGGCAAGTGCCGATTTTTTTAGGTTCATCATTTGCCTTTATCGGCCCAATTATTTTTGCCATGCAAACTTGGGGCCAGGCCGCTACGCAGTTCGGCTTATTCTTTGCTGGGTTTATGTATTTCATCATCGCCGGTTTGATTAAATGGCGCGGCATGGGCTTTATCCATAAATTACTGCCGCCGGTGGTGATTGGTCCGGTGATTATGGTGATTGGTTTGTCGGTGGCTGTTGCGGCTTCTGGCATGGCGATGGGTCAAGGCGGCGGTAAACAGATCGTGCCTTATGGTGTGTCGTTATTTCTAGCCACATTGTCTTTGGCAACGACGATTGCGGTGTCGGTGTTTGCTGGCGGCATGCTGCGTTTGGTGCCGATTCTATCCGGTGTGGTGGTGGGTTATGTTGCGGCAATCTTTTTAGGCGTGGTTGACTTATCGAGCATTGCTGCTGCGCCATGGTTTGCGATGCCGCACTTTGTGAAGCCTGAAATCAATTGGGCGGCCGCTTTGTTTATGTTGCCAGTGGCGATTGCGCCAACGATTGAGCATATCGGCGCGGTAATGGCGGTGGGTAAAGTAACAGGTACTGATTACACCGAGAAGCCAGGCTTACATCGCACTTTGGCTGGTGATGGCTTGGGGGTGTGTTTTGCTGGTATGGTCGGCGGCCCGCCAATTACCACGTATTCGGAAGTGACGGGTGCCTTAATGATTACCCGTAATTTTAATCCGGTGATCATGACCTACGCGGCGATTTTAGCGGTGATTTTGGCGTTCTTCGGCAAATTTAATGCGATTTTGGTTTCGATTCCATTGCCAGTGATGGGCGGAATTATGGTGCTGTTGTTCGGTACAATTGCTTCAATTGGCTTGAAAACCTTGATCGACAGTAAGCTCGACTTAATGGCGCCACGTAATTTAGTGATTGTGTCAGTCGTGCTCACGTGTGGTATCGGCGGTTTGATGGTGCAAGTGGGTAATTTCAACTTGGCCGGTGTTGGCTTAGTGAGCGTATTGGCGATTGCTTTAAATCTATTGCTACCCGCTGATAAGCGCCACGATGGGATTGTTGAAGGGCAAGATATTTAAGGGTATTGCTGTCTAAGCATTATATTTAATTGCTTGGATTGAAATACCCAAGGCCGCTATTGCGCTAGTCGCGATAGCGGCTTTTTTGTGTCTGCCGTTTATGCAAAGTGGGGTGGTTTTTAATCGACAATAAACAGCGTGGCACCGAGTCGGGTGGAGGAGCGATGGGTTTCGGCTTGATCGGCCACTTGATAACTATGGCCTGCGCTTAGTGTAAAGCTGCGGCCGTCTTCAAGTTCGGTGATCAATTCACCGGCTAAGCACAATAAAATGTGGCCTTTGCTAGGGGGCTGTTGACGTTTGGTTTTCCGCCGCGCGGGAGTGCTTTTCGCGGCGAATCAAGGCGTAGTAAGCGATACATAGTCATTCTATGTGAGCTTGCTACAACACAGAGTCGCCGCGAAAAGCGCCCAGCCCGCAGGGTTTGGCGGCTTTTGGCCTGATGCTGCGTTACAAAGCGCTGGCGTAGAATGACTACGCTGCGCGCTTCGTGCCTTGCCTCAGGCCAAAATCCGCGCAAACGCGGTTGGCAAACCAAACGTCAACAGCCCCTCAACCAATGATCTGCGAGATAGCCCGCGCTATATTCGACCATTCGCACTCGAATCGTATCAAATTGCTGGGTGCGCCAATAGGCCATGCCGGTGATGCCGGGGTGTTCGGTTTTTTCGATATTGGCCCAGTCGGTAACGCCAAAAGGAATATTTGCGATTTGCATGGCAGGATGCTCATTCCAATAATGGCCACTTTATACCACGCGCTGCGATAGAGAAGGCAGTGAACGCGTTGATTTGGTAGAATCGCTACTTATAAAAGACAACTCCAGAGTTTGAGCCGCAATGAGTGAAAAAATGAGCCCTGCAGCGAGTGCAGAAACCGCACCTGTAAACAGTAATTTTATCCGCCAAATCATTGATGCCGATCTAGCTAGCGGCAAGCACACCGCGGTGCAGACGCGCTTTCCGCCTGAGCCAAACGGCTACTTGCATATCGGCCACGCTAAATCGATTTGCCTTAATTTTGGCATTGCTCAAGATTACAACGGTCTGTGCAATTTACGCATGGATGACACCAATCCAGAAAAAGAAAACATTGAGTACGCCGCCGCCATTGAAGACGACGTGCGCTGGTTGGGTTTTGCATGGAATGGCGATGCACGCCATTCTTCGGACTATTTTGAGCAGCTCTACGGCTACGCCGTTGAACTAATCAACGCCGGCAAAGCGTATGTTTGCGAATTAAACGCCGAGCAAATGCGTGATTACCGTGGCGACTTCCAAAAGCCAGGCCGCAACAGCCCGTTCCGTGATCGCACGCCTGCTGAAAATCTCGATTTGTTCACGCGCATGCGCGCTGGCGAGTTTGAAGACGGCAGCAAAACGCTGCGCGTTAAAATCGATATGCAGTCGCCAAACTTAAATATGCGCGACCCAGTGATTTATCGCATTAAACGCGCAACGCATATCAAAACCGGCGATAGCTGGTGCATTTACCCGATGTATGACTACACACACTGCATCTCGGATGCCTTAGAGGGCATTACCCATAGTTTGTGTACCTTGGAATTTGAAGATCACCGCCCGCTCTACGACTGGGTACTCGACAATATCAGCCTTGAATGCCATCCACAGCAGATCGAATTCTCGCGCCTTGAGTTGCTGTATTCGATCACTTCGAAGCGCAAACTCAATCAATTGGTGACCGGCAACTTTGTTTCGGGTTGGGACGATCCACGCATGACGACCATTAGCGGCATGCGCCGCCGTGGTTATAGTCCAGAAGGCATCCGTTTGTTTGCGCAGCGAATTGGCGTGAGCAAAGGCGAAAACATCATTGATTTCACCACGCTCGAAGGCGCGGTGCGCGAGCAGCTTGAAGGCAGCAGCCCACGCGTGATGGCGGTACTTAATCCACTGAAAGTCACACTAACTAATTTTGAAGCTGGCGTAACCGGTTCACGGACTGCGCCGTTCCATCCGCACCACGAAGAATTTGGCGAGCGTGAAATCCCGATTGCGCGTGAGATTTGGATTGAACAAGACGACTTCGCTGAAGAACCACCCAAAGGCTGGCAACGTCTAACCGTTGGCTCGGAAGTGCGCTTGCGCTATTCGTATGTGATTAAGTGCGATGAAGTGGTGAAAGACGCAGATGGCAAAGTGATTGAATTGCGTTGCAGTTTGGATACCGAAACGCTGGGTAAAAACCCAGAAGGTCGCAAAGTGAAAGGTGTGATCCACTGGATTTCTGCTGAGCACGCAGTGCCTGCGACGGTGAATTTGTACGAACGCCTGTTTACTGAAGCGCGCCCAGATGCGGTGCGCGGTGAAGATGGTCAGTATGTCGATTTCACGCAATTCATTAACCCTGAATCGCTCAAAACCATCACGGCTTACGTGGAAAGCTGCGTCGTGAATGCGGCACCAGAAACCCGCTATCAGTTCGAACGTTTGGGTTATTTCATTACCGATCGTCACAACCATCAAGCGGGTGGCACGCCGGTGTTTAATCGCACGGTCACGTTGAAAGACAGTTGGGCGAAGTAATCAAACTGTCGGTCGGGCTTGCTGGCCGGTTTGCGATGCCGGGTTAGGCCTTGGTCTAACCCGATTTACTCTCTAATACTTTGGGAATTCAGATGAAATCAATGCTTGTCTTGCTGCTGGTCGCTTTGAGTGGTTCCGTAATGGCCCAAACAGTCGCTTCTCCCGTGATTTACACCGGTAAAGTCGGTAGTGCGCCGGTGCAAGTGGCGTTTGATTATTTGAAAGATCGGGTGGCCAATGAGTATGGGATTGGCGAGTATCGCGAACTGTTGATTCAGCAAAAATCCGCCAGCGCAGAAAACACTAAAAAAGTCAGCTTGGCATTGCAAATGCAAGGTCTGCTGGATGATGCAGTGAAAGCGCAGCGCTATCAATTTACGCTTAACTTTAATGATGAATTGAATGTGTGGTTGATCGACAGTGTGAAACAAGATTGGCAGTGTCGACGTGGCGCGAGTAAAGGCTGGACGCAAAAACCCTGCTAATAAATCATGCTGTTGGCCGCGTTGTCGTAGCGGGGTAATTTGACAAACTGGGGGGTAACCCCCGTTTTTATTGCTATCGTTTTTGATCTAGTTGAGCTCAATTCAATGAATACAAACGCCGCGCAAGCGCCAAAAGTGAATCATTTGTTTCGCAATTTTTGGCAATTGGCCAAACCCTATTGGGTGTCAGAAGAAAAATATCGAGCTTGGGGCTTATTGGCGCTGATTATTGCGCTATCGCTCGGCATGGTGTTTATGAATGTGCAGTTTAATAGCTGGTACAAAGAATTTTACGACACGATGCAAAACCTGGATAAAAAGGGTTTTGAGCAGGCTTTATATAAATTTGGCTATCTGGCGTTTATCTATATCGTCATTGCGGTCTATGCGATGTGGTTTCAGCAAATGCTGGAGATCCGTTGGCGACGTTGGGCGACGGAGCATTTTACGGCGCGCTGGTTGGCGGATAACAATTTTTACCGGATTCAATTAACCGATCAGGGCACTGATAATCCTGATCAGCGGATCGCGGAAGATGTTGGGCAGTTTATTTCGATTTCGCTGTCTTTATCTCTGGGTTTGTTGCGGGCATTGGTCACACTGGTGTCATTTATTGGTATTTTGTGGACGCTATCGGGGCCGATTAGCTTTATGCTGGCGGGCTCAGAAATCACCATTCATGGCTATATGGTCTGGGTGGCGATTATTTATGCCGTCATTGGCTCGTTGATTACCGTGCTATTGGGCCGGCCTTTGGTGAGTTTGAATTTCTTGCAGCAACGCTTTGAAGCGGATTTTCGTTTTGGCTTGATTCGCGTGCGCGAAAATGCTGAGTCGATTGCTTTATATCATGGCGATCAAGAAGAGCAGCAGCGTTTATCTCAGCGTTTTACTGCGGTGGTCGGCAATTTTTGGGCCTTGATGCGCCGAAATAAAAAGCTCACTTGGTTTACGTCGTTTTGGGGGCAATTGGCGATTATTTTTCCGCTGATTGTTGCTGCGCCACGCTTTTTTGCCAAAGAAATTTCTTTTGGCGGCTTAATGCAGATTAATTCGGCCTTTGGTCAGGTGTATGGCGCTTTGGATTTTGTCATCGGCAGCTTTAGCACCTTGGCCAATTGGAAAGCCATTATTGATCGTTTATCGACGTTTGAAACTAGTTTGCAAGCGGCACAAGCCTTGCCTCGGTTGGCGGTGACCACCAAAGACGGGGGGATTGAGTGGCGGCAGATTTGCGTCAGTAAACCCAATGGTCAGTTGCTGATTGAAAATTTGAATTTGCAATTGCGTGCGGGTGATTCGGTGTTGATTCGGGGGCCTTCGGGGGCTGGTAAGTCGAGCTTGTTACGCGCCCTAGCAGGGCTATGGCCTTATGCTTCGGGTGAGTTGGCGATGCCAGCAACAACGCAAGCGTTGTTTTTGTCGCAAAAACCTTATATGCCATTGGGCACTTTGCGCGCGGCTTTGTTCTACCCAAAAACAACTGGGCATGAAGACGCAACGCTGGCCGATTTGCTTGAATTAGCCGGGCTTAGCCATTTATTGCCACGGCTGGATGAAGTGGACTCATGGTCGCATGTGCTGAGCTTGGGTGAGCAGCAACGCGTGGCTTTGCTGCGCGTTTTATTGCTGAAACCGGACTTTTTATTAATGGATGAATCCAGTTCCGCGCTCGATGCGGCTGGTGAAGCCAAGCTCTATGCCGCCGTTGCCGAGTGCATGAAACAAGGCGTGATGGTGAGCGTAGGGCATCGCTCGGGTCTGATTGAATACCACCGCCAAGTGCTCGATTGCCATGGACAGGGGCAGTGGTCGCTCAGTCACTAAACAATTGAACCACAGCGGCACCAAGGCGCAGAGAAAAAGCGGGTTGGCTGACTCTGTGCCTTGGTGCCTCTGTGGTAAGTTTTTATTCTTGTGGATTTTAAAATGTTAAAAAACGATACTTTCTTGCGCGCTTTAATGCGTGAACCGGTTGAATACACGCCAGTGTGGATGATGCGCCAAGCGGGGCGTTATTTGCCGGAATATTGCGCGACGCGCAAACACGCGGGCTCATTTTTGCAATTGTGTAAAAACACCGAGCTAGCGACCGAAGTGACCTTGCAACCGCTAGAGCGCTTTCCGCTCGATGCGGCGATTTTGTTCTCGGATATTTTGACCGTACCGGACGCGATGGGTTTGGGTTTGTATTTTGCTGAAGGCGAAGGCCCGAAATTTGAGCGCACCGTGCGTACCGAAGCAGACGTGGCGAAATTATTCGTACCCGATGTTGGCACCGAGTTGAAATACGTCACCGATGCGGTGAGCTCAATTCGCAAGGCGCTGGATAACCGCGTGCCGTTGATTGGTTTTTCAGGCAGTCCATACACTTTGGCCTGTTATATGGTGCAGGGCGGCAGCTCTAGCGATTATCGTGAAATCAAAACCATGATGTATGCGCGTCCAGACCTTTTGCACCGTATCTTAGAGGTCAATACCCTTACTGTTATTGATTATCTAAATGCGCAAATCGAAGCGGGTGCGCAAGCGGTACAGATTTTTGATAGCTGGGGCGGCTCTTTGCCATACGGCAAATACCAAGAATTCTCTTTGCAATATATGGCGCGAATTGTGGCTGGCTTGAAACGTGAAAACGATGGCCGTCGTGTGCCGGTGATTGTGTTTACCAAGGGCGGTGGCCAATGGCTCGAAGACATCGCCGCGATTGGTTGCGATGCGATTGGTTTGGACTGGACTACTGATATTGGCGAAGCGCGGCGTCGTGTCGGCGACAAAGTGGCGCTGCAGGGTAATTTTGACCCCGTGGCGTTGTTTGCGCCGCCGGCGGCAATTGAAGCGGAAGTCGAGCGCATCTTGACCAGTTATGGTGGTGGCACCGGCCATGTGTTTAATTTGGGACACGGAATTTCGCAATTTACTAATCCAGATCATGCTGCGGCTTTGGTTGCGGCGGTGCATCGCTTGTCGCGTAAGGATTAACTTAGGCTGGGTGTTGGCGAGTTGTAATTGCGATGAAAATCAATACTTTGCAGCGGGTTTGTGTAGTCATTCCTTGTGAAGTTACATCAAGTTATGCACATTTGTTAAATTGGTGATTTTTAACTTGTCAATCCCCTATTAAAAATTTGATGTAAATCGTTGACAAAGTTAAGTTGTTGATTTTATTGGATTTATTTTTGTGTCCAATTTTTGTGCAACCTAAGCATAGGCACAGCTTTATTGGGGTTTTTAGGCTTTTTTGCAACTTGCCCACAAAATTATCCACAGAAACTGTGTATAACCTACTGGCGAAAGCTTTTGCATGATAAAGAGAGAGAAAGTGACTGCTTTTGCCTTGGTTGCACTTGACGTACCGCTTAAAAAGTTGTTCGCTTATGCCTTAACTGGCCCTATACCTGCAGTCGGCTCGCGGGTGCTGGTACCGTTTGGTCCACGCCGCATTTCGGGCGTGGTACTTGAATTACGCGACGATGCGGCAGATTTTAAAGGGACGCCCAAAGCCATTTTGGCGGTTTTGGATGATTTACCGCCATTGCCTGCCGAAACCTTGCAGTTGTGTCAGTTTGTTGCACATTACTATCACTATCCCATTGGCGCGGTGATTGCCGCTGCGCTGCCGAAGGTCTTTCGTAGTCCAACCGTGTTTCGCGAGCCGGCGCCAAGCTTGGTGTATTTTGCCGAGGATGTTGCCGAGTTATTGCAGCAAATTCCCTCAAGAGCGCCAGCGCAGCGCCGCGTGGCTGCACATTTGGCGGTGCCACATACGCCTGCCGCACTGCGCCGTCTGCATGACAGCGCTTGGCGTTGGGTTAAGGTATGGCACGAGCAAGGTTGGTTGCAATCGGCGCTAGAGGCCAAAGTGCTGGCCAAGGCCAGTGACAACTTGGCGCTCAATGCAGAGCAAAGCCAAGTGCTGACGGAGCTGACTGGGGCGCGTGGTTTTGCGCCGTTTTTGCTGTATGGCATTACCGGTAGCGGCAAAACCGAAGTGTATTTGCAAACCATTGCGCAAGTGTTGGCGCGAGGTCTGCAAGTTTTAGTGTTGATTCCCGAGATTAATCTGACGCCGCAATTAGAAGGGCGCTTTCGTGCGCGCTTTCCGGGTGTGCCGATGGCGGCACTGCATAGTGGCTTGAATGATACTGAGCGCGCGGTCAATTGGCTGTCGGCGCTACGTGGCGAAGCTAAAATTGTCTTGGGTACGCGTTTGGCAGTGTTTACGCCGTTGCCGCAGCTGGGCATGATTATTGTCGATGAAGAGCATGATCCTTCATTCAAGCAACAAGAAGGTCTGCGCTATTCGGCGCGTGATGTGGCGGTGTATCGGGCTAGGCAGGCCAAGGTGCCGATTGTGCTCGGCTCTGCCACACCGAGCATTGAAAGCTGGGCCAATGCCAAAGCTAAGCGTTATCGCATGCTCACTTTGTCTGAGCGCGCAGTGCCGGGCGCGGTCTTGCCCAAAATCACTTTATTACCGGTTAAAAATGTCGGGCTCGTCGATGGCTTGCATGTGATGGCACTGGCTGCGATGCATGCCGCGCTCGATCGCGGTGAGCAGGTACTGATCTTTTTAAATCGGCGTGGTTTTTCTCCTGTTTTGCAGTGCGGTGAATGTGGCTGGATGGCCTGTTGTACCCATTGCTCGGCGCGCTTGGTGTTGCATTTAAAAGAGCGCCGTTTGCGCTGCCATCATTGTGGTTATGAACAGGCGATTACGCCGGCTTGCCCTGATTGTGGCAATCATGATTTAAAACCGGTTGGGCAGGGCACGCAGCGGATGGAAGAGTCTTTGCCACTGCATTTTCCAGGCAAAAAAATCTTGCGAATTGATCGCGATTCAACCAGTAAAAAAGGCGAATTGGATGCGGCGTTAGCGCAAGTGCATTCCGGCGAGGTTGATATTGTGATTGGCACCCAAATGCTCGCCAAAGGCCATGATTTTGATTTGCTCACAACGGTGGTCGTGCTCAATGCCGATACGGGCTTATATAGCGTCGATTTTCGCGCTGAAGAGCGTTTATTTGCATTGTTAACGCAAGTGGCCGGGCGAGCTGGGCGGCGTGAGCTGCCTGGCGAAGTATTTATCCAAACTGCGTTTTCCGATCATCCGTTTTATCATCAATTGTTAGCGCGCGATTTTGCGCCATTTGCCGATCGCACTTTGCATGAGCGGCAAATGATGTTGTTGCCGCCAGCGAATGCTTGGGCTTTGTTTCGTGCCGACGCCCCCGAGTTAGAGCAAGCATTGTCGGCATTGGCGCAAATTCGTGCCTGTATTGCACCTGAGCCCCATTTATTGCTCAATCAGCCGGTGGCGGCGACGATGCTCAAAAAGGCGGGCGTAGAGCGGGCGCAATTATTGATCGCCGCGCAATCAAAGGTGCAATTACAGGCGGTGCTCGATGAGGCTTTGCCGACGATTGCCGCGTTGAAACTGCCTAAAGTGCGTTGGAGTTTGGATGTTGACCCGATTGAAGTATAGGGTATGTAAGTCCAGCTTATTATTTACCAAGATTGCGTTGATATACCCTTTGGGTACGAATGAAGGGGTCTGCCTTGCTGGGTCGCGTGAGTGGATTTTAAATAGAGTGATGAGACGTAAAAATGCCAGCATCAGCTGGCATTTTTAATGGTGATCTTTTATACCGCTTGATCGTTGGTTTCACCGGTGCGGATACGAACTACATACTCAACTGGACTGACGAAGATTTTGCCGTCGCCAATCTTGCCGGTGTGAGCGGCTTTAATAATGCCTTCGATGGCTGTTTCAACCTGGTCATCCGATAAAACCACTTCGATTTTAACTTTTGGCAAGAAGTCGACGACATATTCGGCGCCACGGTAGAGCTCGGTATGCCCTTTTTGGCGACCAAAACCTTTCACTTCAGTGACGGTGAGGCCGGAAATGCCCAGTTCAGATAAAGCTTCGCGAACTTCATCCAGTTTAAATGGTTTGATAATCGCTTCGATCTTTTTCATGCGGCATTCCGTTTAAAGTGTAAAAGGTGATGCCCGAGTATAACTAGGTCGGCTAAATCACGCCAAGTGCTGTGATTTATTTGCTACTGGAATGCAAATAAACCGGTCTTTTTAGTCGTATTTAGTTGTGGCGGTGATTTTTATTTACTAGATGAAAAAGGCTAGTTCCTTGAAAATAAAAGCATTAATTTTTAATCGCGGTTTTTTTTAATAAAAAAGTACGAAAAGACTAGACCACTCGGGGCTTGTTCTGTAAGATGCGGGTCTTGTTGGGGGGTTGGCGGAATTGGTAGACGCACTGGATTTAGGTTCCAGCGCCGCAAGGTGTAAGAGTTCGAGTCTCTTATCCCCCACCAGAACAACGATGCGATGCATCAAAACTGAAAAGCCACTTAGCGTATGCAAGTGGCTTTTTTGCGTTTGAAAAAAATAAGCCACCATCTTGAAATTACGCTTTTGAATCCGATTTGTTCTGTATTGCGCTGTTTTTCGTTATCTTGACACGGATCAGCGCGTGAGGTGGTCGATGGTCATGCTGTAAAGACTTTGCTATAATGTTGAGCTTTACTGAGTAAAGCTGTCAGAATGGCGCTTTATGGGCATGATTAGGGCAATACGGTGGCCAAGTCGGCTTTGAACCGGTTGTTTTATATTTTATTGATTAATAATTTCTTCTGGATGAAATTCATCTGGAAATACGTTTGAGGAATACTGGTAATGCAAGCACAACTGGAAACCCTGAGCGCTCTTGAGCGTCGTCTGTCCATTTCGGTGCCACGCGAAGAAATCGCACAGCAAGTGAATGCCCGCCTCAAGCGCGTTGCAAAAACTGCAAAAATTGACGGTTTCCGTCCTGGTAAAGCACCAATGAATATCGTGGCACAAAGCCATGGTTTCCGTGTGCAAGAAGAAGTTTTAGGTGAAACGGTTGAGCGCGCTTTTGGCGAAGCAGTCGTTGAGCAAAAATTGCAAGTTGCTGGCTACCCACGTTTTGAAGCCAAGCAAGATTCAAGTGCCGAAGGCGATTTCGAATTTTTAGCAACGTTTGAAGTGTACCCAGAAGTTAAAGTGGGCGACTTGAGCGGCATCGAAGTGCAAAAACCAACTTTAGTGGTTGGCGATGAAGAAGTTAACAAAACCATCGATATCTTACGTAGCCAACGCACTCGTTTTGAACGTGTTGAGCGTGCTGCAGAGACCGGTGATCGCGTGATCATCGACTTTAAAGGTTCGATTGATGGCGTGGCTTTCGCTGGTGGTTCATCAGACAACTACGCTTTCTTGATCGGCAAAGGCCAAATGTTGCCTGAGTTTGAAGCCGGCGTGATTGGCATGAAAGAAGGCGAAAGCAAAGACGTTAGCGTTGCTTTCCCTGCCGATTACCATGGTAAAGATGTTGCAGGTAAAACTGCAGTATTTGCAATTACAGTGAAAAACGTTGCTGCTGCAAACTTGCCAGCTGTTGATGCCGACTTTGCAAAAAGCTTAGGTATCGAAGACGGCGACGTTGAAAAAATGCGTGCAGAAGTGAAAGGTAATTTGGAACGCGAAGTGCGTTTCCGCCTTAAATCACGCATTAAAGAAAGCGCAATGACTGCGGTGATTGAAGCGACGCCAATGGATTTACCACGCAACCTGATCGCGCTTGAAATCGGCCGTTTGGTTGAAGGTGCGAAGGGCGATTTGCAAAACCGTGGTATTGATCCAGCGACAGTACCGTTTTCACCAGCGATGTTTGAAGCGCAAGCTAAACGCCGCGTACATCTTGGTTTGGCTTTGTCTGAATTGGTTGAAATCGAAAAACTTTCAACTCAACCAGAACAAATTAAAGCCATCATTGAAGATTTGGCACAAAATTACGAAGATCCAAGCGAAGTGGTTGCTTGGTACTACGAAAGTGCTGATCGTTTATCTGGCCCAACCAATATGGCTTTGGAAGACAATGTGGTTGAGTTTGTATTGTCAAAAGCTAAAGTAACTGAACAAGCGATTGGCTTTGATGAATTGATGGGCCAACAAGGTCAATAATTTAAACTGAGAGGTTGGAATGTCCAGAATGGAATTTGATCCGCAAAATATCGGTCTAGTGCCTATGGTCGTTGAGCAAAGCGGCCGCGGTGAACGTGCGTATGATATTTATTCACGCTTGCTGAAAGAACGGGTCATTTTCCTGGTCGGTCCAGTGAATGATCAAATGGCCAATCTTGTGGTCGCTCAGTTATTGTTTTTAGAGTCGGAAAATCCAGATAAAGATATTTCGCTCTATATCAATTCTCCAGGCGGTTCAGTGACTGCAGGGATGGCGATTTACGATACGATGCAATTTATTAAGCCCGATGTCTCTACTTTATGTGTGGGTATGGCGGCTTCAATGGGTGCATTCTTATTGTCTGGCGGAGCGAAAGGCAAGCGTTTTTCTTTGCCAAATTCGCGGATTATGATTCATCAACCTTTGATTGGCGGTTTACAAGGCCAAGCTTCGGATATTGAAATTCATGCGCGAGAGTTAATTAAGACCAAACGTACTTTGAACGAATTGTTGGCCAAGCATAGCGGACAGGATATTGAAACGGTTGAGCGTGATACTGACCGTGATAATTTCATGAATGCAGATGAAGCTAAAGCATATGGTTTAGTAGATGAAGTCTTGGTTTCTCGGGCGACTTTGGCAGGTTAACCTCAAGCCGATCTCTAAGTAGCCGCCAGCGAGTCTGGCGGCTTTTCTTTCCTCGGCGAGTTATATTCGGAATGGCTGTTCATGTCTGATAAAGAAAAATTATTGTATTGTTCCTTCTGCGGCAAAAGTCAGCATGAAGTAAAAAAATTGATCGCAGGTCCGCAAGTCTTTATTTGTAATGAGTGTATTGATTTGTGTAATGACGTCATTCAAGAAGAAGTGACGGATTTAACCGCTGATTCAATCACTACCGGCGAAGGTAAGCGTTTACCTAAACCAACAGAAATTCGTGATGAGCTCAATCAGTATGTTGTGGGCCAAGAGCGAGCCAAAAAGATTTTATCGGTTGCGGTTTACAATCATTACAAACGTTTGTCGACCAAAGGTCGTGCGGGTAATGACGTTGAGTTGGCTAAATCGAATATTCTGCTTATTGGTCCAACTGGCTCGGGTAAAACCTTGCTGGCACAAACCATGGCTAAATTGCTTGACGTGCCATTTGTGATTGCTGATGCAACTACGCTGACTGAAGCTGGCTATGTGGGTGAAGACGTTGAGCACATTATCGCCAAGCTCTTAGCGCAGTGCGATAACGACGTTGAGAAAGCGCAGCGCGGCATTGTTTACCTCGATGAGGTGGATAAAATTGCGCGTAAATCTGAAAACCCATCCATCACTCGCGATGTGTCGGGTGAGGGTGTTCAGCAAGCATTGTTGAAATTAATCGAAGGCACCGTGGCTTCTGTTCCACCGAGTGGCGGTCGTAAGCACCCAAATCAAGATTTACCTAAAGTTGATACCACCAATATTTTATTTATTTGTGGTGGCGCGTTTGAAGGTTTGGATAAAATTATCCGTAACCGTTCAGTTAAGGGTGGTATTGGTTTTGGCGCTGAAGTTAAAAGCAAAGACGAACGTAAAAACATCGGTGAATTGCTGCATGAAGTTGAGCCCGATGATTTGATTCGTTTTGGTTTGATTCCAGAGTTTGTTGGACGCTTGCCGGTTGTTGCCACATTGGCTGAACTCGATGAGGCGGCATTGGTCACCATTCTGACTGAGCCAAAAAATGCCTTAATCAAGCAATATCAAAAATTGTTTGAAATGGAAAATGTTGAGCTAGAGATTGGCACTGACGCTTTAGCGGCGATTGCACACAAGGCGATGGAGCGCAAAACTGGCGCGCGTGGTTTGCGTTCAATCGTTGAGCAAACATTGCTTGATACGATGTTTGAGCTGCCTGTGATGGAAGGTATTGCAAAGGTTGTTGTGAGCAAAGAAGTAATTACTGCCGCAGCAAAACCTGAGTTTATTGCCGCTGCACCGCAAATTGATACAGCTAGCAAATAAGTAGTTTTTTCCTCGCCCGCTGCTGCTTCCTTGTTTTGAAGCTGGATGCGGGCGTTATTGTTTATGGCTCTGCGATTGAATTTAAGCGCAGTGACCACATATTGTGAACATACTCTCGATCAGGTCATCCCAATATGTCTGAGCATCAATTACTACCGGTTGAATCTACTTCGTTCCCAATGTTGCCATTGCGTGACGTCGTAGTATTCCCACATATGGTTATTCCGTTGTTTGTGGGCCGTCCTAAGTCGATCAAAGCACTTGAAGCGGCAATGGAAGGCAATAAGCATGTTTTATTAGTGGCACAAAAAAATGCTGCTAAAGATGAACCGTCGATGGCCGATTTGTACCCGATTGGTACTGTTGCAACTGTTTTGCAATTATTAAAACTGCCCGATGGTACGGTTAAGGTTTTGGTCGAAGGTCTGCAACGCGCAGTAGTCGAGTCTTTAGAAGATCAAGATGGCTTTTATCAAGCAATAGCAACTCCTCAGCTATTGGCCGATGAAAGTAATCATGAAGCTGAAGGTATGCGCCGTGCTTTGTTGACGCAATTTGATCAATACGTCAAATTGAATAAAAAAATTCCACCGGAAATTTTAACTTCATTGGCTGGTATTGAAACGGCTGGGCGTTTAGCCGATACCGTTGCAGCTCATCTACCGTTGAAATTAGAGCAAAAGCAAGCTGTACTGGAAATGGACGACGTGGCAACACGTATGGATCATTTGCTCAAGCAGCTTGAGTCTGAGCTAGATATCTTGCAGGTAGAAAAACGTATTCGTGGCCGTGTGAAACGGCAAATGGAAAAAAGCCAGCGTGAATATTATTTAAACGAACAAGTTAAAGCGATTCAAAAAGAGCTCGGTGAGCTTGATGAAAGTGCTGACTTGGACGAGTTAGAAAAGAAAATAAAAAATGCGGGTATGAGTAAAGAAGCGAAGGATAAAACCGAAGCTGAACTCAAAAAACTCCGCATGATGTCGCCGATGTCAGCTGAAGCGACTGTGGTGCGCAATTACGTTGACACCATGTTGGCGTTACCTTGGAAAAAGAAAACCAAAATTAGTAAAGATTTGGCCGCAGCAGAAACGGTTTTAGATGCGGATCACTATGGTTTGGATAAGGTTAAAGAGCGAATCGTTGAATATTTGGCGGTGCAAACCCGCGTCGAAAAATTAAAAGCGCCGATTTTGTGCTTGGTTGGCCCACCAGGCGTAGGTAAAACCAGCTTGGGTGAAAGTATTGCACGGGCGACCAATCGTAAGTTTGTTCGTATGGCTTTGGGTGGTGTTCGTGATGAGGCTGAAATCCGCGGTCATCGCCGGACTTATATTGGCTCAATGCCAGGTAAAATTTTACAAAGCATGAGTAAAGTTGGTGTAAAAAACCCACTATTTTTACTCGATGAAGTCGATAAAATTGGTAGCGATATGCGGGGTGATCCGTCCTCTGCATTACTTGAAGTATTAGATCCAGAGCAAAATCACTCATTTAGCGATCATTATCTTGAAGTGGATTATGATTTATCTGATGTGATGTTTGTGGCGACGGCCAATTCACTGAATATTCCAGCGCCATTATTGGATCGGATGGAGATTATTCGTTTGTCGGGTTACACCGAGGACGAGAAAGTCAATATTGCGTTGAAATATCTCGTGCCTAAGCAAATGAAAAACAACGGCGTTGCTGACGGCGAGTTATTGATTGCGGATACCGCAGTGCGTGACATTATTCGTTATTACACGCGTGAAGCCGGTGTACGTAGTTTGGATCGTGAAATCGCTAAAATCTGCCGTAAAGTGGTTAAAGCGTTGCTCATGAAGCCAAGCGATAAGAAAATCACGGTAGCCAGTAAAAACCTAGATAAATATCTCGGTGTGCATCGCTTTGAATATGGTGTTGCTGAATTAAAAAATCAGATCGGGCAAGTGACCGGTTTGGCGTGGACTGAAGTAGGCGGTGAGTTGCTTACCATTGAAGCGGTCAAATTACCGGGTAAAGGTAAAATGATACAAACAGGTCAACTGGGCGATGTGATGCAAGAATCAATACAGGCCGCATTGTCTGTTGTACGTAGCCGTGCAGTGAGCTTGGGGATTGATCCTGAGTTTTACCAAAAAAATGATATGCATATTCATTTGCCTGAAGGTGCTACACCAAAAGATGGACCTTCGGCAGGTATTGGCTTGGCAACCGCATTAACATCAGTGTTGACGGGTATACCTGTTCGTTGTGATGTCGCAATGACGGGTGAAATTACTTTACGTGGTGAAGTTTTACCGATTGGCGGTTTGAAAGAAAAATTACTCGCAGCGCATCGTGGCGGGATTAAACAAGTCTTGATTCCCGAGGGAAATGTCAAAGATTTGGCTGAAATTCCCGACAATGTGAAGCGAGGGCTTGCTATTCATTCCGTCAAATGGTTTGATGACGTATTGGCGCATGCTTTAGAGCGTATGCCTGAGGCTGCGGCTGTTATTGCTGTGGAAGTTCCGGTCATTGAAGGAACTGAAGCACCGCAACCAAGCATTAAACATTAAGCGTTTGAGTTTGGGTTTTTGCCACGAGTTGTTGACGTTAAAACTACCCAACAAAGTATCAAGCGTAGTTGACACGTATTTTTACTGCTTGATATAACCGTTGTAGCAAACGAAATCACAGTTAAATTTAATTAAATTGAAAGGGGATGTAAGTGAATAAATCTGAACTCATCGATGCAATCGCTGAATCTGCTGGCTTATCAAAAGCCGCTGCTGGTAAAGCGCTGGATGCAACTATTGAAGCTATTTCTGGTGCACTGAAAGGTGGCGACGAAGTAACTTTAGTTGGCTTTGGTTCGTTTTATGTGTCTGAGCGTGAAGAGCGCACAGGCCGCAATCCACGTACTGGCGAAAGCATCACGATTGCAGCGGCAAAGCAGCCTAAATTCCGTGCTGGTAAGTCACTGAAAGACGCTGTTCAATAAGCTGTTTTTGCTGCATGGTATTTGAAATGACTGCAATGAGCATGGCTCGTTGACTGTGATTTTTTGATATGGAGTGGTAGTTCAGTTGGTTAGAATACCGGCCTGTCACGCCGGGGGTCGCGGGTTCGAGTCCCGTCCACTCCGCCAAATGAATTAAAGGGCAAACGCAAGTTTGTCCTTTTTTTTATTTTGCGATGCAAATCCCACTCGCTTACAGACAGTGCCGCTGCAATATGGCATGATAACGCGCATGAATAGCAGGAGTTAGCTGGGTATGTTTGATATTGTAAATAAGAATAAAACCGCAGTGACCGTGGTACTAGGTTTGGTCTCTTTGGGGTTGGTAGTTGGTTTGGGGCTTTCTGGTTACACCGCAATGGATGATGAAAGCACGCCTTATTTAGCTAAAGTAGGCGGCTATACGATTACTGATCGACATCTTGAAGAGGCTATTGGTAATCAGGCCATTCCGGATAATATGAAACCGATGGTGCTTGAGCAGTTAGTTCGCCAGCGTTTACTACAAGATCGGGCAATAGCGCTTAAATTAGCTGCGCCAGATCAATTGGTTCGTAATGCCATTATGCAAATTCCTGCATTTCAAGTTGATGGCCAATTTAATGATCAACGTTATCAGGAAATATTAGCTTCTCAACAAATGACTCCGGCTATTTTTGAAGAAAAAATGCGCCAAGACATTGTTATGCGCCAGTTGATGGATGGCTTTGTGCAAACTGGTTTTGTGTCAAATGCGGCGATGCAGCAGCTCAATCAATTGATGGCTGAAAAGCGTGAAGTGGCGACGGCAACAATTTCTGCCGAGCAATATTTGCCACAAGTGACGGTTTCTGATGCAGAAGTTAAAAAATATTTCGATGCTCACCAAGCCGACTACAAAAAACCAGAAATGGTCAAAGTTGAGTATTTGTTGTTGTCACAAAGTGATTTAGCGGCAGCGCAAACGGTGAGTGACGCAGAGGTTGAAAAATACTTTGCCGAACACAAACAAGAGCTGGCCAAGGAAGAACGTCGCGCTAGCCATATTTTGATTGCGGTTGATAAGAGCGCGAAAGCGGCCGATAAAACGGCTGCACGTAAACAAGCGGAAGAAATTTTAGCGCAAGTGAAAGCCAATCCGGCTCGCTTTGCTGAATTGGCCAAGCAAAAATCACAAGATCCAGGCTCAGCCGTTAATGGTGGCGATCTTGGCTTTTTTGCCAAAGGGATGATGGTTAAACCATTTGATGAGGTTGCTTTTAAATTAAATAAAGGCGAAATCAGTAATTTGGTAGAAACGGATTTTGGTTTTCACATTATTCAACTCAATGACGTGAAGTCAACATCGCTGGCTGATGTAAAACCGAGTGTGGTTGAGAAGTTAAAACAACAAAAAACTCAAAGTCAATTTCCTGCTCAAATTGAGAAATTCACCGAGTTGGTGTACCAGCAATCAAACAGCTTAAAACCAACGGCTGATGCATTGAAATTAGCGGTGAAACAAAGTGATTGGTTGACGCGTTCAAATGCGGCAGACCCTTTGCTGGGTAATCCGAAAATGATTGAGGCGATTTATTCAGATGATGTATTGAAGGCGAAACATAATTCTGAAGCTTTAGAGTTGGCGCCGGGTCAATGGGTATCGGCACGAGTTTTGGAATATAAACCAGCGAGCACTCAATCATTGCTTGAAGTTACGCCTATGATTACGGCAAAACTTAAGCAAGAAAAAGCCCTTGCTTTAGCACAAGCCGATGGCGCTAAGAAATTAGCGGCTTTGCAAGCGGGACAGGTTGAAAATCTAGCTTGGGGACCAGCGCAAGCCTTTACTCGGGTCGCCGTAGAGGGCGTCTCTGATGCCAACTTGAAGGCGATCTTTAAAGCCAATACCAGCAAATTACCTGCATATGTGGGTGGGGCTGTTCCTGGTCGTGGCTATGTGATTTATAAAGTGATTAAAGCCATTGATGCACCGGCCTTATCTGCAGAAGATCAGTTCCGTATGCAAGAGAATTTAGCCAAAATGTATGGCCAAGTTGAAATGTCGGCCTTTATTGATGCGATTCGTAAAGATGTAAAAGTGAAGTATCAAGCAAAGCCTAAAGCAGAATAAGGCGAGTGATTGATCTAAAAACGGCAGCGTGCAGCTGCCGTTTTTTTTGAATAAAAATTGCATTTTTAAGTAATCGAGTCGATATATTAAAAAGTAAGACGAGTTGTTTTTCGTTCCTCAATGCGTAAGACCCTAATGGAGGAGCACACCATGATGACTATTTTGGATATGGCCACTGGCCGAGCGCTTAGCGCTTGCAGTGACGTAAGCACTAAATCCATACTGGATGAGCAAATTAATGCGCAGCAATTGGCTTTACGTTTGCTTTCTGTTGCAGAATCTGAAGAAAAGCAGCCGATTCCTCGGCCGCGACCATGGCTTACTGTGAATTAATTTGTGTCTGCCAATAAGGGGCTCTTTGCTCTAAATATGCATTGAGCCCTTCTTGCGCTTCTTCGTGAGTCCGAATATGGGCGATTCGATGTGCGGTATCCGAGATCATGGCATCATCAATCGCACGATGGTTGACCGAAGTGATTAATCGTTTAGTTGCCGCCAGTGCATGTGGGCTATTTTTCCCAATTTCACTGATCCAGTGTTCAATATGTGCATCCATATGCTCATCATCTTGATGCTGCTCATTCATTAATCCAATTTGCAGGGCAACGACGCTATTGAATTTTTCGGCGGTCAAAAAATACCGGCGCGCTGCGTTACTGCCAATCCGGTTCATGATATAAGGCCCAACAATGGCAGGAATGAGGCCTAGCCTCGTTTCAGGGATCATAAACCATGCATTTTTGGTACAAATAGCTAAATCACAGCATGAGATAATACCGAGGCCAATGCCTAGGGCTGGGCCATGAACTCGGGCGATTGTTGGAACCGGAAGTCGATCTAGTGTGCGCAATAAGGTTGCTAACTGAATGGCATCTTCAAAATTAAGGTCGGCATCTGCTGATGCACCTCGCTTCATCCAATTTAAATCGGCACCACTGCAAAAACAATGACCAGTGGCTTGAAGAATAACGGCTCTGATTTGGCTATCTTGCTGCAAAGCAATTAAGTGGGCTGTGAGCTCGCTAATCATCACTTCATCAATGGCATTGCGGGTGGCGGGGCGGTTTAGGGTCACTGTTGCAATACCGCGTTGATCGATATTGCAATAGATTGTTTGATCCATTATGTAGCCCTCGACGTCGGTTTTTGCTTCCCAAATTGGAAGTTCCTAGGTGGTTTAGCGTAGAAAATCGTCTGGCGCTAGGAGATTTTTATTTCCATTGCAGAACCTGATGAGCGTCGAGTTTGGCGCAGACATTGAGCGTATTGACTTTGTTCATCGTGCTCGCTGTGGTAAAGTCGCAGACCTCGTTTTGTCTTCAAAGCTCTTACTGATGCAGCCTTCTTTTTTGCCGCAAACTGCAATTTCTCAGCACAGTAAAAATGTGGCGCTCTTAGTCTATCTCTTCACTTTGTTTTTCAGCGTTATTCCAGGCTTAGTGGTGTATGTATTTTTGCGTGATGACGCTTTTGTCTTGAGCACAGGTAAAGAAGCACTCAATTGGTCGATTACAATGCTGCTTTGTAGTTTTGTATTGAGCCTAATTCCGTTTGTTGGCTGGCTGCTTGCGGGGGTGCTGTATTGTATACATGTTATTTGTTGTATTTTGGGAGCCATTAATGCAAGAAAAGGGTGGCTTTATCGATTTCCTTTTGCACTACGTTTGATTGCTTAAATGAAAATTGTTCTGAGTTTTTTCTTATTACTAGTTTCCGTCTCTACTGCTGCAGAAGAAGTGGTCATTAATTCTGGCAAGGTGAGCCTTGCTGGCTTTTTTCTTGCCCCGCCCAAACCAATGGGGCCGGCGATCTTGCTTTTGCATGGTTGTAATCGTTTGGATCAAAACCAAGCGTCCAATCATGAGCGGTTGATGAAAATGGCATCGTTATTGCAAGAAATGAATTTTGGCATTTTGATGCTCGACGAAGATGGCCCAAAAGGAAAACGCCAAGGCTGTTTTTCTAGCCGTAATAAACGAAAAAACACTGGCTTAAGAGCCAATGATGCGCAGATTGCCATTGCTTGGCTTAAAGCGAGAAACGAAGTTGATGCTAGCCGAATTGCGGTGATTGGCTGGTCTGATGGTGCTAGCACGGTGCTGGCATTAATGAATCGACGAGAGCCTGGGGTTAAATCCGCCGTAGCATTTTATCCCAACTGCCAAATGTTTTTAGGTCGCTCACCTTATCGTGTGGCGGCTCCCACCTTATTGCTTGTTGGGGAAGAAGGGAAAAAAAGCACTGCCGAATCTTGTCGGCGCTTAGGTGAAAAATCAGGGCAAGACCTATTTCATCAAGTGAGTTATCCCGATGCGGAGCATGACTTTGCAGATGCTGAAGTATTCAAAAACAAAGCACAAATGAATAAATTAGTTGATAGACGCGCCAATCCCAATTCCTTTGCGGCACAAGACGCTTGGCGACGCTCGTTTAAATGGATTTCGCGCTGGTTTGATCCTGAGCGCAGTATTCAAGGCATTCCACCGAGCACTTTGCCTTAATTTTTGCGCTGAATTAATAAAAGGATTGCTCATCCCTTGTACGATGGTTAATGTAGCTGATTGACGTTTTAATCAATCTGCATAAGGGGTTTGCAATGACTCGATTTTTGAATCAAATCGCCGTTGGTGATTCAGATGAATTTCGTAAAACGCTGACTGAAACCGATGTTGTGTTATTTGCAGGACTCAGTGGTGACAATAACCCGATGCATATTGATGAAGAGTTTGCCAGCCAAACTCCGTTTGCTGGGCGAATTGCCCATGGGATGTTAACCGCCAGTTTGATTTCAACCGTGATTGGCACAAAATTGCCCGGCCCGGGTTGCATTTATATGGGGCAAAATTTGCGCTTTGTGAAGCCAGTACGGATTGGCGATACGGTGACTGCGCGGGTCACGGTGCTTGAAGTTCTGCTTGATAAACAAAGAGTGAAATTATTGACCGAATGCTGGGTTAAAGGCGAAGTCGTTCTGACTGGGGATGCCTTGGTCTGGGTACCCGATCAAAAGTAATGCCGCTTGAATGCGGCTTTAAATTAAAATAAGCCGCATGGCGATGGAGTTTTTGCAAATGAAGCAAATCGAAACAATGTTAGCGCAAGTCAATGGTGTACGCCTGACAACGTCTAGTGCTTATTATCAAACCGAGGGCGAGGGCTTAGCCCTATTGGTGGTTGAAAATACCTTGGGCTCGGCCGTGTTGGCGCTGCAAGGCGCGCACTTGATTTCATACATTCCTGCGCAAGGCCAAGATTTGCTTTGGCTGTCACCCAATGCCATTTTTAAGCCAGCTAAAGCAATTCGCGGTGGCATTCCGCTGTGTATGCCATGGTTTGGTGGCCACCCTGATGGCTTGCCTTCACATGGTTTTGCCCGTGCCATGGATTGGCAGTTGCGCTCAGCGCAAAATTTAGCTGATGGTGGTACCGAGCTGGTTTTATGCTTGCAAGACAATGAACAAACCTTGGCGATTTGGCCACATGCGTTTGAGTTTGAATTGACTGTTCGAGTAGGGCGTTGCTTGGATTTAAGTTTAAAAATCGAAAATCGAAGCGATACATCTCTACCGTATACCTACGCGTTCCATAGCTACTTTGCAGTTGAAGACTATACCCAGGTTGCTGTGCAAGGTTTGGCGGGTTGCGAATATATTGATACCGTCGGTGAGCATGTCCGCTTATTGCAAACGGGCGATATGACTTTTTCTGGTACCACCGATCGGGTGTATTTAAATGTGCCAGCCGAGCAAAAAATTGTGACTGCTCAGCGTAGCATTCAAATTGTTAGCGATACGCACAGTGCTGTTGTTTGGAATCCGGGCGCACATGCGGCCAATATTGGCGATCTTGGCGCGGGTGTGAATCAAACTTTTGTCTGTGTTGAACGCGGCAATGTGTTTGATAATGGCTTATTGCTCGCCGCAGGTGAAACGCATACCGCGACCATGAGCTTATCGGCTTAAATTAACGCATTAACGACGACTACGCCCGGTCATCACCGGGCATTTTTTTGGGTGGCTAGTTATGAAGTACCATGATTTGCGTGATTTTATGGCGCAGCTGGAAGTGCAAGGCGAATTAAAGCGGATTCAGATTCCGGTTTCGCCTCAATTAGAAATGACTGAGCTGTGTGACCGTATTTTGCGCGCCCAAGGCCCTGCCGTTTTATTTGAAAATGTACCCGGTCATACGATGCCAGTATTGGCAAATCTGTTTGGTACGCCGCGCCGCGTGGCGCTAGGGATGGGGGCACAAGAAGTCTCCGCGCTCAGAGAGATTGGTCATACTTTGGCCTATCTAAAAGAGCCTGAACCGCCAAAGGGCTTTAAAGATGCGTGGGATAAACTGCCACTGCTCAAGCAAGTGCTCAATATGGCGCCCAAAGAAGTACGCAAAGGGCTTTGCCAAGAAAACGTGATTGCCGGAACGGATGTCGACCTGACACAACTGCCGATTCAACATTGCTGGCCGGGTGATATTGCACCGCTGATTACATGGGGCTTGGTCGTCACCCGTGGGCCGAATAAAAAGCGGCAAAATCTGGGTATTTATCGGCAGCAATTAATTGCAAAAAACCAATTAATTATGCGCTGGCTGGCTCATCGTGGCGGCGCATTGGATTTTCGTGAGCATGCCAAACAAAACCCAGGCGTGGACTACCCCGTCGCCGTGGTGTTAGGTTGCGATCCAGCGACCATTCTTGGCGCAGTGACGCCGGTACCGGATTCACTGAGTGAATACCAATTTGCGGGACTGTTGCGCGGCAGCAAAACCGAGTTGGTCAAATGCATCGGTTCTGATTTACAAGTGCCAGCCAGCGCAGAAATCATTCTCGAAGGCGTGCTTAAAGCCTGCGAAACAGGATATAGCGGTTTTTCTGAGCATGGCACTCCGCTAAAAGAAGTGAATGGTTTCTTGCATGCCCTAGAAGGCCCGTATGGCGATCACACGGGTTATTACAATGAGCAAGATTGGTTTCCAGTGTTTGAAGTTGAGCGCATCACCAGTCGGCCGGATCCGATTTATCACAGCACCTACACCGGCAAACCGCCAGATGAACCGGCAATTTTGGGCGTGGCACTGAATGAAGTCTTTGTGCCTATTTTGCAAAAACAATTTCCAGAAATTGTTGATTTTTATCTGCCCCCCGAAGGCTGCAGCTATCGGATGGCGATTGTATCGATCAAAAAACAATATCCAGGCCATGCTAAACGCATTATGTTTGGTGTTTGGTCTTATTTGCGTCAGTTTATGTACACTAAATACATCATTATTGTTGATGATGATGTCGATTGCCGCGATTGGAAAGAAGTCATTTGGGCCATTACCACCAGAATGGATCCAGTACGTGACACCACGCTGGTTGAGCATACTCCGATCGATTATCTGGACTTTGCCAGTCCAATTTCGGGTTTGGGCGGCAAAATGGGCTTGGATGCCACCAATAAAATGCCCGGTGAAACCCATAGGGAATGGGGGCGGGTGATTGAGCGTGACGCTGGCGCTGTCGCCAGAATTAATGCGATTTGGAATGATTTAGGTTTGAAATAAAATTTGTTGTATCGCTAAACGTCAGTTAGCGTTGAGTTGAGCTGCTTAGTGGGGCTAATTGAAGTCAGAAGCTAGACATCAATTGTGCGACTGAGCAGCAATACTCATATAATCAGACCTAATGTGAACAGCCTCGAATACGCCGTTGTTATTTCTGGAAATGCCTACATGCTGTCTAATCATCGAGAATTTCAATTTACTGATGCGGACTTTGAAAAGGTTCGCACCCTGATTTACAACTATGCCGGTATTGCGCTGGCGAGCTCAAAACAAGATATGGTTTATGGGCGCTTGGCCAAACGCTTACGCGCATTAAATTTAAAATCGTTTAATGATTATTTGCATGTTTTAGAGCGCGGCGATCAAAAAGAATTTGAATTATTTACCAATTCATTAACGACCAATCTCACCTCGTTTTTTCGAGAAGCGCATCATTTTGATATTCTTAATCAGCAATTAAAAACGCTGCGTACCGTGGGGGTTATTAATATTTGGTGCTCTGCCTCAAGCACTGGCGAAGAGCCGTATTCAATTGCAATCACCGCCTGCGAAGCATTTGATAGCTTGCGCCCACCGGTGAAAGTCTTGGCTACTGACTTAGACACCAATGTGCTCGATGTTGCTCGCTTAGGGATTTATCCCGCTGATGAGGTACAAAAATTAGGTCCACAACGGGTGAGTCGATTTTTTAATCAGCAAGCGGATGGGCGTTATCAATTAAAGCAAGAGCTGCGCGATATGATTGTATTTCGCAAGCTGAATTTAATTGAAGCCAATTGGATGATTCGTGGACAATTTGATGCCATATTTTGTCGCAACGTGATGATTTATTTTGATAAACCAACACAGCTCAAAATATTGCAACGATTTGCCCCGTTAATGAAAACGGCAGGTTTACTGTATGTCGGGCACTCAGAAAATTTGTACCATGCTGTTGAGTATTTTAAATTGCAGGGTAAAACCGTGTATGAATTAGCCCAAGCCAGTCCTCTAGCTCGATAAATGCAAGCTCGAATTAGTTTTATTACCTTGGCGGTGAACGATTTAAATCGATCATTGATTTTTTATCGTGATGCGCTGGGGTTAACGCCGCGTAAAGTCACTGAGCAAGTGGTTTTTTTTGATTTCTCAACGCTGCAATTGGCGCTGTATTGTGCGGATGCTTTGGCGTGCGACTTGGGGACAACATTAGCGCCTGCTGGCTTAGGGCGCAGTGCCTTGGCGCATAATGTCGCCGCCGCGGGCGAGGTCGATCAACTGCTGCAGCAAGCGCTGCAAGGTGGCGCAGTCTTACTCAAGGCGGCGCACTGGGCGAAATGGGGTGCATATTGCGCCTTTTTTGCCGACCCTGATGGCCATATTTGGGAAGTCGTCTGGCACCCAGATTTTGTCTATTCTTAAAAATAAATTTAAAAATAAATCGTCAACAGACCCTAGGTATTGCGCTGTACTGCATTTAGCTTGTCTGCTTGGTGGCAATACCGGTCTTATATTTTCCTGAGTTGATACCACGTCTGCCCGAGTAGTTCACGCAGAGCGTTGCTGCTAGTGGCCAAATTTTTGGCGCGCGGCACGAAGCTTAAGATGCTGAATGCTTCATGGTGGTGATAGTCTGTTGGCTGAGGAAACACCGTAAAACCGGCTTTTTCAAAGCTACGGATTGCGCGTGGTAAATGATCGGCTGAACTGACTAACAGAATATTTTTGTGTTGTGGCAGTAATAATTTAGCGCTCTGGCTGGCATTGTCGGCGCTATCGTTTGAGCTTGATTCAAGCCAAGTGACCTTAACATTAAAATCATTGTGTAAGCTTTGTTGCATATATTTGGCTTCGCTCTCGCCGCCCAATGGCGAGCCACCGCTGACCAAAACGGGTAGCTGATGCAGTCGGTGAAGTTGTGCGGTATAACGGACACGCGATAAAGTCACATTATTAATGGTTTCACTTTCTGGCATATCAAGCGCGCCAAAACGTTTGCCTCCGCCAAGCACAACGATGGCTGTGGCGCTCGTGTTGGCCTCAAGCGGTGGTTTTAATTCAACTCGACTCGCAAGTGCATTACTCATTAGCGGCGTGCTAAATAGATACAGTGCCAATAATGTGGACCAAGATAGCCATAAACTCCATTTTGGCGCGCGATGGCGTAATGAAAAAGCCAGTGCCAATAATAAAATTAAGCTACCCGGAGGCAGTAAAAAGCTACTGATGATGCTTTTAAGTATGACGCTGAATGCCATTGCAGACTCAAAATAAAAAGGGGCTAGTTTAGTGGCAAAATAGCCACATTGCCGTATACATTGTCGTGGGGTGTGGCCATTTAAACCCATGGTTTAGTGTGTTTTTTGTGGCACTGTCATCTTTACGGCATCGTCATATCGATGAATTGACTGTGCCATTATGGGGTATTACGCTGTAGGCGTTTAAATTTATTGGCTATAACTAAATACCCAAGGCATAAAAAAGACTCGATCTCGTTGAGATAGATCGAGTCTTTTTATTACTTGCGGTAGGTGGATTACATCTGCGATTGCAGGTAGTTTTCCAAACTGATTTGACGAATCAACAATAATTGTTGCTCTAGCCAATGCGCGTGGTCTTGCTCGGTATCATCGAGCAAAGTGACTAAAATTTCGCGCGTCACATAATCGTGTTCTTTTTCGCAGATGGCGATCGATTTTTTGAGCGCTGCGGCCACTTCATATTCGGTATCTAAATCCAGCTGCAGCATTTGCGCGACATTTTGCCCAATGCGTAATGGCGTACGATCGGCCATATTTGGCGTGCCGTCTAAAAATAAAATGCGCTTGATGAGGAGTGTGGCGTGGCCAATTTCATCTTGGCGTTCATGATCGATGCGGGTAAATAGTTTGTCATAACCCCAGTTGTGATACATCTGGCTATGAATAAAATATTGATCAATTGAGCTCAGCTCAGCGGCAAGCAAACTATTGAGTGCTTGTAAAACGGCAGGATGACCTTGCATGATGTATTTCCTTATTCGCCAAACGCTTGTGATTGCAGATAGTTGGCCAGACCCATGTCTTTGATTAAGGTTTGTTGGGTTTCGAGCCAATCGACATATTCTTCTTCCTCTTCTAAAAGATGCACCAAGACATCACGGCTCACATAGTCTTGCGCGTGTTCACAGGACTTGATGGCATCACGTAGTGTCAGCAGCATGCTGCTATAGAGCGTTAAATCACAAGCGAGCATTTCGGCGACATCCTCACCGATCAGTAGCTTTCCTAGCTCTTGTAGATTGGGCAGCCCCTCTAAGAACAAAATCCGTTCAATGAGTTTATCGGCTTGTTTCATCGCATCAATCGATTGATGGTAAACCTTGCTATTGAGTTGTTGATAGCCCCAGTTTTTATAAATTCTGGCGTGCAAAAAGGTTTGATTAATGGCGATTAATTCATTGCCTAGTACGCCATTGAGTATTTTGAGTATTTTTTTATCGCCTTGCATCTTTTGCTCCAGTCGCTAAAAGGGAATGCACTTTTTGCTCATTACTGCGTGTTGAGGTTTGACCCGCTGCCGAAGTGGCGTACTGCAAATGGTTGCGAATATGGATAAAAGTGTACTCTTTTAGTCGGGAATTTCAATTTTTAATGATCAATGCCATGCGCTTATCAAAGTGCTCGCGTTTAAAGCAGTATTTGCGGCAAGTCGTAATAAAAAAATGAATTTACTGGCAGTGACATACTGCCTGTCATCAATTCCCCGTAAAATCATCTTATTTTTACCAATGGAGATGGTCGTGATTCCCAGCCCACAACAAATAGCGTTTGCGCAAAAATTAGCCGATGCCAGTGCCGCCGTGATTGCGCGTTATTACCGCACCGGTTTGGCTGTTGACGATAAGCTCGACGACAGCCCAGTTACGCAAGCTGATCGTGAGGCTGAGCAAGTGATGCGCGCTTTAATTCAGGCGGAACGGCCCGATGAGGGGATTATTGGCGAAGAGTTTGGTGCCGAACGAGAAAACGCCGATTGGGTGTGGGTGCTCGATCCTATTGATGGCACCAAAGCGTTTATTACGGGTCGACCGTTATTTGTCACTTTGATCGGATTGCTCTACCAAGGCCAGCCCGTGCTGGGCTTGATTAATCAACCGATTGCTAAAGAGCGCTGGCTCGGTGTGATTGGCCAAGGTTGTACGCTTAATGGTGAAGCGATCACTGTGAGCCAAATTAATGATTTAGCCCGCGCACGGGTAGGCACTACAGGTCCGCAATATTTTTCTGAACGCAGCTGGTCGTTATTTAATCCATTTCAAGCACAGGGCCGATTTACGGTGTATGGCGGCGATGGCTACCAATATGCTTTGGTCGCAACGGGCGGCTTGGATGTGGTGATTGAAGAGGGCTTAAAACTGCATGATTTTGCTGCGGTTGCACCGGTGGTGATTGCTGCTGGCGGCATGATGACCGATTGGCAAGGTCAAGCTTTAGTCAAAAACTCAGTCGGGCAGGTGATTGCAAGTAATGGGCCAGTATTACATCAACTGGCTTTAGCGGCGATGCACAACGCTTAAAAAAATAGCCCGTTTAAAACGGGCTATTTGCTTGATTATTTACAAATACCGAGGTCTTTCCAGACACCCCATTGGCCAGAAGCCGTTGGTACTTCACCGGCAGTCCACCATTTATTGCTATACAGGCGGCCGTTATAGCTCACTTTGGTATTGGGCGCGGCATAGGTGGTCGCTGTATTCCACGCTGGAGCGCAAGTCGCAGCAGGGCTAGTCGTTGGTGGCACTGGCGTAGCAGTGGGGGTTGCTGTTGGTGTAGGTGTAGCAGTTGGTGTTGGCGTTGGGCTGGCGCTTGGCTTGGCGGTCGGGGTTGGCGTCGGCACTGGGGTTGGCGTGGCGCCACCCGGTGCTGCGATATCAATTTGATAGCTCACAGCTAAACCACTGCGATTATAGACGCGGTTATCTTGCGTACTTTTCACTGGGTTAATGGTGTTATTGCTTTGTAATACGCCAATGCTGACATATTTTGAAACGCTATTAACTTGTTGCGCCAAGGTGTAAGGCCAGTTAGCCGCAAGATTGGTTTGCAAGCCGGTGAACGAATCAAAGCCCAGCGTGGTGCTGGTGCTTTCTAGGTCGCGCCCATCTTGATCAAATAAGCGGAAAGTGACCTTGGTGTTCGCGCTTAAGTCTTGTGCTGAACGAATTTGCCCGAGCTCTTTAAAGGTTGAAACGCCACCGGTGAAGTTGACATCAGAGCAAGAGTAAAATGCTTCTGCGCTGTCGCTGCGTTGCCAAACCAAATAGATAATATGCTGGCCTTTTTTGGCTGGCAGTTTGCATTGCAATTTATAACGTTTATTGCTGTCGACCGGCAGATTACCCAAGGTGCAGAATTTTTCTAAGTCAGCCCATTTCAATGCGGTATTTGGATTCCAGCCATCACGCGTGACAAACAACTGCCAGTCGCGGGTTTGATGCGGTGCTGTGCCGTTGAAAATAAACTCAAAATTACCGTTAGCATCCGGCGCGATAGGCGTTGTCGCCCAGTCGGTGCGCGGTAAATTTAAACCGGCATAATCACTACGACCACCACCGCACAGCTGGCCATCTGGCACAAAGGCTTGGTGATTGCCATTGGGCAATTGGCTCACACCGGGCCAATCGTACAGCATTTGCTTGCCTGAAGTGGCAGCAGCGGCTTCGCAAGCGGCTGATTTAAGTGTTTCAGGGCCTTCATTAAAACAGCTCAATCCGCGGCTCACTGGGACTTCCATTGAGCCGTGAGCTGAAACCATTTGCGGCATGAGTAGTGCGCCGCTTGAAACTAAAAAGCTGCTGGCCAGTAAGCCAGAAAGTTGTTTCTTATTCATTTGTCTTCTCCAGTATCCATTTTTTTATTCTTAGTCTTGGTTATTTAAGCTTTTGATAATATTGAATAACTCAGCTAAGCGGCGCTAATTTAGCATTTGCTTGGTGGCATCACAACTGTTTCTTACAAGGTGTTGCATTGCGTTTTATGCTGAGCTGGCGGTGAATTGAATGGCTGTAAATCACGCATCCGCGATGATTTTAATGCGGTGAATTAAGTGAGAGCAGTTCCTGCACGAGCCGACCCTAAAGCAACAGTTAGATTACATATGTTGACTCGAGTGGTAAGTTGGTGCGAGAAATGTCGTAATGACGCAGGCATAAGCGTTTTTACTCAGTCTCAGGAGAATTGAAAAATGCAGAGCATCAAGGAAAAAGCCATCTGGCTTTTTATTGCTTTAATGGGCGCGGCCGCATTTGGCACCATTGCGCTCAATCGAGGTGAATCGATTAACGCGGTGTGGCTGATTGTGGCAGCGATGTCGTGTTATGCGATTGCTTATCGCTTTTATAGCCGCTTTATTGCGGAGAAAGTATTAGAGCTCAACGATCAACGCCTCACTCCGGCAGAAAAGCACAGTGATGGCTTAGATTATGTACCGACCAATAAATGGGTGTTATTTGGTCATCATTTTGCTGCGATTGCTGGGGCGGGGCCTTTGGTGGGGCCGGTGCTTGCGGCGCAAATGGGCTATTTGCCCGGCACTTTATGGCTGCTGGCGGGGGTGATGCTCGCTGGTGCGGTGCAGGACATGATTATTTTATTTATCTCCACACGGCGCGATGGTAAGTCCTTGGGGGAAATGATTAAGGCCGAATTAGGTTCGGTGGCTGGCGTGATTGCGATGATTGGTATTTTGCTGATTATGGTGATTTTGCTCGCAGTCTTGGCCTTGGTGGTGGTCAAGGCGCTGGTGGGCAGTCCTTGGGGCACGTTTACCATTGCGGCGACCATTCCAATTGCCTTTTTTATGGGCATTTATATGCGCTATATCCGGCCCGGACAAATCGCTGAAATCTCGATTATTGGTTTTGTGTTGCTGATGCTGGCGATTGTTTATGGCGGCGATGTGGCGCAAAACCCAACGATGGCGGCGATGTTCACACTGAAAGGCGAAACCTTGGCATGGTCGCTGATTATTTATGGCTTTGTCGCTTCGGTATTGCCGGTTTGGTTGTTGCTGGCGCCACGGGATTATTTGTCGACTTTTTTAAAAATCGGCACCATTGTGGGCTTGGCCATTGGGATTATCTACGTGGCACCGACTTTAAAAATGCCTAGTGTGACGCAGTTTATTGATGGTTCTGGTCCGGTGTTTGCGGGCAATATTTTCCCGTTTTTGTTTATCACCATTGCCTGTGGTGCCGTATCGGGATTTCATGCGCTGGTAGCGTCAGGTACCACGCCAAAAATGATCGAGCGCGAAAGCCATATTCGGCCGATTGGTTATGGCGCGATGTTGATGGAATCCTTTGTGGCGGTGATGGCTTTGATTGCCGCTTGCGTGCTTGAGCCGGGGATTTATTTTGCGATGAATGCACCTGCGGCGCTGATTGGCAAAACCACAGCGGAAGCCGCCACGGTGATTTCGAGCTGGGGCTATGTGATTACCCCCGAAATGCTGACGCAAATGGCTAAAGATGTCGGTGAAACCACGATCTTGAGCCGTGCCGGCGGCGCGCCAACATTGGCCGTTGGCATGGCGCATATTTTAAGCCAAGTCTTTGGTGGTCCTACAGCGATGGCTTTTTGGTATCACTTTGCCATTTTGTTTGAAGCGCTGTTTATTCTAACCACCATCGATGCCGGTACCCGTGTTTGCCGATTTATGATTCAGGATTTACTCGGCACGTTTGTTCCGGCATTAGGTAATACACAAAGCTGGCCGGCAAACTTGATTGCCACCACGCTGGCGGTATCGGGCTGGGGCTACTTTTTGTACCAAGGGGTGATTGATCCACTCGGCGGGATTAATACCTTGTGGCCTTTATTTGGGATTGCCAATCAAATGCTGGCAGGGATTGCGCTGATTTTGGCGACCACGGTGTTGGTAAAAATGAAAAAGCAGCGTTATATCTGGGTGACTTTGTTACCTACCTTGTGGATTTTAGTGATCACGATGACGGCAGGTTGGCATAAATTATTTAATGCCAGTCCGAAAATCGGCTTTTTGGCGCATGCCGATAAATTCAAAGCGGCACTGGCGCAAGGTGAGTTACTCGCTCCAGCCAAAACCGCAGTGCAAATGCAGCAAATCATCGTTAATGATTATGTCAATGCCAGTCTGTGCGCGATTTTTATGGCGATTGTCATCACCATGCTGTTGGCCGCACTGCGGGTGATTCATAAAGCATGGCAGGCGGAGCATTCAACGGTACAAGAAGCTGAGTTGCTGCTGCGTGGTGATGAGGCGCCTGCCAATGCCTAAGGCGCCGTTGCTGGTGCTGGCACGTATTCAGCAGACTTTTCGTTTGATGGTCGGGGTGCAAGATTACGCGCACTATTTGGCCCATATGGCAGCTAAGCATCCGGAATTAACGCCGATGGATAAAAAAGCGTTTTATCGGGCCGCCATCGACGCGCGTTATCCGGGCAAAAGTGGCAAGCTGAGTAAATGCCCTTGTTAAATTGATATTCACCGCAAAACCGCCTGAAGTTAAGGCGGTTTTTTTACGCCTAGCGGCGTTGGTTGATGACGACAGTTGCCGACAACGCGACTGTATTGAATCGGGCTTAGGGGTATGATCAAGTAACCCTTTGATCCTCTATATGACAAGGAAATACCCATGCATGCAGTAATCAGCGTTTCGCAGTTGCAACAGCAGTTCAATGACCCGAAACGGGTGATTATTGACTGCCGGCATGATTTAAGTGATCCACAAGCAGGGCGTAATGCCTATTTGACGTCGCATATCAAAGGGGCACAATTTTTGCATTTGGATGAAGACCTTGCTGGCGTATTGACGGGCAAAAATGGTCGTCACCCACTGCCGGACCCTGCGCTATTGGCTAAAAAACTCGGTGCCTTAGGGATTGATGCACAAAGCCATGTTGTTGCCTACGATGCCAGCGGCGGCCCGTTTGCGGCGCGACTATGGTTTTTGCTGCGTTGGCTCGGGTTTGAACGTTGCCAAGTCCTCGATGGTGGTTGGGCTGCTTGGTTGCAAGCGGAAGGTGCGCTGGCATCAGGCCCGGCAACCGTATCCGTTCAAACAGAGTTCCTCGTTCAACTGCAGCCAGACTATATGGTGACCGCCGATGCGGTGTTGGCTAATTTAAGTACCCCGCAATTTACCGTGATCGATGCGCGTAGTGCCGAGCGATTTGCTGGGCGCGGAGAAACACTCGATCCGGTCGGTGGACATATTCCGGGGGCTAAAAATCGCTTTTTTATGCTGAATTTGGATCAGGGCTACTTTAAATCGAGTGAGCAATTACATCAAGAATGGCGCGATTTAATGGGCGAGATACCCAGTACAGAATGGGTGCAGCAATGTGGGAGTGGTGTCACTGCGTGCCATAATTTATTGGCAATGGAAGTGGCCGGATTTAAAGGCGGGCGCTTATACGCTGGATCTTGGAGTGAGTGGTGTAGCGATACCAGCCGCCCGATGGTGTTATCGAGCGAACTGGCATAGGGATTAAGATTTAAAACAAAAACTTAATCAAAATAAAACCGCTACCGACCGAGGTAATTGAGCACACCAAGCCGGGCAGCATAAAGCTGTGATTGAGGAGGTACTTACCGATTTTCGTCGTTCCGGTGCGGTCAAAATTGATCGCAGCGATGACGGTTGGGTAGTTGGGGATAAAGAAATAACCATTCACACTTGGGAACATCGCAATCAAGGCTGGCGTTGGTAAGCCGAGCGCAATCCCCAGTGGCAGCATGGCGCGAATCGTGGCGGCTTGCGAATACAATAAAATCGACATTCCAAATAGTGCCACGGCAAATAGCCAAGGCTGTGCAGTAACAATATCTTTGATTGAGCCAGAGAAGAACGCCAAATTGCCTTGAATAAAGGTGTCTCCCATCCAAGCCACACCAAAAATCCCGATCACTGCGGCGGAACCTGCGCGAAATACCGAGCCTTTAATGACTTCTTCAGGGTTTACTTTACTGCAGATCAAAATCAATGCCGCTGCAGAGAGCATGACCATTTCAATGGCTTGTGACATATTGAGTTTGATCGTTTCTCCATCAACCACCCACGATGGACGCAATTCAGGGAATGAGCCCAGCAAAACCACGCTGACGACGGCAATAAAAAACAGCCACACTGAACGGCGAGCACCCGTAGGCAATGCGCTTTGTTCGCGGTCTTTTTCGTGTGCAAAATCGCCGCGTTCTAGCCGTTCGCGATACACCGGGTCCAGATGCAACTCGCAACCTTGGCGGCTAGCCATTAAAGCGCCAGCCATGGTGCCGATTAAGGTCGCTGGAATCGCGATTTGCAAAATATCGCCTAAATGAATACCTGCTGGCGACAATAAGGCCAGCAGAGCCACGGTCGCGGCGGAGATCGGGCTGGCGGTAATCGCCGCTTGCGATGCAATCACCGCAATTGATAACGGCCGCTCAGGGCGAACGCCCGATTCATGTGCGACTTCGGCAATCACCGGCAAAACGGCATACGCCACATGGCCAGTACCGGCAAATAAAGTGAAGCAGTAGGTGACTAAAGGTGCAAAAAAAGTAATTCGCTTCGGATTACGGCGCAGGATTTTCTCGGCAATGCGCACCAGAAAGTCCATACCACCGGCCGCTTGTAAACAGCCCGCCGTAGTGATGACCGCGATAATCATCAGCATGACATCGATAGGGGCGGAGGTGGGTTGTAAACCAAAACCAAATACCAAAATCGCCAAACCTAGGCCGCCCATGACGCCAAGGCCAATTCCGGATATTCGCGCACCGAGTAAGATCGCCGATAAGACGACTAATAATTCAAGAGCAATCAAAACGTTATCCTCAATCAGAAGGGGGGCAATGCTGCCATAAAAGCCTGCGGTTGGCTTTGTCCGGTTCGACTATTTGGAGGGTAAGGGTAATATTTACGCCAACATCAGGTGCCGTGCTTGAGCTTAGGGGCAATCTCGGCGATTAACCAACACCAGCTTACTATGTTGTCGAATTTGCTGCGTTTAAAATGTCTTCTTTATGTCATTTTTAGACGGGTTGCTGACTTTTTTATAAAAAATGACCCGCTGCTCGATTAATATAAAGACGTGAATCCCACTTAGGAGGCGATCATGTCTGACGAAACCTGGTTTATGTTAGTGCTTTTTGCCGCAACTTTTTTCCCAATTGCCGCTTGGCTATTACCTTGGAAAAAAAATGTATTCCCCAATCAATCTGTGGCGCCAGAATGCGAGAAAAATCAGCGCTAGTGAATTGTTTGCATTGATTTTTGTATTCTAGTGCGACATCTGCGGGTTAAACGGCACAGTCAAAAATTCAATAACTCAACAAATAAACAGGGTATTGCCAGCAATGTGCTTTAAATAAAAGCCAAGCTGGCAATACCCTGATTTTTTTACACCCGCTCTAAATCAAATTCGTATCCATTTAGCGTTTGGTGAGCTCATCCCAGACTTTGTTTAAGCGCTTGAGCGATACCGGATACGGCGTTTTTAATTCTTGCGCAAACAGGCCAATGCGCAATTCTTCAATCATCCATCTAAACGGCAGTAATTTGGCGGTATCACGACCTTCTTTTTGCCACTTGCCGATTTCAGCGATATACCTTGCCATTAGCTCATTGACCTCGGCACCACGTTGACCATCTCGCGATGGGTTTTGCGCGCGTTTTTCTAAGCGTATTTTCATCGCTTTGATATACAGCGGTAAACGCGGCATTTGCTCCCACGGCGTTGCGCTTAAAAATCTCGGATAAATCAGCGTGGCCAATTGGGTTTTAAGTTCATTTTGAATATTGCCACCTTTGGCTAACAAGCCGCTGAGGGCGACAAAGTCAGGGGCAATCTCATTTAAAATCCGCAACACGCCATCTCGCACCGAGGGTAGGCGCACGCGAGCGCGGCTTTTTTGCTCGTTAAACGCTTTCATTGTGCGTGGCGCTTCATCGTCACCGAGAAAAGCGCGGTTGCAAATGCAGGCAATCACGTCGGCCATCAGCTCATCGCTATTGCCTAGGCTGCGAAAATGAATCGCCAGTTGATTAAAATTGGGTAGGCTTTTTGGTAGTTGTTTGAGGTGATCTTTCAGCTCAAATTGCAATAGTCGAATCACGCCAGCGCGATGTGCTTCATTGGCGGCATGTTCGGTATCAAATAAGCGGATGGCGACGCAGTCTTTGCGGCTACCATCAGCGGCGACTTCTTCATCGGGCACGAGTCCGGGATAGCCGGTCATGGCTTTGCCGTGGCGCTGAAAGCTCAGTTTATTCGGTAGGTCACCAAAATCCCATTTGGTAATGCCTGATTTTTCAATGCCGGTGGTTTCATCGGCCGTATCGCGGAAGGTGAGTTGGGCGGCTTCGCCCAATTGGGCGCGAATCGCGATTAAGTCACGGCCTTGGGCGAGTTCTTGCCCAGCATCATCGATCACCCGGAAGTTCATCCGCAAATGCAGTGGCAAATCATTGGGGTTGAGCTCGTCAGCGCTAACGGGTTGGCCTACGCCACGAGTAATGCATTGCGCCAGTTGCGGTAATAACGGTTCTTCACGGCTGGCTGTTTCCAGTGCCGTGAGCATTTTGGTAGCAAATTCCGGCACCGGTACGCACAGGCGGCGGATCGATTTGGGGAGCGACTTAATCAATAAGGTGATTTTTTCGCGAATCAGCCCTGGTACCAGCCAATCAAACGTAGCGTGATTGACGCGGTTAAGTAAATGCAAGGGTAGGGTAATGGTCACACCATCAAGGATATGGCCGGGTTCAAAGCGATACCCCAGTGGTAGTTTGACATCATGCAGGCGGAAAAACTCAGGGTATTGCTCCTCAGTCACCGCTGCCGCGCTGTGCTGCATTAAATCGTCTTTTTGCAGATACAGCAGTTGCGGATTGAGTTTTTCTGCACCTTTACGCCAAGCTTCAAAGCCGGCGCCATTAACAATGTCTTGCGGAATGCGCGAATCAAAAAAAGCAAATAAGGCATTTTCATCGACCAAGACGTCTTGGCGACGCGCTTTGTGCTCGAGCTCTTCAACGTCGAGCAGCATGGCAAAGTTATGCTCAAAAAACTTGGCTTTGGAGTTGTAATTAAAGCGCACTAAGGCTTCGCGAATAAACATCTCGCGCGCCTCAGTGGGATTGATACTGCCGTAGTGTACTTGCCGGCGGGCGACAATCGGTAAGCCATACAGCGTAATCCTTAGCGATGCATTCACTTGCGCGCTGTCTTTGCTCCAGTGCGGGTCAAAATATTGTTTTTTGATGAGATGCGGCGCGAGTTTTTCCACCCATTCCGGTTCAATCACCGCAACGCAGCGTGCGTACAGCTTGCTGGTTTCAACCAGTTCAGCGGCGACAATCCATTTAGGCCGAGCTTTTTTTAGGCTAGAGCCGGGAAACACATTAAATTTAAGGCCGCGAGCGCCAAGGTATTCGTCGTTTTCCGGTTGTTTAAAGCCTAAATTGCCGAGCAAGCCGGTAATCAAGGCTTTATGAATTTGCTCAAATGTCGCGGGCTTTTCGTTCAGGCGGAACGGTGCATGGCGGCTGCGCGAATCGCTGACCTCGTCGCTAATCACCATATCGGACAATTGTTTGTGTAGCTCGCGCCATTCGCGTAAGCGCAAGTAGGACAAGAACGACCGGTGACAATCTTGGACTAGCTGGCGGTTGGTGGTTTTGTCGGCCAGCAGTTTTTCAAAGAAATCCCACAAACGCAAATAGGATAAAAAGTCGGATTTTTCTTCATTAAACTTGGCGTGCGCTTGATCGGCTGCAGCGCGCGCATCATACGGGCGCTCGCGTGGATCTTGCAGCGATAGACCTGAGGTAATAATCAGCATTTCTTTCAGGCAGCCCTCATCACGCCCAGCCAGTAGCATGCGGCCAACGCGTGGGTCTACCGGCAGGCGGGATAATTGTCGGCCGATATCAGTGAGGGTATCGCTCTCGGTCACAGCACCTAATTCGCGTAGCTGTTGATACCCATCAGAAATAAGTTTGCTTGACGGCGCTTCTAAGAATGGAAACTGATCGACATTGCCGAGTTTAAGTGCGGCCATGCGCAAAATAACGCCGGCTAAACTGGAGCGGGTGATTTCTGGATCGGTAAATTCTGAACGCAGCAAAAAGTCTTGCTCTGAATACAAGCGCACGCAAATGCCGCTAGCGACGCGCCCGCAGCGACCTGCGCGCTGGCGAGCTGAGGCTTGCGAGATTTTTTCGATTAGTAACTGTTCGACTTTGGCGCGCGGGCTGTAGCGGTTAATTCGCGCTTGGCCGCTGTCGATGACGTATCGGATGCCGGGTACCGTTAAGGACGTCTCGGCCACATTGGTTGCCAGCACGATACGTCGGCCAGTGCTGCTCGGGCGAAAGATCCGCTGCTGGTCTTCATTGGATAATCGGGCAAACAGTGGCAAAATTTCAGCGTCACGCAATTTGGCTTTGCGTAGTTCTTCGGCGGTTTCGCGGATTTCGCGCTCGCCGGGCAAAAATACCAGCACATCGCCGCTACCGTCTTTGCGCCACAACTCATCCACCGCTTGGGCGATGGCTTCTTCCATTTCGATTTCTTGGTCGTCTTCGTCTTTGCTGGCGAGTGCTTTGTAGCGCACTTCAACCGGGAAGGTGCGGCCAGAGACTTCGAGTACCGGTGCATTGTTAAAATGCTGGCTAAAGCGATCCGAATCAATGGTCGCTGAGGTAACGATGACTTTGAGGTCGGGGCGGCGCGGGAGTAATTGCTTGAGGTAGCCGAGCAAAAAATCAATATTTAAGCTGCGCTCGTGCGCCTCGTCGATGATGATGGTGTCGTATTGATTGAGGTAGCGATCAGATAGCGTTTCGGCGAGCAAAATCCCGTCGGTCATCAATTTGATGTACGACGACGGTGAGCTTTTATCGGTAAATCGGACTTTATAGCCGACGATGCTGCCGGTTTCGCTATTGAGCTCTTGTGCGATACGGCTGGCCACCGAGCGTGCCGCCAAGCGACGTGGTTGAGTGTGCCCAATCAGCCCACGGACACCACGGCCCAGCTCAAGGCAGATTTTCGGCAATTGCGTGGTTTTACCCGAGCCGGTTTCGCCGCAAATAATCACGACTTGATGCTTGGCAATCGCCGCTTTAATCTCGTCTCGCCGCTGATTAACGGGCAGGCTGTCGTCGTATTCAGGCTTGGGCAGGCGTTCTCGGCGCAGCTGGGCTTTGGCGAGTGATCTCTCGATTCCGGCTTGCAGCTCTGCAAGTTGCGGCGCGAAATCTTGCTGCTTTTTCTGCCGATCACTGCATTGCTGGAGTTGGCGAGAAAGCGTGGGGTAGTCATTGGATAGACAGTCAGCGATGTGTGCGCGTAGGGCGCGAAAATCCAGATTCATTGCAGCGAGGCTTAAAAGGCACTAAAGCTGCAATTTTAGCATGTTGCTCGCTGATTCTAGGGTCTGTTGACGTTTAGTTTGCCTGCCGCGTTTGCGCGGATTTTGGCCTGAGGCAAGGCACGAAGCGCGCAGCGTAGCCATTCTACGTTAGCGCTTGGTAACGCAGCATCAGGCCAAAAGCCGCCAAACCCTGCGGGCTGGGCGCTTTTCGCGGCGATTCTGTGTTGTAGCAAGCTCACATAGAATGACTATGCATCGCTTACTACGCCTTGATTCGCCGCGAAAAGCACTCCAGCGCGGCGGGAAACCAAACGTCAACAGACCCTAGGTAGAAGGCTTAATGCAGCGTAATTAAGTGGGTATTTTGATTGCCCCGATCCACTTTATACAGCTCGCAATGGATGGCTTCGCCTTGTGGGGTTTTAAGATGCGTGAGATTGGCGTATTTATTTTCACCCATCGCCAGCTGGCTAATGCATTCACCAATGATTTTGTCGGCGCTCAGGCCAAGCCGTGTGCAGGCGGCCACATTGGCAAATTGAATGATTTCGTTTTCAACCAATAAGAAAGGCTGTGGCAACACATCGGCCATGGCACGAACCAGATGGCTGGTGCCGACTTGGGCTTGTTCGGATTCTTTGAGGTGCGTGATGTCGATGGCAATGGTCAAAATATAAATTTGCCCTTCACGCTCTAGCGGGATTTTGGTGAGGTCAAACCAGTGTGTTCGGCCATTGTGCAGTGTGCAATGGTCTTCGAGCCGCACGGTATTGCCATACTGCAATACGTCATCATCGCCAGCGGTTAGGATTGAGGTATCTTCATCTAGGCCCATATGGGATTGGACTAGTAGCTCATGCCCCAGTAATGATTGGGTTGCTTGGTTGACCAATAAAAAGCGGCGGTGTTTGTCTCGAACAAAAATTAGACTCGGGTTGGCATCTAAAATTTGCTGGGTAAAGCGTTGTTGTTGAAACAGCGCTGCTTCAATGGCTTTGGTGCTAGAAATGTCGCGAATAATCACTACGCAGCTGCGCGAAGTGAGCGGAGCTAAGCGCGCTTCAAAAGTGATTTCGGTGTTGTCTAACTGATATTCAAAACGTTGTGCGGTCTGGGTATTTTGAATTTTAATCAGACTTTCTAAAAATTGGCGTGAAACACGCGCAGGAAACAAGATAGCGAGCTTGCTTTGCGCTACGCCGTCAGGATGATTGTCATTGAGAGCTTGGTTTTGCGCGGTGACACGGCGACTGGCATAGTCGATGGTCCAAATTAAATCGGGTAAAGCAGCGAGTGTATCAGTGGCTTGAGCAGGAGGAACTATCGTGCTGTTTTGACTAATGAGTGGGGTTTTTTCTGCTTTAGGCTTGGAAATAATAAGAGCAGTGATGAGTGTTGCCAAAATTAACACTAGGTTAATGCCAATCAACACTTGATTTGAGGTGGTCTGGCTTTGTGCCGCAAAAGTCATGATCAAAATAAACAGACTCATGCTTATGGCGATATAAATGAGCAAACGAACTGGCCCAATTTGACTGCGTGCTTTGAGTTTTGACGTAGACGGATTTGGGGTCATAAGCAATGAGTGCATGCCATTTGAATGGATAGAATGGCTGCAATCTTAACGTGATTGCTATGTCTTGAATATGAAATTTTAAGTAAATACTAGGAGAAACAACAGGATGCTGCGATGGGATTTGGCGGAGTGGACGGGACTCGAACCCGCGACCCCCGGCGTGACAGGCCGGTATTCTAACCAACTGAACTACCACTCCGCAGTGGTAAATATAAACTGCTCTGCATTATCAATAATTCAAATTAATGCAGTAATGCGAATTAAACTGTTTAACAGGAATATGACTCACTGTTGAAAACAACTTAATTGAAATTGGTGGGTCGTGACGGGGTCGAACCGCCGACATCCTGCTTGTAAGGCAGGCGCTCTACCAACTGAGCTAACGACCCATTTTGAAACTAGTGGCGGAGTGGACGGGACTCGAACCCGCGACCCCCGGCGTGACAGGCCGGTATTCTAACCAACTGAACTACCACTCCGCAGTGGTATAACTTTTAATAAAACTGGTGGGTCGTGACGGGGTCGAACCGCCGACATCCTGCTTGTAAGGCAGGCGCTCTACCAACTGAGCTAACGACCCATTTTGAAACTAGTGGCGGAGTGGACGGGACTCGAACCCGCGACCCCCGGCGTGACAGGCCGGTATTCTAACCAACTGAACTACCACTCCGCAGTGGTATAACTTTACTAAAACTGGTGGGTCGTGACGGGGTCGAACCGCCGACATCCTGCTTGTAAGGCAGGCGCTCTACCAACTGAGCTAACGACCCTATGTGCTACTTATTACATTTTTGTTGGCGGAGTGGACGGGACTCGAACCCGCGACCCCCGGCGTGACAGGCCGGTATTCTAACCAACTGAACTACCACTCCAACAAACTTTTGCTACCTGCTTAAAGTGTCAACATTAAGCATTCTTTCCAACGCACTTATTAAAAAGTGGTGGGTCGTGACGGGGTCGAACCGCCGACATCCTGCTTGTAAGGCAGGCGCTCTACCAACTGAGCTAACGACCCCTCGTTCGAGAGAGGCCGAATTAAATCATTTTCAGATTCGGTCGTCAACCACTTTTGTAATTAAAAATCGTTGGCTAAGTGCGATTTTATGCTTGTTTTGTTAGAAAGTGTTTATGAATCAGTTGATTAAATCGGGTTAAAAAAATTTAAAAAAGTATCAAAAAAATGGTTTTAAACCAAAAAAATGATATTGGCATTGATGGCTGTTTGTTTGAATTGTAATGATGCTCGGTGTTTGTCTTGATTTATTGGCGGTTTGCTTGGCTTGGGGGAGGGGTGTCGACTTTTTGTCTTGGTCTGATATTCGGTGCTTTGCATTTAATGGAGTGGGCTTTAAGCTGCAATAGTGACTTTAGTTGCCGTTTGACGATAAGAGCGTAAATATGAAAATTGGCCTGCGTGAACAAGATCAGCGCGTTGCTTTGCGGATGCAAGTGTGCTGCAAAGTTAAAATTCGTCCTTTGGGTTTGGGTTTGCCTTTTTATGGCGACTGTATTGATTTGAGTGTGACTGGAATGACAATACAAACAATGTATGTGCCGCGCCTAGATGAAGAATTTGATATTTTCATTATGCCGGTACAGGCTTTCGATTTACGCAATGAGCCATTTTCTGCTCGAGTTCGCGTTAAACGTAGTCATCGCGTTGCCGCGTTGCAGTTATATGAATTGGGTTTGGAGATTGTTCAGGTATACCAATAAGCTTTATTTTACTTAACCTTACTGCTGCATTTGGCTTGATTGGTGATTCAATTGCAGCAGTTTTACCCCGTCTCGTAGTACACTAGCGGCCTGTCAAGCGTGCTACTTACGCTTTGTTGCCCTTGTTTTTCTCGAATCTCAAATGAAACTGATTGCTTTAAAGATTGATGTCGATAATTTATCGGCCATGGAACGAGGCTTGCCTCGATTGCAGCAAATTTTAACTGAGCATGCGTGTGGTGCGACTTTTTTTTGGTCTTTAGGGATAGAAAAAAACGGTCGTTTTTTACTCCCAGGCAGTCGCTTAAGACGGGTTTCAGGCTCAAGTTTGCTGGCGTTGAAGCACCGCTTTGGTGTTAAGGCGCTATGTCGGGGCGCTTTATGGCCAGCCCCATCACTCATGAAAGCTGCAGCGTTGGCACGGCAAGACTTAGATTCGTTTGAGCATGCTTTACGACCACTACGCAATGATGCTTGGCAAAACGATATTAGATCACTCCCTGCGGTGATGACTGCTGAGCATTTAAAGCAGGCCTATGCACAGTTTACTCAAGGCATGAAGGGAGAGCCTGTCGCTTTTTCGGCGAAGGGCTGGCAGGCAAATAAGGCGGTGTATCGCCTTGAACAGATGATGGGCTGGCGCTTTGCTAGCGATACCCGTGGAAGTCATCCATTTTGGCCGGTTGTAAATGCTGAAACATCGCGCTGCTTACAGCTTCCGGTTACTTTGCCAATGCTCGAAGAGTTACCAAGCCATGAACGGGTTGAGTTGATTTTGGCACAAACGCAAAATGAAAGTCCTTGGGGGCATGTATATAACGCAGCGGCAGATTTTGATGGCATTCAGGCGGCGGATGATTTTATTCGTTTGCTAAAGGGCTGGATTGAGCAAGGTTATCAAGTGGTGGCGCTGGGTGATTTATACCAACAGCTTGATCAAGCATTGATTCCGTATCATGAAGTGGATTACCAGCCCTGTATTGGTCGCTATGGTGTATTGGCGACACAGGGCGCGAGATACCCAAAATAAATAATGCCGCAAGGCGGCATTATTTGGCTTAAAAGTCGGGTTTCGTTTAGCCGTCGGCGGTGATTTTTAATGCTAATTCACGCAATGCTTCATCGACTTTATTGTTTTCAATTTGGCAGGTGCCGGCATTTTCATGGCCGCCGCCACCGTGTTCAAGCATCAGCTCGCCAATATTGGTTTGTGAGGAGCGGTTGATAATGGACTTGCCAGTGGCAAAAACGGTGTTTTGTTTTTGTAGACCCCACATCACATGAATTGAAACATTGCATTGTGGATAAAGCGCATAGATCATAAAACGATTGGTGGCGTAGATGGTTTCTTCGTCACGCAAATCAAGCACGACTAAATTGTCATAAATTCGGCTACAGCGTTGAATTTGCTCTTTGGCGAGCGGGGCGTGCTCCATATACAGCTCAACGCGTTCGACAACATCTGGCAATGTAAGAATGTCTGAAATGCCATGGTGACGGCAGTACTTGATCAAATCCATCATTAATTGGTAATTGGATATCCGAAAGCTTCGAAATCGCCCTAAGCCTGTGCGCGCATCCATCAAATAATTAAGCAGCACCCAATTTTTGGGGTTTAAAATTTCATCACGGCTAAATTCAGCTGAATCGGCTTTATCCACCGCTTGCATCATTTCGTCGCTGATGTCAGCAAATCGAGTTTTACCACCGTAGTAATCAAACACGACTCGCGCAGCTGATGGTGCTTTGGCATCAATAATATGATTGTTAAGCTGGGCATCATTGCGCAGTGTTTCTGAAAAATGATGGTCAAAAGCTAAATGAGCCGCAGCAACATAGGGCAAATTGGTCGTGATGTCCCGATTGGTGATCGGGACTTTGCCATCTTGCATGTCTTTAGGATGAACAAACAAAATATCGTCAATCATCTCAAGTTCATTGAGTAGTACAGCACAAACCAGACCATCAAAGTCACTGCGGGTTACTAAACGAAATTTTTCATCAGCCATGAGTAAGCTCCTGCGTTGGTGCATTTACTTTAGTTTGTTTTTTCTTTGTTTGCAGCTTTCACGACACTCATCGCAGTAGCAACCATACCTGCGACATCAGCAGCGTTGCTAGGCAGAAGCATCGTATTGCTGGTTTTGGCGATATTGCCAAATGCAGATACGTACTGTTCGGCCACTTTTAAGTTAATGGCTTCTAGGCCGCCGGGGGACTCGATGGCTTTGGCTACGACCGAAACGGCTTCTGCTGTTGCATGCGCAACCAAACGTAGCGCTTCTGCTTCACCTGAGGCGCGATTGATTTGTGCTTGGCGCTCGCCTTCTGATTGATTGATATTGGCTTGCATATCACCTTGTGATTTTTGAATTGCAGCTTCTCTTTGCCCTGTTGCTAAGTTAATTTGTTCTTGCTTAACACCTTCTGATTGGGCGATGCGGGCGCGTTTTTCACGCTCTGCAGTAATCTGCTGTTGCATCGAATGCAAAATAGCCTGTGGCGGAGTCAGGTCTTTGATTTCGTAACGTAGTACTTTAACTCCCCAGCTGGTGGCTGCTTCGTCCAAAGCTGCGACAACGGTGCGATTAATATCGTCCCGTTCTTCAAAGGTTTTATCCATTTCAAGCTTGCCGATCACCGAGCGCAGAGTCGTTTGCGCCAGCTGGCTAATTGCCATTACAAAGTCTGACGTGCCGTAGGAGGCCATTTTTGGGTCAACGACTTGAAAGTATAAAATGCCATCTACTTGGAGTTGTGTATTGTCACGAGTAATACAAACTTGGCTGGGAATATCTAGCGGGATTTCTTTGAGGGAATGTTTGTAGGCGACACGATCTACAAACGGGATGACAAAATTTAAACCCGGGGCAAGTACTGCATGAAATCGGCCTAATCGCTCGATGATGAGTGCAGTTTGTTGTGGCACGATTTTGAATGTTTTGGCGATAAAAATAATAACGGCAATGAGCAAAATTAACGTGAATTGAAATGGCATGACGTTTCCCTTGGCTGATTAAAGTGGCTTCTTATTGGATATTTCGAGTGTTGCACCGTGTTGTGCTGTGATGTACCAATGCGCATCATCGCCGCGTTGGCAATCTTGAGCGAGAACGGCATCCCATTGGCTGCCTCGGTAGCGAACACGGGCATGATTTTCATCTTGCCAAGTTTCAATGCTGACGCGTTGGCCAATTTCCTCGTGGATGTCGCTAACTTCATTTTGTAAGTGAGTTAGTTTCCAGTGGCGAATAAAAAAGGCGCTCACCAATGCAAAGAGTGCGCTCATGCCTATTTGCAATGGCAGAGGCAATTGGAAGGCGGCCGCCGCGGCACCAGCAAGAAAACCAATGGCGATGGCGATCATATAAAAGGTACTTGAGAATATTTCTAGAGTACAGAGTACTACAGCTAGTGTAAGCCATATGCTGGTCGAGCTCATGAACAGTGCCAGATAGGTATGGTTGAGCCTACAGAGTAACGGAGCTTGGAGTAAGGTGCAAAAAAAGCGCACGTAAACGTGCGCTTTTGTGTAATACGTGAATAAGCTTAGGCGCTCAGTAGTTCGCGGCCGCCGAGGTAGGGGCGAAGCACCGTAGGTACGGTAATTGATCCATCTGCATTTTGGTAGTTCTCAAGTACGGCGACTAAAGTGCGGCCGACTGCTAGACCAGAACCATTTAAGGTATGGACTAGTTCGTTTTTGCCTTGCTCATTTTTAAAGCGTGTTTGCATCCGGCGCGCTTGAAATGCGCCCATGTTGGAGCAGCTTGAGATTTCTCTAAAGGTGTTTTGTGCGGGTAGCCAAACTTCTAGATCGTATGTTTTCTGGCTGCTAAAGCCCATATCGCCAGTGCAAAGCAATACTTTTCTGTATGGCAGTTCGAGTAGTTGCAGGATTTTTTCTGCATGACCTACGAGTTCTTCAAGGGCGTCATCAGAATGATCCGGGTGAACAATTTGTACCATTTCTACTTTGTCAAATTGGTGCTGGCGAATCAAGCCGCGTACGTCACGACCGTAAGAGCCGGCTTCTGAGCGAAAGCAAGGCGAGTGGGCGGTCAGTTTAATTGGCAGTTGCTCTGATTTGAGCATATCGCCAGCGACCGTATTGGTTAAGGTGATTTCAGAGGTTGAAATGAGGTATTGGTCGACATTGCCATCCTCATCACCACCGCGAGTGACTTTGAACATGTCTTCGGCAAATTTTGGGAGCTGACCAGTGCCAAAAAGCGCTGAATCGTTAACGATGTATGGGGTGTACATCTCTTCATAGCCATGCTCATTGCTGTGGGTATTTAGCATGAATTGCGCGAGCGCGCGATGCAGCTTAGCGACTGAGCCACGTAGTAAACTAAAGCGACTACCAGATAATTTAGCGCCGGTTTCAAAATCGAGGCCCAATGGGGCGCCTAAATCAACATGGTCTTTAATTTCGAAATTAAATGCGCGCGGCGTTCCCCAGCGGCTAACTTCAACGTTATCGGTTTCGTCTTTACCGGCGGGAACTGATTCATCGGGCAAGTTTGGGATCAATTGCAGTAAAGTATTAAGTTGTTCGGCGAGTTGGGCGAATGCTGACTCCGCGGCTTTTAGCTCGTCACCCAGGCTGGCGACTTCTGCCATGATGATACTGACGTCTTCACCTTTGGCTTTGGCTGCACCAATTTGCTTAGATGAGGCATTGCGTTTGGCTTGCAAATCTTGCATTTGAGTTTGCAAGACTTTTCGCTCATCTTCTAGTTTTTGGAATGTGCTCGCATCAAGCACGAACTTTCGTTCAGCTAAACGAGCGGTTACTGCGGCGAGGTCGGTACGTAAAAGTTGGATGTCGAGCATTTTGTTCATCACTGAAATAGGGTTAGCTGATTTTACACCAAGGCATGCTTGGCTCGAAGCCTATTGCGTGATTTTGCTATATTTACAGTGCTTGGCGGTGTGTGCGATGCCGGAATGAATTGTTTGTTATGCAATAAAAAAACGGCATCAGCTTATTGCCGATACCGCTTTTTTTATTGCATGACGATTCAACGAGGAGGGGATTAGCCTCGGCGGCTTGATTCAAATAGAAACCAAGTACGCCGTTCCGCTTGGTCAATCCATTCTTCAAGCATACTCGCGGTTGCAGTGTCGTTGTATTCATCACAAACGCTATGTGCTTCTCGCATGCGAGCGACCAGATTTTTGCTGTCGTCACAGAGTTCGGCCAGCATATCCAGTGGCTGTACATATTCAGCATCGTTATCTAGGACGCGCTGAGTACGTGCAATATGCCCAATCGAGGTGAGTGTGCGTCCACCAACTTTTCGTACGCGCTCAGCAATTGGATCCGTCATTGCATAGAGTTCGTCACCTTGCTCGTCGAGCATCAGATGACAATCACGAAAGTGTGGTCCACTCACATGCCAATGAAAATTTTTAGTTTTTAAATAAAGGGCAAAAACATCGGCCAAGATTAAGTTCATGGCCGCAGTGATGTCGCGTGTGGCATCTGCGCCAAGGTCGGTCGGTGTTGCTAATGGCGCTACTAGTGCGCGTTCACCATTGCGTTCAGCTGTGCTCATAATATTTACCTTTCACTTTCATTTTTAGAAAAGTACTGACGCAAAATTGACTATTGAGCCAGTACAAAGGATATAAAACGGCAAAACAATTAACAGTGCAATACTTACACTTTAGGTAATTTACAGCAGTAAAACAGTAGTTACTAGGCAACAATTAACAAGACCTAGGACTTGATTTTTAAAACTTGCGCTTGTTTTTGTGTTCAAAATTTAATGCGCTACTTTATTGTTTCTTGTCTATTTCTAAAATGTTATGTGCTGAGAAATATAGTCATGAATAGGCATTAAGCAAGTTTGAAAAGAGTGAATGGGTAAGTCTATGTATTGGATGGTTTTTTTACTGCCCCATTTTTTTCTAACCAGATTGCATCAAGCTCAGCAAGGTGTGCCATCTTGGTACTTATTTTTTGTTCTAGGCCCCGCGGGCTAGGCTGATAAAACTGTGTTTTTTCAAGGCCATCAGGTAGATAGGTTTCGCCTGCTGCATAGGCTTCATCCTCGTCATGTGCGTAGCGATATTCGTGGCCATGTCCAAGTTTTGCCATTAATGGGGTCGGTGCGTTTCGTAAATGCAAAGGCACTTCGCGAGACTTATCTTGTTTGACGAGTGATTTTGCTGCTTTGAAGGCGAGATAACCCGCGTTGGATTTTGGCGCAACAGCCAAATAGATGACCGCCTGAGCCAGGGCTAATTCACCCTCAGGCGAGCCTAATCTTTCATATGTTGTGGCAGCATCGTTGGCAATTTGCATCGCACGAGGGTCGGCAAGTCCGATGTCTTCCCAAGCCATGCGAACAATCCGGCGCGCTAAATATCGCGCATCCGCACCGCCATCGAGCATTCGACATAGCCAATAGAGTGCGCCGTCAGGGTTTGAACCCCTTACCGATTTATGTAAGGCTGAAATCTGATCATAAAAATGATCGCCATTTTTGTCGAAACGCCGGCTGCCGATGCTAAGCACGTCACTTAAAAATGCTGCGCTTATATCCGTTCTGTTGCTGGTGTGTGCTGCTTGGCTGGCTTGTTCAAATAAATTAAGTAAGCGTCGTCCATCGCCATCAGCAAGGTCAACTAGAACGGGAAATGCATCTGCGCTGATCGTGAGTGCAGGCGTAACGTGTGATTGGGCTCTTTCTATGAGTTGCGTGAGTTCATGCGTATTGAGCGGATTTAAAACGTAGACTTGGGCGCGAGAAAGTAATGCTGCATTGACTTCAAATGAGGGGTTTTCAGTTGTTGCACCAATAAAAGTAATCAGTCCTGACTCAACAAAGGGCAAGAATGCATCTTGCTGCGATTTATTAAAGCGGTGAACTTCGTCAACAAACAATATAGTTTGACGATTGATTTTCTGGTTTCGTTCTGCTTCGTCCATTGCCAAGCGGATGTCTTTTACACCTGAAAAAACAGCCGATAGTGCAATGAGTTCGCAATCGAAGGCATCAGCCAGTAAACGAGCTAAGGTGGTTTTTCCGACTCCAGGGGGGCCCCAAAAAATCATTGAGTGCGCTTTTCCTCCTGCGAGCGCAAGCGCAAGGGGTTTGCCTGGTGCAAGTAAATGTTGTTGCCCAACAATTGCGTCAATTGACTTGGGTCGCAATACTTCAGCAAGGGGTTGTATCGGTTTGCGGGTAAAAAGATCACTCACGAATGATATCGCTCCCGTTGGGTGGGATGAAATTAAACTGTTTGCTGTCGATGGCTTGGTTTCGAATGATTTGCTTGAGCTGTATTTTAGTCGTTTGACCAAAATGATCATCTAATTCTAAAAGATTGAGATTGCTGTCGCTAAAGCCAATCCGAATTCGAGCAAAACTACTGTCATTTTGCTTCGGGATTAATTCAATCCAATCTAGCCCCGCACGGCTAGGTAAGTTTTTGATATTGAAATTGGTTTCAAGTTTGTTGTCGCCTGCCAAAATTGCTGCAGGGCTTGCCTCAAGGGCTTTACTTACTGGTTTTATGGTGACTTGTGCCAAGTCGGCATCGTAGAGCCAAACTTGTTTACCATCGCTGATGATTTCTTGTGGGTAGGGCTTTTCATAGGTCCAGCGAAACTTACCTGGACGAAGTAAGCTAAGTTGCCCATTTGAAGTTTGGGTTTTATTGTTTTTAGAGATTACTTCTTGAGTAAAGCGAGCGTTTAGTGACATTGTACCGCTGAGGTATTGTTGTATTTTAGATACGTTATCAGCAAAAGCAGGCTTTGATGTAAGAAGTAGAGTGATTGTTCCTACAAAAACGAGCTGAAGTAGTTTGTTCATTATCGAGTCGCTTATCCGTTTGAAAAATAAAAAAGCCCCGCCGAGGCGGGGCTTAGTATTACTGAATGCTAATTACTTAACAACAACTTGAGTGCCGGTAATTTCAACAACTACGCGACGATCTGGTGCCAAGCACTCGATCAATTTAGCGCGATTTTTTTGTTGGCAAGTGTCGCCAGTTACTGGGTCAGCTTTACCTTTACCGATTGCAGTTACTTTGTCTGCAGGAGCGCCTTTGCTCAACAGGTAGTCACGTACAGTGTTGGCACGTTTTTCAGATAGAACCATGTTGTATTTGTCTGAGCCGATGCGGTCAGTGTAACCAACTACAGTCGCAGTGCCATCTTTAGGATCCATTGCTTGAACTTCAGTAAACAGCGCATCCAATGCATCTTTACCAGCTGGTTTCAACGTAGATTTGTTGAAATCAAACAAGTAATCAGCTTTCAATTCGAATGTTTTAGTTGTTTTAACTGGAGCTGGAACAACTGGAGCAACAACAGCTTTAGGTGCAACTGGAGCTACGTAACCTTGGCAACCTTTAACACTCTTAGCTGCTTCAGCAGTCCAAGAGCCAGTTTGTACACAAGTACCATCAGAAATCTTTACGGCGCCTTCTGGATTTGCTTCAGAAACGTTGGTGCTGTTAGTTACGTAGATTTCAGTAGCAGCTTGAGCGCCAGCGGCAGCAAATGCAGCAACGATAGCGAATGATGTCAGAGTTTGCTTGATTGTCAGCATGTGGATTCCCCGTTTATAAAATCAAAAATGAATATAACTTACTATTGGCTATAGTAAACCATAATACTGTACCAGTACCTATTCTACTGTCTTAGGTAATTTTGACGCAAATAAAAAGCTTGCGGCGCCGCAATCTTAAGGATTTTGTAATATTGCACAGTGCAATACTGCATCATTTACGCAAAAATTGGATCACAGGCATCCACGTGGTAAACTTGATCCTAACTATAGAATAGTTAAACGTGACTAGTCAGTGTTTATTTGTAACGAAGTTTCCAAAAGACAGTTAAAATTTCGCCACACTGAATTCAGATTTAGTGTTGGCTTTGATAGTCCCTACGTTTTTCACTAACCGGCCTTATCAATGCACGAACAATTCAGCTTTGCCAAAGAAACGATCCCCGTCAGCCTCGAAGAGGAAATGCGTCATTCCTATCTCGATTACGCCATGAGCGTTATCGTAGGACGAGCGCTGCCTGATGTACGCGATGGTTTAAAACCCGTTCACCGTCGTATTTTATTTGCGATGCACGAAAGCAGTAATGTGTGGAATCGCCCTTACGTTAAATGTGCTCGCGTGATTGGTGATGTGTTGGGTAAATATCACCCACACGGCGATTCTGCTGCCTATGAAGCATTGGTGCGGATGGCGCAAGGCTTCTCCTTGCGATACACCTTGATTGATGGTCAGGGTAACTTCGGTTCGATTGATGGAGACCGCGCGGCGGCCTATCGTTATACCGAGTGTCGTTTGCAAAAAATATCGAGTGAACTTTTGGCCGATATCGATAAAGAAACTGTCGATTTCACGCCAAATTATGATGAAAAAGAACTTGAACCAACGGTTCTTCCTACGCGCATTCCTAATTTATTAGTGAATGGCTCGTCAGGGATTGCGGTGGGGATGGCGACCAATATTCCGCCGCACAATATCAATGAAGTGATCGATGCCAGTCTGGCCTTACTCGACAATAGTGAGCTTACAATTGATGAGTTAATTGATTACATTCCAGCGCCAGACTTCCCAACCGCCGGTATTATTTACGGCATTCATGGCGTTCGTGAAGGCTATCGCACTGGTCGTGGCCGCGTCGTGATGCGCGCTCGGACCCATTTTGAAGAGTGTGGTAAAAATGGTGATCGACAAGCCATTATCGTCGATGAGCTGCCGTACCAAGTGAATAAAGCCCGTTTACTCGAGCGTATCGCCGAATTGGTTCGCGAAAAAACCATCGAAGGGATTTCTGACCTGCGTGACGAGTCAGACAAATCGGGTATGCGAGTCGCGATTGAGCTCAAACGCGGTGAAATGGCCGATGTGGTGCTCAATAACCTCTACAAGCATACTCAACTGCAAGATAGCTTTGGTATCAATATGGTGGCGCTGGTTGATGGTCAACCGCGCTTGTTGAACTTAAAGCAAGTTTTGGAGTGCTTCTTAAAGCATCGCCGAGAAGTAGTGACTCGCCGTACCGTGTTTGAACTGCGTAAAGCGCGTGATCGCGGTCATGTGCTTGAAGGTTTAGCAGTGGCTTTGTCAAATGTTGACGAAATCATCGCGATGATTAAAGCCGCGCCGACGCCAGCGGAAGCCAAAACCGGCTTGATGAGCCGCGTTTGGAAATCGGGCTTAGTCGGTGAAATGCTGGCACGTGCTGATGCCAATGCATCACGCCCAGAAGGCCTACTCGATTGCTTTGGTTTGTCTGATGACGGTTACCGCCTTTCTGATGTGCAAGCGCAAGCGATTTTGGAGCTGCGTTTACAGCGTTTAACTGGGCTTGAGCAAGACAAAATCATTTCTGAATACAAAGAAGTGGTTGAAAAAATCCTTGATTTACTCGACATCTTGGCGCGCTCAGAACGGGTGACTGAAATCATTCGCAATGAAATGCTGGAAGTCAAAACCAATTATGGCGATGCCCGTCGCTCTGAAATTATCGCGCATGGCGAAGATATCTGTCTTGAAGACTTAATTACCCCGCAAGACATGGTGGTGACGTTGACGCATGGCGGCTATATGAAAGCCACTGCGGTCGATGAATATCGCTCACAAAAACGCGGTGGTCGTGGCAAGCAAGCGGCAGCAACGAAAGACGATGATTTTATTGACAGTCTATTTGTTGCCAATACGCATGATTATATCTTGTGCTTTAGCTCACGCGGTCGAGTGTATTGGCTCAAGGTCTATGAATTACCACAAGGCGGTCGTACTAGTCGTGGCAAGCCGATTGTGAACTTGTTGCCGCTGGAAGAAGGCGAAAAAATCAACGCCATCTTGCCGGTAAAAGAATTCGCAGAAGATCAATATATCTTTATGGCAACGGCTGATGGTACGGTGAAGAAAACCTCTTTGGCTGACTTCTCTCGTCCGAAACGTAATGGCATTATTGCCATCAACCTGGATGAAGGTAACTACTTGGTTGGTGTTGCGCTTACGCACGGTGAAGATCAAGTGATGTTGTTCTCTGATGCCGGTAAATCAGTCCGCTTTGCCGAAGGTGATGTTCGTGCCATGGGTCGAACTGCCGCCGGTGTGCGCGGGATGCGATTGGCTGAAGGACAAAAAGTTATTTCACTGTTGGTTGCCAATTCAGACGAGCAAATGGTGTTGACGGCCAGTGATGGTGGTTACGGTAAACGCACTCCGGTGGGCGACTTCCGCCATACCAGCCGAGGTACGCAAGGCGTGATTGCGATGGACTTGACCGACAAAACCGGTTTGAAACTGGTTGCCGCAAGTCTGGTTGAAGAATCTGACGACGTGATGTTGATTACCACCGGTGGCGTGTTGATTCGAACGAAGGTCAATCAAATTCGTGAAACGGGCCGCTCGGCACAAGGCGTTCGTTTGATTAATTTGGATGAAGGTGAGCATTTATCTGGCTTAGAAAAAGTCGCCGAAGTGGATGAGCCAGAAGGTGAAGAATCTGAGTTGATTGAAGAAGGTGCTGACGCAATTGAAGGCATCGCAGCAGATGCCGCAGTGGCACCAACCGATGTAGTCGATATTGATCCAGCAACCCCTAGCGAATAAAGGCCAGCGATGAACGGACTGTGGTTACCTGTTGCAGTACCTGAGTTTTTTGACCAAGTTGCGCCATGGTTTATGGCGTTACCGCATTGCAAAACATTAGGCTTGGAATTGGTTACCGCAGGACGCGGTAAAGTAACGCTGAAATTGCCATTTAAAGACACGCTGATCGGCAACCCCGAAACGCGAGTTTTGCATGGTGGTGTGGTCACTTCTTTGATTGATACCGCCAGTGGCATCTCGCTGTATACCTTGCTCGATCAACCCGAGGCCGCAGCAACGCTCGATTTACGTATCGATTACCTGCGGCCAGCTAAGCCTGATTTACCACTGTATTGCACTGCAGAATGCTATCGCCTGACTGAGTCGATTGCATTCATGCGCGCAACGGCGTATCAGGCCGATCCTGATAAGCCGATTGCGCATTCTGTATCTACTTTTGCGCGTATGGCAATCACCAAGGAGTCTGCATAATGGCTGAGGGTATTGCTTGCTTCGCTAGTCTAAATAAAGCCTTGGACCAAATACCCTATGCCAAATTGCTAGGGATTCAAGCCATTGAAAAAAATGGACAGCCTGAATTTTATCTTCCCTTTGTTGAACACAATATTGGCAATGTGCTATTGCCTGCCATTCATGGTGGTGTCATTGGTGGTTTTTTAGAAAACGCCGCGGTACTCCATTTAATGTGGGCGCAAGAAAGCGATGGCATTCCCCGTGTTATTGACTTTTCGATTGATTATTTGCGCTCGGCCAAAGCGTTGGATTTACACGCGCGTTGCGAGATTGTTCGCCAAGGTAAACGGGTTGCCAATGTATTAATGACGGCATGGCAAGAAGATGAGTCCAAACCCGTCGCTACGGCGCGTGCGCATTTCTTGTTGAGCTAATCGGCTAACACTCACCACGAGTCTTTTCAAAAATCAGCGCAAAATATCTTGGTGTGCTTATTTGGGCTGGCAGCAGAATACAAAACCGCGATGGTACGTAAATGAAGTGACTTGGTTTTGCATCGCTTTGGCTGGCCTTAATCATTTCGTTATTCATGTTTTAAGAGAATGCCCATGACTCAAGTGTTTAATTTTTCCTCAGGTCCTGCGGTTTTACCGCATGAAGTGCTACTGCAAGTCCAAGCCGAAATGCTCGATTGGCATGGCTCGGGCATGAGCGTGATGGAAATGAGCCATCGCGGGCCTGAATTTGGGCAAATTTTGGCCGAAGCTGAGGCTGATTTGCGAACGCTGATGGCGATTCCTGACAACTACAAAGTGTTGTTTTTGCAAGGCGGGGCGCATTTGCAATTTGCCATGTTGCCGCTCAATTTTGCCCCTGTCGGCAGTACGGTCGATTTTGTAAATACTGGGCATTGGTCGAAAGTGGCGATTAAAGAAGTGAGCCGCTACGCCAACGTGAATATTGTCGCCAGCAGTGAAGATAAAAACTTTAGCTATGTGCCAGATGAATCGACTTGGCAACGCACGCCAGACGCCGCATTTTTGCATTACTGCAGCAATGAAACCATCGGTGGCGTGGAGTTCAACCACATTCCGCAAGCCAATGGCGTCCCGCTGATTTGTGATATGTCGAGCAATATTTTGTCGCGGCCGGTGGATGTGAGCCAGTTCGGTATGATTTATGCTGGCGCGCAAAAAAACATGGGTCCATCGGGTGTGGCAGTGAGTATTGTTCGGAGCGACTTACTGGGTAAGGCGCGCAGCGATACACCGACGATGCTTAATTATAAATCGTATGCCGATAACGGCTCGATGTACAACACGCCACCGTCGTTTGGGATTTACGTGGCGGGCTTGGTCTACAAGCACGTGTTGCAGCAGGGTGGTGTGGCGGCGATGGAAGCAAAAAACATCGAAAAAGCCAATGTGATTTACGCTGCGATTGATGCCTCCAATGGCTTCTACCATTGCCCAACGGCATTGGCTGATCGCTCGCGAATGAATATTCCGTTTACTTTGGCCGACCAACAACTTGATCAAGCCTTCCTCGCAGGGGCCGAAGCGCGGCATTTATTGCAGCTGAAAGGGCATCGCTCGGTGGGCGGTATGCGTGCTTCGATTTATAACGCCATGCCATTGGCCGGTTGCCAAGCGTTGGCCGATTATATGAATGAATTTGCAAAGATGAAGGGTTAATTGTGATGGCAGGTCCAGGTTCTGGCGGTAATGTACTTGCCGCACTCGCTAGTTTTTTTATTCCCGGCTTAGGTCAACTTTTACAAGGTCGACTACTAAAAGCCGCGCTGATGTTTGTAGCAGCGGCGATACTTTGGTTTATTTTGCTCGGTTGGATTATTCATTTATGGTCGATTATCGACGCCGCACGCTTTAAACCTGAATAAAACGCCAGCTAAAGCGCGGTGCGCTGAAGGCTTTAAATCACTCTTACTGAGCTTTAGACATGTCAGATCATTTGTTAAAACAACACCGTGATGCAATTGATGCGATTGATCAGCAAATTCTTGCTTTGATTAATCAACGTGCCCAGCACGCCCGCACGATAGGCGAAATTAAAGGCAGCGGCGTGGTGTATCGCCCTGAGCGCGAAGCACAAGTGCTGACGCGCATTAAAGAAACCAATCCGGGGCCGTTGTCGGGTGAAACCTGTGCGCGCTTATTCCGTGAAATTATGTCGGCGTGTTTGGCACTTGAGCGTCCATTGACCATCGCCTTTTTGGGGCCAGAGGGTACATTTACTCAAGCGGCGGCGATTAAGCATTTTGGCCATGCGGCATCCACCTTGGCATGCGCTTCAATTGATGAAGCATTTCGCGTGGTTGAAGCGCGCGGCGCGGATTATGTGGTGGCGCCAGTGGAAAACTCCACCGAAGGTGCCGTCGGCCGTACGCTGGATTTAATGGTGACTACGCCACTGCAAATTTGCGGTGAAGTGGTGCTACGGATTCATCATCATTTCTTGCGGCAAACGCCTGATATGCTGGGGATTAAGCGGGTGTATTCGCACGCACAAAGCTTGGCGCAATGCCATGAGTGGCTTAATAAACATCTGGGCGATGAGGTTGAGCGTATTTCGGTGGCCAGCAATGCCGAAGGTGCCCGTTTAGCCAGTCTTGACCCAAGCAGCGCCGCAATTGCCGGTGATTCAGCGGCAGAGAAATTTTCCCTGAATAAACTCGCGGTCAATATTGAAGACGAGCCAAATAACACCACCCGATTCTTGGTGCTGGGTTATCAGCAAGCCGCGCGCTCGGGTAAAGACAAAACATCGTTGGTGATTTCAGCGCCGAATCGCCCTGGTGCTTTGCATACCTTGGTGGAGCCACTAGCCAGAAATGGTGTATCGATGAGTAAGTTTGAATCACGACCAAGTCGCACTGGGCTGTGGGAATATGTGTTTTTTGCCGATGTGGATGGCTTTATCGATGATGTGCCATTGCAAGCGGCGTTAAAAGATTTGCAAGACGTAGCGGCATTTGTGAAAGTCTTGGGCTCGTATCCTCAAGCTGTCATTTAATAGTGCTAGCGTGATCGCGTCGTTAATTTAAAAAGTACAGGCAAAGCAATGAAATCAGTCGTGGTATTTTGTGGTGCACGCTTTGGCACGAAAGAAGTCTATCGTCACCAAGCGCAACATCTGGGTCGCGGCTTGGCCGAACGTGGCTTAACCTTAGTGTATGGCGGCGGTCATGTTGGCTTAATGGGCGCTGTCGCTGAGGCGTGTTTAGATGCCGGTGGTCAGGTGATTGGCGTGATTCCGCAGTTTATGGTTGAACGAGAACTGGGGTATGGCGCGTGTAGCCAATTAGAAGTTGTCGATTCGATGCATACCCGCAAGGCGCGGATGGCGGAGTTGGCTGATGGCTTTATTGCCATGCCGGGCGGATTTGGTACGTTTGATGAGTTATTTGAGATTTTAACTTGGGGGCAAATCGGTCTGCACGAAAAACCTGTTGGTCTACTCAACACCGCGAATTATTTTGCGCCATTGCAAGCGATGGTGGCGCAGGCGGTGGAAGAGGGCTTTGTGAGCGGCAGCGATGCGGCTCAATTGCTGTGCGCCAATGATCCCATCGAGCTGATCGAGTTATTGCAAAGCAAACCTTCTCGTCGCGCAGGTGAATGGTGGAAAACTTAACTCTTGCTTTACCCAGTGATGCCAAGCGGGCTGCGGCACTGATTTATCAATCAGACGCGCCATTTTATGATTATTGGTTTGCTTTGCCGCCTGAATTGGTGGTGCTTAATTTAGCGCAGCTTTGGCAGGCCGAAACCGGCAGTTACAGCTATCGCAATGCGCAAGTGTTGCGCAATAGCGACGATGAACTGATCGCTTTGGTGTTTCATTATTCCGCCGGCTTTGGCGCGCAATTGCAAGTCAGTGATGCATTTGAAATCGGCGCTTTAGCTCTCGATTTGCAGATTTTGCAGGATCGCCAATCGCAGCTGGATTTTTTATTCCCGCACGTGCCTAAAAATGCTTGGTATTTGCGCACCATCGCAGTTCATCCTGATTATCGTCGCCAGCATTTAGGCGAACGGATGTTGGCGCAGGTTTGTCTCGCTGCGCGCCAAGCCGGTTATTTTAGCCTGCATGTTGATGTTGATAGCGCCAATACGGCGGCGGTGCGTTTTTATCAGCGCTATGGCTTTGAAGTATTGGTTGAATCGACAGTACAGCGCTTGGCGATGTTTAAGCTGCCAGCGAGCTTTCGAATGACAAAAAAATTAAACCTCGGCCATGAACTTGCCACGGCTGATAGCTTGAACGACTAAGGATAACGATGTTGACGCTTGCCCCCGAATATATCCGCGCGATTGCGCCGTATCAACCCGGTAAACCTGTCGCTGAACTAGCGCGTGAAATGGGGCTTGATCCAGCAACAATCGTTAAATTGGCTTCGAACGAAAACCCACTGGGCATGGGCCCCAAAGCCCGTGCGGCAGTTGAAAAAGAAATTGCTGACTTAGCGCGCTATCCCGATGGTAATGGTTTTGAGTTGAAAGCCAAAATTGCCGAGAAATACCAAGTCGCCAGCGAGCAAATTGTATTGGGCAATGGCTCAAACGACGTGCTGGAATTGATTGCACATGCCTTTTTACAAGCGGGCGATACTGCGGTGTATGCCGAATACGCATTTGCCGTTTATCCCTTGGCCACGCAGGCCATGGGGGCAACGGGGATCTGTGTAAAAGCGCTCGATTACGGCCATGATTTAGACGCCATGCGCGCGGCCATTTTGCCCAGCACGAAAATCGTTTGGATTGCCAATCCAAATAATCCGACTGGTACCTTGGCGCGCCCGGGCGATTTGATCGAGTTTTTAGAGTTATGCCCAAGCCATGTGCTGGTGGTGCTCGACGAAGCGTATACCGAATTTTTACCTGCCGCCAAACGCAGCGATTCGATTGCATGGTTAAAAAGATTTCCGAATTTAATCGTCGTCAGAACCTTCTCTAAAGCCTTTGGCTTAGCGGGTTTGCGCGTGGGTTTTGCGCTAGCCAGCCCTGAAATCATCGATATGCTCAATCGCGTTCGCCAAGCGTTTAACGTCAATAGTTTGGCGCAAGCGGCAGCGACTGCGGCGCTGGACGACGAGGAATTTTTGCAAGCGTCAGTGCGCGTGAATAACCAAGGCATGCAGCAAATCACCGATGCATTTCGCCAGCTTGGTATTAGCTTTATTGAGTCGGCGGGTAACTTTGTGACTTTCCACTGTGGCGACGCGCGTATGCTGAATCAATTTATGCTCGAGCGTGGGGTGATTGTGCGGCCATTGGCGGGTTACGGTATGCCCAATAGTTTGCGAGTGTCGATTGGTTTGCCGGCGGAAAATGCACGCTTTATTGAGGTATTGCAGCAAGCAATGAATGATTGATGGGGTATTTCTAGCTAGCGCATAATTTATATTTCCTAGCTGGCAATACCTATGATTCGTATATAAAACACAGTCAGTCCATGAACTGGCGCGGCGCTGCTGCAACGGGTTTGACGATCTGCAATCAAACTGCCGACCGAACATCGCCTCGGTTATAATGGCGGCAAAATAAATTACCTCGGGAGAGCACCATGTTCGGCAAAGATAATTGCTACGTTTCTGAATACACCCATTTTATTGAAGATGTTTTGGCAAAAAACCCAGAACTCAAACAAGGCCAAATCGACGGCCGCGCTTTATTGTGGGATAAAGAGCCCATCAATTTGGATGAACGCAGCCGAATTGATGCATCGACAGTGAATAAATAAATCGTTCGATCGCAATAACAAAACCGCCTAATTTAGGCGGTTTTTTGTTGGGTAATACAGGCTTAGCAGCTTGGTCATAGCCTATTTTCGACCCGAAGCAGATGCTCAATGATATAGGTAGGTACGATTAGCGTAGCGTAATCGTACGCATGCCATTCCTCCGATTACGCTGCGCTAATCGGAGCTACGGTGCTGCAGGCACTCCTAGACTTTAATTAATCGATAGTAGCTTGGTCAAATTCTGAAAATGAGGCTAAGGATTTGAGTATATCCATGCAAATAAGTGGGGTGCGGAGAATTGCTTCAGTCGTTTTTATTTCACCAATCACAGGAACAGTAATCGACGCCTCATAAAGCAGATTAGCGGACATCATAGTTAAAACTTCTTTGAGTGAGTCAAAGGCATGATGAGCGCGGGGTGCTGCATTTAAAATTGCTACGGGTTTATTCACAAACGCTGGCGTATTGACCATCCAATCAAGTAAATTTTTCATTACACCACTAATTCCGTGGGCATACTCAGGACTTGCAATCAATACACCATCCGCTGCAATAATTTGATCGCGTAATTGCGCCAGTAATGGAAATTCATCGATATTGATATCGGGGTTAAATGGCGGAATGAAAGCCATTTGCTCAAAAAGCGATACTTGAATATGTATAGGTGCCATCGCTTTGACTGCTCGTAGCAATGCTGAATTACAGGAAGCAGCACGAAGACTGCCAGAAATGGCGACGAGTTTAATGTTTTTATTCATAAAATAGCCTCATTAGAAACATCGTTAGGAATTATGTAGAAGATATTCACAGTGGGGGCTTCCGCTTCTGGCCGATTACAGGCTATCCCTTGTTCAGTAATGAATGTCATCAAGCAACGCTAAATAAGAAATAGCCACAGGCTTTATTTTTTAAACGCGCCCAATGTTTTTCCAATGATGGTCACGACCAGTAATGTCACTGCCCCAGCGATGACGCCGGCAATGGCGTTTAAAAATGATGGTGCTAATGCAGCCAGTACGCCGCCAATGGCGGGGAGGGTGCTGGTGCTGTGGGCTGCGGCTTCGATGAGGTGGTGAATGACGGGAATGCCATGAGTGATGATGCCACCGCCGACCATAAACATCGCCAAGGTGCCGACCACGGCTAATACGCGCATTAAAACTGGTGCGCCAGCGAGTAATACGCGGCCGACGCTGCGGCTAATGGCGTTGGCGTTGGGTTTTTGGCTCAGATAAAGCCCAGCGTCGTCCATTTTCACAATGGCGGCGACCAAACCATACACGCCGACGGTCATGATAATGGCGATGCCGGTGAGTACCGCGACTTTGCTGCTAAAGCTAACGGCGGCCACGGTACCAAGGGTGATGACGATGATTTCTGCTGAAAGCACAAAGTCAGTGCGAATTGCACCTTGGATTTTTTCTTGTTCATACGCCACCAGATCAATTGCTGGGTTATTCACTGCGTCGCTCAATGCTTGGTGATCGGCAACGTCTTCAGCGTGTGAGTGCAAAAAAGGATGGGCGATTTTTTCAAAGCCTTCAAAGCACAAATACAATCCACCCAACATTAATAGCGGCATAATCAAGGGGATATTCAGGCCATTGGCGCGCAATTGGTCTTCGACAAAGCTAATTAACAGCGCGGCTGGCACCAAAATCAGTTTGTTTTTAAATGAGCCTTTGGCCACCGCCCAAACAACGGGCAGTTCGCGCTCGGCGCGCACACCAGAGACTTGCTCGGCATTCAGCGCCAGATCGTCGCCCAATACGCCGGCGGTTTTTTTTGCGGCCACTTTGGTCATCAGTGCCACATCATCGAGCACTGCGGCGATATCATCGAGTAATACTAAAAGGCTAGTTCCGGCCATGGTTTAATCCTGCTGTAATTTGAGCGTTAATATACCCGAAGTTGGCGTAATTCTCGATTGACTGATTTGGTTTGAAGCAAAAAAAAGCCAGCGCGAACGCTGGCGATGGAATGCGCGGCTTGCTTAACAGCAGAATAGGCCTTTGGCGCTAAATTGAGCGCGGACGCGCTCGACCATTTCTTGGCTTGGTGGGCGAGTGTCGGTCAGTTCGTATTTCATTCCCAGATCAAGCCATTTGTTTTCGCCCATTTTATGAAAGGGCAAAATTTCCACACGTTCGATCAAACCAGGGGCTTGGCGTTCGAGTTCGCTGAGGTAATTGGCTAGCCCTGCGACATCTTGCTCGTCGTCGCTAATGCCAGGTACCAAGACGTAGCGAATCCACATTTTCTTTTTAAGACGAATCATGCGTTCGGCAAATTCAAGCGTTGGCTGCAGCGGCTTGCCAGTGAGCGCTTCGTATTTGATCGGATCAAATTGTTTAATGTCGAGCAGCACTAAGTCGATATTGTCGAAGTATTCATCCGGTAAGTGCGCTGCCAAAAAGCCTTGGGTATCGAGTGCGGTGTGCACTTTAAGCTCGTGTTTGACTCGGCGGAAAATCTCGCCGACAAAATGGGCTTGCATTAAAGGCTCGCCGCCAGAAATAGTCAGGCCGCCGGCAATGCGTAAAAAGCTGGCGTATTTGCCGATTTCGGCAACGATGGCGTCCACAGTGTATTGCTTACCGTTGTGCAATTTCCACGTGTCGGGATTGTGGCAGTACAAGCAGCGAAATTGGCAGCCGCTAACAAACAGTGCAAAGCGCATGCCAGGGCCATCAACGGCCGCGCCGGTTTCAATAGAGTGGATGTAGCCAAATTGATTGCCATCGGCATCAAAGGCGGCAGGAACGATTTCGCCTGCAGGTTTATCGAGTGCCATGATGATTTCCAGTGATTTTTTTTAGTTTTAAGGTTTTATCGATTACATGTAAAAACGGACCGCAGGCGATGCCTTGCGATCCGTGTTTGCGCTAGATTTCAATCAGCATTTATCGTGGAAAGTGCGATTGATTACGTCTAGCTGTTGTTCGCGAGTCAGTTTAACAAAGTTCACCGCATAACCCGATACGCGCACGGTCAATTGTGGGTATTTGTCGGGGTTGGCCATTGCATCTTCAAGTGTTTCTTTGTTTAAAACATTCATGTTCAAATGAAATAATTGAGCCATTGTTGCCGTCCTCTTAGGTATGTGCTTGTAGTCATGATTTGCTGCAGCTTGTATGGCAATACCCCAGTAGGATATTGCCATCATTCATCACTACAAGAATGTGAATTAAAAGTAGCGTGCCTTGTGAATTTGATCCTAAGTTTTACTAAAATCAGCATCACGAGGCGGCGCTACGCATTCTTAGCACTTCGCATGGAAAGTCCGGTTGATCACGTCCATTTGCTGTTCGCGAGTCAATTTAACAAAGTTCACCGCATAGCCTGAAACACGAATCGTCAATTGCGGGTAGTTTTCTGGATGTTCAACCGCATCAAGCAAGGTATCTTTATCCAAAACATTCATGTTCAAGTGGAACAATTGGTCCATTTTTTCATCAATCGCATCGGTCGTCATGCAAGTTGAGCATTCTTCGCCGTGTGGGCCAAACAAGCCGTCAATCGATGCTGCCAAGGTTTTAACGCGGTCTGCTGCGTTGTGGCCTAAAGCGTCTGGTGTCATTGATGCAGTCCAAGACACACCGTCCAGTGCTGATTCGTATGGAATTTTCGATACAGAGAAACCTGCAGCGATAAAGCCATTGGTATCACGACCATTCATCGGGTTTGCACCTGGTGAGAATGGCGCACCTGAACGACGACCGTCAGGGGTATTACCGGTTTTTTTGCCGTAAACCACGTTCGAAGTGATGGTCAATACCGATTGAGTTGGCATTGAGTCACGGTAGAACACAGGTTGCGCTTTGATTTTTTCCATAAACGCAGTCGACAACCAAACCGCGATATCATCAGCGCGATCATCGTTGTTACCGTAGGCTGGGTATTCGCCTTCGATTACATAATCCACAGCTAAACCCGCTTCGTTACGTTTGATATGCACTTTAGCGTGTTTTACTGCTGACAATGAGTCTGCTGCCACGGATAGACCGGCGATACCGCAAGCCATAGTGCGCAAGATGTCACGATCGTGCAGTGCCATTTCAATACGCTCGTAAGCATATTTATCGTGCATGTAATGGATTGAGTTGAGCGCAGTCACATAAGTTTTTGCCAACCAGTCGAGCATGATGTCGTACTTGCTCATCAACTCGTCGTATTCAAGTACGTCGCCAGTGATTGGCGTGAAGCCTTTGGCAACCACTTTACCGGTTTTTTCGTCCACGCCACCGTTGATCGCGTAGAGCATTGCTTTAGCCAAGTTCACACGAGCGCCAAAGAATTGCATTTGCTTACCAACGCGCATCGCTGAAACGCAGCAGGCAATCGCGTAATCGTCGCCCCATTTTGGTTTCATCAAATCGTCGTTTTCGTATTGGATCGCCGAGGTGTCGATCGATACTTTGGCGCAGAATTCTTTAAAGCCTTGTGGGAAAGCCGTTGACCACAATACAGTCAAGTTAGGCTCTGGCGCTGGGCCAAGGTTGTACAGTGTGTTCAATACACGGAAGCTGGTTTTGCTGACCAAAGTACGGCCATCTTCACCAGTACCACCGATCGATTCAGTCACCCAAGTTGGGTCGCCTGAGAATAGATCATCGTATTCTGGGGTGCGCAAGAAACGCACGATACGCAATTTCATCACCAGATGGTCGATCAATTCTTGCGCTTGCGCTTCAGTCAATGTGCCTTCAGCAAGATCGCGCTCGAAGTAAACGTCAAGGAAGGTCGAGATACGACCAATCGACATTGCTGCGCCATTTTGCTCTTTTACTGCAGCCAAGTAGCCGAAGTACAACCATTGCACGGCTTCTTGAGCGGTGTTGGCTGGCTGAGCGATATCAAAGCCGTATTTTTTGGCCATGATTTTGAGTTCGTTCAGTGCTTTGATTTGTTCGGATAATTCTTCACGCAAGCGAACAACGCTTTCAGTGAATGGTACGTTGTCGAGTTCGGTTTTTTCGCGTTTTTTGTCAGCGATCAAGAAATCAACACCGTATAAAGCCACACGGCGATAGTCACCAATAATACGACCACGGCCATAGGCATCTGGCAAACCAGTAATCACGCCCGAGCTACGGCAAGCCATGATTTCTGGCGTGTAAACGTCAAATACCGCGTTGTTGTGGTCTTTACGGTATTTGGTAAAGATCTCTTTGATTTCAGGGTTCATTTCAAAATGGTAAGCCTTGAGGCCGTTTTCAACCATTTTCAAGCCACCATTTGGCATGATGGCGCGGCGTAGCGGCGCATCAGTTTGCAAACCAACGATGGTTTCCAAATCTTTATTGATGTAGCCAGCGCCGTGGGCGGTGATGGTTGAACCAAATTGTGCAGAAACTTCGAGCACACCGCGTTTGCGCTCTTCTTTGAGCAAGACTGACAGTTCAGTCCACAATTGAGTCGTGCGTTCAGTCGGGCCGGCTAGGAAAGAATCATCACCCACATATGGTGTGTAGTTCGCTTGGATAAATTCACGAACCAATACTTTATTCTGCCATTCGCCAGCGCTAAAACCGCGCCAAGCTGTCAATTGCAAGTTGTCTTGAGGTGCATTCATTTGGGTGAGACTCCTTAGTGGCGATGTCTGTTGGACCATCTTTAAGCCGAATTTTCAGTTGCTAACTGAAAAGAATGTCGCTGTTGCCAGATAGGGCAAACAGCAGCAAGTTTTTATTAAGGCATCGTAACAATAATGCAATTTCAAAAATTGATTTAGATCAGTTTTGAAAATATGTTATTGAATATTTTCAACTACATAAGACAATGGCTTTATTGTTGCGACGCAGTAAAGTTTGCATTGCAAACCTCACTTTCATGACAATATCTTATGCCTTTGAGACGCCGAATGGAATGTAAAAATTGGCAAAATGGACTGATGGAGGATGTAAAAATTTGACATAGGTCAAATCTCAAAGATAAACAATGCGCGGAAATTTTTGGAAAAAATGCTCAGAAATTTTATGGGTGGTATGTCTCGCTAGCGCATTATTGATATGTGCTAGCGAGGTATACCTAGAAGCGTGGTTCAGCCGATTGTGGACCAAGCCAGTTACGCAAATCGCTCAGCAATTCATCACGTAAAATCACTCGCCACGCATGGCCTAGTAGCATCTGGCATTGCGCGTCGTTATTTTGGTAATCAATTTCAACCGCGCAGCCGTGATCGGCCGCGTGGGGTTGCAAAATTTGCTTGAGCCTGTCGGCGTCGCCTTGCTGCCCCAAGTTAATTTTGAGTGCCCGCGCAAAGTGGCTGCGCGCTTCGGCTAAGTCAAATACCCGATCGGCGATAATGCGTTGCCCACCGGAAAAGCGATCTTCCGAGACCTTTGCTTCGATGACTAATAAAGTGTCTTCTTTGAGCTTGGTGCGATTGGCTTCAAACGATTCGGAATACAGCGTGAGTTCAACTTTGGCATGACCATCATCGAGCTGTAAAAAACACATCCGGCCACGATCACCATTTTTAATTCGCATGCCCGCCACAATCCCGGCAATAAATTGCGGCTCGCGCTGGTTATTGAGTCGATCAAGTCGGGTGCGAATCAAGCCTTTAATCGGTCTGGCATGGGCATCAAACGGGTGGCCAGAAAGATAAAATCCGAGTGCGGATTTTTCTTCGGCCAGTTTGATTTTGTCATCCCATAGCGGCGCATCTAGGTGTTCGATTTGCGGTGCGGCAGCGGGCTCTAGCATGTCGAACAAGCTAATTTGATTGGCATTGGCGATTTCAGCTTCGGCCACGGCCATGGCTTGCTCGACATTGGCCATAATGCGCGCGCGATTAGGCTCAAGCGCATCAAAAGCGCCACCACGAATTAAGGCTTCGAGCACGCGTTTATTGACTTCTTTTTTGTCGGTTCGGCTACATAAATCGTAAATGTCTTTAAACGGTCCGTTGGCCGTGCGCTCGGCGACAATCATATTCACTGCGCTTTCGCCAACGCCTTTAATCGCCCCTAAGGCATAACGAATTTGTTTTTTACCCACCGGAACAAAGCGATAAAAACTTTCGTTAATATCGGGCGGTAAGATTTCGAGTTTGTTTTTTTTGTTTAAACAATCATCGTAAAACACTTTGAGCTGGTCAGTATTGTCCAACTCGGACGACATCGTTGCCGCCATAAAGGCCGCAGTATGGTGCGCTTTGAGCCAGGCGGTGTGGTACGACACCACCGCGTACGCTGCGGTATGCGATTTATTAAAGCCGTACTCGGCAAACTTGGTCATCAAGTCAAACAAGGTTTCGGCGAGTTTGGGATCGTACCCTTGCTTGGCGGCACCTTCGGCAATGGTTTCCCGGTGTTTGGCCATTTCTTCAGGCTTTTTCTTACCCATCGCCCGGCGCAGCATATCGGCGCCACCGAGCGTGTAGCCACCGATAATCTGCGAAATCTGCATCACCTGCTCTTGATACACGATAACGCCGTAAGTCGGCTCCAAACATTTTTCGAGGTCGGGATGGAAGTAATCGGGCGCTTCAAGACCTTTTTTACGATTAATAAAGGTGTCGACCATCCCTGAGCCGAGTGGCCCCGGACGATATAGCGCCAATACCGCAATAATGTCCTCAAAACGATCGGGCGCGAGCTTTTCGAGCAAGCGCTTCATACCGTCCGATTCGACCTGAAACACGCCGGTGGTATTGGCATCGCGGAACACCTGATACGCGGCTTGATCGTTAAAGCCCAGACTCATTAAGTCCAGATATTCGCCAGTTTGGTTTTTGATGTATTGCAGCGCGAGTTCGATAATCGTTAGATTTCGCAAACCCAAAAAGTCAAACTTCACCAAGCCAACGGCTTCAACGTCGTCTTTATCCAGCATCGACACCGGCGAGGCATCATCGCCTGATGCTTGGTACACCGGGCAGAAATCAGTGATTTTATTTGGTGCAATCAATACCCCACCGGCATGCATACCGATATTGCGCGTGAGGCCTTCGAGTTTTTTGGCCAGCTCCCATAGCTCTTTGAGTTCTTCTTCGCGCTCAACGCGCTCGGCCAGCTCAGGCACCATTTCTAGCGCATCGTCCAGACTATATTGTTTACCGGGCGCAGCAGGGATGAGTTTGGATACGCCATCACAAAACATATACGGCAAATCGAGCACGCGGCCGACGTCGCGCACCACCGCTTTGGCGGCCATGGTACCAAAAGTCGCAATCTGGCTCACGGCATCCGCGCCGTATTTTTCACGCACGTATTCAATCACGCGCCAGCGGTTTTCTTGGCAGAAGTCGATATCAAAGTCGGGCATTGAAACGCGTTCTGGATTCAAAAAGCGCTCAAACAGCAGTGCATACGCAGTGGGATCAATGTCGGTAATACCCAGGCTGTACGCCACCAACGAGCCGGCACCCGAACCACGACCCGGCCCCACTGGGCAGCCGTTGACTTTGCCCCAGGCGATAAAGTCGGCAACGATCAAAAAGTAACCGGGAAAGCCCATATTAATAATGGTGTCGGTTTCGATTTTGAGTCGTTCGTAATAGCGAGGACGTTCCGCTTCGCGCAGTGCCTCATCGGGGTATAGCTGTGCAAGGCGCATTTCTAAGCCGCGCTTAGCCTCATACACCAAGAAATCATCCAGCGTCATGCCTTCGGGCGTAGGGAAGGGCGGTAAGACGTTTTTACCCAGCACAATCTCAATATTGCAGCGCTGTGCAATTGTCACGGTATTGGCGAGCGCTTCGGGCACATCGGCAAACAATTCTTGCATTTGCGCCGTGGTTTTGAAATATTGCTCTTCGGTGAAATCCTTCGGGCGACGTTTGTCATTCATGACAAAGCCTGCCGAAATACAGGTGCGCGCTTCGTGCGCTTTAAAGTCGTCCGGATCCATAAATTGGATTGGGTGCGTTGCGACTACCGGCAGATTGAGCTCACCCGCCAAATCGAGCTGGCGCTGCAAGCTGGTTTCGCATGCTGCGGTGCCGGTGCGTTGAATCTCGAGGTAAAAACTATCGGGAAATTGCGCCGCCCACCACTGGGCTGCCGCGCTGGCAAGCTCTGGATTATTCGCCAAAAACTGCTGACCAACTTCGCCGAGCTCAGCGCCCGACAGCGCAATCAAACCGCTATTATCACCGGCGGTAAACCATTCTTTTTTCAGTTCGCCCCGGCCGCGATATTGATTGTCGCGAAACGCCATCGTGATCAGCTCGCACAGACGGCCATAACCGGCGCGATTTTTACAAATCAGCAGCGTGCGAAATGGTTTGTCGCGGTTATCTGGATTTTCGATCCATGCATCCAAGCCGATAATCGGTTTAATCCCGGCATTGCGGCAAGCTTTGTAATGCTTAACCAGACCAAACAGATTCATTAAATCCGACATGCCAAGCGCCGGCATTTTGTCGGCTTTGGCGCGTTTAACGGCGTCATCCAGACGGACGATGCCGTCAGAAACTGAAAACTCGGAATGGAGGCGAAGATGGATATAGGCAGGTGCGTTCATTGGCGCATTTTATCATTTCTTGCGCTGATTCAGGCTGCTACCCTTCATTAAGCGTGAATAAGGCCGATAAAATAACCGTTATGGCAAAAAAGGGGTGTTGTAATGAGTGACAGTATGGTGAATGCGGCCAGTAGTGCCAGCGCCAACAATCCTGTTCCATTGGTGATGCTGCGTAAAAGTTTGGATCTACAGGCGCAAAGTACACTCAGCTTGCTGCAAGCCATTCCGCAGCCGGCCAGCGTAAATCCGGCGCATTTAGGGCAAAATGTAGACGTAAAGGCTTAACGATTGCTTGGGGTATGTCTGCCTAAGTGAATTAAATAATAGGCTCTGTGTCTATACATAAAAAAAGCCATTCCGAGATTCGGAATGGCTTTTTGTTTGCCGGGGAAGGCGCTGTGCGACTTAACTAAAGTGCATCATGCCGTCTTTGGCGTCGACATGTATGGTGTCTTTGGCGGCAAAGTCACCATTGAGTAGTCGTTTGGCCAACACGTTTTCCAGCTCACTTTGGATGGCGCGTTTTAATGGCCTTGCGCCATACACCGGATCAAAGCCCGCTTCGGCGATCAAATCAAGCGCAGCATCTGAAACCGACAAGCTGATTTCCATTTGTGCCAAACGCTGGCGCAACTTATCGAGCTGAATGCGCGCGATGTGGCGAATTTGTGTTTGGGCCAAGCCATGGAACACCACCACTTCGTCGATTCGGTTAATAAACTCAGGGCGGAAATGCGTTTTAACTTCCGCCATCACCGCCAATTTAATCACCTGATAATCAGAATCGGCCAAACGCTGGATATGCTCGCTACCGAGGTTGGACGTCATAATCACCACGGTATTTCTAAAGTCCACTGTGCGACCTTGGCCATCGGTTAAGCGGCCATCATCCAATACTTGCAGCAAAATATTAAATACGTCTGGATGCGCTTTTTCGACCTCATCAAGCAAAATCACACTATACGGTTTACGCCGTACCAGCTCGGTGAGGTAGCCGCCTTCCTCGTAGCCGACATAGCCCGGTGGCGCCCCAATTAAGCGCGCTACCGAATGTTTTTCCATAAATTCGCTCATATCGATGCGAATCATATGGTCTTCGGAATCAAATAAATAGTTCGCCAGCGTTTTGCACAGCTCGGTTTTACCCACGCCAGTCGGCCCCAAAAATAGGAATGAGCCATAAGGGCGATTTGGGTCGCCAAGACCGGCGCGTGAACGACGGATCGCGTCAGAAACTAAGCGCACCGCTTCGTCTTGACCGACCACGCGTTGGTGCAAAACTTCTTCCATATGCAGTAGTTTTTCGCGTTCGCCTTGTAGCATTTTGCTCACCGGAATACCCGTGGCGCGGCTCACCACTTCGGCGATCTCTTCGGCGCCAACTTGCGTGCGTAATAGCCGAGTTTTATTTGGCGTTTCGCTAGCATTTTCGCTGGTTTCGGCCGCTTTGAGCTTGGCTTCGAGCTGCGGTAATTCGCCGTATTGCAATTCTGAAGCTTTGTCCCATTCACCGGCACGGCGAGCGGTTTCCATTGCCGTTTTAACGTGCTCGATTTCTTCGCGAATCGCTTGAGTGCCCAGCACGCTGGCTTTTTCGGCTTTCCAGATTTCATCTAGATCCGAGTAGTCTTTGCCCAATTGAGCAATTTCTTCCTCGATTAAGGCCAAGCGTTTTTTACTGGCTTCGTCTTTTTCGCGTTTCACTGCTTCACGCTCGATTTTGAGCTGAATAATCCGCCGATCGAGTTTGTCCATCACTTCGGGCTTAGAGTCGATCTCCATCTTGATTTTGGCCGCCGCTTCGTCGATCAAGTCGATGGCTTTATCTGGCAAGAAGCGATCGGTGATGTAGCGGTGCGATAATTCAGCCGCCGCCACAATCGCCGGATCGGTGATTTCAACGCCATGATGGATTTCGTACTTTTCTTGCAAGCCGCGCAAAATCGCAATGGTGGCTTCAACACTCGGCTCACCCACCAGTACTTTTTGGAAACGCCGCTCCAGTGCTGCGTCTTTTTCGATGTATTTGCGGTATTCATCGAGCGTAGTCGCGCCAAGGCAATGCAATTCGCCACGCGCGAGGGCAGGCTTGAGCATATTGCCAGCATCCATTGCGCCTTCGGCTTTACCGGCGCCAACCAGTGTATGCAATTCATCAATAAAGACGATGACTTGACCGGCTTCTTTTTCCAGTTCGCCAAGGACTGCTTTGAGGCGTTCTTCAAATTCACCGCGGTATTTAGCGCCAGCCAAGAGCGATGCTAGATCTAAGGCCAATACCCGCTTACCTTTGAGCGACTCGGGTACTTCGCCATTGATAATGCGCTGCGCCAAGCCTTCAACAATCGCGGTTTTACCCACGCCCGGTTCACCAATCAGGACTGGATTGTTTTTGGTGCGGCGTTGCAATACTTGGATGGCGCGGCGGATTTCATCGTCGCGGCCAATCACAGGATCAAGCTTGCCTTGCCGAGCGCGTTCAGTTAAATCAAGGCAGTATTTATTCAATGCTTCACGTTGTTGATCGGCTTCTGGATTATCCACGCCGTTGCCGCCGCGCACGGCATCCACCGCCGCTTGAATCGCAGCTTTATTGCCGCCATGGTCTTTGAGTAGGCGCGCGGCTTCGCCTTTGTCGTCGCACAGCGCGAGCAAAAATAAATCGCTAGAAATAAATTGATCACCGCGTTGCATCGCCGCTTTATCGGTTTGATTTAATAAGCGAGTCAGGTCTTTGCCAACGGTGAGATCGCTATCTCCGCCGGAAATTTTGGCGATGCGCGCGAGTGAGCCATCGAGCGCGCTGTGGAGTGGTTGCACATTGACACCCGCGCGCGCTAGCAATGCGGCGGTACCTGAATCACTGTCATTCAGGAGTGCCAGTAGTAAATGTTGCGGTTCGATATAAGCATTGTCGTTCAGGTTGGCGATGCTTTGTGCATCAGCCAATGCCTGTTGGAATTTGGTGGTGAGTTTGTCAAAACGCATCTTTCAATCTCCAAAAAAGTGAAACGGTATACGAGTTAAATTGCAGCGCTTGTAATTTAATCAATAGGAAGTGCTGCGGAAATATTGACAAATTAGCGATGTGCTTACCTTAAGTGCGCTGTTGTGCGGGTCTGTGCGAAACAGTACTGAAGAATTTATTGAGATCGATTGTTTTTCTGGCTTTGTTATAGCCCGAGTGGGCCGTTTGCAAAGCAAGAGGCTGATATTGCATGGCGTAGTCGGCGGCGGGCATAAAAAAACCGCCAGCAAGCTGGCGGTTGTTGAGCACAAACCCAAATTAAGTTCGTACACAATCCATATAGTAGCGCGTGACGCCAGCAGTGGTTTCGGCGACTAGACCGTGGATATAGGTCTCAAAGCCGGGGAATTTCTGATTGAAATCACGGGCAAATTTTAAGTAATCCACGATGGTTTTGTTGAAGACTTCACCCGGAATCAACAGCGGAATGCCTGGTGGATACGGCGTGAGCATCACCGCAGTAATGCGGCCTTCTAAATCATCAATCGCGACGCGATCAAGTTCACGATGCGCCATTTTGGCAAAGGCTTTAGCCGGTTTCATCGCCGGCACCATATCGGACAAATACATCTCGGTGGTTAAGCGGGCAACACCGTGCTCTTTATAAATGCCGTGGATTTGCTGGCAAAGATCACGCAGGCCAATGCGCTCGTATTGCGGATATTTAGCAATGAACTCGGGCAAGATGCGCCACAGCGGGGCGTTTTTATCAAAGTCGTCTTTAAACTGCTGCAAGGCCGCGAGTAGCGTATTCCAGCGGCCTTTGGTAATGCCGATGGTAAACATAATAAAGAAGGAGTATAGCCCGCACTTCTCAACGACTACGCCGTGTTCAGCCAGATACTTGGTCACAATACTCGCAGGAATCCCTTGCGCGTCAAAGTCACCATTTAAATCCAAGCCCGGTGTCAAGATAGTGGCTTTGATGGGGTCGAGCATATTAAAGCCGTCGGCAATCTCGCCAAAGCCGTGCCAATTGTCGCCGGCTTTTAGCATCCAAGCGTCACGATGGTCTAGACCTTCGTCGGTCAAATCGTCTGGGCCCCATACCGAGAACCACCAGTCTTCACCGTATTCTTCATCCACTTTGCGCATCGCACGGCGGAAATCGAGTGCTTCCATCAAGGATTCTTCGACCAGCGCGGTGCCGCCCGGCGCCTCCATCATCGCAGCCGCTACGTCGCACGATGCAATAATTGAATATTGCGGGCTGGTCGACGTGTGCATCAAATACGCTTCGTTAAATAAATCGCGATCGAGCTGACGGTTTTCTGGGTCTTGCACCAAGATTTGTGATGCTTGGCTTAGGCCAGCGAGTAATTTATGCGTAGATTGTGTTGAAAACACCATCGATTCTTTACAGCGCGGACGGTCTTCGCCAATCGCGTGATAATCGCCATAAAACTCGTGAAAAGCCGCGTGTGGCAGCCACGCCTCATCAAAATGCAGCGTATCGATTTCACCGTCGAGCATGCCTTTGATGTCTTCGACGTTATACATAATGCCGTCGTAAGTCGATTGCGTGATCGTCAAAATACGCGGTTTAAAGTTTGGATCTTCCAGTAGTTTTTCCCGCGCAAAAGGGTTATCCATCATTTTTTTGCGGATATTTTCTGGCGTGAATTCAGATTTTGGAATCGGACCAATAATGCCGTAATGATTGCGCGTTGGCATCAAAAACACCGGCACTGCGCCCATCATCATGATCGAATGCAAAATTGATTTGTGGCAGTTGCGATCCACGACCACCACGTCACCCGGCGCAACGGTAGAGTGCCAAACGATTTTGTTCGACGTTGACGTGCCGTTGGTGACAAAGAACAAATGGTCGGCATTAAAAATGCGCGCGGCATTGCGTTCAGACGCGGCAATCGGCCCAGTATGATCGAGCAATTGACCGAGCTCTTCCACCGCATTGCAAACGTCGGCGCGCAACATGTTTTCACCAAAAAACTGGTGGAACATTTGCCCAACGGGAGATTTTAAAAACGCCACGCCACCCGAGTGCCCCGGGCAGTGCCAAGAGTAAGAACCGTCTTGGGCGTAATGCGTTAGTGCGCGGAAAAAAGGCGGCGCGAGGGTATCGAGATAGGATTTCGCTTCGCGAATAATATGCCGCGCCACGAATTCGGGCGTGTCTTCGTGCATGTGAATAAAACCATGCAATTCACGCAAGACATCATTCGGAATGTGCCGCGCAGTGCGCGTTTCACCGTAAATATAAATTGGAATATCTGGATTGCGGCGGCGAATCTCGGCGACAAAGCTGCGCAAGCTAGTTAAAGCTTCATGCGTTTCTTCAATAGAGCCCGAGCCAAATTCTTCGTCGTCAATCGACAAAATAAAGCCAGCGGCACGGCTTTGCTGTTGCGCAAAAGAGGTGAGGTCGCCATAACTGGTATAGCCCACCACATCCACACCCTCGGCCTCAATCGCCGCAGCCAGTTCACGAATACCGGAACCACTGGTGTTCTCGGTGCGAAAATCTTCGTCGATAATGACGAGAGGGAAGTAAAAGCGCATGTCAGTCCTTCGCTAAAAGTAAAAACGCCCCTGTCTGGGGGCAGGGGCGTAGTTTATATGATTTTTTGTGAATTTTATTAATATTCAGCGCTATAAAACCTGCCAATCTGTTGAAATACCATCTGTTGTTGGGGGGGCTACTTTTTCGGGTTGATTTCCTGTGGTCGCGGAGTGAATCGTTTTGCTTTTATAAATACGGCCAGAAAAGCTAACTAAATCATTAATTACATAAGGCGTTGCAACTAACCAAGGAGGCGCTGGTTCAGGACGAATTGAAGTCATTGTGACAATGTTTTGCATTTGTCCATTGCTGCCTTGCCAACTGACATCAATTTGAGCATCAAAAGGGGTGCTACTTGAGTGTAAGTTGGGAGCTGCGGGTAAAAGACTACGCCGAATGGTGAAAGTTGTGGTCTTGTTTGTAAAGATTGCACATTTTGTTGCTGGTGTGTTTGGGTCGCAATTGCCGAAGCTAATTGGAGTGCCGCCAGGCACTCCAGCGTAACTAGTAGGAAGACTGCGTAACTGAGGGTTGCGGACGATTTGCCGTAAATTATCTGCGACACCCTCAGCAAGTCGAATGGCTACTTGTCGATCAGCTGCACCGCTTGTTCCTTGTAATAAAACTGCATTTAATTTGGCAAGAAATAAAGCGGATAAGCCTAAAATAATGACTGCAATCATCACTTCAATTAAGCTGAAGCCATGTTGATTTGTTTTCATCGTCTTCATTTGCCTTAAAAATCGATCCAAGAGTTTGAGCTGATTGTTGTGCCCAGAGGGTCGACTGGAATTAGTACTAGAGGTTTGTAGAAAACGTGAATTGCACCTTTTGCATCATGAGTGCCTGTCAAAGGCCGTGCAGATGCCGGTCCGTATACTGAATCGGTAATTCCGTCATTAAATAGTTGAGTAATATCAGAGTCGTTTTTGTGGTTTGGGAACTGGTGGAATCCATTCAAGTAAGTGGCTGAATTTCCAATGTCCCATTTTGATTCAATCGCAAGCGATCCTGTTATTGTCATGGCACCATTTTGAAAAACGTTTGTAGCATAAACGAAACCACTAGCAACTAATGAACCTGTTACATTTCCTTCTACAATAATGATTGCTTTGTTTGATCCGCTAATAGTGCAATTGTTGGCGTCGCCAGAAATCCAAACGACTTCGTTGTCTGTCACGGTTATTGGTCCAGTGCAATTTGGTAGAACTCTATTTGCTTTGCTATTTTTATAATCTGATTTGCTTGAATTAAAAATTTTTTCAAAGAGGTTGGTTTGCAAGCTAGCGTCTTGCAATGGAGAGCATGCTCCGCCAGCAGAGCAGGTATAACTAGGTGATCCTCGATAATTATATTCATCTCCAAATGCTACTGCACAAAGAGGTTTGGGGTCACTTAAGTACGTAGTACCAATATTAATAGAGCCACTTGAATCTGCGTAACCACCAATAGTTACTGCTGTATTGGGTAAATTCAAACCACCAGCAATTGGGATTGTTCTTCGAATTTTGGCGTAGCTATCACTGCTATTGCCATTGTTTATTAATCCAGACTCTGAACCAGTCAATCCTTCGCTTGTAATGTAAAGTTTATTATTACTTAATTTTGCTTGCACGCGGTAAGCTAATTGGGGATTTACATTCGACAATGCTCCCAATAGTGGTAGCTCAGCCTTAAAATATTTGTCTGGAGCAAATTGTTGTTTGCTGCTATCAGAATAGGTACTTGTAATTTCATAGGGCATATTTGAAGTTGCGGGAGCGCAACTAGCTGCTGAAGTCACAGAGTTTGTTCTTAAAATTACACCATCGCTTCCTGTCGAGTTAATTAAATCGATATCGGATTTAATTTGAGCATAGAAAGCATTAATCCCCGCTTCAGCGGCTTGAGTGGCCATAACACTTTGCGAGTTGTTTGTAACAGAACGTTGTAGTAACAGTCCGCTGCGATTGACATAAATTGTTGCAACGCCTGCAATTAAGGCCAACATAACTGTAACTAGTAATGCCGCAATTCCAATTTGTTTTGATTGGTTGTTGTAGTTAATTTTATTCATTTTATTTTTAGCCTAATTGAATTTGAATGGTCGATTGCGTAACTGCACCATTTCACTTGATTCAATAATTTTTGGATTCGCTGTGGTACTTGTCGGAAGGGTTCCTGAAATGCTTATTTTTACTTGATCGATTACTTCTGCTGCTGAATTAGCTACTGCAGCATTCGCTGCAAGGGCTTGGGCTGATGTAATACTTGCACCGTCGGCAATGCGAATCCAGCCGGAGCTGTATTCAAATTTAAGGGCGTCTGTGCCTAGTTGAATGCTTTTTCCTGAAACTAATGGTGTCCAAGTCCCATTTGCCGAATCGCAACTTGTTGGCGCTGTTGTGCTTGTGGCTGAAGTAAGGAAGTCGATGCGGTTATTGGTGCTATCTAAGCGAATTCCCCTGACTTCATCGTTACTAATGAGTCCATTTCCAGGTGGCAATAGAGGATCTGCATTGGTGTCGCTGTCATAGCGATAAACGATGCATGTTGTGCCACCGAAGGTCCATATTTTACGAAATGTTGTTGTAGATTTTGCGTTTTCGGCAATTTCCTCTACTGGCGTCATTGCTGGGGAGCGATATCCAGAACGTCGAATTTCACGTGTTACTGTCGTTAAAATAGTTTGGAGTTCTTGCTGTGCTGCAGTGTTTTGTAATGTGTCTTTGCTACTACTTAAGCTTGCCAAAGCCATGGTCGCAGCTGCAGTGAGTAACGCTAAGCTAATTGCCATTGCGATTAAAATTTCAATGAGTGAAATACCACTTTGATTTAATAGTGATTTTTTTAGCATGGAAGGTAGCCGCCGATAGCTGGTTTTCCTGTTGGTATGCATATGGTGGTTAATCCAGTAACGCTAACTTGAGTATTTAGTTGATAATTGCCAGATTCAAAGGTGACATATTGAACGGATGTATCTGTTGTAGCATTTGAAAAATTGAAAATTGGGTTTGCTGGATTGATTCGTGTGTTATTTAAATTATTGTCGGTTCCCGCTGCATTTGTAATTGCTTTTACTTTAATTTCTTTGTAATTGCTAGGGAGCATATTTCTTAAATCACAAGGGTTTAATGCGGTGCAGCTCGCTTGTTGATCGCTACTCATAAGAGACCAATTGGTGTCGCTAATACGTGTTGTTTGCAGAAAAATATTGGCATTACGTTTAATGGCTTCGCTGCGTGAGAATTGTATCAATGCTGCAAATTCATTGGCTACACCAATTACACGTTTTCTTTGCATCCATTCCGTAAAGCTGGGAACGGAAATTGCAAGTAATATGCCTAGTATAGAAAGTGTGATCATCAATTCTATTAAAGTAAAGCCACGATTTTTAAAGTACTTCATTTATTTACTCCAGCAGCTGGTTGGAGTGGCAGTTGTATTGCCATTGCTTATTGTCATCGTGAGTGTTTTGCAGTTTGTATCTGAATTTTGTTGTTTTGTGCTGTCGGCAACGGCGTTAATGCAATAGTTTGTACCGGTTGGTGTGCCTGTAGCATCTGTATTTGCCGCACAAGTTGTGCCTATTGTTAGTTTGTAATAAGCATTTTCACTCGTCATGTTTAGACTGGTTGCGTCGCTTACTAAGGCTAAGCCGTTAGTGCTGCCAAAATTGTTGGTGTAAAGCGAGTTATTTGCCCGCCATTTTTCTTGTGCTTGCTGGATTTTACTAATGGTCACTGTCGCATCAGTTCTGCGGCTTTTTTTGATGTATTCGCTGTAGCTGGGTATAGCGATGGCGGCCAGAATGCCGATGATGGCAATGACGATGAGCAGTTCAATCAAGGTAAAACCGCGGCTGCGATAAGAGAGCATGGTGTCCGATCAGATTGGATTTGTTATTGTGGTTTGATGGTACGGGGTTTTGCTTACGGGGGACAAGACCACTTTTCTCGTGTGGGAAGAGCGGTCTTATCTTGGTGACGAACGGTAGTTTTTGTTGCGTACGGTTAACAACTCAACTATGCGTTGATTTTTTTATGCGCTGCGCGGTTCAGTCGGTCGTGAATAGCCAGCCATTCTGCGCCTTCTGGCGGGGTTACCAGCAAAAGTTGATCATAGCCTTGGCGGTCCAACTGGCGGAGTGTGGCGTAGATTTGCTGGGCGTAGTCCGCTGGATTATTCGGCATGGCCTGTTCGGTATATGGCGCATGGTCTTGAATATGCGAGGTGAGTAATACCACTTTCTTACCATTGGCACTTTCTGTTGCTGCCAATTGTTGCATGCTGGCTAAGGGGCCGGTGATGAGCGGCGTGCGTGGCGCGTAGTGTGAATCGAGTAAACCCGATGCCCGTTGTTTGGCGGTGCTGCTGGTGCTGTGGTGCTCAATCGCGTGACCCAATACGGCTTCGATCGCAGCGCGGGAAATGCCACCCGGGCGCAGTAGTTTGGCTTGATTCCCCACTAGGCTGACGATGGTGGATTCAACGCCAACGTCACAGGCGCCGCCGTCCAAAATTAATCGCACTTGCTCAGTGCTAAATTCATGGCGGACATGCTCGGCTGTGGTGGGGCTAACGTGGCCAAATTGATTGGCACTGGGCGCAGCGAGGCCGCCGCCAAATTGCAGCAGTAATTCATGGGTAATCGGGTGCGCTGGCGCGCGTAGGCCGACGGTGTCTTGCCCGCCGGTGACGGCATCACTGACATGCGCCTGGCGCTCTAAAATTAGCGTTAACGGGCCGGGCCAAAATGCTTCGGCCAGTTGATACGCGCTATCGGGAATGTTTTGCGCCCAGTCTGCCAGTTGCGCTACGCCGGCAATATGCACAATGACTGGATGGTCATTGGGGCGGCCTTTGGCGGCAAAAATTTTGGCCACTGCGGCATCTTGACTGGCATCGGCCGCCAAACCGTAGACGGTTTCCGTTGGGATGCCAACGAGTTCACCAGCACGGAGTAAGGCCAGGGCGGCGGAAAGATCGGCAGGAGAGGGCGCTAAGGTCATTTTGGTCTGGCTACACACTTTGGAATGCGCTGATTATATCATCGCACTCCATTCACGGTTTGCTTAGCTGGTACTCGGTGAGATGGCATTAATCGCCTGTGGCGCAAAGTGTTCGTGTGCCGTGCTGTTAGCCGGTTCGCTAACAAAGGCAGATTGCTGACGCAAAAGCACGATAAGCCGCTGCTGCTCGATCAAGTGTGGGATGTCACTGACTAGATTAATTGGTCGCTCTTCAGGTTTAAAGTCACTGGCTGGGCAGATGCCTGCCCAAGTATTACGGCCATTATTTTTTGCTAAATAAAGGCAGTAATCAGCCAAGCTGGCGGCGTATTCCCAACTACAAACTTCGGGGTGCTGATCGATAAAGGGGAAAAAAGCAAAGCCAACTGAGCAGGTGAGGCGAATGGGTTGGTGGGTATCAATATTAAAATGGTGATTTTCGACATCCGCTCGAATTCGCTCGACCAAAATCGGAAATTTGTGGCGATTAACGTTGCTGGCCACAATTAAAAATTCCTCACCACCCCAGCGCACCACGGTATCGCTATCGCGAGCGGCTTTTTGTAAAATTTTGGCAATTTGTTGCAATACCAGATCGCCCGCATGGTGACCAAATTGGTCGTTCACGTGTTTAAAATGATCAACATCAATCATGATTAAGGCCAAATCGTGGTTGGTTTGATGGTCGGGATTATTTTTATGTTGATTGGCGCGATGCGCCTTCAAGGTGCTGGTGGTCATGCCCTGCATGGTGGTTTCGAGAAAACGGCGGTTTTTGAGTTGGGTGAGTGAATCCGTATTACTTTGATCAAACAGCAAAGCATTGGCGTTATTGAGCTCTTGGGTACGGGCGGCCACCATAATTTGGCGTAGTGGGCCACCCACCCAGCGCGCTAGCCAGATGGCGAGGCCACCGGCAAGTCCAAATGTGCCAACGACAAAAATAAAGATCATTTTTTCCATTTGATCGGCCATCTGGTGCTCTTGTTTTACGCGCTCGCTGAGCGACAGCACTTGCTGCTGGGTCATTTGTCTAAGGGCGTTGAGTACTTGATTGTATTTTTCTGCCGCATCACTGAGCGACAGATCCACTGCATCGCGCCGAGCTGCGGGGGTGTCTTCTGACAAAATCTTGATCACATCGCGTGAGGCATTGGCCCATGCGGTTAATGCTTTTTCAAACGTGGGCGGTGGGGCGATTTTGGTTTTATTTAAGACCATGTATTGCTGCCAGAGTACATCCAGTTGGGCAAGGTGTTCGGCGTGTTTTTGTAGTGTTTCTTGCGCGGTGGGGGTCGCGGTTTGCATAAATAGCAGGCTGCGTTCGGCCAAAATGACTTGATGCATTTCGCTTTGCGCTTGTTCTAGTTTAAGTAGCGCCGGTACGTCTTGGGTGGCAACGGTCTGAAAGGTGGTGGTCATTCTCGCGAATGCCCAAATGCCAACGCCACCGATAAGGCCCGTTAGCATGGCCAATGCGCCAAAACTAATCATCAGTCTGGCCAATACCGAAAATCGATCTGTGCTGGTACTCATCATCGTCCCTTAATTGGCGAGCTTTTCGAGCTGTGACAAATTGATGCCGACCACTAAAACGCCGATTGGTTTGCCTGCACTGAGTACCGGCACCGCGATTTGGAGCGCATAGGTTTGGGTGGATTCATCAAACTCTGGTTTGCCTTGCCATGCTTTTCCGGTGGTAAAAGGCACGTCAAATTTGGCTTGTCCTTGATGGATATAGCTCGAGGTTTTTTCGATAAAGGCGACTTTTTCGCCTTTATCGGCAGATAAAAAAGCTTCACTGATGGCGAGTTTACTTTTTGCTTGCATCGATTTGAGGTATTGCCCTGCGGCATTAGTTTGAAATTCAGTAATCAGTGGATCGCTGCGCCGAATGAGTTTCCATTTGGCCTTATCCATGCCGGGTATTGGGCCGATTTGGTTTTGTTTTTCTACCGCATGCTCAATGATTGGATTGGCTGCCCATGTGGCAATCAGAGCTTTTTGTTTATCTAGCTGACTTTGAATTGCCGGCGTCATCACGAATTCATTGGCGTAGAGGCTGGCAGTGAAGAATAGAAAAACTATGCCGAGCATCGATGCTGCTAAAAATCTTACGTTTTTCATAACACCACCTTTCCGTTGGCTTGTTTTTGCCGCTTGATTCAAGGTTAGTGTATGTCTATCGATTTTGCTCGAAGGCTTGTTGCAGAGTGGATTGCTGAGGTTGAAATGAGGACGAATGAAAGGCGGGGTGAATGATTTATTTGTCGTGGTTTTGGTGGGTATATGTAGCTAAATGAATATCTATAAAGTGTTCAAATAGATACCTTTGCAACAATACCTTGGCTTAGATATGAATCAGGGCTGGTGCTGTAGCACTAGCCCTGATGATTGTGTGGTTTAAGTCTCGCAGCGCGGCTTAGTAAATCGGTAATGCCATAAAGATTTTAATAATGATGGCATTCAGAATATCGATAAAGAAAGCGCCGACCATGGGCACGACAATAAACGCTAAGTGAGATGGGCCAAAGCGATGCGTTACCGCTTGCATATTGGCAATCGCCGTTGGGGTTGCACCCAAGCCAAAGCCGCAATGACCTGCTGCCAACACCACGGCATCATAGTTCGAACCCATTACCCGGAAAGTCACAAAGATGGCGTAAGCGGCCATGGCCATCGCTTGTACTGCGAGCAAAATCACCATCGGTAGCGCTAAATTCGCCAATTCCCACAGGCGCAAACTCATCAAGGCCATCGCTAAAAACAGCGCCAAGCTAACGTTACCCAACACGGAAACTTCACGTTCAAAAACTTGGTACCAGCCTAGGCCAGACAAGACATTACGCAGCATGACACCGGTAAATAAAACGCAAACAAAGGTCGGTAATTCAAACGCCGTGCCTGATAAAAGCTCGGCCAAAAACTGCCCGCCCGCCAAGCTCAGCGCAATCAAGGCCAGTGATTCAATAAATGAATTCACCGTGATCAGGCGCGTCGCTTGTGGCTCTTCAAAGCCGGTTGGTGCTTGATCTTGATTGTGCTCGGCACCGGGTACTTTAACTTTACGCAGCAAAAACTTGGCTACTGGGCCGCCAATTAAACCGCCTAACACCAAACCAAACGTGGCACACGCCATCGCCAATTCGGTGGCACCTTGAATGCCAAACTGCTCGCTAAACACCGAGCTCCATGCGGCGCCTGTACCGTGGCCACCTGACAGCGTGACCGAGCCAGCCAGTAGTCCTAAATGACCATCCAGCCCCAATAGATTGGCCAAGCTAATGCCAATTATGTTTTGCATTAATAACAAGCCAGCAACGACGCATAAAAACTTAATCATCACGCCGCCGCCCGCTTTTAGGCTGGCTAAATTGGCCGACAGACCAATGGTGGCAAAAAAGGCCAGCATTAAGGGCGTTTGCAATGAGGTATCAAATTTAACGGTCACGCCAGCGACTTGCTGCGCAAATAGCATCAATAACGCCACCACCAAACCACCGGCAACAGGCTCGGGGATAGTGAATGCTTTTAGCGGCGCTGTTTTTTCGACCAGAATTCGACCAAATAGCAAAACAAGTGAGGCAGCAACTAAAGTGCCGTAGCCACTAATTGTAATCATAAGGTTTTCCTAAGTAATGCCCATATGGAATGTGGCGCTGTAAGAATAAGGGCGGCACAATTGTGTCGCCTATTGCCGGTAATTACAATGTGGCACGGTGTTAACTATTTCGCTTTACAATTCAAGCGCTAACAGTTCGGCGACGGTTTGCCGGCGGCGAATTTGCCGGATCGCATCGCCATCGATCAGCACTTCGGCGATTAGTGGTCGGGTATTGTAATTGGATGACATGCTGGCACCATAAGCGCCGGTGTCGTGAAAAACCACCCAATCGCCAATTTGAGCGCTAGGCAGTAAACGCGGCTCAACCACGCCACCTTCAGCTTGGGTAAATACGTCGCCTGATTCACACAAGGGTCCGGCCAAGACTGTGGGGCGTAGCGCGCCATCCGCTGGCGTGCCATCAGCGCGCAAAATGCTGATTTCATGATAACTGCCATACATCGCGGGGCGCATCAGATCAGAAAAACCGGCGTCAACTAAGACAAAATGGTTGTTGCCCACGTCTTTTTTGGCGCGCACTTCGGCAATTAATTGGCCACTTTCCGCGACTAAAAAACGACCCGGTTCGATTTCTAAATGCACTGGATGCCCTAAAAAGGCCGCAATCTCTTGGCGCGCAGCATCCCATAAATGAAAGTAATGCGCGGTATCAATCGGCTCGCCGCCGACTTTGTAAGGAATCGATAAGCCGCCGCCGGCTGAAATCGCTCGAATATCACGGCCCGATTGTTTCACTTGCGCCACCATTGCGGCGCAAACGTCTTGCAAATGACTGTAATCCACGCCCGAGCCAATATGCATATGCAGGCCGACTAAATCGAGCTGATATTTTTCGATCAAGGCCAAAGCTTCGGGTAGTTGCTCATGCCAAATCCCGTGCTTGCTTTGCTCGCCACCGGTATTGGTTTTTTGGCTATGGCCGTGACCAAAACCGGGGTTGATCCGTAGCCAAACGCGGTGTCCTGGATGCGCTGCGCCCAGTTGCTCTAGCATTTGCGGGCTGCCGCAATTGACTTGAATATCCAGCTCAACCACGCGCGCCAAGGTGGCGCGATCGAGTAAATCGGCGGTGAATACAATGTCGTCGGCATCAGCACCGGTGGCAAAGCCCGCCGCAATCGCGCGCTCGATTTCACCGAGCGACACCGAATCGACTTTTACGCCTTGCTCACGCATTAACCGCAAAATATGAATATTTGAATTGGCTTTTTGCGCAAAACGAATGGTGTCAAATGCTTTAAGTTGGCCAATGCGCTGGCGAATGGTCGCGGCATTGTAAGTCCATGTTGGGGTAGAAAACTCGGCGGCAATGCTGCAAATCTGTTCGGCGTTCAGCGCTTTCATTGGTTTTTCCAGTGGGTTGGGTTTGGCAAGACATAAGCAGCGACAGTGCCGCGCCAATAGGCGGCAATTCAGCGCTTTGGTTTGCATTTTTATGGCTGCTATTCAATCAGATTGCGAAATCGTGGTAAAACGATTAATTCTATGCCCCCACCATTTTTGCTTATGTTTGATTACAAATTACTCGAAGCACTGGATATGGTTTTGCGTTGTGGTAGTTTTGATGCGGCGGCTAAACGTTTGCATTTAACGCCATCGGCGATTTCGCAGCGCATTCGCCAGCTCGAAGAGCGCCATGGCGAAGTGTTGCTGCGGCGTGAAACGCCACTTAGCGCCACGGCCAGCGGCGAAAAACTACTGGCGCATGTGCGGCAAGTGCGCTTGCTGGAGGCCGATTTGGCGACGCAATTTAACGCGAATAATGACGACGTCGCATGGAGCAATTTACGCGTTGGCATTACCGCCGACAGTTTGGCCATTGGCCTGATTGCGGCGATCGCGCCCAATTTAATACCGGCAAAATTATTACTCGATTGTGTGGTCGATGATGAAGCTTATACGCTTGATTTACTGCGCTCTGGCGATGTAATTGGATGTATTAGCACGCAGCCATTGCCTGTAGCTGGCTGTGTAGCAATACCCTTAGGTGAATTACCCTATATTGGCGTAGCCAATGCTCAATTTGTTACCCAATATTTTGCCAATGGTGTGCATGCGCAGAGTTTGGCTGGCGCACCGGCTGCGGTGTTTGGGCAAAAAGAAAGCTTGCATCGGCGCTTGCTGCGCGAGCGTTTTGCTTTGCTCGACGAGCAATTTCCTTGTTATGTGATCCCTGAAAGCCATGCATTGTATGCCGCGGCCAAGTCGGGGTTGGCGTATGCGATTGTGCCGCGAGCGCAAGCTGCCACGGAGCTAACAGCTGGAACGATGTTGGCGCTCGCCGAATTTGCGACTACGGTGCCACTATATTGGCATCATTGGGCGCGGCAAACTCGGCCCGCTTTGGCTTTGACGCAAGCGATTGAGCAATTTGCCGCAAGCCATTTTGCTCGCTAATGGGGCGAGTTCCACTTTGCGCTAATGATTTAGGTGGGGGCGGTGTTTTTTTGATGTTGATCGTTGGCGTTGATTTTATTTTTACGGAGTGAATGTGATGCATGAACCTTTAATCGTTTTTTTGGATCGAGCCAGTTTGCCCGTGCGTTTAAAACCGCTGGCGATGCCGCATCATTGGCAAGAATATCCGCAAACGCAGGCCCATGAGGTGGTGGATAGACTGGCAGGGGCCCGTGTGGCGATTAGTAATAAAGTACCAATTCACCGCGAAATGATGGCGGCTTTACCCGATTTAAAACTCATCGCGGTAGCGGCAACGGGCTACAACCAGATTGACGTGTTGGCGGCAAAAGAATTGAATATCGCGGTGTGCAATATTCGTGATTATGCCATTCATGGTGTGGCCGAGCATACGCTGATGCTGATGTTGGCTTTGCGGCGACAATTGCTGTCGTATCGGCAGCAAGTGTTGGCCGGAGCATGGCAGGCGGCCAGTGGTTTTTGTGTTTTTGGTGCGCCACTGCATGATTTGGCCGGTAGTCGTTTGTGTTTGATCGGCTCGGGCGCACTAGGACAAGCGACTGCAGCATTGGCACGCGCTTTTGGTATGCAGGTGTTTTTTGTTGAGCATCGTGGTGCGGCCGTGGTTCGGCCAGGATTTTTGCCGTGGGACGAGGCGTTGGCCACGGCGGATATTTTAAGTTTGCATTGCCCACTCAATGACGCAACGCGTGGCATGATTGCGGCGCCAGAATTGACGGCGATGAAAACTTCGAGCTTACTGATTAATACTGCGCGCGGTGGTTTAGTGGATGAAGCTGATTTGCTAACGGCACTGCAAACTGGGCAGATTGCTGGGGCGGGCTTGGATGTTTTAGTGACTGAGCCACCGACTGCGGGCAATGCGCTGCTGGATGTCGCGCTGCCCAATTTGTTGATTACACCGCATGTGGCGTGGGCCAGCGTGGAAACCATGCAAACTTTGGCCGATCAATTAATTGATAATATCGGCGGATTTTTGCAAGGCCAACCACGTAATTTGCTGTAAACGCCGTGCCGTATAGGCTTTCTGTGCCACCGCGCGGGTGGCACAGAGTGTTAGATGCGTTCTTGCCACGCGGCGATTTTGCGAAATATCCAACTTTGCGGTTGCTCAGCCCCAGTGCGAGCGTATTCCATTAAGCTGACTTCACTACACATGGCTTGGTGAGATTGCTGGGCGTGATGGTCGCCAATAAATAGCAATTCATCGCCAAAGCGCAGTGTGTCTTCAGCTTTGGGTAATAAAATATCTTTTTCACCATGGCGACGCAGTAGCGCAATACATTGCAATGGCCGGCCGTGATCAATCACGCTGTGATAAAAATGTTTGATCTGTAATGCAGGCAGCGGGCGGGCTAGAAAAGCTTGCACTGCCGCTGGATTTTTAGCGTTTAAACGCACCGTCCAGTGTTCCGGCACAATGCCTTGGCAAAGATTTTCGATGTCGCTGGTTAATTGCCTTGCCCATTCGTCCTCTTTGGTCACTAAAGTCAAAACAAACTGGGCCAACAGTGGATTGGCCATGGCGCGCAATGCTTCATGCGCAACGACTTCACTTCGAATTGAAATAAAACTTGGCGCAAAGGCTTTGAATAATAAATGATTGGTAGCTAAATTTTGCCGCGCAACAATAAATAGTGCTGGGTTAATCGCTCGTGCGGTGGCCAGCGACGAGAGATTATTGGCGTCGTCATCGTGGCAGACAAATAAGCCCACAGCGTGCTCAATGCCCGCTGTTTTGAGTGAGGCGGCGTCAACCCCTAAAGCTTTGTGGTAAATCTGCGGATCAAGCTCGGGCTGTGGATCGGGGTCGATAATATGAACGCTAATGCCTTCTTGCGATAAGGCTTTGTGGATTGAGCGCCCAAAGCGCCCATAACCGACAATCACCCAATGCCCCTTGGGCGGTTTAATGCTCGGCGGGAAAGGGTTGCCAGGAAAATCCGATAAAATCTTACGTAAATGCGAAACGGCCGGGGCATGCATCGCCAGTTGAAACTGCTGGCCCACCGCTTCAAACATATTAATGACTTTATTGGTGCCAAATGACGCCATATTGTCGCTAATTTCTTGGTTTTTGCTGCGGCAAATCGATAGCAACTTAGGCCGTAACACATAGGCGGTGATGGCAATCGATAGATTGGTGTTTTCATTGCCAGTAATGCCCAGCACCCCAATGCAGCGCGGGTGCGATAAGCCGGCGACTTTGAGTAATTCAGGGTTGGCGGCGTCGCCGGCGTGAAATGGGGCGTCAAAATGGTAGTCAGCCAAGGCCACTTCATTAATTCGTTCTTCACGTTGATCAATAACCACAAAGCGAATGTCTTGTGTGTCGAGCACTTCGCAAAGGATGCGCCCGGTTTGCCCGTAGCCACAAATGAGATAAAACGGTTCATTCATCCGCTTTACTTTGCTGCTAAAGCGGGTGTATTGCAGCGCTTTAGCCAGCGCTTGATCGCGAGATAAGGCGAAAATCGAGCTTAAGGCGTAAGTCCAGCCAATGACCGCCAGATAAATACACACTAAAACCCACATCCTTTGCGCGCTGGTAAAGGCATAGGGAATCTCACCAAAACCAATGGTGGTGGCGGTGTAGCTGATAAAGTAAATCGCGTGGAAAAAATCCATCCGATACGGCTGGCCGGCATTATCGACACCGGGAATCAATACCAGACCAAATACCGAAATGGCGTAGATCAAAATCAGCGTGATAATCGGCGTGCGTAAACGCCGCAGCATTAAAAAGAAAATATTTGGCATAACAGGCTTAACGGCGATGTTGCAAGGTTTCGCCAATTAATAAAATGACCGAGACCAAGTTGGCCGCCAAAGCGCCGGCAGAGAGCGACACAATGGTGGTGGTAATCGCTGGCGTCATTCCGACTTGGGTAATATACAGCGCTTTCCACCAGACGAAACTAGCGGCAATTAACTGTAAATCTGCCACCAAGCTGGTCGCTAAATGCAGCGCACCGACTTGAGTTCGATCGCCAAATTTAATTACCGTGGCGATTAAATTCACGATGATGGCCGCAAACAGCTCATTCACATCGTGCTGGTGGGCGATGTCAATTTGGCCGATGACAAAACCAAAATTGAGCGTAAACGCCAGTAAGATAAAGAAGCCAAAGATGACTTTTTCTAAATTCATGGTGAAATTCCAATCATAGTAAATCGTGAACCGATTATCGGCTGGGTGCGTGATGCAGATTTAATCAGGGCCTTATGCCCACCAATTAAGCGCCAACGCGCCGCCTTTATACGGTGCGCGCATCATGCTTTGCTTCCCCTATTGGGTCAAATCATTCGCCGTAAAAGCGCGATGTAATTATTACAGTTGCTTGGCGCTGGTGCTGGCTATTTGGTGATGCACCATCAATTTGAATTTTATCCCCAGAAGTCGTGGATAAAATTCAGCTACAGCTGTGGGTAAGTCACTTAAGTCATTGAAATTAAGTGTCTCTTGTAAAGTGGCTAAGCCTATGTGAAAAAATAGGCCATTTCATGGCTTTATGCTCAAGTGGCGTGAGTTTTTGCGTGCATAAGCTGTGGATAAACGGCTTATCTTAATGATTTGTTTGGATAAATAAGTGCTGACTTTTTTTTAAGCAGGTTTTTGCGGGGTGGCTGGTCTGCCATGGCCGATTCGGCGCGGATGAAACACTCGCAAAGTGTTACCAGTGTGAACAAGTTGGCGGCAGAGGCAGAAAAAGAAGTGGCGGATCAATATGGCGTATTGCATGGCCTAGGATCGCGTAGGGGCGGGTAGAAAAAATGAACGGCTTAGTTTCAAGCCGATCGTTAAGCCATAAGGGGCTTATTATTTTTTATCGCTGGATTTTGCTGCAGGCATAAAGCCCGCTACCGGCACTGTTGCTGATTTTTCTTTTTTCGGTTTTTTAGTTTCTTTATTGCTGCGTGCTTGACCCTTGGCCATGATGTTGCTCCGATTTGATGATTAAGTAGTAATGATAAATGGCAACCTGCACGGTGCATCGCGCACGAGGTTAGATTCATCATAGGCGCATCAAGCATGGCTTAGGGATTTAATTACGCGATTAGCCGCAATTATCAGTCTGGGTATATTGCTGAAACTTAAATTTAATAAAAGTAAGCGGCATATACCCCAGCGCTGAGTTATTTGGCACCACCGAGTAATTGAGTCAGTTGGCGGTAGCGTTTGTAATAGTTTTCTTCCTGCTGCGTTTTTTCGGTATGAGCGAGTTTTTTATTTAAGGTGAGTTTGAATAAATCATGAAACAGCTGTAAATCAGTGACTTGGCGTAAGCTGCGATTGTCCGCGGGTATAAACCCCGCCAATTGGTCGGCATAATATAAGCGCTGTTTGGCTTGCGCGGTGTTGTTACCCGTTTTGCCGTACTGAGTAAAAAACTGTTTGATTTTGTTTTTGAGCGGGGCAGGTAGATCTTGTCGTTGAATTAAGGGGTCAAAGGCAAATTCTGGCGACTGCCAAATCAGGCGCATTTTGGCGTGATCACGCGGGTATTTTTCTTTGAGCTGCTCTAAGTCAAATGAATTACTGACGGCGACATCGACTTGCTGGGTTGCCAGCGCAATAAAGGATTGTTCGGCATTGCCATACACAATGTGTTTGAAATAATTTTCTGGGATGATGTTTTTTTGTAAAAACAAATGGTAGTGCGGAATGTAATATTCAGCGGTGCTGCCATGGATGCCTGAGGCGTAGTTCAGTTGCTGAGGATGTTGGAGTAATTGCTCGGCATTTTTGATCGGGCTGTTGGCGCGAACTAACATCACGCTGCGATACGTTGCCTGATTGCCACTTTGCACTAAGGATGCAAAAACTTCGGCCTTGGCATTTTCTACCGCATCGAGCGCCAATTTGTTATCAACGCGGGCCACTTGGATTTCATTGTTTTTAATTTTATTCAATAACACCGCTCTATCATTGCCCACCCAAGCTTTTACCGGTTGACCGACTACGGCGGCCAGATCATTCAGAATCGGTTGCCAATCTTCTAGTGTTTGCTCGTCATTGCGCGAGGTCAGTAAGCCGACGGTGATATCGGCGTGCGCGGGGAGCGCCAAACAGCAAAGTAGCAAGCAAAGAGGGCGAAATGACATAGCAAATAATCCCAGGCAACGAAGGGACTACATCATAGGGATTGAGTGTGACGGTAATATGAAATGTTTGTAAGTAATCACGCATCAGTCATTAAGAGGCACGACTTGAGCGTTGATGAGCGGCAAATTCGGTGAACCTAAAGCAAAAAAAGCCCAGCAGTGCGAGATTGCTGCAGTGTAAAGCGGCGTTGATTTGCTTTGAATGAGTTGTGGTTTCGACCTTGGCGTGCGAACAAGGTATAATCAGCGCCTTCTGGTTGGTCGCGTATGAATATTTTATGCCTATTTATGCTTATCGCTGTACTGAGTGTGGTCATCAAGACGAGCACTTACAAAAAATGTCCGCTGATGCATTAACGCAATGCCCAGCTTGCCAAGCCGAAAAATACACTCGGTGCGTGACTGCGGCGGGTTTTCAACTCAAAGGGTCTGGCTGGTATCAAACTGATTTTAAAGGTGGTTCTGGCACAACCGGTTCGAGCTCTTAATCGATTTTTACTTGAGTAAAATTGTGACCTCATTATTTAAGCGCTACTTTTTTACTGGTTTATTGATTTGGATTCCTTTAGTGATCACATTGTGGGTGCTCAATCTATTGATTAGCACCATGGATCAGCTAGGGGCATTTGTACCAAATCAAGTTCGTCCTGATTATTGGATTTTGCAAGCGATGGCGCAGTTATTTCCCCACTTAAGAGGGGAAGAAAACATTCCTGGCTTTGGAGTGATTTTAACGGTGCTGGTGCTGTTGTTAACTGGGATTTTTGCTGCCAATATTTTGGGCCGTCGTTTGTTGGAAGTCGGCGAATCGATTTTGAAGCGCATTCCCATTGTTCGCTCGATTTATATGAGCGTGAAGCAAGTTTCAGATACCTTATTTTCTGATTCAGGCAATGCGTTTCGCAAAGCCGTGTTGGTGCAGTTTCCCCATCAAGGGACTTGGTCAGTCGGTTTTGTGACCGGTATTCCCAGTGGCGAAATTAGCGACAAACTCGGTGGCGAATTGATTTCGGTGTTTGTGCCCACCACGCCAAATCCGACATCGGGCTTTTTGTTTATGGCTAAAGCCGATGACGTTAAAGAGCTGGATATGAGTGTGGATGAGGCATTGAAATACGTGATTTCGCTGGGCGTAGTGATGCCCAGTGCTAAGCCCTTGATTTATCCGCAGGCGCAGGCTTTATCGAGTGAGCCCGCCGTTGCGGTAAAAGGCTAATTAAAAATAATGTGGCTGTGCCACAAGCGGGCTTGTCCGTTTTATTGATTGTTTGTGTTATTTATTTTGAGGAAGTTCTTTGATGCGTACCGATTATTGCGGTTTGATTGATGGTCGTTATCTGGGCCAAACTGTCACGATTAAGGGCTGGGCCCATCGTCGTCGTGACCATGGTGGTGTGATTTTTATCGATTTGCGCGACCGTGAAGGTTTGGTGCAAGTGGTATTTGATCCAGATATCCCAGAAGCTTTTGCGATTGCCGATGCAACACGCAATGAATACGTATTGGAAATCACCGGTGAAGTGCGGGCGCGTCCTGAAGGCACGACCAACGCTAAAATGATCACCGGCCAAATCGAAATTTTGGCCAAAAGCATTACCGTTCTTAATCAAGCGGCAACGCCACCGTTCCAGATCGACGATGAAAATCTCTCTGAAAACGTGCGTTTAACCAACCGCGTGATCGATTTGCGTCGCCCAGTAATGCAAAAAAACATGCGTTTGCGTTACCGCGTAGCGATGTTAATCCGTAACTACCTTGATGGTTTGGGCTTTATCGATATCGAAACGCCGATGTTGACACGCTCAACCCCAGAAGGCGCGCGCGATTACTTGGTACCAAGCCGCGTGCACGATGGTCAATTCTTTGCCTTGCCGCAATCGCCACAATTGTTCAAACAATTGTTGATGGTGGCCGGTTTCGATCGCTACTACCAAATCGTTAAATGCTTCCGCGATGAAGATTTGCGCGCTGATCGTCAGCCTGAATTCACCCAGATTGATATCGAAACTTCGTTCTTGAACGAAGACGAAATCATGGACATCACCGAATCAATGGCCAAACACGTATTTAAAGAAGCCATCGGCGTTGAATTGGGCGACTTCCCACGTATGGCGTATGACGACGCAATGCGTTTGTACGGCTCAGACAAGCCTGATTTGCGCGTGTCGTTGCAGTTCACTGAACTGACTGACTTGATGAAAACCGAAGAATTCAAAGTCTTCCGTGGCGCTGCTGACATGGAAAACGGCCGCGTAGTCGGCTTGCGGATTCCAGGTGGCGCGAGCATCAGCCGTAAAGAAATCGACGATTACACCAAGTTTGTAGCGATCTACGGTGCGAAAGGCTTGGCATACATCAAAGTCAACGACGTTACCAATCTGAGCAACGGCGAAGGCTCTGGCTTGCAATCGCCAATCGTTAAAAACTTGAGCGAAGCTTGCTTGCAAGAAATCATCACCCGCACTGGTGCAACCACCGGCGATTTGATTTTCTTTGGCGCAGACAAAGAAAAAGTAGTGAACGAAGCCATCGGCGCATTGCGCTTGAAAGTCGGCCACGAAAAAGGCGAAGCAGCGGGTTACTTCACTCGCGGCTGGAAACCATTGTGGGTGGTTGACTTCCCAATGTTCGAACGTGACGACGACGCAGGCCGCTGGAATGCTTGCCACCATCCGTTCACTAGCCCGAAAGTTGAGCACATCGAGTTCCTTAAATCTGATCCGGGCAAATGCAAAGCCCGCGCTTACGATATGGTCCTCAACGGTTGGGAAATGGGCGGCGGTTCAGTGCGTATCCACCGCGCTGATATGCAATCAACTGTATTTGAAGCACTCGGTATTGGCGAAGAAGAAGCGCAAAACAAATTCGGCTTCTTGCTCGACAATCTACAATTCGGTGCCCCTCCGCACGGCGGCTTAGCCTTTGGTTTGGATCGTTTGGTAACATTGATGACCGGCGCCGAATCCATCCGTGACGTGATTGCCTTCCCGAAAACGCAACGTGCGCAGTGCTTGTTAACCAATGCACCGAACGAAGTGGACGAGAAACAACTCCGCGAATTGCACATTCGTTTGCGTAACACTCAGCAAGCCAATTTAGCGTAATCGCTGATTAGCTTGGATTAAAAAAAGGCGACTTCGGTCGCCTTTTTTGTTGGGTATTGGTTGGTAGGCTTTGATGGATATTGGCTGTATTGATATACCCATTATTTTGGTCGGTCGGATTGGTGCGTAGGGCGGGTTAGTATAGGTAGGGCGGGTTAGCCTTTAGGCGTAACCCGCCGATCCAGTTCCGGCAGCGCAATTGCGATCAGCGATGCTTAGATTGAGTAAGTTGGGCTAAGCCTGCGCAGCCCAACAATCGCGCGGTCAACGTTGGGCTTTCTAGTTCAATTGACAGTGTAACTTTTGTAGGGCGTATTCGACGCGCAGCGGCAATACGCCGATGGGGTGATGTTGGCTTGAATTCGCGCTCTTTCAATCAAAGTCGCGCTAATGCCGCGCGGCACCCACCTTTCTTTGCTTCGCCAAAGAAAGTGTGGGCCAAAGAAAACAAGCCGAAGGCGCAGTTTCTGCGAAGCTAAAGGCGACCCGAGTATCTGCGCGGGCTACGCCCGTACCTTCGCTGCGGACAATCGAGGCGGTTGCGATCAAAACTCGGCCTGCGGCCTCAAACAATGATCGCAAAAACCCCGCCCCGCTTGTTCCTCGCTCAGCTTGCTACACGGGATCTCGCGCAGCTCAACGAGGCTTGTTTTTAAATCGATGTATTGATCTCTACGCCTTGTAGATAAAGCTTTGCAAGCAAATACATCGGTGCAGGTGCGTAGGGCGGGTTAGCCTTTAGGCGTAACCCGCCAGTATGATTCTGACATCACAACTTTGCTCAGGGTGGGTTGATAAAACTAACCCGCCCTACAAGGCTACATAGTTGTAGAACGAATTCGACGTATGGCGGCAATATGCCGCATGATGATGGGGAGTTGTGTGGTATGCCGCGGTACAATCTTAGAAAAAATGGAATGATGGTTGGCTGTTGAACGTAGCCAAGTATATGAGATACAGGTATTTGAATGAAAAGAAGGGGGCGCATTTGAAGAAAAGTTTTTATCAGCGACGAATAGAATATTCAAGACAGGACTTTAGGCAGCTCTCTCAGCGCGAAATTGATATTCAACTACTCTCTTTGATCAAAAATGAACGGAGTGAATTAAGATTCGGTGAAGTGCAGTTAACACAAGATGTTTATTTTGTTCGCGCAAGACTGGAAGAAGACGGAGTTCCATATAATCATTGCGATGACTTTTGGGCTCCGCCAGTTTCGGTTGCAAAACTTGGTCGTTGTAATAAAGCGGGGAGTTCAAAGTTATATACAGTTTGGGGTGTAAATATTGAGCGCGATCTATTATCGATTATTGAGGAGCTTAATATAAAACCAGGTAATCGGTTTGTCGTAATAGTTTATAAGCTCAAGAATAGAGATTCACTTAATGTACCTGTATGCCATGATTTAAATCCTGAGTTATTCGGTTCTATTCCTGTTAATAGTAAAGTGTCGAAATTTTTAATCTCAGAATTTAAGATAAATCCTGAGATTGGATTAAGAGATCGTTACAAATCAACGGCTGCAATTGTCGAATTACTAATGGACCTAAGAGGACATAGATGTAAAACGCCAGTTTTTATTTATCCATCATGTGCTATGAATCGAGCACTGCAATTATGCGGAAATGGTGTAATTAATATCGCTTGGGATTCAGAATTTGCAAAAGAAAATTTGAAAATTGAATCCTTAAGAAGAGTTACATTGAATCTTGATTCTGGCTGGGCGCATGATAATAGCCTCGATGATAAGAAAAAATCGATTAAATTTTATTTTGGAGAGCGAGGAGTCATATTATCAACTGGCAAAGTAAGCTGGGAGCATGTAATTAATCCTGCATCATGATTTAGTCTGCTGATGATTATTGAGTGTTCCGATTTCCGTGGATCATATGCAGGGTTGTCAGCACAGTTAATTAGTGCGGATTGCCCGTGGAGCCGCGCCGTTCGGGAGGGGATTGGCAAGGTTTTAAGACGCGACTGTTTGAGCTGCGCGACGTTAGCGCGCAGCGAGTTTTCGCGTCGCCTTGCCAATTGCCGGACGGACGGGGTTTCGTGGTGATCGGGCGCGCGGGGGTTGCAAGGGGCGGGGCAAGACCCACCCCTTGCTCGTTTGGCGGGCGAAACCGCCGGTTCACCGCCTGCGCAGCAGGCTAATTGCTGATTTTGGTGCGCAAATCTTTGCAGGATTTTCACACATCTATAATGCTGGTGTATGTATTTCAACGTAAGCATTTATAAATAATGGTTAGAGTCATATACCCACTGAATTGATACAAATCCAAGCCCAAAAAAACGCTGACTCGCAGCGGTTTTTTTATCAAAACATTCAACAAGCAAGTGGGGTGATATAAACCCCGCACATCCCAATGCATCCCACCGCAGCACGCCGCGTCCCGCTGCATCAAGGTGGAATGCACTTCGTTTATTCCACCCTACGTATACTTTCTGTTTATATCTGACGCTAAGTTATTGTCTTGGGTCATGCTCAAATAAGCTTTTGGCGTGGCTGAGTCTTGGCTGGGGTGTTGGCTGTGATGTCAAGGTTAAAAATCAGCGTTAACCGTGGGGGAGCATACTCAATTTAGGTGTGGGATGTTGACTGTGTAGCGGCTGTAAATTGGGCGCATTTGTAATTGGCTATCTCGAAGGTGGGTCAGATTGTGTGGTGCTTATATGGTTAAAAAACACCAAATATAGTTGGGTATTGTACTTTAGGTCTTTATTTATAAGGCTTTTAGCTAGATACCTATGGTATTGCGATGGTTTTCTGCTGTGCGAGTGTTGATGGTTTTTAAAGTGTGAATCAAGGGGTAGGCTGATTTTTCACCGTGTTTCGGGTTGAGCGTGGCGGGTTTTAAATTTTTGCGCTATTGATTTTGTATTGTGTGAGTTTTTGCGTCGCCCTTCGTTATGGCAAGGCGCACAATAGCGCGTTTATGAAGGCGGGTTGCAACCGCTATTTCGACCAACCTAGCAATCACAGTGAAGCTATGAACCACCAACAAATTGATACCATTCACAATGCCGCCAAATCTGGGCATGTCGAGCTCATTCGACTGGGCATTGCCTTAATCTTTATTGTCGGCATTGTGCTGTATACCGCTTCACGTGGCACCACGCCGAGCATCATGCTGATTGTGGCTTCGGTTGTTGGTGCATATATGGCCATCAATATTGGGGCGAATGACGTGGCGAATAATGTGGGTCCTGCGGTCGGCTCTAAAGCGCTGACGATGGGTGGGGCTTTAATTATTGCTGGGATTTTTGAGGCGACAGGGGCGATTGTGGCGGGCGGCGATGTGGTGTCGACCATCCGTAGCGGCATTATTGACCCGAGTTTGATTCCGGATAAACAAACCTTTATCTGGATTATGTTGGCGGCTTTGTTGGCGGGTGCATTGTGGCTCAATATTGCCACGGTGGTAGGGGCGCCAGTTTCGACCACGCATTCCATTGTTGGGGCGGTTTTGGGGGCGGGTGTCGCGGCTGGTGGCATGGGGATCGCCGATTGGGGGCAAGTGGGGATGATTGCCATCAGTTGGGTGATTTCGCCTTTGCTCGGTGGTATTTTTGCGGCGATATTTTTATATCTGATTAAACGAACGATTACTTACCAAACCAATATGCTCGCCGCGGCGGCGAAAATGATTCCAGTGTTGGTGGGGTTGATGGCGTGGACTTTTAGCACTTATTTAATGCTCAAAGGTTTGAATAAAATTTGGAAAGTTGATTTTTGGTTTGCTGTTGGGATTGGCTTCGCAATCGGTGCGGTTGTTTGTGCCATTTTGGCGCCGGTGATTCGGTCGCGAATTAACGATGTGGCCAATAATAAGCAAAGCGTGAATCGTTTCTTTACCATTCCTTTGATTTTTGCTGCCGCCTTGTTAAGTTTTGCCCATGGCGCCAATGATGTGGCCAATGCAATTGGTCCTTTAGCCGCAATTAATGATGCGCTAATCAGTAGTGGGACTAGCTTGCAAGACAGTGCCAGCATTCCACTGTGGATTATGGTGATTGGCGCGATGGGTATTGCACTCGGTTTGGCGCTGTATGGGCCTAAGGTGATTCGTACTGTCGGTTCGGAAATTACTGAACTCGATCAAATGCGGGCTTTCTGTATTGCGATGGCGGCAACGATTACGGTGATTTTTGCCAGTCAATTGGGTTTGCCGGTGAGTTCGACACATATTGCGGTCGGTGGCGTGTTTGGCGTTGGTTTCTTGCGTGAATACCTTAAAGCCAACCATGCGCGTACGCTGGATGAAATTAAGGCGCATCATCCAGAAGGCGATGAGACTGCGGTAGATACGTTCTTGCTGCGCTTTAATAAAGCCGGCTTAAAAGAAAAAGCCTTGATGTTGCAAGAGCTGAAGCAGCAAGCCAAATCGCAACTTGATCCGGCGCATTTTTCTAAAATGGAGCGCAAAGGCTTGAAAAAAGTCTATCGCCAAGAACTCGTGAAACGCTCGCAAATTATGAAGATTGCGGCCGCATGGATTGTAACGCTACCCATTTCGGCCTTGCTGTCGGCGATGTTGTTCTTTATGTTGCGCGGCATGTTGATGCCGGCTTAAGCCACTCGATGAAAATAGCGCCAGCAAATGACTGGCGCTTTTTTATTGGTTTCGATTGAAGGCGATTGAGGAATTAGATTGGTATGGGTATGTTGTATTTTATTGCTGGTGATGTAGTAGGGGTGTGTTTTGTTTAGCGTATCTATGTTGGGTATTACTTTGTAATCGTTATTGCATAATGGCTGTATCTATATACTGATGGCGCTAAATAGTTAAGCGCAAAAAAACCGCTGACGTGTCAGCGGTTTTTTTATCCAAACTCAAGCAATTTAGTCTTGGTGGTAGTTTGGTGCTTCTTTGGTGATTTGCACGTCATGAACGTGTGATTCACGGATACCGGCTGAAGTGATTTGTACGAATTCAGCTTTGGCGTGAACGTCGTCAATCGTTGCGCAACCGAGATAACCCATTGATGAGCGTAGGCCGCCAACCAATTGGTGGATCACGGCAGACAATGGGCCTTTGTACGGTACGCGGCCTTCGATGCCTTCGGGTACCAATTTGTCGGCATCGGCAGTTTTGTCTTGGAAGTAACGATCAGACGAGCCGTTCGCGCCGCTCATTGCGCCGAGTGAGCCCATACCACGGTAGCTCTTGTATGAGCGGCCTTGGTAGAGTTCAACTTCGCCCGGCGCTTCTTCAGTACCACCGAACAAGCCACCCAACATCACCATATGCGCACCCGCGGCGATGGCTTTAGCGATGTCGCCCGAGAAGCGAATCCCGCCGTCGGCGATCAATGGTACGCCAGTGCCAGCGAGGGCTTCAGCGACATTGGCCACTGCTGAAATTTGCGGTACGCCAACACCAGCTACGATACGGGTGGTGCAGATTGAGCCTGGGCCGATGCCGACTTTAACGGCGTCTGCGCCAGCTTCAACCAAGGCTAAAGCGGCTGCGGCAGTGGCAATGTTGCCACCGATGACTTGAACGTGTGGGAAGTTGGTTTTAACCCAACGCACGCGATCAAGAACGCCTTGACTATGGCCGTGTGCGGTATCGACTACGATCACGTCAACACCTGCTTCAACCAATAATTTAACGCGCTCGTCAGTACCAGCGCCAACGCCAACAGCGGCACCAACGCGTAAACGACCTTGTTCATCTTTAGCCGCTAGCGGATGCTCGCTGGTTTTGATGATGTCTTTTACGGTGATGAGGCCTTTAAGGCGGAATGCATCGTCGATCACCAGAACGCGTTCCAGACGGTGTTCGTGCATTAGGGCGCGAGCGTCGTCGATGCTGGTGCCTTCGCGAACAGTAATCAAGCGTGCTTTGGGTGTCATGATCGATGAAACAGGCACATCAAGACGCGTTTCAAAACGAATGTCACGGTTGGTAACGATACCAACGAGCAAGCCTTGGTCAATGACCGGCAAGCCAGAGATTTTGTGTTGTTGAGTTAGTTGCAATACATCACGAACCAACATGTCGGGGGCAACGGTGATCGGGTCTTTTACAATCCCTGATTCATAGCGTTTTACCTTGGCGACTTCTTGTGCCTGACGGGCTGGGGTCATGTTTTTATGCAAGATACCGATGCCGCCTTCTTGTGCCATCGCAATGGCTAATGGGGCTTCGGTAACGGTATCCATCGCAGCGGAAACCAGCGGCAAATTCAGGCGGATATTGCGCGTGAATTGCGTCGCCAGCGAAACATCGCGCGGCATAACATTGGAATGAGCGGGTACAAGCAAAACGTCGTCGAACGTAAGGGCTTTTTGCACGATGCGCATGAGTAGAATCCTTTTCGCCAAAAAAGCATTATACCGAAACCATGATGACACGCCTATTGCATTAATCGTGAAATAGGGGGTTGCGGCGTGAAATTAGCTTGAGTTTAGCTGCATTTTTAGATTGCCAATCCAAAAATGCAGGGTAATTGCCGTTTATTTGCTTGTTGTGTGTGTCATATTTATATCGGCAAACCAGCCACTGGGTTGGTATTGATGCGTTAAATTCAGCGCGCCATGCGCCCTTTACTGGCTTAGGGTTTATTCGTTGTTCCATTGTCGTGACTGGAGAATTCAATCATGAAACCAGTTGGCTCAATTGCGCCAAAAACGGCGCTGATTTTGTCTGGCGGTGGTGCGCGGGCGGCTTATCAGGTGGGGGTGTTGTTGGCGATTGCCAAAATATTACCACGTGGTAGTCAAAATCCATTTCCGATCATCTGCGGTACTTCGGCGGGGGCGATTAATGCCGCGGCGATGGCGGTGGGGGCAGGGGATTTTCATCGTGCAGTGCTGCAATTGGCGCGGATGTGGCAAGGTTTGCGGGGTGAATCGATTTATCTGGCCGATTTGCCATATTTAAGCAAAACGGCAGCGCATTGGTTGTTGGCTTTATTGTGTGGTGGTTTGGGCGAGCGTAATCCACGCGCCTTTTTAGATAATGCGCCTTTGCGTGCTTTATTGAGCCGCGAAGTGGATTTTGGCCAAATTGAACGACATATCCAAAGTGGTGCTTTACGTGCGGTGGCGATTTCGGCGCTCGGTTATAGCAGTGGGCAGTCAGTGTCTTTTTTTCAAGGTGCGGCGGATCTGTCTGTTTGGTCAAGAGCGAAGCGAGTAGGGGTACGTACTGAGCTCAATGTCTCGCATTTAATGGCGTCTAGCGCTATACCGCTGATTTTTCCTGCGGAACATATCCATCGTGAATATTTTGGTGATGGCTCAGTGCGGCAAATCGCCCCGCTGAGCCCGGCGATTCATTTGGGCGCTCGACGCGTGTTGGTGATTGGGGTTGCGCCGCGTTCTGATCATGGACCGACGCGGCTGCATAGTCCGTCTTATCCCACTTTGGCGCAGGTGACGGGGCAACTTTTTAATAGTGTGTTTTTAGATAGTTTGGATACCGATTTAGAACGAATGACGCGGATTAATCGAACCTTGTCGTATGTGCCGCTGGCCGCGCGGCTTAACGGTCAGCTTGAATTGCATCCGATTGAGGTGCTGACGATTTCGCCATCCAAACCGCTAGAAAAATTAACTTTAAGCTTTAGTCGGGATTTTCCATTGGGAATGCGGTTTTTATTGGGCGGCTTGGGGGCGTTTCGACGGCAGGGCTCGGTGGTGGCGAGTTATTTATTATTTAGTCAGGCGTATTTGCGGCAGTTGATTCGATTGGGCTATCGAGATGCGATGGATAAAGAAGCTGAGCTGAGTGTTTTTTTGACTGCAAATTCTAAGGCAAGCAGCGTAGAATAGTTATTTTCTATCTTGTCGGAGTTTGGGCATGGCTTGGTTGCGTTGGCGTGTGGGGTTTTTTGCTCTGTTTTTGCTCTGTGTCGGCATGATGGGGTTTGCACTTTATCACCAGTTTTATCAGTGGCTTATGCCGTGTTTACTTTGTGTTTACGAACGCATGCTAGTTATTACGCTGGGTTTACTGAGTTTGCTTTCGGCAATCTGGCAGCCAACTACCAGGCGCGGGGTGATGTGGTTTTCTGGCGTGTATGCCGCAGTGGCATTGTGGGGCGCAGGAATCACTGTTTGGCATTTAATGCTGCAATATGCGCCGGCAGAAACGGGGGTGAATTGCGCGTCTAGTTTACCGTTTCCTATTGATTTAAATGCCTTACCTGCTTGGATTTCTGCGGTGATTCGTCCGGTTGGTGATTGCTCGGTCGTGGATTTTTCTTTGTTTGGCATGTCGATGCCATTTTGGCTGCTGGTGGCCTTTGTCGGCTTTTTAGTGCCTTTGTCGTATTTGGCTAAAATCCGTTTGCTTGAAATTCGTCGCCGAGGTCTGTGATATGACATTGACTGAATTACGTTACATCGTTGCTGTGGCGCGTGAACGTCACTTTGGGCGCGCAGCCAATAGCTGTTTTGTATCGCAGCCCACGTTGTCGGTGGCGGTAAAAAAACTAGAAGAAGAGTTGGGTGTGGTGCTGTTTGAGCGCGCCGCTGGTGAAGTGACGGTAACGCCGAGCGGTGAGCGTATTGTTGAGCAGGCGCAGCGCGTGCTTGAAGAAGTGTCGATGGTGAAGCAGTTGGCCGAACAAGGGAAAGATCCGTTGGCTGGAGCCTTGCGCTTGGGGGTGATTTACACCATTGGGCCGTATTTATTGCCGCATTTGATTCCGCAATTGCGCCGTATCGCGCCGCAAATGCAATTATTGCTCGAAGAAGATTACACCGTGCGTTTGGCCGAAATGCTCAAGCAAGGCGAGATTGATCTGGCGATTTTGGCTGAGCCGTTTCACGAAGGCGGTATTTCTACCCAAGCGTTGTATGACGAAGATTTTATCGTGGCAACGCCTAAAGGGCACGAGTGGGAATTGCTCGAGTCGGTATCGTCTGAGCAATTGTCAGATGAAAATGTATTGTTGTTGTCGCCAGGTAATTGTTTTCGCGATCAAGTTTTGCAAACCTGCTCCGATTTAAATCGCGAAAGTATGTCGGTGGGGAGTTTGCAGCGGACATTGCAAGGCTCGTCATTAACGACGATTCGGCATATGGTCGCCGGTGGTATTGGTGTGACCGTATTGCCTGCGACGTCGGTGAGTGTGGCCGATGAGGCTTTGTTAACCTTACGTCCGTTCACGGGGCCAGTGCCTTCACGGCGCGTTATCTTGGCTTGGCGACGCAATTTCCCACGTCAGGCGGCGATTGAAGCGGTGCGGCAAGCTTTGTTGCAATCCGATTTAGAGCCGATTCATCGTCTGCCGGATGCGCCGATTAATTCATAGTCTTTGACTAATTTCTTTGACTAATAGAAATCCACGGCGGCCGATTTTTTGATGCGCTATTGCGTTCTTAATACCGGCTCAATCCCGAGTTGCCGTAGTTTTTTTACGGCGATATCGGCTTGTGATTTGCTCTTAAACGGGCCAATTTGCACTCGGGTTTCTAGGTAGGCCGGAATGCCAGCCGTTTGTAATTGTACGAGTAGTTTTTCGGCATTATTCGCGTGCAAAAAGACCCCGGCTTGAACGCTATAGCCTTGCTGCCCAGTGGTTGCTGCTGGGTAGTTATTGCTTGGTTTGACGGGTTGGCGAGCGGCCATTGGCGTTGGTGCATTCATTAATGGTATGGGTAACGGGTCTGGTTTGGGCGCACTGCGCGTTTGCTCCGCCACGACGGCACGCGGTGTCGTTGTGCTTGGCTTGGGGGCCGGATTGCTAATGGCTTGAATCGGTGTTTGATTGTGACTGAGACTTGAGCTCGGACTCGGACTCGGACTCGGACTCGGACTGAGGGTAGGAGCGCTTGCCACTTCACTGCTGATGTTCGGATTGGGCGTTGCCGATTCGATCTCGGAGGCGGCAACGAGTGGCGTGAGGATTTTTGCTGTCTCCACATCACTGGCGATTTTAACTTCAGGTACCGCATTTTTTCGTTCTTGATCAAACCATGCAATGGCAGCAAGTACAATGCCGATCAATGCGGCAGCGATGCCGAGTCGCCACAAGAGTTGGGTTTTTAATTGCTGCTGTTCTTTCTGCTGCAAGATGGGGTCAAGTCCATCACTCATCTGTCAGGTGCTCGCTATGGTGTTATACTGTTGGGCTATTTGCCTCAGATTTAAGGCTTCAAGTCTCTTGCTCAAACTCCCTGTGTTGCGGCGAGGTGGATACGATGTGATCCATTTTTTGTGTTGCCGCTGATTACGGGGGCTTAAATAGGGCTTGAATTCGGTCTTCGTGAAATAAATATAATTCGCACGAGGCTAGCTTAAATTACATTATGCTGCAAAGTTTCTTTCGTTAAATTGAAAATAACGACTCACACTGGAGATAAAAATGGCTGTTGAACGTACCCTATCGATTATTAAACCTGACGCTGTTGCAAAAAATGTCATTGGTAAAATTTATGATCGTTTTGAAACTGCGGGTTTAAAAATCGCTGCGGCGAAACTAAAGCACCTAACACGTGCCGAAGCTGAAGGCTTTTACGCAGTACATAAAGAGCGTCCTTTCTTTGGCGCTTTGGTTGAATTCATGATTTCAGGTCCAGTCATGATTCAAGTGCTTGAAGGCGAAAACGCGATGAAATTGAATCGCGATTTGATGGGCGCAACCAATCCAAAAGATGCCGCTGCCGGTACGATTCGTGCTGACTTTGCCGATAGTATTGATGCCAATGCAGTACACGGCTCAGATAGTTTGGAAAATGCCGCAATTGAAATCGCTTATTTTTTCGATGCAGCTGAAGTGTACGCACGTTAAGTTTTAGCTTGTAAGTAGTGGTGGTAAAGACGCTCGCTTGGCTCGCTAAGCGAGCGTCACTGATGAAATAAATGGCGTAAGCCTTGGTGGATAAAGACATGGCAATAAATTTGTTGGATTACGATGCGGAGCGTCTAGGCCAATTGATGGTACAACTCGGTGAAAAGCCGTTTCGTGCCAAACAACTGATGAAATGGATTCATCAGCGCGGCGTAGCGGATTTCGATGCGATGAGTGATATCGCCAAATCGTTTCGGCAAAAATTAGCTGTCGATGCCTGTATTGCACCACCGGCGATGATGGCCGAACAAATTGCCAAAGATGGCACACGTAAATGGTTGTTGGATGTTGGCACGGGTAACGGGGTTGAGGCGGTGTTTATTCCCGAAGATGACCGCGGTACTTTATGTGTTTCTAGTCAGGTGGGCTGTGCGCTCGATTGCACTTTTTGCTCGACGGCACGGCAAGGATTTAACCGTAATTTATCGACTGCTGAGATTATTGGGCAGTTATGGTGGGCCAATCGTCGCCTCTCTTTTGATGCGGCGCGTGTTGGTACTGCGACCAATGACGATACCCGGATTGTATCGAATGTGGTCATGATGGGCATGGGTGAACCACTGGCCAATTATGATAATGTGGTTGCTGCGATGCGTTTGATGTTGGATGACAATGCGTATGGCTTGTCACGCCGCCGCGTGACCTTATCGACCTCAGGCATGGTGCCGCAAATGGATAAGCTGCGCGAAGATTGTCCGGTTGCGTTGGCAGTGAGTTTGCATGCGCCGAACGACACCATTCGCGATCAAATTGTGCCGATTAATAAAAAATATCCACTCAAAGAATTGATGGATGCATGCAATCGTTATTTAGAAAAAGCACCGCGTGATTTTATTACTTTTGAATATGTGATGCTTGATGGCATCAATGATAAGCCTGAGCATGCGCATCAATTGGCGGCATTGGCGCGATCGACTTCGTGTAAGTTTAATTTGATTCCGTTTAATCCGTTTCCAAATGCGGGTTATCAGCGTTCAAGTCGTGAAGCGATTCATCGTTTCCGTGATATTTTATTACAAGCAGGTTACATTGTTACCGTGCGTAAAACGCGTGGCGATGATATTGACGCCGCTTGCGGGCAATTGGCGGGGCAGGTTTTGGATAAAACCCGCCGCACCGAAAAAATGCTCGAAACTCGGCCAATTATTTTTAAATCAGGAGGCGATGCGTGAAAAATACTTTATTGCTAGTGGCGTTGTGTCTTGGCCTAAGTCATTTTGCACTGGCGAATGAAGATTCTCGCGCAAGCGTTAGAACGCGACTCGCGTCCGAATATTATAAAGTGGGGCAGTACCCCATTGCCGTGGATGAAGCCAAAAAAGCCATTGCCGCCGATGCCAAATATGTCTTGGCTTACAATGTGATGGCTTTGTCGTATTGGGCTTTGGGTGATAAAACCACTGCGGCTGATATTTTTAAGCAGGCTTTAAAGATCGAGCCGAACAATTCAGATGTGAATCACAATTACGCGAATTTTCTTTGCGCTAATGGTCAGGTTCAGCAAGCTGAAACTCATTTTACTACCGCGCTCAGCGATCCTTTGTATCCAACGCCAGAAAATACCATGATGGCCGCGGCCAATTGCGCTTTAAGCAATCAAGACAATGCTTTGGCTGCGCAGTGGTATAAAAAAATTCTGATACAAAGACCAAATTATTTACAAGCTAAATTTCAGCTGAGTAATTTAATGTTAAAGTCGGGGGACTTGCCTGAGGCAAAGCGTTTGTTTGTTGATCTATATCGATCAAGTAAGCCAACCCCCGTTGAATTGTTATGGCTGGGTGTGAGAATCGAGCGTGCCATTGGCAATAAAACCGCCGAGCAACGCTATGCCAAAGAGTTACTCAGCGCTTTCCCCGATTCAGTAGAAGCCACTAAGTTACAGATTGGAAAATATGACTGATCAGTTTGAATCTTCATCGACCGCAAGCTTGTTGCCTGCAGGTCGACAATTACGCAATGCACGAGAAGCTTTAGAATTAAGTCCAGAGCAAGTTGCTAATCAATTAAAACTTGCGGTACGCCAAGTGCTGGCGATTGAGCAAGAAGCCTTTGATGAATTGCCAAGCAATTTATTTATCCGAGGTTTTGTGCGTAATTATGCGCGGCTGGTGCATTTAGATCCTGAGCCTTTGCTGGAATATTTGGCGCAGGTGTTGCCTGTAGAGCAAGTGTCGACCACCTTGCTTGATGCGCCTTTGGAAACAAATGGCACGATTCCATTTAAAAGTAAGCGTCGGCGTCAACCATCAGCAATTGTATTGATGGGCGTATTGGGCTTGGCTTTGGGGGTAGGGGGCGTATTTTGGTATTTGCAGCAACCGGCCCATCCTGAGCTGGCTTTGCCAGAGATGGAAAGCCAACCGATTGTTGATGTGGATCCGGCATCTGCAGTACAAGAAGAAGTTATTGTCGCCAGTGCCGCCAGTGCAATTGCGCCAGCGAGCGCACCACAAGCCGCCTTGCCGGTTGCTAGTGCACCACAGGTTCAAAAAACCGTTACGGTTCCCGCTAGTGCAGCATCGGCAGTGGCTGAAGCGCATTCAATTAAAATCACCTCGCAGACCGATAGCTGGGTGCAAATTGTGGATGCCAATGGCAATAAAGTGTTGTCCGAGATTATTCGTCCGGGTTACGAGCGCGTGGTGGCCGGTGTGCCGCCTTATCGCGTGAAGGTCGGTAACGCCCCAAAAACCCAATTGTATTTTAATGGTCAAAATGTGGATTTGAGTGCTTATCTCAAGCCCGGTTCTGATGTGGTTAATATGGAATTGAAATAATCGTATGTCGAGCCTGATTACACGTCGTAAAACCCGTCAAGTTCAAGTCGGCCATGTTTGGGTCGGTAGTGATCATCCTGTCGTCGTGCAGTCGATGACCAATACTGATACGGCCGATGCTGAAGGCACGGCAAGACAGATTTTTGAATTGTGGCGCGCCGGTTCTGAGGTGGTACGTATCACCGTGAATAGCCCAGAAGCCGCAGCTCAAGTTGCCAATATTAAAACCAAGTTAGAGAACTGGGGTTGTAAAGTTCCGTTGGTTGGCGACTTTCATTACAATGGCGATCGCTTATTGCGTGATTACCCAGACTGCGCACAGGCCTTGGCGAAGTACCGGATTAATCCGGGTAATGTCGGTAAAGGCAGTAAACGCGACGAAAAATTTGCGTCGATGATTGAAAAAGCCATCGAGTATAAAAAAGCGGTGCGCATTGGCGTGAACTGGGGATCGCTTGATCAAAGCATTGCTGCGCGGATGATGGACGAAAATAGCAAGCGCTCTAAACCACTCAGTGCGGATGCAGTGATGCGCGAAGCGTTGATTGTGTCTGCGCTCGAATCCGCTGAGCAAGCAGTGAAGTGGGGCTTATCACCCGATCAAATTTTACTGTCGTGCAAAGTGTCCCATGTGCAAGATTTGATCGCGGTATACCGCGATTTGGGTGCGCGCTGTGATTACCCATTGCATTTGGGTTTGACTGAAGCGGGCATGGGTAGCAAAGGGATTGTGGCATCGAGTGCTGCGTTGGCGATTTTGATGCAAGAAGGCATTGGTGACACGATTCGGATTTCGTTGACGCCAGAACCCAATGGCGATCGCACGAAAGAAGTGATTGTGGCACAAGAGTTATTGCAAACCATGGGTTTGCGTAGTTTTACGCCATTGGTTACGGCTTGCCCTGGTTGTGGTCGTACCACGTCGACGGTGTTTCAAGAGTTGGCACAAGACATTCAAAGCTTTTTGCGTGAAAAAATGCCGGTGTGGCGTAAAGACTATCCGGGTGTAGAAGAAATGAAAGTCGCGGTCATGGGCTGTGTGGTCAATGGTCCGGGTGAATCAAAGCTGGCTGATATTGGGATTAGTTTGCCGGGTACCGGTGAAGTGCCAGTGTGTCCGGTGTATATCGATGGCGAAAAAGACGTCACGCTCAAGGGTGAGCATGTGGCTGTGGAGTTTCAGGCCATTGTTGAGCGCTATGTGATGACGCATTACGCTGTGGGTGGTTCAAAACGGCGTGAACAAGCAGCAAAAATTATTCCATTAACTTCAATTTGAATGGGTATTGCTCTGTAGCCTTTTTAAATATTGAGCTGCAATCAAATACCCTTTCTTGATTTAATTTAAAGTTTATAAAAATATGGCTCAAACCATCCAAGGTATTCGCGGCATGAATGATGTGCTGCCGCAAGAATCAAGTCGCTGGCAGTTTTTTGAACAAGTTACACGTGAATGGCTAGCCGCCTATGGCTATAGCCAGATTCGGATGCCGATTGTTGAATCAACGCATTTGTTTATTCGCGGTGTTGGTGAACATACCGATATCGTTGAAAAAGAAATGTACGCCTTTGAAGACAGCCTTAACGGTGAAAAACTGACGCTGCGCCCAGAAGGGACGGCGGGTTGTGTGCGAGCCTGCATTGAGCATGGCTTACTTTACAATCAAACCCAACGTCTGTGGTACACCGGCCCAATGTTCCGCCATGAACGTCCGCAAAAGGGGCGCTATCGTCAGTTTCATCAAATGGGCATTGAGGCATTTGGTTTTTCAACGCCCGATGTCGATGCCGAAGTGATTGTGATGCTGGCCGATTTATGGCCACGCCTTGGTTTGAGCGGAATGAGTTTAGAGCTTAATTCTTTGGGCGATATTGAAGAGCGCGCAGCACATCGCGCCAAGTTGATTCAATATTTGGAAGGGTATATCGATATCCTCGATGAAGATAGCAAGCGCCGGCTCTATACCAACCCATTGCGTGTTTTGGATACCAAAAATCCAGACTTGCAAGAAATGGCTGAAAACGCGCCGCAACTGATCGACTTTTTGGGTGAAGCATCTAAAACACACTTTGAAACGGTCAAAGCGTTGCTCGATGATGCAGGGATTGCCTATACCCTAAATCCACGCTTAGTGCGTGGCCTTGATTATTACAATCGAACTGTTTTTGAATGGACGACCACACAATTGGGCGCGCAAAGTACTGTGGCAGCCGGTGGTCGTTATGATGGTTTGGTTGAGCAATTAGGCGGTAAGCCTTGCCCAGCGGTTGGTTTTGCGATCGGTATTGAGCGCTTAATGTTGCTATTGGAAATCAACGAAGTTGCGATTCCTGCTCAATTGCCAGATGCTTACGTGGTGCACCAAGGCGAAGCCGCGGCTCGCAATGCATTTACTGTGGCGCGTCAATTGCGCGCAGCAGGCTTGAATGTCATTTATCATGGCGGCAGTGGGAGTTTTAAATCGCAATTTAAAAAAGCCGATCAATCAGGGGCACGTTTTGCCGTGGTGATTGGTGAGGGTGAAGTGGCGTCACAGACCGTTAATTTAAAAACACTGATCGGCGAGCAGCAAGGCAAACAAGAAATCGTGCCGCAAGATCAGTTGGCACAAGTGATTCGCAGTATTTAATTTATTCAGGGGATAACCATGGCCGCATTTGATTTACAAGAACAAGAACAAATCGCCACCATGAAAGACTGGTGGCAAAACTGGGGTAAATGGTTGGCGCTAGGGCTTGCAGCATTTTTGATTTCGTTTTCGGCTTGGAAAGGCTGGCAAGGATGGCAAAAGCAGCAAATTGCTAAGGCCGCTGAAGTGTATGCGCAAATTGAAAACAATTTGACTGACGATGGCAAATTTAAAGCGGGTGTTTTGTTATTGAAAAATGATTACAGCAAAACACCGTATGCGCCACGCGCGGCTTTAATTGCCGCTAAATTGGATTATCTAAAAGGCGATGCAGCGGCTTCACGCGCTGAATTAACTTGGGTGATTGATCATAGTCAGGAAGCGGCATTGCGCGATACAGCGCGCTTGCGATTGGCCAGTATTTTGGCCGAAGAGAAAAAATATTCAGAAGCTTTGGCGCTATTGAAAACGCCAGAAGAAGAGGGCTTTTCTCCGCTTTATGCTGAGCTACGCGGTGATATTTTCCAAATGCAAGGTCAAATTGCCCCTGCCGCTGATGCGTATCGCCAAGCCATTGCCAAGCTGCCAAAAGACGCACCGAATTTGAAATTAGTAGAAATTAAATTGGATGTATTGGGAGATAAGTAAGCATGAAATGCCTTCGTCCATTATTGCTACTCAGCGTCTTTAGCATTAGTGCTTGTAGTACTACGAGTAATGCGCCTGAACCCGCCAAATTGCCTGTTGTTACGACAACAGCAAATATCAAGATTGATTGGAAATCCGCTGTCGGCGGGAAAACAGAATATCGTTTTCAGCCCGCTTTTAATGGTGAATTGATTGCTGCTGTCGGTGGCGATAATGAATTGGCGTTGTTTGAGCGCGCGAATGGCAAAAAACGTTGGCAAATTAAAATTGCGCAACCCGTTGCTGGCGGTGTCGGTATATCGGGTGGTGTGATTGCGGTTGGTAGCAGTAATGGCGATGTGTTGACGTATGATTTAAATGGTCAACCGATTTGGTCGGCTAAAGTCACGAGTGAGGTGATTTCTGCCCCTGTTGTGAGTGATGACTTGGTCATTGTGCGCTCTGGCGATGGCAAAGTGAGTGCTTTTTCTGCGGATAAAGGCGAATTAAAATGGATTTATCAGCGTCCACAACCGGCTTTATTGTTACGTAATTATGCGCCGCCCGTGGTTGCTGACGGCGTGGTGTATGTGGGGCAGGCTGCCGGACGTTTGACCGCAATTTCGATCGCAGATGGTCGTGTACTCTGGGAAGCACCAGTTGCTTTGCCGCGTGGCGCGAGTGAGCTCGAGCGAGTGACTGATATTGTTGCACCGCCAGTGGTGCGTGGCGATATGGTTTGTGCCGTGGCTTTCCAAGGGCGTGTTGCTTGTTTAGGCGCTAAGCAAGGCAATTTGCTATGGACGCGGGAAATTTCCAGCTGGACGGGCTTAGCGATTGATAGTCAAAACGTGTATGTTACCGACGCCAAGGGGCAAATTAATGCCTTTGAACGCACAACAGGTCGCAGTATTTGGCGCCAAGATTTATTAGCTAACCGTTTAATTTCTGCGCCAGCGATTTTGGCTGGCAATATCTTAGTCGGTGATTTAGATGGTTATATCCATGTTGTAAACCCAGAAGATGGTCGCTTTGTTGGGCAATTGCCTACCGATGGTGGCCGCATTTATTTAGCACCGCAATCTGATAGTTCGCAAGCGATTGTTCAGACCGGAAAAGGCAGTATTTATCTGCTCAGCACTCAGTAATACCCATCGACATTAGGGCGGCGCAGTTGCGCCGTCATATGGATGGAATAAGGAATTGAATTGAAACCAACTATTGCCCTCGTCGGGCGCCCCAATGTGGGCAAATCAACACTATTTAATCGTTTAACCAAAACCCGTGATGCTTTGGTGGCCGATCAGCCAGGCCTGACGCGTGATCGTCACTATGGTCATGGTAAAGTTGGAGAGAAACCTTACTTGGTGATCGATACTGGTGGATTTGAGCCGGTTATTGATGAAGGTATTATGTTTGAAATGGCCAAGCAAACTTTGCAAGCCATTGATGAAGCCGATGCCATTGTTTTTATTGTTGACGGTCGTAATGGCTTAACACCACAAGACAAAATGATTGCCAATCGTTTGCGTCAAGGTGATCGCCCTGTTTGGGTGGCGGTCAATAAAATTGAAGGCATGAATAGTGCGGTGATGACCGCCGAGTTTCATGAGTTCGGTTTAGGTGACCCGGTTGCGATTTCAGCCTCGCATGGCGAGGGTGTTCGTCACCTGATTAATGAAATCTTGGAAGGATTCCCAGATCCTGAGCCAGAAGAAGAACAAACACACCCTAAATTTGCCATCGTGGGTCGTCCAAACGTGGGCAAGTCAACCTTGGTGAACGCCATTCTTGGTGAAGAGCGCGTAATTGCTTTTGATGCGCCAGGTACAACTCGTGATTCAGTTGCTATTGATTTTGAACGAAATGGCTCCAACTATACGGTAATTGATACTGCCGGTGTGCGTCGCCGCGGTAAGGTGACCGATATGATCGAAAAGTTTTCGGTCATTAAAACCATGCAAGCGATTGAAGATTGCAATGTGGTGATTTTAGTTTTGGATGCAACGCAAGATGTATCGGATCAAGACGGTAAGATTGCTGGCTTTGTTTTAGAGTCAGGTCGTGCTTTGGTCGTCGCCATTAATAAATGGGACTCGGCCAATTTAGAGCAGCGTGAAATTATTAAACGCGATATGGCGCGCAAGCTCGCCTTCCTCGATTTTGCGAAGTATCACTATATTTCGGCTTTGCAAGGTAGTGGTGTTGGTGATTTGTTTGGTTCAATTAATCAAGCCTATGATGCGGCGATGATTAAGATTCCTACGCCAAAACTAACACGTGCATTGCAGTTGGCAATGGAGCGTCAACAACCGCCATTGGCCGGTAAGATTCGTCCAAAAATGCGTTATGCTCACCAAGGTGGTAGTAATCCACCGGTTGTGATTATTCACGGTAACGCTTTGGAAGCAGTTCATGCATCATATTGGCGTTATTTAGAGCATTTCTTTATTAAAACCTTTAAATTGCAAGGTACGCCTTTGCGGGTGCAGTTTAAAAAGACTGATAATCCATTTGAAGGCAAAGAAGCGCCAAATCGTGGACGTCGTGGTCCACAAAGTGCAAAAAATGCACTAAAAAAGCGCTAAAAATTGCGTTATAGTACTAAGCTGCCAATAATTGTATTGTCGGTGTAAGATGTTCCAAGCGAAACCGTACAGACGGAAAACTAATAACAAGTCGGAGAATAATAATGAGTGCTAAGGGACAAATGCTGCAAGATCCGTTTTTAAATATCTTGCGTAAAGAACACGTGCCCGTTTCAATCTACTTGGTCAATGGCATTAAATTGCAAGGGCAAATTGAATCATTTGATCAGTACGTTGTATTGCTTCGCAATACGGTGACTCAGATGGTTTATAAGCATGCTATTTCAACGGTTGTTCCTTCTCGCGCGGTGAATGTACCGCATGATAATCCTGCCGCAGCCAGTGCAGAAAGCTAATTAGATCGAGCATTCGTTAGCCCCGAAGGCTTCGCTTTTCGGGGTTTTATCTTGCGCGGCGTTTTGTTTTTCTGGAAGTGAAGAGGTATGCATGTTTGAACGCCATCAGGGCGGTGATGAAGCAATTTTGGTTTGTCTGGATTTTGGCGAAGCTGATTTTGCCGACAGTCAAGAAGAATTCATCGAGTTAGTGAAGTCCGCTGGAGTTCATCCACTGGCGGTTATTCAAGGTAAGCGTCAGCGGCCTGACCCAGCTTATTTTTGTGGTAGTGGTAAAGCGGATGAAATTGCTGAGGCGGTTTTAGCGCATGATGCAGGGTTGGTGATTTTTAATCATCAATTATCCCCAGGCCAAGAGCGAAATCTTGAAAGTAAAGTCAAGTGTCGAGTGCTCGATCGTACCACCTTGATTTTGGATATTTTTGCGCAGCGTGCCCGAACCTCTGAAGGTAAGCTCCAAGTTGAGTTGGCCCAGCTGGCGCACATTCAAACGCGATTAATTCGTGGCTGGACTCATCTGGAACGCCAAAAGGGTGGGGTGGGTTTGCGTGGGCCGGGTGAAACGCAGCTCGAAACTGACCGGCGCTTAATTGGGATTCGAGTTAAGCGCTTGAAAGATCAGTTGCTGATTGTGCAAAAGCAGCGCGCGACACAAAGAAAGCGACGAGATCGATCTGGGCAGTTCACCGTTTCAATTGTTGGTTATACCAATGCTGGAAAATCAACGCTATTTAATGCATTAACCAAAGCAAAGCTCTACGCAGCAGATCAACTTTTTGCGACGCTAGATACTACCAGCCGCAAGTTATACATCGATGCTGATCATTCGGTGGTGATTTCCGATACTGTTGGTTTTATTCGCGATTTGCCTCACACCTTGGTAGCGGCATTTCGTGCAACTTTAGAAGAAACGATTGAAGCGGATGTGTTATTGCACGTGGTTGATATCAATCATTCAATGCGTGATTTGCAAATTAGTGAAGTCAATAAAGTATTAACTGAAATTGGTGCGGAACATATACCGCAGTTGATGGTCTTTAATAAGATTGATCAGCGTGATTTGGCTGCCGAAGTTGAACGTGACGAATATGGTAGTATTCGCAGCGTTAAATTAAGCGCCTTGCGTGGCGAAGGATTAAATCTTTTGCGCGAAGCACTGGTTGAAGCGATGAATCAAACCGTTAAGGAAGATAAATGAGTCAAAATGATCCGCAATGGGGTGGTGACCGAAATAAAAAAGGTGGTCCACCGAATTTGGATGAGATTTTTCGTAATATCATCAATAAAATCAATGCTTTGCTCGGTAATAAAATCCCTCAAAATAATGCGCCAGTGAATCAATCATCTGGCTCTGGTGCGACTGGGGTATTTGTTGTTTTGGGTGCTTTGTTGGCTTTGTGGCTGGCATCGGGTACCTACATGGTCGACGAGCGTGAAGATGCAGTGGTAACTCGCTTTGGTAAGTATGTTGAAACCGTGGTTCACCCCGGTTTGCACTGGCATTTGCCGTATCCGATTGAATCGCGCGAATTGGTGAATATGACCGAAATTCGCAGTCTTGATGTCGGCGTGCGTGGCGATGCGGGTTCAAATAGTGAAGCCTCTTTGATGCTGACATCTGATCAGAACATTATTCAGATTCAATTGGAAGTTCAGTACACCCTCAATTCAGCGAAAGACTTCTTGTTTGACAATCGTTTTATTGATGGCGGTCGTGATGTTGTAAAGCAAACGGCCGAATCAGCCATTCGTGAAGTGGTTGGCCGCAATAAAGTGGACTACGTGCTCAATGAAGGTCGTGGCAAGATTGCAGAAGATACCAAAGAAATTATGCAGTCGCTGCTGAACCGATATGGCACAGGGATGACGATTGCACGGGTGAATATTTCGGATGTACAGCCACCTGAGCAGGTACAAGCCGCTTTTGCCGATGCCGTTAAAGCACGTCAAGACAAATCGCGATTGATTAACGAAGGTACTGCTTACGCCAATGACGTGATTCCAAAAGCCAGCGGTATGGCTGCGCGTTTGAATGAAGAGGCAGAAGGCTATCGTGAGCAAATTGTTGCTCGAGCAGAGGGTGATGCCTCACGCTTTAAACAAATCGCCGCTGAATATGTGAAATCACCACAAGTAACCCGTGATCGTATGTATTTAGATGCAATGCAAAGCATGTATCAAAACACGACCAAAGTTTTGGTTGATCAAAAGGCCGGTGGTAGTTTGTTGTATCTACCTTTGGATAAATTGATGCAAATGAATGGCGCAGCTGCATCGGTTAATGCGGACGCAGCCAAACCAGCGGCAACGTCTTCGGCTCCTGTAGCTGTTAATTCTGAAACCCCAGCGAATCGCGTTAATCGCGGTGAGCGTGACGGTCGTTAAGGAGGAAGGCAAATGAATCGTATTCTTCCTGTGTTATCAGCGGTAATGCTGGTGTTATTTTTAGCTTCATTGTGTTTGTTTACTGTAGATCAACGTCAATATGCCGTGATTTTCCAGTTTTCTGAAGCTAAACGGGTCATTAAAGATCCTGGTATTCATTTCAAATTACCATTTGTACAAGATGTTCGTTATTTTGATAAGCGCATTCAAACCATCGATGAGAATATGCCTGCACGGATTCAAACCATTGAAAAAATGAATGTGAATGTAAATAGCTACATCAAATACCAGATTTTCGATGTAGAGAAATACTACAAAGCTGTCGGTATGGATGAGCGCAAAGCGGTAGATCGACTTCGCAATACCGTGAACAACATGCTGCGTGATGAATTTGGTAAGCACACCGTACAAGATGTGATTTCGGGCAAACGCGATAAGGTGATGGAATATGTTGGCAAAGTGGCCAATATTGATGCCGAACGTATTGGTATCCGTGTCATTGATGTCCGTATCAAGCAAGTTGATTTTGAGCCAAGCACTTTAAACTCGGTGTATGAGCGGATGCAATCTGAGCGTAAAGCCGTGGCCAATCAATTACGTGCAGAAGGTAGTGCTGATGCTGAAAAAATTAAAGCCGATGCTGATAAACAGCGCGAAGTAATCATGGCAGATGCGTATAATAAGGCGCAGCAACTTAAGGGTGCTGGTGATGCTAAGGCGGCAGCGATATACTCGGATGCTTATGGCAAAACCCCTGAGTTCTATGCTTTTTATAAGAGTCTAGATGCTTACAAACAAAGTTTTGGTAAGAAAAGCGACTTGATGGTGGTTGATCCAAGTTCGGACTTTTTCAAATACATGAAAAATCCACGTGCTGGATCAGGCAAATAAGTTTGTAGTGTAACGGTTGTTGTTTTATTAGGGCTTGGGGCTAATACCTTTTAAAGGTATTATGCCCTTTGCCTTGTCTGCCATTGGGTGTGCAAGTGGATTAAAAATTGCCGCCATGAGTGATCGCCAAATATGAATTTTGGATTTCGCTTGCTAATGGTTGGCGTGTTGATTTCGCTGGTGGTGTAGTAGGTATTGCTACCCATATCTTGTTTTACGCCCGCTCTGTGGGGATACCGCAGGCGGGCATTTGATTTGTCTGGACTATGCGCAACTGGATCCTACCCGAATACATTTCCGATGTACTCCCTATGGAGTCGCGTCAACTTGAAACGCTACGTCGTTCCTTACTCGATCTTTATGCTCGGTATGGCTATGAGCAAGTTGAGCCACCGCTGGTTGAGTATGTCGAATCACTCTTTACGCAAGACGATAGCGCACTCGATTTAAAAACCTTTAAATTGGTCGATGAGTTGTCGGGCCGTCAAATGGGCTTGCGTGCCGACATCACGCCGCAAGTTGCACGAATTGACGCGCATATCTTGAATCGCAAAGGTGTTGCGCGCTTGTGCTATGCCGGATCGGTAGTGACCACGCGACCAGATGGCTTGATGTCGAATCGTCAGCCGCGTCAAATCGGTGCTGAAATTTATGGTTGTGCCAGTATTGGTGCGGATATTGAAGCGATCGAATTAATGTTTGCCAGTTTGGCTTTAACTGGCGTGACTGATTTTTGTCTTGAGATTGGACACATCGGTTTATTTAACGCGATGGCCGATGTAGCGCATTGGCCAAATGATGCTAGACAAGCGGCATTTAACGCTTTGCAGCAAAAAGATGTACCGGCATTAGAAGCGCTGACTGCCGATTTGTCGCCAGAGTTGCGCCAAGGCATTTTGGCTTTGCCGCTTTGCTATGGTGGCAGCGATGTGCTGGTCCGCGCTCGTCAAGCCTTGCCTGCCATTGATGCGGTCACTGCGGCGTTGGATGCTTTGCATGAATTAGAGGCCGCATTGCTCAATCGCGGAATGAGTGTGCGCTTTGATTTGGCCGAGTCGCCAGGTAGTTACTACCATACCGGCTTGGTATTTAATGCTTACGCCAATGGCTTTGCCAGCGCCGTGGCGCGTGGCGGGCGTTATGACCGTGTCGGTGAAAAATTTGGTCGCTCACGTCCGGCAACTGGGTTTAGTTTGGATTTACGTGCATTGACTTCATTGCCATTTCCAACGCATCAGGCCGCGATCTTAGCGCCGCAAAGTGACGATATGGCGTTGATTGAGGTGATACGCACATTGCGTAATGCCGGTGAAATTGTGATCGTAGATTTGGGCGTTGATGTCACAGAAGTGCATATTAACCGCTCATTGCAATTGATTAATGGTCAATGGCAGGTTGTGCCATTGCAATAAATTGGTGTTTTCCCTGTAAAGGGCTGGCTCATTGAGCATTTTAAAGTTAAAGTTCGGGCGCGTTGCGTTGCTGTTGCGACGATAGCCATTGTTTTGAATAGCATTGAGGTTTGGAAATGAGCAAAAATGTCGTCGTAATCGGCACACAATGGGGTGACGAGGGTAAGGGTAAGATTGTTGACTGGTTAACGGATCACGCCCAAGGTGTGGTGCGCTTTCAAGGCGGTCATAACGCAGGCCATACATTGTGGGTTGGCGGTAAAAAAACAGTTTTGCGCTTGATTCCATCGGGCATCTTGCATGCAGGTAAAGCCTGCTTTATCGGTAATGGCGTGGTGATTTCTCCGACGGCCTTGCTGCAAGAAATTGATGAGCTTAGCGCAGCCGGCATTGACGTTGCCAGCCGTTTGACCATTTCTGAAGCTTGCCCATTGATTTTGCCGTACCACATTGCCATCGACCAAGCGCGTGAAGCGGCTAAGGGCGAGAAAAAAATTGGCACGACAGGTCGTGGTATTGGCCCAGCGTACGAAGACAAAGTGGCGCGTCGCTCAATTCGCGTGCAAGATTTATACCATCCAGAACGCTTTGCAGCTAAATTGCTGGAAAACCTCGATTGGTACAACTTTGCATTGAAGAACTACTTCAACGCACCGACGCTCGATTTCCAAACTGTTTACGATGAAACCATGGCCTACGCCGAGCGCATTCGCCCAATGGTTGGCGATGTATCGCGTACCTTGTATGACATGAATAAAGCTGGCGAGCCATTGTTGTTTGAAGGCGCGCAAGGCACCTTGCTTGACGTCGATCACGGTACTTACCCATTTGTGACTTCAAGTAACTGTGTTGCCGGTGCTGCTGCGCCGGGCGCGGGCGTTGCACCACAAATGTTGCAATACGTATTGGGCATTGTGAAGGCCTACACCACCCGTGTTGGCTCTGGTCCATTCCCGACTGAATTGTTCGACGACGTTGGCGCAGGCTTGGCTGAACGCGGTCACGAGTTCGGGTCGGTAACGGGTCGTGCACGTCGTTGTGGTTGGTTTGACGCTGCAGCGCTGAAACGCTCAATTCAAATCAACGGTGTTTCAGGTTTGTGTGTGACCAAACTTGACGTGATGGATTCGATCGAAACCATTAAATTGTGTACTGGTTATATGTTGAATGGCAAAGCCATCGACATCTTGCCAATTGGCGCAGAAAACATTGCCTTGTGCGAGCCAATCTACGAAGAAATGCCAGGTTGGTCTGAATCGACATTCGGCGTGAAAAAATTCGAAGAATTGCCATTGAACGCGCAAAACTATCTGAAACGCATCGCAGAAATCTGCGAAGCGCCAATCGCCATTATTTCGACTGGCCCAGATCGCGACGAAACCATCGTTCTGCAACACCCATACCAAGACTAATCGTCTGTGTATATGAAAAAACCGCTGTGCTTGCAGCGGTTTTTTTTACGTCTGGGCTTTGGGCGCAAATAAATAGATTTATTAATCCGCCACTTTACTAAACCGTGCGAGAGTAGCGCCATCAATGATCACGTTCTCTATAAACATTGAGTACGGCCGCACCCACAAAGCGCCTTCGCCATACAGTGGCCGATACACCACCATCCATTCTGTCGTTTCACTGTGCCGTGCCAAGTCGATGACTTGGTAGCGATTGCCTTTGTAATGCTGATATTCGCCAAGGGCGAGTTCTGGACGTGGGGTCATGGGTATTGCTCTCTAAGTTTTATTTAATAGTGGCTATAAGCAGATACATACTAAAAGACCTATGCTGCTGATTTGTTATTGATCTTACTTTAGTGCTTTTTGATCATTATTTCACAACGCGTGCTTGTTGCGATAATTTCAGCCTCGCCACCGATTGGGAAGGTGAGTTGTGGTGTTGTATGTCCAAAATCAAGGTTGCATATGACGGGGATTGAATTCAATTCAGGTTTTGAGTGAATCAGTTTACAAATTTGTTCGAGCGTAATCTGTGACGCTGTTTGAAACCGACCAATCACAATACCTTTTACAGAATGAAATGATTTTAGATGGATGATAGATTGTAAATTACGGTCAAATTCACTGAGTGTATTCAGCTCCAGCAGATTATCTTCCTCGAGGAATAAAATTGCATTTTCTGGTTCTGGTAAAAAGCAACTGCCTTGCAATAAATTGAAAGTGCATAAATTTCCACCAATAATCGTTCCTGATGCTTGGCCTGTATTAATGACCTGATATCCTGTGTTGGGATAGAAATCACGTTGATCTTGATTGATGTACCACTCATCATCCGACCAATATTGGGATGGCGTGATTGAATATCCATTCTCACTCATTAAACATTTTTTAAAATATTCGATGGTGTAATCAAGCTCTTGCGCCATGCCTAATGTCGAAAAATGTGGTCCGTTATAGGTAATGAGCTCTGTTTTTGTATAAATGGCATTGCTTAAAGCCGTGATATCTGAAAATCCACACAGTATTTTGGGGTTAGATTTGATGATTGAATAATCAATTTTATTCAGTAATTGATTTGAGTTGTGGCCGCCAATTGCAGTCAAAATACCTTTAACGGTTTTATCAGAAAACGCAGTATGCAGATCGTCAATTCTAGCTTCAATCGATGATGAGTGAAACTCATCCATTTGATGGCAATTTTTAGAAAAACAAACTTCTAAGCCGATTTCATTGAGCCTTGTAGTGGCGAGTTCGATCACGTGCTGAGAAATGATGCCAAGGCTTCTTGATGGTGCAATCACACAGATTTTATCGCCGCGCTGCAATTTGTCTCCTGTCATTTGTTCCTCTGTTTTGCGCTATGCTGGGTTAAATATCTATTGGGTATGTTGTTATAAGCTTTGTTAATTAATGGTTTGATACCCATACTCTTGTTGGCGATGGGTGTTTTTCATCGTCATTGTTACTTGCTTAATCTAATCCGATGATTTGGCATAAAAAAACAGCCACCGATTATGGGTGGCTGTTTGCTTTAGCGTGTTGAGATTACAATTTGCTCTCAACCCAGACTGCGGCCGCTTGCATGGCTTCTTGCAGTTTGGCGGGCTCAGTGCCACCTGCTTGAGCGATGTCAGGGCGTCCGCCGCCTTTGCCGCCAACCAGTTGTGCCGCGATATTGACCAGTTCACCGGCTTTGATTTTGCTGGTGAGATCTGGCGAAACACGGGCGATCAGGCTGACTTTACCTTCAGAGACACAAGCGAGTAGGGCGATGCCGCTGCCCAGTCTATCCATCAATTTATTGCTCATTTCACGCAAAGTAGCTGGATCAACGTCTTCTACCACGCTGCCAATACATTTCACGCCATTGATGGTGCGTAGCCCAACGCCAATCAGTTGGTCCAATTGGCCAAACGCCATTTGACCTTTGAGCGTGCTGACTTCTTTTTGCGCCGCTTTCAGGTCAAGTTGCAGTTTTTCCAATTTGCCAATCAATTCGCCTGGATGTGCGCCAACGATAGACGTTGCGGTTTTCAGTTCAGCGTCTTGGGCTTGCACTGCGGCGAGCGCAGCGGTGCCAGTGATGGCTTCAATCCGGCGTACACCGGCCGCAATGCCGCTTTCGGCGACGATTTTGAATAGGCCGATATCGCCAGTGCGTTTAACGTGCGTACCGCCACAAAGTTCCGTCGAGAAGTCGCCCATTTTCAAAACGCGCACTTCATCGCCGTACTTTTCGCCAAACAAGGCCATCGCGCCAAATTTAATGGCGTCGTCGTAGCTCATTAAGCGCACTTGGGCTTCTTCGTTAGCCATGATGACGTGATTGACCAAGCTTTCGATTTTGGCGATTTCGTCCGCAGTGACCGCTTTCGGGTGTGAAAAGTCAAAACGTGTGCGTTCGGCATTCACCAGCGAGCCTTTTTGCTCTACGTGCGTACCAAGTACTTCGCGTAGCGCTGCGTGCAATAAATGCGTCGCCGAGTGATTGCGTTGGCTGGCTTGGCGTTTGGCAATGTCGATACTGGCAGTGACTTCGTCGCCGACATTGAGCGAGCCGCTGATGATTTGGCCTTGATGACCAAATACATCGGCTTTCACTTTTTGTGTGTCGGTCACATTAAATACGCCAGGGCCAGCAATCACGCCAACATCACCAGCTTGACCACCGGATTCGGCATAGAACGGCGTGTGATCGAGTACGATCACGCCTTCGTCGCCATTCTCTAGTGTTTGAACTGGTTCGCTGCCTTTGTACAGTGCTAACACTTTAGCTGAACGGCTAGCTTCGGTGTAACCGTGGAAGCACGATGCCTCGCCTTCGTAGGCCAATCCTGCCGTCATTTTAAATGAGCCTGCAGCTTTGGATTGCTTGCGTTGAACATCCAGTGCGGCTTCAAAACCAGCAATATCAACGGTGACATTGCGCTCGCGGCAGACGTCAGCAGTCAAGTCAATCGGGAAGCCGTAGGTGTCAGATAATTTGAATGCCACATCGCCATCGAGTACTTGCTTGCCGCCGGCCAGAACGGTGTCGAGTAAAGCCATGCCGTTTTCAAGTGTGCGGCCGAAGATTTCTTCTTCGTTTTTGAGGGCCTCAACGATGTGTTCTTGGCGTTGACGCAATTCTGGGTACGCATCACCCATGACTTCAGCCAATGGCGCAACCAGCTTGTGGAAGAAGTGGCCTTTTTGACCAAGCTTATAACCATGACGCACTGCGCGGCGAATAATCCGGCGCAATACATAGCCACGGCCATCGTTGGCCGGTAAAGCACCGTCGGCGATCAAGAACGCACAAGAGCGAATATGGTCGGCAATGACGCGTAGCGATGGCGAATCGGCATCCGCTGCGCCGGTTTCACGTTTCGCTGCAGCGAGCAGATGTTGGAACAAATCGATTTCGTAATTGGCGTGCACACCTTGCATGACCGCAGAAATACGCTCCAAGCCCATGCCGGTGTCTACCGATGGTTTTGGTAGTGGATGCAAGACACCCGCTTCATCGCGGTTAAATTGCATAAACACGTTGTTCCAGATTTCGATGAAACGGTCACCGTCTTCTTCTGCCGATCCTGGAGGGCCACCCCAGTGATGCGCGCCATGATCGTAAAAAATTTCGGTACATGGGCCACAAGGACCGGTGTCGCCCATTTGCCAGAAGTTATCCGATACGCCAGGGCCTTTATTGTCACCAATGCGAACGATGCGATCGCTCGGGATGCCAATTTCTTGATTCCAAATATCAAAGGCCTCGTCGTCCGTGGCGTACACGGTAACCATTAGTTTTTCTTTGGGAATGGCTAGCCATTCTGGGCCAGTCAAAAATTCCCAAGCAAAGAAGATGGCATCGCGCTTGAAGTAATCGCCAAAGGAGAAATTACCTAGCATTTCAAAAAAGGTGTGGTGGCGCGCGGTATAGCCGACGTTTTCTAAGTCGTTATGTTTGCCGCCTGCGCGAACGCATTTTTGGCTTGAGGTGGCGCGAGTGTACGAGCGTTTATCAAAACCTAAAAAAACGTCTTTAAATTGGTTCATCCCAGCATTGGTGAACAAAATGGTCGGGTCATTCAAAGGAATTAAGCTGGATGACGCCACAATTTGGTGGCCCTTGCTGGCAAAAAAGTCCAAGAACTTTTGGCGAATCTGAGCGGATGTCATGGCTACCTGCGGTAAACGAAGCAAACCGTCGATTTTACGGTAAAAGGCGCTATATCGGTAGTCGTGTCGTGCATACGTCGGCTTTCTAACGCAGCTGTGCATGAAAATTGGCGGTAAATGAAGTATTACAGAGGCTGTTCCAGATGGGTTTGTAGATTGATGAACTGATTTTAGTGATGGCAATGTAAAGCTTTCCCCTCCTAGTTGCCTTGTATGGCTAGTGATACATTTCATTTTTTGTAAGAATTTGTTTGTTGTTTGCGCTGATGTTTGTCGGTGGTGTTAGTCGTAACTCGCGCTGCTTGTTGAGTGGCGGTTTGTTATTTTGCATTTTAATGAATTGGCTTTAGTCAAAGGATCTTGAAATGAAAAGCATATTTAAATGGTGTTCGACTGTGGTGCTTGGCATTGTTTTGGCAGGCTGCGCAGGGATGGGTATGAATCAGCAGCAAACTTATGAAGTCCAGCAAGGGGTAATCGAACAAATTTCTTTGGTACCTTTAACGCATTCCGATCAATTGGGGGTAGGGGCGATTTTAGGGGGTGCAGCAGGTGCGGGGTTGGGTAGTTTGATTGGCGCAGGTACTGGGCGTGATGTTGCGATGGCAGTGGGGGCGATCGCCGGTGCGGTGGCAGGGAAGTATGGCGAAAATCGTTATGATGGCAATCAGCAAGGGCAACAAGTTGTTGTGCGCTTAAATAGTGGTGTGTTGGTGGTGGTGACTCAGCCGTATGAAGCCAATATTTATAAAGGCCAGCGTGTTTATATTGAGGGCTCTGGCTCAAGTGCGCGTATTGCACCGATGTAATTGTGGCGGGGGTTTTAAATAAAAAAGCACGAATGAATTCGTGCTTTTTTATTGGGTATATCAATGTAGCTTATGCTAAATAAGGCATGTCGCTAAATACCTAGATAAGTCCAAGTCCTTTAAGCATGATGACTAGAATCAGTGTTGGTGTAATGTAGCGAACCAAAATAAACACGGCTTTAATGACAAGGCCATTATTGAGTTGCCCATCATTGCTCAGTTGTTTTTGTAGCTGTGGCAAGCCATAAACCCAGCCGACAAATAGACAAATCAAGATGCCGCCAATTGGCATTAAAATGTTTGAGCTGATGTAGTCAAAAAGATCGAATGGATTTAAGCCAAATAAAGTCCAGCTGGCGGTCAGTGAAGATGATAGCGACGCCGGAATCCCAAATAAGCCAATCACCCCTAATGTGAGTAAAGTGGCTTTTTTGCGACTGAATTTAAAGCGTTCAGACAGCATGGCTACCGGCACTTCCATGATCGATAAAATCGCACCCGTTGCTGCAATGGCGGCCAAAACAAAAAACAGCGCCATAAAAAACTGCCCAAAAGGCATGCTAGCAAAGACGGCTGGGATGGTCATAAATACCAGCGATGGACCGGCTGCCGGCTCAAAACCAAATGAAAACACCGCAGGGAAAATCGCTAAACCCGCCAGTAATGATACGGATAAATCAGCCAGCATCACGCGAGTGGCCGTTAATGGAATGTTTTGTTCTGTGCGGAAGTAGCTGCCATACGTGAGCATGGTGCCCATGCCGATCGATAGCTTGAAAAAAGCTAAGCCAACAGCAGTCAGCATGACCGAGGCGGTAATTTTGCTAAAGTCAGGCGCAAACAAAAATTTCACGCCTTCCATTGCGCCTGGCAGCGTCAAGCTACGGATGCACAATAAAATTAATAGCAAAAACAAAATGGGCATTAATTTTTTGGCTGCAGCTTCAATGCCTTTGGAAACGCCCATCATAATGATGGTGCCTGCCCATGCTAATACCACCCATTGCCAAAATAAGGCTTCTAGCGGATTGGAAACCAGGGCGCCAAATGCTGCTTTAGCGCTGGCGGGGTCTGTGCTGTGGATGCTGCCGGTGATTGATTTGAAGATATAGGCAAACACCCAGCCAGCAACACCAGTGTAAAAGGCTAAGATCAGTACCGCCGAAATTAAGCTCATATAGCCAATCACGGGCCAAAAACGCTGTTTTTTCGGTGCGAGTACTTCAAATGTGGTGACCGCATTGGCGCGAGAGGCGCGTCCAAGCATAATTTCAGCAATCATAACAGGGAGGGCGACTAATAAAGTGGCCAGGACGTAAACCACTAAAAAACTCGCGCCGCCATTTGTGCCGGTCATATAGGGGAACTTCCAGATATTACCTAAACCAACTGCGGAACCTAGTGTGGCGACTAAGACACCAAATGTGGAGGTGAAACCATCGCGACTTGCGCTCATGCCATGCCCTTGTAGTAAATTGTAAACAACAGCACACTATTCAGAGTTAGCTAGTGTATTGTCCATGAGGGAAAACCCGAAACTTAGGCTTTGATTGATTCAAACTAAGGCTTTTAACGGGGTTGAAATAGTACAAAACCACTTTGCTTGGGTTTGATTTAGTGGCTTTGTTTTGTTTGATTCGCGTGGAATCTAGCGGGAAGCGATTGTAGTGGTTTAACTGATGACTTGTAACTAATTGCTTGAGTCAAAATTCAAATAGGACGTAGACAAATTTAATGAAAACACCAAAGAGATTAGAACCATTGGTGGAAGATGGTTTGGTTGACGAAGTCTTGCGTCAATTAATGAGTGGCAAAGAGGCCACTGTTTATGTCGTGCGTTGTGGCGATGAAGTTCGGTGCGCTAAGGTATATAAAGACGCCAACCATCGCAGCTTTAAAAAAAATGCCGCCTATCAAGAGGGCCGCAAAGTAAAAAATAGCCGCCAAGCTAGAGCGATGGAAAAAGGTTCTCGTTATGGTCGGCAAATGCAAGAAGAAGAGTGGCAAAATGCGGAAGTCGATAATCTGTATCGCTTAGCGGCTGCTGGTGTGCGTGTGCCAACTCCGTATATCTGTTTTGAAGGCGTGCTGTTGATGGAGTTGGTGACGGGTGAAGATGGAAATGCGGCCCCTCGCTTAAATGATGTCGAAATGAGTGCTGAACTTGCTCGTGTCTATCATGGCGAGTTACTTAAGCAGGTCGTTTTAATGCTTTGTGCTGGGGTGATTCATGGCGATTTGTCAGAATACAATATTCTGGTGGATGAGCATGGTCCCGTTATTATTGATTTGCCACAGGCCGTCGACGCCGCAGGTAATAATCAAGCTGCCGCAATGTTAGAGCGCGATGTGGATAATCTGGCTGAGTATTTTGGACAGTTTGCGCCTGAACTAAACGGTTCGCAGTACGGTAAAGAAATTTGGAAATTGTATGAGGGCGGCTTGCTGCATCCCGAAGTGCAACTCACAGGTAAAATTAAGCAAGATCATCGTAAAGTAGATGTGCGTGGTGTTTTGCGAGAGGTTGAGCATGTGAAAGAAGAGCATCTGCAGCGCCAGCTGCCAGATTTTCAGCCATAAATAGCGCTTGTTTTGTTGGTTTAAGAGAAAGGGCGCGTAAGCGCCCTTCGTTTCTGGTGGTTTTGTTTCGGTTTTTACATGTTTTAAAATCAAAGACTTAACGCGATACTTGGATTTTATTTTCACCTAGGTGTTGACCGAGTTGCGAGTCTGGCGTATATTTCGGCCTCTCTGCTGCTGACACAGCAAACGAAACAAGCGGTTTTCCAGCTGGTTTCGGTGTCTAAGCCACTGATCTTTAACAAAATACAGCCGATGAGTGTGAGTGCTTGGTTTGCCAGTCAAACAAGTGCTTACACTCAAGATTTAAAAGAAATCTTGGTTTTTAACCAAGTGTTTCTTTGAGTAATGAGTACTAAGCCAAGTATGTAAATTCAGCTAGATTAAACGAAAGAGTTTGATCCTGGCTCAGATTGAACGCTGGCGGCATGCTTTACACATGCAAGTCGAACGGTAACAGGGTGCTTGCACCGCTGACGAGTGGCGAACGGGTGAGTAATACATCGGAATGTACCCAGTAATGGGGGATAACGCTTCGAAAGGAGTGCTAATACCGCATACGCCCTGAGGGGGAAAGTGGGGGACCGCAAGGCCTCACGTTATTGGAGCAGCCGATGGCTGATTAGCTAGTTGGTAGGGTAAAGGCCTACCAAGGCAACGATCAGTAGCGGGTCTTAGAGGACGATCCGCCACACTGGAACTGAGACACGGTCCAGACTCCTACGGGAGGCAGCAGTGGGGAATCTTGGACAATGGGCGAAAGCCTGATCCAGCAATGCCGCGTGCGTGAAGAAGGCCTTCGGGTTGTAAAGCGCTTTTGTCGGGGAGGAAATCCTAGTGGTTAATAACTGCTGGGGATGACAGTACCCGAAGAATAAGGACCGGCTAACTACGTGCCAGCAGCCGCGGTAATACGTAGGGTCCAAGCGTTAATCGGAATTACTGGGCGTAAAGCGTCCGCAGGTGGCTTGATAAGATAGACGTGAAATCCCTGGGCTCAACCTAGGAATTGCGTTTATGACTGTCTCGCTAGAGTATGGGAGAGGGGGGTGGAATTCCACGTGTAGCAGTGAAATGCGTAGAGATGTGGAGGAACACCGATGGCGAAGGCAACCCCCTGGCCTAATACTGACACTCATGGACGAAAGCGTGGGGAGCAAACAGGATTAGATACCCTGGTAGTCCACGCCCTAAACGATGTCTACTAGTTGTTGGGCTTTTCGGAGCTTAGTAACGCAGCTAACGCGTGAAGTAGACCGCCTGGGGAGTACGGTCGCAAGACTAAAACTCAAAGGAATTGACGGGGGCCCGCACAAGCGGTGGATGATGTGGATTAATTCGATGCAACGCGAAAAACCTTACCTGGTCTTGACATGTACGGAATCCTTTAGAGATAGAGGAGTGCCTTCGGGAACCGTAACACAGGTGCTGCATGGCTGTCGTCAGCTCGTGTCGTGAGATGTTGGGTTAAGTCCCGCAACGAGCGCAACCCTTGCCATTAGTTGCTAACATTTAGTTGAGCACTTTAATGGGACTGCCGGTGACAAACCGGAGGAAGGTGGGGATGACGTCAAGTCCTCATGGCCCTTATGACCAGGGCTTCACACGTCATACAATGGTCGGTACAGAGGGTCGCCAACCCGCGAGGGGGAGCTAATCTCACAAAACCGATCGTAGTCCGGATTGCACTCTGCAACTCGAGTGCATGAAGTCGGAATCGCTAGTAATCGCGGATCAGCATGTCGCGGTGAATACGTTCCCGGGCCTTGTACACACCGCCCGTCACACCATGGGAGTGGGTTTTACCAGAAGTAGCTAGGATAACCTTCGGGAGTCCGGTTACCACGGTAGGATTCATGACTGGGGTGAAGTCGTAACAAGGTAGCCGTAGGGGAACCTGCGGCTGGATCACCTCCTTTCAAGAGAAAGATTGGTAGATTAAGTACTCACACTCATCGGCTGTAGATTTGAAAGAAACGATATGGGTCAGTAGCTCAGTTGGTTAGAGCACCGTGTTGATAACGCGGGGGTCATAGGTTCGATTCCTATCTGACCCACCAGTATCACGGGGGTTTAGCTCATCTGGTAGAGCACCTGCTTTGCAAGCAGGGGGTGAACGGTTCGAGTCCGTTAACCTCCACCATTATCTGCTGTAGAAAATAGAATTCTATGTATTGCACGTTGTTATGTGCAGTGTATTTTATTCTGGTTTCTAAAATTAGAATGATTAGTCATTTAATGATTAATTAAATATCGCTCTTTAACAAAATAGAAGAAGTAATTAATTCCAATAAACATTGTAATGGAATTAGATTTGAGAATAACTGCTTGCAGTTGTTGTTGAGTTTAGTTTCAAAGTAAAAATATTGGGTTGATTGTATCTGTTCAGTTGTGCTGGTCTCATGCCAGTGTAACTGAACCGCAAGTGAAATGAGAACTCACTTGCAAGTCGCAAATACGATTTCAGTAATCTGAGATACGTTTTACGTGTTTGAGGTTATAGGATCAAGCGAATAAGTGCATCTGGTGGATGCCTTGGCGATGATAGGCGACGAAGGACGTGATAGCCTGCGATAAGCGTGGGGGAGCTGGCAAAGTGCTTTGATCCCACGATTTCCGAATGGGGAAACCCGGCCCTTTTGGGTCATCCTAGACTGAATACATAGGTCTAGCGAAGCGAACCCGGTGAACTGAAACATCTAAGTAACCGGAGGAAAAGAAATCAACCGAGATTCCCAAAGTAGTGGCGAGCGAAATGGGAAGAGCCTGTACGTGATAGCAGTAGACTTAATAGAATGGAATGGAAAGTCCAACCATAGTGGGTGATAGTCCCGTATATGAAAAGTCAATTGTGGTACTAAGCGTACGAGAAGTAGGGCGGGACACGAGAAATCCTGTTTGAAGATGGGGGGACCATCCTCCAAGGCTAAATACTCATCATCGACCGATAGTGAACCAGTACCGTGAGGGAAAGGCGAAAAGAACCCCGGGAGGGGAGTGAAATAGAACCTGAAACCGGATGCATACAAACAGTGGGAGCCCTTGAAAAATGGGGTGACTGCGTACCTTTTGTATAATGGGTCAGCGACTTACGTTCAGTAGCGAGCTTAACCGAATAGGGGAGGCGTAGGGAAACCGAGTCCGAATAGGGCGCATAGTTGCTGGGCGTAGACCCGAAACCAAGTGATCTATCCATGGCCAGGATGAAGGTGCGGTAACACGCACTGGAGGTCCGAACCCACTAACGTTGCAAAGTTAGGGGATGAGCTGTGGATAGGGGTGAAAGGCTAAACAAACTTGGAAATAGCTGGTTCTCCTCGAAAACTATTTAGGTAGTGCCTCATGTATCACTGACGGGGGTAAAGCACTGTTATGGCTAGGGGGTCATCGCGACTTACCAAACCATGGCAAACTCTGAATACCGTCAAGTGCGAGCATGGGAGACAGACCTGGGGTGCTAACGTCCTGGGTCAAGAGGGAAACAACCCAGACCGCCGTCTAAGGTCCCAAATGATCAATTAAGTGGAAAACGAGGTGGGAAGGCACAGACAGCCAGGATGTTGGCTTAGAAGCAGCCATCATTTAAAGAAAGCGTAATAGCTCACTGGTCGAGTCGTCCTGCGCGGAAGATGTAACGGGGCTCAAATTGATAACCGAAGACGCGGATATGACCATTTATGGCATATGGTAGAGGAGCGTTCTGTAAGCCTGTGAAGGTGTCTTGAGAAGGATGCTGGAGGTATCAGAAGTGCGAATGCTGACATGAGTAGCGATAAAGGGAGTGAAAAGCTCCCTCACCGAAAACCCAAGGTTTCCTGCGCAACGTTCATCGGCGCAGGGTGAGTCGGCCCCTAAGGCGAGGCAGAAATGCGTAGTCGATGGGAAACAGGTTAATATTCCTGTACTTGATATAAGTGCGATGTGGGGACGGAGAAGGTTAGGTTAGCCAACTGTTGGAATAGTTGGTTTAAGTGTGTAGGCGGGTGTCTTAGGCAAATCCGGGACGCTGTTAACGCTGAGGCATGATGACGATTCACTTAGGTGATGAAGTAACTGATACCCTGCTTCCAAGAAAAGCCACTAAGCTTCAGCTTATATTGAACCGTACCGCAAACCGACACAGGTGGGTAGGAAGAGTATTCTAAGGTGCTTGAGAGAACTCGGGAGAAGGAACTCGGCAAATTAACACCGTAACTTCGGGAGAAGGTGTGCCTTATAGGTGAAGAACCTTGCGTTTGGAGCTATATAAGGCCGCAGAGAAATGGGGGCTGCGACTGTTTATCAAAAACACAGCACTCTGCCAACACGAAAGTGGATGTATAGGGTGTGACGCCTGCCCGGTGCTGGAAGGTTAATTGATGGGGTGCAAGCTCTTGATCGAAGCCCCAGTAAACGGCGGCCGTAACTATAACGGTCCTAAGGTAGCGAAATTCCTTGTCGGGTAAGTTCCGACCCGCACGAATGGCGTAACGATGGCCCTACTGTCTCCTCCCGAGACTCAGCGAAGTTGAAGTGTTTGTGAAGATGCAATCTCCCCGCTGCTAGACGGAAAGACCCCGTGAACCTTTACTGTAGCTTTGCATTGGACTTTGAAGTGGTTTGTGTAGGATAGGTGGGAGGCTTTGAAGCAGAGACGCTAGTTTCTGTGGAGCCGTCCTTGAAATACCACCCTGACCCCTTTGAGGTTCTAACCTTGGTCCGTTATCCGGATCGGGGACCGTGCATGGTAGGCAGTTTGACTGGGGCGGTCTCCTCCCAAATTGTAACGGAGGAGCTCGAAGGTCGCCTAGGTACGGTCGGACATCGTACTGATAGTGTAATGGCAAAAGGCGGCTTAACTGCGAGACCGACAAGTCGAGCAGGTGCGAAAGCAGGACATAGTGATCCGGTGGTTCTGTATGGAAGGGCCATCGCTCAACGGATAAAAGGTACTCCGGGGATAACAGGCTGATTCCGCCCAAGAGTTCACATCGACGGCGGAGTTTGGCACCTCGATGTCGGCTCATCACATCCTGGGGCTGTAGCCGGTCCCAAGGGTATGGCTGTTCGCCATTTAAAGTGGTACGTGAGCTGGGTTCAAAACGTCGTGAGACAGTTTGGTCCCTATCTGCAGTGGGCGTTGGAAATTTGAGAGGGGCTGCTCCTAGTACGAGAGGACCGGAGTGGACTGACCTCTGGTGTACCGGTTGTCACGCCAGTGGCATTGCCGGGTAGCTAAGTCGGGAAGAGATAAGCGCTGAAAGCATCTAAGCGCGAAACTTGCCTCAAGATGAGATTTCCCTAGGGTTTTAAATCCTCTAAAGAGTCGTTCGAGACCAGGACGTTGATAGGTTGGGTGTGGAAGCGCAGTAATGCGTTAAGCTAACCAATACTAATTGCTCGTGAGGCTTGATCCTATAACCTGAAGCGCGTAGTGCGACGATGGATATAATTGACCCAAAGTAGGACGGTGTGAAAGCGCTGAACTACAAAAAATACTTAAATGGTGTTGATTGGTGTGTAGTATAATTACTTCTTCTATTGATTTTACGAGTTAGCGTTGTAGGTTGCGGTCTGAAAAGATAGCGGCTGAATGCGATAACTCTCGTGTAGCTCGAAAGAGTTGCACCAGACAGTTTAATGTCTGGCGACCATAGCGAGGTGGTCCCACTCCTTCCCATCCCGAACAGGACAGTGAAACACCTCAGCGCCGATGATAGTGCGGATTGCCCGTGTGAAAGTAGGTCATTGCCAGACTTCCCTATAGAGAAGCCCGATTCGAAAGAGTCGGGCTTTTTGCTGCGCGTTAAATTAATAAATTCAGACTTAAAATTCCGCGATGACAAGTATAAAAAAACGCCAGCGAGCTGGCGTATTTGATTGGGGGGCTATTGAAATATTTGCTTTAAGCGCAATAAATCTTGCCAGGTTTTAGCTTTGTCGTGAACGTTTCTTTGTAAATAGCTTGGGTGATAGGTCACGATGGTCGGAATGTTTTGGCATTGCTGCTTAATTTGCCGCAATTCTCGAATCGGAGCAGGGGTGTTCAGCACGGCTTCGGCGGCAAATTGGCCAATTGCGAGAATGGCGGTGGGTTTAAGTAATGCAATTTGACGCTGCAATAAAGGCGCACAGGCTTTAATTTCTTGGCTATTGGGATTGCGAGAGCCATAGCATTTAACCGCGTTGGTGATTAAAGTATTTTGTAGTTGAGCTTCACCCAAGCTGATCAGCATTTGATTGACCATACGCTGTGAAGGACCAAAGAGGGCAAGATTATGCTGTTCTTCTGCTTTGTTGGGGGCGTCGCTGACAATTAGCAATTGGGCTTCAATCGCACCTGTTGCAAAAACGGCTTGTTGTCGCTGACTACTGCGTGGGCAGGCAGTGCAGCTGGCAACTTCAACGCGTAATTGTTCCCAATTGAGTTGGCCAATTCGCTCGCTACGAGCATCAAGTTGGCTGATTTCTTCGCTAGTCAAGGCTTGGTGATTTGGATTAGCCGCCTCACGATTTTGTTGTAACAACCGGTGGGCAGCAGCGGCTTTATTGGATTTACTGCCACGGTTGATTGGTGTTTCAGTCAAAGCGGGCGGGGCTGATTCAAGTGCGATACTCGGTGCTGCGCTTAAAACAGAGTTGGCTGTATCCTGCTCAATCTGCGTTGACGAATTGAGTGCTTGTAAAACCTCGTGCCGAATCCATTGTGGATTGAGGCCGAGTTCATTGAGGATGAGTGCGCGGCGATTCATGCCTTGTCCTCCAAATGCAGGGTATAGAGCAGTGCATCTTCTCTACCTTCGCTTGTAGGGTAATACCCTTTGCGTCGGCCTGATGGCGTGAAGTCGTGCTTTACGTATAGCGCCCGCGCAGCTTGATTGGACTCTCTAACTTCTAAAAATAGTACCACGATGCCATTGTGTAATAATTGGGCTTTGAGTGCCGTGAGTAGCTGGCTTGCCCAATGTTGGCGTTGCCATTGTGGCGCAATGGCGATGAGTAGCAATTCTGCTTCGTCCAAAGTCACCATGCAAACGCTAAAACCGATTAATGCATCCTGCAGCCACAATCCATCGCATTGATGATGATTGAGCGAGTCGAGCCATTGCGCCGCCGTCCAAGGATGAGGGTTGGTTGCGGTATCGATAGCAAGCACGGCGGCAAGATCGGCTTCAGTCAGCCGTTTTAGCATTATTTCTGCACCCGTTCATGGGTTTTAAGCGCCACTTTGTCACGTAAATAAACCAGCTCAGCTTCATCAGCCGGCCGGCCTTGGCCGGCCGCAAAAGTAGGCAAAGCAAGTGTCAGTAATTGCGCGGCATGTGGGAAAAGTTCGCTACGAACGATGTCGATTTTTGCACCTAAACGCGCGTCGAGCGCGGCTTGATACACGCTAAAACCATTGCCGACCCCGGTATAACCATCACCATCAGGCATGGGCACGTCTTCAGGATTGCACACCAAGGCATCAATGAGGGTTGTCCATTGGCCGTTGTGTTTTTCAAAGGCAGAAAAATAAACTTGGTTCATGCGGGCATCTAGACAACTCACTACCCGTATAGCGCCAGAAGCCTCAGCAATCGACAGCAAGGTAGATATACCAACTACAGGTATATTTCGAGCAAATGCCAAGCCTTGGGTAATGCCACAGCCAATGCGTAAGCCAGTAAATGAACCGGGGCCACTTGGATAGGCAATGCCTTCGATGTCGCGCATGGTTAGACCACATTCATTCAAGAAAGCCTGTAAATACGGTAGCGTGACTTCACTTTGTTTTTGTCCAACGAGCCATTCGCGTGACACGATCCCACTGGGGGTATTGATGGCAAAGGACAAATGTTCGGATGAGGTTTCAATCGCTAAAAAAGGCATGGCTAGGGGCTCAAATGGACAAGCAAAGAATGAAGTGTGATTCTAACACGCCAACTGCGTGGCGATTGCTGCCGATTGACCGAGTCTGGCTTATCATGGACAAATGAAATCTTACCTACTGCTACTACTGTCTTTATATCTGCTGCCAGCTTACGCTGAGCATGCGATTTCGCTTGGCGATGCGCCCAAATATGCCGCTGGTTTTACTGCGTTTGATTATGTGAATCCTGCCGCGGCAAAAGGCGGCGCGATTATTTTGCCCAATCCGGATCGGCGCAATAGTTTTGATTCATTTAATCCTTTTATTATTAAAGGTACATCGGCAGCGGGCTTAGGGGCGCTCATGTTTGAGTCGCTCGGGGTGATGAGTTGGGATGAAACCGCCACCATGTATGGGCTATTGGCCAAAGAGATCAAAGTGGCCAAGGATGGCTTATCGGTGACGTTCGTTTTAAATCCTGCCGCGCGCTTTAATAATGGCGCAAAGGTGACGGCTGCTGATGTCAAACACAGTTTTACCGTTCTCAATAGTCGCTTGGCCGCGCCGCAATATGCATCGCAATTGCGCGACGTGGCGGGCGTTGATGTGCTTGATTCGCAAACCATTGTGTATCGCTTTAAAACCGCCAATCGCGAATTGCCGCAAATCGTCGGCACGCTGCCGGTTTTTTCTCAGCAATGGGGCGCCGGCAAAACGTTGGATAAAATTGCCCTAGAACCGCCGATTAGCAGTGGCCCGTACCAGATTAAAGACTACAAACTCGGCCAATCGATCCGTTATCAACGGCGTAGTGATTACTGGGGAAACAATCAGCCAACCCGCCGTGGGCAATATAATTTTGATCAAATTACCTATCGCTATTACCAAGATGAAACCGCCAAACTTGAAGCATTTAAAGCCGGTGAATTTGATTTCATCACCGAATATGGCGCGCGAAATTGGGCGCGGCAATATCAAGGGCCTAAGTTTCGCTCAGGAGAAATTAAAAAAAGTGAATTGCGTCACCACAATAGCAGCGGCATGCAAGGCTATGTGATGAACCTGCGTCGTCCGCTGTTTGCCGATCTTCGCGTGCGGCAAGCCTTGGGCTTAGCGCTTGATTTTGAATGGTTAAATCGCCAATTGTTTTACCGCCAATATCAACGACTTAATAGCTTTTATGCCAATAGCGAACTTGCCGCCAGCGGCGCGCCGACTGCGCAAGAATTACAATTATTAAGACCACTGCAATCGCAATTGCCCGCCGCAACATTGACTACGCTCGCGGCGCCACCCAATACCGATCCGCCCAATTCATTACGACAAAATCTCAGGCAAGCACGCGAATTATTAAAACAAGCGGGTTGGCAATACCGCGATGGCGCATTGCGTAATGCGCGTGGCGAGCCTTTTGAATTTGAACTGTTAGATGATGGCGGCCCCATGGGGCGTGTATTTCCGCCGTTGGCTCGCAATTTAGCCAAGCTGGGTATTGTTGTTAAACAGCGCGATATTGATTTTGCTTTATACCAACGCCGACTGGATGATTTTGACTTTGATATGGTGGTGTTGCGCTTTCCGAATGTACAAAGCCCTGGCCAAGAGCTTCTCGATTATTACGGTAGTCAAGCTGCCGACACCAAGGGTAGCAGCAATGTGATTGGCTTAAAAAGCCCCGCGATTGATCGCTTGATTGAGCATGTGTTGCAGGCCCCCAATCGCCAACAGCAAATTACCGCCGTCCACGCTCTTGATCGCGCCTTACTCGCTGGGCATTACATTATCCCGCATTGGTATAGCGCCACCCACCGCGCCGCATGGCGTGACCGTTTTGCGATGCCCAAAACGATGCCGCTGTATTATCAGGCGGGGGATTGGATGTTGGCGACGTGGTGGCAGAAGTCGCCGTAGGCTTAATTGGTTTTTCGATGAGTAAGGTTTTAATGCATGCTGCATCATCTTTCTTTTGGCGTTAAGGATTTAAACTTATCTGGACTATTTTATGATGCGGCGCTGTCTGCTTTGGGCTTTCGTCGCGTTTTCGAAGATGATTCCGCAATAGGTTATGGTTTGATCGATGGCAAAGATCTTTTTTGTATCAAGCTTTGTCCCGATCTCGTGCCGCCTAGGGGCGGATTTCATTTGGCATTTGCTGCGCCGTCGCGAAGTGCTGTGGACCAGTTTTATCATGCTGCGCTTAAAGTTGGCGGTCTATGTAATGGCGCTGCTGGATTACGGCCTCAATATGGCGCGTATTATTACGCAGCATTTTTGATTGATCCTGATGGTTATCGGATTGAAGCAGTGATCAATACGCCGCTTTGATGTGTATTGAATTAGTTAAAGGCTAGAGCGAATGCTGCAATACATCCTCAAACGTTTACTGCTAATGATCCCCACCTTGCTGGGTGTATTGTTGGTGAGTTTTGTCGTGATTCAATTTGTTCCCGGTGGGCCGGTGGAGCAGATGGTGTATCAACTTAAAGGGCGCGGTGCTGCTGAAGCAGCGGGCAATACCTCGGTAGGGTCGTCAAGCAGTTATCAGGCGGCGCGGGGCTTAAGCGAAGAGCAACTGAGCCAAATTAAGGCGCAATATGGTTTTGATCAACCGGCGCCGGTGCGATTTTGGCAAATGCTAAAAAACTACGCGACGTTTAATCTGGGCGACAGTTGGTTTCGTCACGCCAGTGTCACGCAATTGATTTGGGATAAATTGCCGGTGTCGATGAGCTTGGGGATTAGCAGTTTACTGCTGACGTATTTGATTGCGGTGCCGCTGGGCGTGGCCAAAGCGCTGCGTCATGGCTCGCGTTTTGATGCGGTGACCACGGTGATGCTGATGGTGGGGTATGCGATTCCATCGTTTGTGTTGGGGGTGGTGTTATTGGTGTTATTTGGTGGCGGCTCATTTTGGGCGGTGTTTCCGTTGCGAGGGTTAACCTCCGATGATTTTGCGACGATGTCTTGGTCGGCGCAGGTGATGGATTTTTTCTGGCATTTGGCTTTGCCGGTGACGGCGTTGGTGGTGGCGGGATTTGCTAGCTTAACGATGCTGACCAAAAATAGTTTTCTAGAGGAAATTCATCAGCAGTATGTCACCACAGCGCGGGCCAAGGGCTTGACTGAGCGACGGATTTTTTGGCGACACATTTTACGCAATGCCGCGTTGCCCTTGGTGGTGGGCTTGCCAGGGGCCATTATTGGCGCTTTTTTTACTGGTAGCTTATTGATTGAAACATTGTTTTCTCTCGATGGTTTGGGTTTGTTGGCTTACGAATCAGTGATTCGTCGCGATTATCCGGTGGTCTTAGGAACGCTGTATTTCTTTACTTTATTGGGTTTGTTGGGGCGCTTGCTGTCGGATATTGCGTATGTGGTCGTTGATCCTCGCGTGCAGTTTGGTGCGGTGGGGGCAAGCACATGAGCGAGCTGCATTCAGTAGGACCATGGGCACGAGCATGGGGACGGTTTAAATCGCAACGACGTGCGTTGGTCAGTTTATGGTTATTGGGGATTTTATTGGGCATCAGTTTGCTGGCTGAACTGGTGTCTAACGATAAGCCGTATGTGGTGCGTTATCAGCAGCAACTGTATTTCCCGCTGTTTAAAACCTATCCAGAAACCACTTTTGGTGGCGATTTTCCTACGCCAAGCGATTATCTCGATCCATTTATGCAGCAGCAATTGGCTAGCGACGGCAATTGGGCGATCTTTCCGCCAAATCGCTATGCCGCGGATACGCTCAATTATTTTGCCAGTGCGCCCAATCCAGCGCCGCCGTCGCCCGACAACTTGCTCGGAACGGACGATAAGGGGCGTGATTTATTGGCGCGATTATTGTATGGCTTTCGCACTTCGGCGTTATTTGCGCTGGCATTGACGTTAACCGGCTCGGTGCTTGGTGTGGTGATTGGCGGGATTCAGGGCTATTTTGGCGGGCGCGTTGATTTATTCGGCCAGCGGGTTTCTGAAATTTGGGCCGCATTGCCTGAGCTGTATTTATTAATTATTTTTACAGCGATTTTTGCGCCCAGTTTGAGCTTATTGCTGATTTTGATGACGCTATTGGGGTGGATGGGCTTGGCCGATTACACGCGCGCAGAGTTTTTACGTCATCGCAATCGAGAGTACGTGCTGGCGGCGCGCAGTATGGGCTTGAGCGATTGGCAAATTATTCGTCGGCATGTGTTACCCAATAGCTTAACGCCGGTGTTGGCGTTTTTGCCGTTTCGAATGGGGGCGGCGATTTTGGCGCTGACCAGTTTAGATTTTCTTGGGCTTGGCGTGGGCCAACAAACCGCCTCGCTCGGTGAATTGTTGGCACAAGGGAAGGCCAATTTAGATGCGTGGTGGATTTCGATGTCGACGTTTGCCGTGTTGCTAAGCTTGATGTTGCTGCTGGTATTTATTGGTGAAGGCCTACGGCAAGCACTTGATCCGCGCAGCAAGGTTGGCTGAGGCCTGTCACCACAAAAAGCCAAACCTAAGCTTTTTGTGGTGACTCGTGGAGCGGATTAAAACACATCAAAAACTAAGACTTCAGCGGCGTGGCCATTTTGGATTTTGAGCGCGTCTTCTTGTTTGAGCATAATGGCATCGCCCGCGTCGAGGGCTAAGCCATTGATTTGAACCTGCCCCTTGGCAACATGAATATAGAGTTTTCGACCGGCTAAGATTGGCATTTCGGCGTATTCAGCGCCGTCAAACAAACCAGCATACAACTTCACATCTTGCAAAATGGTCACCGAGCCGGCTTCACCTGTTGGGCTGGCGATCAGGCGTAATTGGCCACGTTTATCCGCGTCGCTAAAGGTTTTTTCCTCATAAGACGGTGCGCCGCCTTTTTGTGCCGGCAAAATCCAGATTTGTAATAAATGCGTTTCTGTATCGTTACTGGGGTTGTATTCGCTATGGCGCAGTCCTGTGCCGGCGCTCATTCTTTGTACATTGCCGGGTAAAATCACCGAGCCATTGCCCATGCTGTCTTTGTGGGCAATACCCCCAGATAGCACATAGGTAATAATTTCCATGTCTTGGTGTGGATGCATGCCAAAGCCCATGCCCGGTGCAATTCGATCATCGTTAATCACGCGTAGTGCACCATAATGCATATGCGCAGGGTCGTAATATTCGGCAAAGGAAAAACTAAAATTCGAGTCGAGCCAACCATGGTTGGCATGCCCGCGTTCAGTGGCTTTTCTTAAGGTAATCATATTAAACCCTTCATTAATTTTGAATGATGTATGCCATAATATGCTTAGGTTTGCTGCAGTGATAGCAAAAAAATAGCACGATATCATTCAAAATTTTGGAATAAGACTATGTTACGTCTTTCGATCGAAGCGTTAGAAATCCTCGATGCCATTGCGCGGCGAGGCAGTTTTGCGGCGGCCGCCGCTGAAGTGCATCGCGTGCCCTCGGCAGTGACCTATATGGTGCGAAAATTAGAAGATGATTTGGGCGTTGAGATTTTCGATCGCAGCGGTCATCGCGCGCAATTAACGCCAGCAGGGCTTGAGCTACTCACTGAAGGGCGGCACTTATTATTGGCCGCCGGTGAGCTTGAATGCCGAATTAAGCGCGTGGCGACCGGGTGGGAAACCGAGCTGGTGATTGCGGTGGATACTGTGTTGCCGTTTGATTTAATTTGGCCGATGATTGCCCAATTTGATACGTTGCAATCAGGAACTCGCTTGCGTTTTATTGAAGAATCGTTAGGTGGTTCGTGGGAAGCATTGCAAGAGCGCCGCGCTGATTTAGTCATTGGTGCCATTAGCCATTTGGGTAATCATTCGGCAACGCAATCAAGTCATGTGTTGGGTGAACTCAATAGCGTGTTTGCCGTTGCGCCGAGTCATCCTTTAGCTGGCGTGAGTGAGCCACTGGCCGCGAGCATGATTCAGCAATATCGGGCGATTGTGGTCCCCGATTCTTCGCATCATTTATTGCCGTATACGATCGGTTTATTGTCAGGACAGCAAACTTTACGCGTGCCCAGTATGCAGCATAAAGTGAACGCGCACATTGCCGGGCTGGGATGTGGTTATTTACCGGTGGCACTGGCCGCCGCACCGCTCGCCGATGGCCGCTTGGTTGCCAAAGCGGTGGCCGAGGTGAGCCCGCCGATTCGAATGTGTTTTGCTTGGCAAAATAATAATGTCGGTCATGCGCTGAAATGGTGGCTTGATTTCTTGATGCAAGACACCAGCATTAAACAATGGCTAGCACGCGGTTTGAATTAATACTGTTCATGCACCCTTGGTGATTAAAGCTCAACCCGATTACGGCCTAAACTTTTGGCACAATACAGCGCTTGGTCGGCACGCTCAATTAAGCTACTCAGGCTGTCACCTTGATGCGCTTGCGCTACGCCAATGCTGATGGTCACGGCGCGATGACCTAAGCTGGCTGGCCATCGATGTTTTTCTACTTGGTGGCGAATACGTTCAGCAACTTTGGCCGCCGAAAATAAATTTAAGCCGCGCAACGACAATAAAAATTCCTCACCGCCATAGCGCACCGGGGTGTCGACATCACGGCAAGCTCGTTGCAAAATAAAACCCAATTCCCGTAAGACTTCATCACCGATTAAATGCGAGAAGTCGTCGTTGATTTTTTTAAAGTGGTCTAAGTCCAATAATAAAATCGACAATGGTTCTTGCTCGCTAATGCTGCGTAATTGCTGTGGCAAATGGGTGTCGAGCCAACGACGATTGGCGAGTTTGGTGAGTGGGTCTTGCTCGACTTCGGTGCGTAATTGATCGAGCTTTTGGCTTTGCTGGGCTTGGACTTCGATGAGTTGGCGGTTTTCTTGGCGGCTAATTTCCAGACTAAAGCGGGTTTCTAGCAAGGCCAATTGCTTGAGAATGCGCGGTTCTAATTCTAAAATCGGCGCGCGTTTGGCGAGACCATGTTCTAAATCGTGTGCTGCTTGCAAAGCCAATAAGGCCTGTTTGGCTTGTCCCATTTGTTCATAGAGTGTTGAAAGTGCCAATAAACAATCCCGCAGTAATTGCATAAATTCACTGTCTTTGGCGATGGCCTGCGCTTCAAGTAGAGATTGTTCCGCGTCGGCATAACGCTGTTGTTGGGTGTAGACCAAACCCAGTTGATGTCCGCATTTGATTTGGGCCCAGAAGTGGTGTGTTTTTTCGGCGTAGGCTAACGCTTGATTTAGGTAGCGAATGGCCTCGTCGTTTTGATTGAGTTGCAATAGTGCTTGTGCGCGCCAAAGATAAGATTCGGCGAGCTCATGATGAAATTGATGTTGCTGGATAATCGGGTCGGCTTCATCAAGCAATCTGAGGGTATCTGCAGGGCGCTTAAGCCACATGGCATCTGCAGCTAGATACAGTCTAATTGTGCAGTAAATATAAGGGGTGGCAATATTGCGACAATATTGCAGGGCTTGTAGATGCAGCTTGTAGGCGCGCTCATGCTCATCGGCGGCATTAAAAATACCGCCAATAGAAATAAAGGCGGAGATTGCGGTGGTGGTGTCGCCAAGCTCCAGCCCGAGTTCAATGCAACTGAGCCATAATTGAATCGATTGCCGATAGTTGCCCATCGTGTACATTTGATCAGCAAGCTGATTCATAATTTGTAAGCGCTCTAAAGCCAAGTCGGCGCCTTGTGATAAACCCAAGGCTTCATTGAGCGTATTGCTTAAGGCATGGCTTTGGCCTAATTCAGTTTCTGCTTGAGCTTTGAGTAGTAACAGTGCAATTTTTTGCTTAGGATTGACGCGAGGATTGGCGCTATTCATTTCATGAATCAAGGCCAAAGCCGGTAGTGGCGCATGTTGCTCTAAATTGTGGCTGATTTGTTGCAGCTGGCGGCTAAATAAGGTGGCGTGGTTCATAGGGCAGCATCCGAAAAAAGCTTGGCCTCGATTTGAGTCAGGATATCCTTGAGCGTATGAGGCGCTTGAGCGCGCATCGCCGCTGTGCGTGCCGGGGTTGTTTCCCACGGTAGTAATTGCAAAATTCGATCAAGATGATGTTGTGTTTGCAATAAGTCAGCGTTGCTGATTGCTGGCGTGAGTAGGGCGTAGACCCCATCGGCGTAATGGCAAAGCACAGTGTGCTCGCTACAAAGGGCCGAGAGTAAAAAAAGCCGTTGCTGATGGTTGTGGCTATTTTGGGCCAAGCTAAAACGAACAAAAATTAAGCCGACGGCAGTTTCGTCGCTGATGAGTTGTTGTAACTGGGCCAGCCAAAAATGACGAATAACTACTTTATTGAAGTCGTCACTTTTTTTGACTTCAATTGTATTTTTAAGTAATTGCTGCTCTTTTTCTATTTTTTGTGCCAATTGCATTAATGGCAATGAATTAAAATTATGTAGGCCGTATTGTTGTTGTTGGGCGAGCGCGCCTAATTCTAATTGTCGATGTGTTTTAAAGTGATTTAAAGCATCATCCCAGTGCTCTTGTTTTTCGGCATATTGCGAACGGATTAAAGCAATTTGGCTTAAAAACGCATACAAATTAAAATGCTCCGCCAGTGCGCTGGCGTGATTGAGTGATGGGCTTGGATCCATATTTTGAGCCAATGCGACTTGCGCCAAACTCACTTGCGTGAGGCATTGGGCCCAAGCGAGATTGTCGTGTTCGGCAATTTGTTGCCATGCCTGAAGGCACTCAGCATGCGCTTGATCGGTCAGTTTAAGTGATAACCACACCCGAGCGCGGTAATTATAGATTTCGGCATACCATGTGGGATTGGTATATTTACTCACATGGCGATCGGCTTGTGACAGACTAATTAATGCATCTTCAAACAAGCCTTGTTTTAAATGTTCTCGACTTAAACAAATCGCCGCTTTGGCGGCCAATTGCGCATCGTTAATTTGATTGGCGCGAGTTAATGCTTCATTGAGTGCCGCTTGCGATTTTTCGTATTGCAAATCGAGCGCCCATAAATTGCCTAAGCCGATGAGTACTTCAATTTGTAATGATTCAATGCGTAAAGTGCGGAGTAATTTAAGGCATTTGTACCATGCGCTTAAAGCATGGGTATAGCTTGATTCTGCAACGTGAATCAGGGCTGAAAGGTGATACCCTTCAGCTAATAAATCGTCGGCTTGATTTTTTTTGGCATAGTGCAAAGCTTGGCGTATGGCCTGTTTGGCCGCAGCAAAATCCATATCAGCCCAATGAAATTGAGCTTGCAATAAAATCGCTTCAGCAATGCCGTGCTGATATTCAATAGCTTGGGCGCAAGTTTGAATCAATTGCGCTTGTTGCAGCAACGCTTTGGAGGTGACTGGGGTTTGTTGTTTGAGTGCTAACAATTGCAGATCAATAGATAAAATATTCTCAGCCATCATGACGATTTATTTCTTTAAAAATCGAAATTAAATCCGATTTAATATATTGATGAAGTGATGGCTTGTAGTGTAACTGATTTGTACTACATTCTTGTATTTATAAATAATTTAATCGCAAATTCAGCGCATTTAAATACAGATGATTGATAAGACGGTTTTATCGTTTTACTGCTTTTGCGGCGTGATTGACGTATTGATTTTGCGCCTGAAGTGCATAAGCCAAGCTCGATCGCTTAGCTTATGCAAATGAAGCGTTCATTGGGGAGAAAACCGCCATTGCTGGCGGTTTGATGCTTATTGGCTTGCTTCTACTTGAATGCGTAAAGTCACTTCGTCGCTGACTGCAGGGACATAGGCGCTCATGCCAAATTCACTGCGTTTAATGGTTGCGATTGCATCCGCGCCGCAGGTTGGTTTTTTGCTCATCGGGTGTGGGCTGCATTTGAAGTCAGTCACTTTTAATGTAACGGGTTTGCTCACGCCTAATAAAGTCAATTGACCGACCACACTGACTAACTGATCACCAGCAAATTTAAAATCGTTGCTTTTAAACGTCATGGTTGGAAATTTTGCGGTATTAAAGAAATCTTCGCCTTTTAAATGCGCATCACGTTTTTCCCAGCCTGAGCGTAGGCTAGAGGTGTCGATGGTGATCTCGGTGGCCCCTTTTTTGGCCGCCAGATCCAGCGTGATGCTGCCACTGGTTTTATCAAATGAGCCGCGTTGGGTTGAGTAACCTAGATGCTTCACTTCAAATGTAGGTAGGGTATGGGATGGATCGATGGTATAGACCTCTGGTGCGGCAAAGGCAGTTGCAGCCAGAGAGACAAAAAGAGCCGAGCGAATGAATTGATGCATGGTTAAAACTCCAGTGGGTAAGTCGATAGAGAGGTACAAAATTGTATGCTCGCTAAGATCTGCGATGAAGTCGCTGCGAGCATACTGTTTCTAACGGCGCTATGGATTAATCTGCTTTGCCTGTGAGCAGCAGTTTGTATTTCACAATGACTTCGTCGGCCACGGTGCCGGTGTCGGCCCAAACGCCGTCACCAATTTTGTATTGCAGGCGCAGCACCGGAATGCTGCCTTCAAGTAATAAGTCATTGCCAACGGTTTTAGCGGTCATTTTGCCGGCGACATCGTGGCTAACCCCTTTGATCATGAGTTTGCCTTTAGTTTCAAATTGGCCGCCACCCAGTGCTTTCACACTGGTCGCAGTAAATGTCGCTTTGGGATTACTCGCAATATCAAACCAAGCTTTTTTCTTGGCTTCGCCATTACCGTCAGGTCCGCCGACATCAATACTGGCTAAATCGACGATGATTTCCGCTTTGGCGGTTTCTGGTTTGGCAGGATTAAAATTAATTTTGGCGGTGAAGTTTTTAAAATTACCGTCAACTGGGGTGTTCATTTGCTTAAAAGTAAAGTTCAGCTGACTTTTAGCCGTATTTAAACTTTGTGCAGCGATGGCATGGCTGCCAATCAGTAATAAGCTTGCGGCAATCAAGGAACGGAACATCATGCTCTCCAGTGTTGAATGATTTATTTGTGATTTAAGAAAGGCAGCATCCGCGCCAAGGTACCGTCTTTATCAATGAGCTGATGTTTAATCGCCCCAGCGACGTGCAGTACGATCAGCGCTAATAATGTGTAAGCGATTAACTCATGGGCTGAGACGAGCCAATTGCCGATTTGTTCATTTTTTGCGATTAAATCGGGTAGTTTGAATACGCCAAAGTAGACAACGGAAAAACCTTTAGCGGAGCTCATTAACCAGCCGACCACAGGCAATAAAAACATCAGAAAATACAGTAAATGGTGGACGCCTAGGGCGAGTTTGCGCTGAATTGCCGGTAACTCGGGATCGACGACAGGGGTACCCCTGAGGAGTTTGTAGCCAAAGCGCACGAAAAATAGGCCGAGTACGGTGATACCCGTCCATTTGTGCCAGTTGATCATTTTAAATTTATCTGGCGATAAGGGCATATCGTCAAAAACCCATGCCAAAATAAATCCCGCAATGATCAGTAGTGCCATCAGCCAATGCAGGCTGATTTGCAGATGATCATAATTTTTGGGCGCTGAATGTTTCATTTTGATTGTTCCTTATTCAGTATTTCTGAATTGTGTAGGCATCATAAGCGTTCACGATCTTTACGAATAGCGTAAATACTTGTGTGTTTTGTTCAAATATTTTGAACTTAAGTGGCATGCTGCATTGGGGCGCTGTAAACACGAGTTAATATACGATGACTTTTTGTTACTTCACAATCGAATACGCTTGAATACGCACACCCTGCGGAAAACCAGTAGAATTGCGCGAAAATCAAAATAGCAATAGGGGATTTCAAGTGGAAGAGATTGAAAAGTTTATTGGCGGATTTCGCCGCTTCCAACATAAATATTTTGGTGAGCACCGGGATTTATTTGCCGAGTTGCAATCAGGCCAAAATCCAAAAACATTATTGATTGGCTGTTCTGATTCACGCGTTGACCCTGCATTGTTAACCGATTGCAATCCTGGGGATTTATTTATTGTTCGCAATGTGGCCAATTTAGTGCCGCCGTATGAAATTGATGGTGCTTTTCACGGGGTTTCATCGGCGATTGAATACGCCGTTGAGCATTTAGAAGTCAGTAAAATTATCGTGCTTGGCCATTCTGGTTGTGGTGGTATTCAAGCGTTGATGGAAGCGAGTGAGCCCAAAACCGAGGCTAATTTTATTGGTCGTTGGGTGAGGATCGCTGAGGCCGCGCGAGATCAAGTCAAACGTGAATTGGCGCATAAATCACCCGATCGACAAATTCGTGCGTGTGAGATGGCCGCCATTATCGTTTCTTTGGATAATTTGATGAGCTTTCCGTTTATTGCTCGCCGAGTTCAAGAAGGATCGTTGAGTTTAATTGGGTGGTATTTTGATATTTTACGCGGTGCTTTATACGATTTTGATCAAGAAAAAAATTCGTTTCAAGCTTTGGTGACGTCGTTAAAAGAATAAAAATGGCTTTGAGTGACTCAACGCTCTGCCTAGCGGTCAGTCGTTGAGTTGCTCAAAGCCATTTGAATATGTGGGGCTATTTTTTGCGTTAATTTAAAGCTTAAAAATCTGTCTTAATTGCTGCGCTACGCCATGTTCATCATTACTTCCAATGACTGGCGCATTGGGGTGGGCCGCTTTGAGTTTGGGGCTGGCATTGCCCATTACAAAAGGATGACCAGCCACCGCAAGTAGCTGAATGTCATTTTGACCATCACCAAAGGCGTAGCAGTGTTCGGCATCAATCGAGAGACGAGCTAAGACTTCAGTCAAAGCGTGGCCTTTGGATACGGTCGGCGCCATCACTTCTAAGCAATCATCGGCAGAAAAAGTAATATAAATTTGGTCGCCAAATCGATCGATAATTTTGCTTTCAATGGCGGTGAGCGTGGCGTGATCGCCAATGTATAAAATTTTGGCGATATCTTCGCCGTTGTGGTGTTTCAAATCGGTCACTTGGTAGCCAAATCCCGAGTCCTTGTAATACACCCCCACTAATTCAGGGCATTCCCGTTCCACTAACCAGCCGGCATCCACATAGGCATTGAGTAATGAGCCATGAGAAAACTCGGGCTGCATTAAAGCACGTGCGAGCTCTGGATCTAGGTTTTCTGCAAAAATTTCATTGTTTTCAGGGTCATGAACGCGTGCACCATTGGAGGTAATTAAGTGCGCCTTCACGCCGAGCGTTTCTCGAATACCTTGTACATCTAAAAAATGACGCCCTGTGGCAATTGCAAGGAGCACCCCTTGCTGAGCAAGTGCTTGGAATGTAGCTGCAGTGAACGCATCGACTTTGTGTTCGTGGTCAAGCAAAGTACCATCCAAGTCAGAAACAATCATTTTTTGCATGGGTTCAATCCTAGGGATTTATCAGTGTGCTGTAATTTTACGCCGCAAAGTGAATGAGTGCGTCAGTAATAATGCCATTGGGGTTCAGCTTTAGCGGTGAGGGGGGGATGAAAGCGGTACAATTGAGACTAAATATAAGGACGGTTTTGATGAATAAAACGGATGTCATTGTGATCGGCGCAGGCGCTGCAGGTCTGATGTGCGCGGCCACCGCTGGCCAGCGTGGTCGTAAGGTGGTCTTGATGGATCACAGTGAAAAATTGGCCGAAAAAATTAGAATTTCTGGCGGTGGACGTTGCAACTTTACCAATCTCAATGTCCGACCAGAATGTTATCTCTCGAATAATCCGCATTTTGTAAAGTCGGCGCTGAAGCAATTTACGCAGTTTGATTTTATGGCTTTATTGGATAAGCACGGCTTAACTTACCATGAAAAAACCTTAGGGCAATTGTTTTGTGATCAAAACTCACAAGGCATTATTGAGATGCTCAAAGCGGAAGTGAATTTGGGCGATGTGATTTGGCGTATGGGCACAGAAGTCATTGCGGTGGCACAAGTGGAGGGGCAGTTTCAAGTCACAACAGCGACCGAAGTCTGGCTTAGCGACGCCTTAGTAATTGCGACGGGCGGCTTATCCATCCCACAAATTGGCGCGACGGCCTTTGGCTATGAAGTGGCAAAACAATTTGGACTCAATTTACAACCCTTGGCGGCAGCATTAGTGCCTTTGACTTTTCAATCCGAGGATTTGTGGACTGAGCTTGCCGGTGTTGCCTTAGAGAATGTCGTAGTCAGTTGTGAAAATACATCATTTCGCGAGGCGATTTTATTGACGCATAAGGGTCTTTCAGGCCCAGCTATTTTGCAAATATCGAGTTTTTGGCAAGCAGGTAAAACCCTCGAAATTGATTTAATTCCTGATTTAGATTTGGCTGATTTTTTAAGAGCAGCGAATCGAGATGCCTTGTTGTCGACCGTTTTAGCTGATGTATTACCAAAACGATTTGTAGCGGTATGGTTGGCTAAATATGGTGAAATAAGGCCGCTAAAGCAATACACTAGTAAAGAGCTGCAGCGATTAGAGGCTGAGCTGCATCAATGGCAAATTAAACCATCGGGGAGTTTGGGGTATAAAAAAGCCGAGGTGACACGCGGTGGTGTAGATACCGATCAGTTGTTGTCTAAGTCGATGATGGCGCGGGAAATTCCGGGTTTGTATTTCATTGGCGAGGTCGTTGATGTGACTGGATGGTTGGGCGGTTACAATTTTCAATGGGCCTGGTCATCAGGATATGTTGCAGGAATGAATATTTAGGATTAGAGTAATACTACAGCAACAAAAGAGCAGTCTTTAACGATGATCTTATTGCTGATTTTGGCTAAACAGTAGATAGGGGGCAATATTAAATTGATTCCAGTGTCATGTGTTTGGTGCCTAGCATTTTATGCTAATTAAGATCAATCTTTTGATCTCTGCCCATAGTGGCTTTATTTAGTTTTGTATTGCAAATTGAGAGCAATCGAGCTAACGCTTTCAACGGGAATGTAGTTACATTTCGATGATCTTTGAGTCGCACTGGTTTTTTGTAGTTGAACTGTAGCAAAGGAGGTCATATTTGATTGATTCCGATGTGTTTAGTTTACTCAACCTAGCTGGCTAGTTCATGCCATTTCTGGTCATTGTTATGATCATTGCCGTAGTGCCGTATTTTGTAGTATGAATATAATGAGTTGCGTTAATTAACGGGGTGTCGATCGGGCACCCCATCTATAAACCTTTACTTTGTTTCAAATGATTCATACTTTTTAGTTTAAATGTGCAGGTTGATTTTATACTTGTGTTTTCATTTTAATGATTCAGCACTTTTTATAAACTGAAGTTTGTTTTTTGATCAGGTTTTGGTTGTATTTAGTTTTGCTTGTATTTATTGAAAAATGTTTTTGCATTAGAAAAACGAGGCTTTGTGCCTCGTTTTTTTTTTGTACTCATCAAAATAAATGTGAATAATTGCTGGTGTTATTTTAAGCCTAATACTTCTTGCATATCGTAATGACCCGTTTCTTTATGCTGTAAAAATCGAGCAGCGCGTAGGCTGCCTTGGGCATAAATCGTGCGATTGCTGGCTTTGTGAGTGATCTCAATCCGCTCACCTTCTCCTGCAAAGACCACCGTATGATCACCAATCACATCGCCACCACGTAACGTTGCAAAGCCAATTTTGCCATCTTCGCGAGGACCAGTAATGCCTTCTCTAGACCACACCGCAATCTCGCTTAATGTCTGATCCCATGCTTTGGCAATCGCTTGTCCCATGGCAATAGCAGTGCCTGAAGGCGCGTCAACTTTATGTTTGTGATGCATTTCGACAATTTCTGCATCATAACCATGGCTAAGTGCACCAGCAGCAATCTCAAGTAATTTAAACACTAGATTGACGCCAATGCTCATATTGTAAGCAGAGACGATGGCGATTTTTTGGCTGGCTGCTTCGAGCATGGCGCGACCAGCTTCATCGAAACCGGTGGTGCCAATAATCATTTTTACGCCGTATTGTTGGCAAACAATCAGGTGCTCAAGTGTGCCTTCTGGTCGGGTAAAATCAATCAAAATATCCGCGTTTTGCAATGCCGATAATTGATCGGTAATCAAAACACCGCAATTTTTTCCTGTGTGGGCACAAGCATCTTGACCAATTGCATCGCTACCGAGGCGATCAAGGGCGACGCTCAGTTCGACGTCATCTGCAGCTTGTACTGCTTCAATAAGCATGCGGCCCATACGGCCGCTACTACCAGCAATGGCGATTTTAATCGTCATGGTTTAAAACCCTTCATTCAATAGCGGTTTCACTTCGATGATTTTTGAGTCAGGATTGCTCGGGTCGACTGCCATTAATAAATTATCGTTGGCAGGTGGTAATGGCCGAGTCTTCTCTGCTGGTGTTGCTGTTGGATCCGGTAAATAATCGCCATCCCAGCGTACTAAGCTGTTTTCATTAAAGAAAACCACAAAGTTTTTGGCTTCTTTAACCTTTCCGCCGCGGGTATCCCGATAAATATAATCCCAGCGATCTTTATGGAATGGATCGGTCAGCAAGGGGGTGCCAAGAGCAAAACGAACTTGCGAACGGGTCATTCCCACGCGCAGCAACGCAACTTGCTTGGCAGTGATTTCATTGCCCTGCGGAATATCTAATTTATATGGAGTGATAAAATTGACCACGCTGCAGCCACTTAATAATAAGCTGCCGGTCACTAATGCGGTTAATAGTCTGGCCTTCATCTTGGTTTGATTCGCTCGTGGATGCCGGTGCGCGTCACCGGGAAACGCTATATCATAACCGGATTGTGTAACTCCCGCACGGTTGGGGAACAAAGAAGGGTAGAACAATGAGTAAAGCGTCTGAATTAAAAGGCATGGGTTTGAAGGCAACAGGGCCAAGATTAAAGATCTTGAATCTGTTTGAAACCAGTGGCGCACGCCATCTGACTGCCGAAGATGTTTATCGGATGTTATTGGTTGAAGAAATTGATGTTGGCTTGGCAACGGTATATCGCGTCCTTACTCAGTTTGAGCAAGCTGGGATTTTGGAGCGTCATCATTTTGAGACTGGCAAAGCGGTTTTTGAATTAAAACAAGAAGAACATCACGATCATTTAGTTTGTGTGAAATGTGGCGCGGTTGAAGAGTTTTTTGATCCTGAAATCGAAGCGCGTCAAGACGCGATTGCGGCTAAGCATGGGTTTGAAATTCAAGATCACGAAATGTATATCTATGGGATTTGTAATCCCTGCCAAATTAAAGCCAAGAAATAGTTTTTTGTGATCACCTTACTATGATCCCGTGGTTAGATCATCATTCGCCTTTTCCGCCGTTAAGTATGGCGCTCAAAGAACCCAGTGGTTTATTGGCGGCGGGGGGCGACTTGTCGTCAGAGCGCATTTTAATGGCGTATCGGCAGGGTATATTTCCGTGGTTTATGCCCAATGAGCCGATTTTGTGGTGGAGCCCAGATCCACGCATGGTCTTGTTTAGCGCTGAGCTGATTATTCCGAAATCGTTACGCAAAGTATTGCGTCATCGTCCGTATCGTGTGACTTTTGATACCGCGTTTACTGCGGTAATGCAAGGTTGTGCAGCGCCGCGAGCTGGCGTTGCTGCAACGTGGATTAGTGACGAGATGTTGGCGGCCTATCACGCATTGCATCAACAAGGGATTGCACATAGCTTTGAATGCTGGATGGATGACGAGCTAGTGGGCGGTTTATATGGTGTGGCCATTGGCAAAATGTTCTATGGCGAATCGATGTTTGCGCGTCGTTCTGATGCATCAAAAATCGCCTTTGTGCATGCGGTGCAATGGCTCGCTGCTGCGGGTTTTGTCATGATTGATTGTCAAATGCATACTGAACATTTGGCGCGATTTGGGGCGAGAGAGATTGCTCGTGATGAATTTATTGCTAAGCTAGAAGTTCAGCTTGTCCAGCCTGATCTCCTTGGGCCGTGGTCATATTCCCATACCAATTAGCTTGTCTATAGGTGTCGCATGAACGATACATTTCGTAAGCATACAGTTCAATTGCAGTTTTATGCCACCGCTCCCTATCCTTGTAGTTACCTAGAAGATCAGGCTGCCCGTTCACAAGTTGCGGTGCCTTCTGAATTGATCTCCACTGGGGCTTATAGCCAATTAGTTCAGCAAGGCTTTCGCCGTAGTGGTTCGTTTGTGTATCGGCCCTGGTGTGATCATTGTCAGGCCTGTGTGGCAGTGCGTTTGCCGGTGCTGGATTTTGTCGCCAGCCGTAGTCAGCGCCGTGCATTAAAGCGTAATGAATCGCTCAAGGTGCGGATTATGAAGCTTGAGTTTCGTGAAGAGCATTTCTTGTTATATCAACGCTATCAGCAATCGCGGCATAGCGGCGGTGGTATGGATCAAGACGGGCATGAGCAATACCGGGGGTTTATTTTAAAAAGCCAGGTCGCCAGTTTTTTGGCTGAATTTACCGAAAATGGCGTGGTCGTGATGGTCAGTTTGATTGATCAACTCGATGATGGGCTTTCGTCGGTGTATACCTTTTTTGATCCCGATTTACCTGCGCGTAGTTTGGGGGTTTTTAATGTGTTATGGCAGCTTGGTTTGGCCAAGCAGCTGGGTTTGCAATACGTGTATTTGGGGTATTGGATTAAAGATTGCCGCAAAATGGAATACAAAACTCAGTATCGACCGATTGAAGGCTTGCTCAATGGTAAATGGCAACTGCTAAAGGGTATTTAGTTCGCTACCAATATTGATATAGCCTAGAGACCAACACCGGCTAAAACCCTATGGGGAGCGCGGCATTGTTGGAACTCTTGATGGTTTGTTGAGTCTATCAGTCAGTGAATTTTGAAAAAAAGGCCCACAATGCAAACGATGACTTTGTCTGAAATCGAACAGCTTCGCGTTGAATGCCGCAACATGGTGGCCAAGCAATCGATGGTATCGGGCGCGATTGCCATTGTGCCGATCCCTGGACTGGATGTCGGTGCCGACGTTGCCATTATGTCGCGGATGATCGATCAGATTAATCAAAAGTTTGGTTTAACCCCCGCGCAAATTGAGCAACTCAATCCATTAATGAAACAGCGTGTTTTCGTTATTGTCAGCTCGTTAAGCTCGAGTTTAATTGGTAAATATCTCTCTAAAGAACTGTTGCTGTTGGCGCTCAAGCGTGTTGGGGTGCGATTGGTTAGTAAACAAGCCGCCAAATTTGTGCCGTTTTTAGGCTCAGCCATTGCGGCTGGAATTAGCTATGGTGCGATGCGTATGCTGGGTAATGCCCATATTGATGATTGCTGCCAAGTGCTGATTCAGTTGCAAAGCAGTACGACCTTTGAGCATGAAACGACAGCTCGCGATATCTAGTCACTGCATTCGGTGGGATAATGGGGAATCTGATTTAAGGATTCTTGCATGTCGACCTCACCCAATACCATCCAGCATTTAATCATTCATCAATTACATAAAGAGCCCAATGGCCCGGCGCGAGTGGCATTGAGCTCGACTGAAATGCCGATCAATAGTGCGGCGCAGCGTTTGGTCGACCATCTATGCCAACTTTACGGCAGTCGCAATGGCAAAGGCTTTGGCAAGTTTGAAGAGGACGAGCACGAATATCCAATGCCGGCCTTGGTACGGCGCTACGTGGATAGCTCGGATTTTCTTGGGTTTTCTCAGCAGGCGATCGCGCAGTTGCAAGTGCGTGCCGAGCAAGAACCAGAGGCCAGCGGCGCTTATGTATTGATGGCCCACGTGAGCAATAGCGCGATGGACTTTCTCTTTTTCGCCTTGGTCGGCGAAGTGATTGGCACCGCCGTCAATGCTGATATGCACCTTGAAGACAGCATTCACTTGGATATGGATCATTTGCGCGTTGCAGGGCGAATTGATTTGGGCGTATGGCAAGCCGGTGGCGAGCGTTATGTGAGCTTTTTGCGCGGGCGCGGTGATGTGGCAGCGTATTTCAAATTGTTCTTAGGCTGTAACGATATGGTGACGCCGCTTAAAGAAACCCAAAAACTAGTTAAAGGGCTGGAACAATTTGTCGAGCAGCAGGCCCTCAGCGCACAAGATCGTGACGAAGTGTTTCAGCGGGCGCACAATTTACTCGATGAAATGGGCAATGAGCAGGGCGAAGTGAATTTAGCCGAGGTCGCCAGTCAAATTTACCCGGATGCGCCACAGGCATTACAGGATGCACTACAGCATGACGACCTTGGGCTCGTTGATGGTTTTGTTCCGGATCGCCGAGCGATTAAACCACTGATGCGCTTTAAAGCCGCAGCGCCAGAATGGAAGCTGGAGTTTGATCGTGCCAGCTTACGCTCGGGCGCAGTCATTTACGACAAACACAGTGATACGCTGGTGCTGTCAAATATCCCAGACAAACTCAAAAAAGCCTTATTAGAGCAATAATTCAATCTACTTCGGGTATACGCTGCTTAAGCTTTTATACAGAGGCTTGGCAGCAAATACCCTGAATAAATTGTAATTTACCTACGATTCATCCTTGGTGACGCTGTTGTTTTGTAGAACAAACGTTCTTTTTTGGCTTGCGCCGATGGCGCGGCTCTTGTATTGTGAACGTACGTTCTATATGGAGTCGCCGTCATGTCAATCCGCTTTCGCTTGTCCGACCATGCCTTTTTGCAACAACAAGCTTTACGTATCCCGTTAGCACTGCTTGAAGTTTGGGTGCAACCGGCTTGGCGTGGCTCGGCGCAACTCTTATCAGCAAGGCATATTGCCCAATTGCCCGCCGCATTACGTCCGATGGCGCGGCGTTTTATCGGGCTGTATATCGTCAGTGATGGGCAAGGCACGATTACTCATATTGCGCAAATGACGCATCGCCTCGCGAACCCGGCACAAGAAGTTGACTATATCGCTACCCCACGATCGATCAAGCTGGCCAATGCGCTCACAGGCACTCAAGCCATGGTTTGGGGGCGCAATTCATTTAATGGCTCGGGTATTGCTTGCTGAGTAATTAAAAGTAAAGGCCACCGAGCAATACAGCGCTGCTGATTCAAAATAAGCCTTGGCTAAGACCGATATGAAAGATAGCGCGGCATGTACTGGGACTGGTAAACTCTAGCCCTATTATATTTCCGACTTTTTATAGGTTACTCATGGCTCAATATGTGATGTCTATGCTCCGAGTGAGCAAGATTGTTCCGCCAAAACGTCAAATTATTAAAGATATTTCATTGTCTTTTTTTCCCGGCGCAAAAATTGGTTTGCTGGGTCTGAATGGTTCGGGTAAATCGACTGTTCTAAAGATTATGGCTGGGGTTGAAAAAGAATTTGAAGGTGAAGTTCAGCATTTACCAAACATCAAAATTGGCTACTTAGCACAAGAACCTGAATTGAATGCTGAAAATACCGTGCGCCAAGAAGTTGAAAGTGGTCTCGGTGAAGTCTTTGAAGCGCAAGCCAAATTGGAAGCGGTCTACGTTGCTTACGCTGAAGAAGGCGCTGATTTTGATGCCTTAGCCGAAGAACAAGGTCGTTTAGAAGCAATTATTTCGGCTGGTGCCGGCGATAATTTAGAGTTGCAACTTGAAATCGCTGCCGATGCGCTGCGCTTGCCAGAATGGGATGCAATCGTTGGCCAGTTGTCTGGTGGTGAAAAGCGCCGCGTTGCTTTGTGTAAATTGCTGCTGTCTAAGCCAGATATGTTGCTGCTCGATGAGCCAACCAATCACTTGGATGCTGAATCGGTTGAATGGCTCGAGCAATTTTTGGTGCGCTTCCCAGGTACCGTCGTTGCCGTAACGCATGATCGTTATTTCTTGGATAACGCCGCTGAGTGGATTTTGGAGCTAGACCGTGGGCATGGTATTCCTTGGGAAGGCAATTATTCGACTTGGTTGCAAAAGAAAGAAGAGCGCCTCAAGTTAGAAGAATCACAAGAGTCGGCACGTCAAAAAGCCTTAAACAAAGAATTGGAATGGGTGCGTCAAAATCCAAAAGGGCGTCAAGCGAAATCAAAAGCACGTATTGCGCGCTTTGAAGAGCTCTCTAGCTTTGAGCATCAAAAGCGCAATGAAACGCAAGAAATCTTTATCCCAGTTGCTGAGCGTTTGGGCGATAAAGTCATCGAATTTAAAGGCGTCAGCAAAGCCTTTGGTGAGCGTTTATTGATTGATGATTTAAGCTTTAACGTACCCGCTGGCGCGATTGTCGGCATTATCGGGCCTAACGGTGCCGGTAAGTCCACCTTATTTAAGATGATTGCTGGCAAGGAAGCGCCCGATAGCGGTGAAGTTGAAATCGGTCAAACCGTGCAAATGGCGTTTGTTGAACAAAGTCGTGAAGGCTTAGAAAACGATAAAACGGTTTTCCAAGACGTTGCCAATGGCAATGATGTGATCAGCGTCGGCAAATTTGAAATGAGTAGCCGCGCTTACTTAGGTCGCTTTAACTTTAAAGGCGGCGATCAAGCTAAATTAGTTGGCAATCTATCAGGTGGTGAGCGCGGTCGTTTGCATTTGGCCAAAACGCTACTCAAAGGCGGCAATGTATTGCTGCTCGATGAGCCATCGAATGACTTGGACGTCGAAACACTACGTGCCTTAGAAGATGCCTTGCTGGAGTTTGCCGGTACTGTGTTTGTTATTTCGCATGATCGTTGGTTCCTTGATCGGATTGCAACGCATATCTTGGCTGCGGAAGGCAATTCACAATGGAATTTCTTTGACGGCAACTATCAAGAATATGAAGCGGATAAGAAAAAACGTTTAGGTGAAGAGGGTGCAAAACCAAAACGCATTCGCTATAAGCCAATTACACGTTAATCGTATTGATTAAAACAAGGAAGGGTGATCCCTTCCTTGTTTTTTTTTGCCTATCAATCGCCAATCCAATGTAGAAAATGAAATCTGCATTGATTTTATTGCAATAATCCTGCGTTTTTTTGTAGAATTTTTTATTTGCAAGAAACAATTGCGTCGCAATTCATGGCTAAAAAACCATGACTGATGGGTAATAGGTGTTTTTATATTCAGAATAAAGCACAATCTTGCTGCATTGAGGTTTCACTTTATTTATTTCATCGAGAAAGACTGCGTGGCCAATACCCTTTCTAATCCGGAGCAAGAAGAATCAAGAGATTCTTTAGGGCGAATTCGTCATGTTCTAGTTGCTGTGTTTGTCTGTGTTTTTGTTGCCACCTTGGCGATACAGGGCATTTCAATCTGGCGTAGCTATCAGGCAGCACTGGCCAAGGCTGAGCAAGAAATGTTGCTGCTAACGCGTGCGTTTGAAGAGCATGTCGGCCGCACGATGGAGTCGACGATGTTTGCCTTGTCGACGATTGAACAAGATGAAGTATTTCAATCCTGTGTCGCCGCCAAAGATACAGCGTGTTTACATGCCTATTTACAACGCGCTGTCATTCGTTATCCTCAGCTCAGCAGCATGGCTTTTGCTTTAGATTCTGGCGAAGTCGCTGCCTCAAATGCCAAGTACCCGATTGCAAACGTCAATGTATTCAATGCGCAGTTTTTTCGAGTGGCTCGCTCGCATCCCGCTACGCAATACTATATTGCCGAGCAACAGCGCGACCCGATTACGCAACAAAATATTATTCCATTTGTTACCGCCGTCGTGGATAAAAAGGCGAGTTTTTCTGGGGTGATCATTGCGGGTTTAAATCCGGATTATTTTCAAAAATTTTATAATTCGATGGCCAATAGTAAAAATATCGTAATTCGCTTATTTCGTGATGACGGTATTTCATTGGCGCGTTATCCCTATTTAGCTAGCGAAGTTGGTCGAGATATTTCGCATCAAGATTTCTTTGAGCGTATTTCTAGCGGTACCGAAAATGGTATTTTTTATGAGCCTGCTGCTTTGGATCAAGCGGCCAGAATTTATGGCTGGCATCGGGTTGTTGGCTGGCCAATGGGGGTTTCAATTGGTATCGATCGAGATGCTGTGCTGGCGACTTGGTGGCGCGAAACGTATATCACACTGGGTATTGCATTAACGTTACTGCTTGCCGGATCGGCTTTATTAATTTATGTGTTGCGGCAATTAACCCGATTAGAAAGAACTGAAGCCGATTTATATTTAACCAAAGTGGCAATTGAAAATGGCGCAGACATGGCCATTTGGCTTGATCCTGCGGGGCATATTCGTTATGTGAATGCCACAACATGTCATCGTTTTGGCTATTCCGAACAAGATTTATTGGCGATGCGTTTTCGCGATATTAATCCAAATTTTAAACCCGATAGCTGGCCTAAATTTTGGAATTTATTGCGGCAAGATCGACATCTATTTGATGAAATTTGCTTGAAAACCCGTACTGGAGAAACATTTCCGTGTGAAGTGCATTCCAGTTATATTTTATTTAAAGGCCAAGAATATAATTGCGCCGTTGTGCGAGATATTTCGGAACGGCGAATGCAAGAAGAGGTCATTGTGAAGTCCGAACAGCAATTGCGTTTGGCTTTAGAGGCTTCGAGTACGGGTTTGTTTGATATGCCATTAGACGGCCGCCGAACGGCGATTACCAGTCCGGAATATGATCGTTTATTGGGCTATGAACCGGGAGAGTTAGTCGAGACTTTTGATAAATGGAAAGAGCAGTTGCATCCCATTGATAAAGAGCAGGCCGTTGCCGCTTATCGAGATTACTATGCTGGGCATTCGGCGCAATTTGCGGTCGACTTTCGTCGTAAAATTAAGCGTGGTGAGTTTCGTTGGTTTCAAACTCGAGGCAAATTTGTTGATTTTGATGCAAGAGGTAAGCCCAGTCGTTTAATTGGCACCATGACCGATATTACTGAGCGTAAAGAAGCGCAAAATCGAATTACTGAATTGGCCAATTTTGATAGCGTTACCGGTTTGGCAAATCGTAATTTATTACGCGATGAGTTGCGTTTGGCCCTAGCCAGTGCGGAAAAATACAATCGAAAACTCGCGGTGTTATTTTTAGATTTGGATCGCTTTAAAACCATTAATGATTCTTTGGGTCATTCTGCTGGTGATATGGTTTTATCACAGCTAGCAACGCGTTTACGGCAGATTGTCGGTAAGCAAGATATCTTATCTCGCCTAGGTGGCGATGAATTTGTTTTGGTCTTGGCCGACCTGCCCAACCCCTTGATTGCCGGCGATGTAGCAGACCGGATTTTGTCATCGTTTCAGCAATCATTTACTTTAGACGCGGGTAATTTTGCAACGTCGACGTCGATTGGCATTAGCGTTTTTCCCGATGATGGGCATGATCCAGATGTCTTGATCAAAAATGCCGATGTGGCGATGTATCAAGCTAAAGCCAATGGCCGTAATAATTATCAATATTTTACTGCCGATATGAATGCGCGGGCTTCGGAGCGTTTGATTTTAGAAACCAGCATGCGCCATGCCTTAGAAAATAATGAATTTGAGTTGTTTTTTCAGCCGCAGGTGAGTCTTGAAACCGGTATGGTGATTGGTGCTGAGGCGTTAATTCGTTGGCATCATCCAGAAAAAGGCCTGGTTTCTCCAGTGAAATTCATCCCCATTGCTGAAGAGTCGCGAATGATTCTGCCCATCGGTAATTGGGTGATGCTCGAGGCCTGTCGCCGTGCGGCAGAATGGCAACGTGCCGGACTACCGCCGATTACCATCGCCATCAATATGTCGCCGATGCAGTTGCATCAGGCTAATTTATTGCAACTGATTCAATCGGCGCTAGATCAATCGGGTCTTGAAGCGAGATACCTCGAAATTGAAGTGACTGAATCGGTCATGATGCAAGAGGTGGAGCAGGTGATGCTCACGTTGCAGGGGATTAAACGGCTTGGTGTTAAGCTTTCATTGGATGATTTTGGTACCGGCTATTCCAGCTTGGCGTATTTAAAGCGCTTTGCATTTGATAAGTTAAAAGTCGATCAAAGCTTTGTCAGTGATATTGGCACAGATCCCAATGATGCGGCGATTGTTATGGCCATTATTGGCTTGGGCAAGACGCTGGGCATGTCGGTTTTGGCAGAAGGGGTAGAAACTGAGGCGCAATTGGCATTTTTGCGCTCGGCAGGAACGGATTCAATACAAGGCTATTTATTTAGCCAACCCATCACTGCCGCGCAATTTGAATTAATGCAAATACAAAAAAAGGGCTTAACCCTCTAGGGTTTGCTTGCTGTTGGCCTGAAGTAGCGTTACAAGGCACTGGCGTAGCATGATGACGCTGCGTGCCTTACCTCAGGCCAAAATTGCATCAGTGCGCTTGGCAAACCAAACGTCTACAGACCCTAGTAAATACCCCCTAGGGGTTTATTCGTCTTTGGCTTTTAAATCTTCAACGAGCGCAATATACGTCTCCATTGCGCTGTCAGTGCTGGTGCCAATTAATTTGGCCCATGCATCATATTTGGCTTGCGCAACAAATTGAATCGCAGATGGACGATCGCCGCTCACATCGCCTTCGCTACCTTGTTTATACAGCGCGTACAGGCGTAGCTTGGTTTGAACGTCGGGTGCATCATTGAGATTTACTACTTCATCTTGTGCGGTTTTGAAACGGGCAGCTAAGTCGCTCATGGATCCACCTTATGAAACGTTTGTTTGAAAATACCGCTGAGTATAGACTGAGAATACAAAACTCTCCAAGCCCTAGCGAGTCAATTGCGCCACATTGCGACGCAGTGTCGTAACGGTGCTTTATTTGATAGGATCTGCCATGCAAATACCTCATAAAATTGCGTTTTTAAATGGTCAGTTTGCGCCGTTAGCTGAATTAAAAATCTCGGTGATGGATCGTGGTTTTTTGTTTGGTGATGGCGTTTATGAAATGATTCCGGTTTATCAGCGAGTTGCTTTTCGCTTAGATGAGCATTTGGTGCGGCTGGCTAATAATTTAGCTCAAGTTCGAATTGAAAATCCGTATTCGATATCAGCGTGGCGCGAGCATATTCAAGCCCTGATCCACGCGCAAACGTTTGTCGATCAATCCATTTATTTGCAAGTCTCGCGTGGGTCCGCTTATCCGCGCCAGCATGCTTTTCCTTTAGAAGCGATGCCTACAGTATTGATGTTTGCTGATGAGCTTGAGCCGCCACCAGCGCTGGCCGTTGAGTGTGGCGTGAGTGCCATCACTTGCAATGATGTTCGCTGGCAGCGTTGTAATATCAAGGCCATTTCTTTATTGGCCAATGTGCTTGCTAAGCAAGAAGCGGTGGATGCGGGGGTTGCCGAGGCAATTTTATTGCGCGATGGCGATTTAACTGAAGGGGCCGCGAGCAATATTTTTATCGTCAAAGACGGCGTAATTTATACGCCAGCGCCGTCAAATTTGATGCTCACAGGCATAACCTATGACGTGATTTTAGAGCTGGCTCAGCAGCATGATTTACCAGTTACACTTGCGCCAGTAACGGAGCAGATGCTGCGCGATGCCGATGAGCTTTGGTTGACGTCTTCATCGAAAGAAGTCCTCGCGATTGTGAACTTAGATGGACAAGCAGTAGGAAATGGCCAAGTTGGCCCCATATATAAAATTATGTATGGTTTGTATCAAAATTTTAAAATGACGGTGATGCACCGTGGACAGGAGTAAGAATAATGGTTGGTTTTACGGATATACCTAGTCAGAAGCTTGAAGATTTAGTGACTTTTCCCGTCTTGATCCCTGTGAAAGTGGTTAGTCATAAAAGCATTAGCCATGCTGAATTTGTGAAAGAAATTGTCGAAGTAACGCAAGGGTTGATCGCTGATTTTGTAGAAGACAAAATTGAGCATCGCGCGTCCACCAGCGGTAATTACCATGCTCTAACGTTGATGATTACCTTTGAAAATGTCGAGCAAGTGCACGCACTTGATGCCGCTTTACGCGCGCATCATATGGTTCGTATGGTGCTATAAGTGCCAGATTTGATTGTAAAACAATTGGGGCAAGTCGATTATTTGCCCACCTTTGAGGCGATGCAAGCATTTACCAGTCAACGGGATGCCACAACACCCGATGAGTTGTGGCTACTTGAGCATCCCCCGGTCTTTACTCAAGGTTTGGCAGGTAAACCGGAGCATATTTTGAGTCAAAGCGCGATTCCGATTGTTCAGATCGATCGGGGTGGGCAGGTGACTTATCATGGGCCTGGGCAGCTGATTGCGTATTTATTGCTCGATTTACGCCGGCATAAGTTGGGCGTGCGAGACTTGGTGCGCTTATTAGAAAACAGCGTGATTGCGGTGTTAGCCGATGAAGGCATTACCGCCTATGGCAAAGTGGATGCACCGGGCGTGTATGTGATGCTGCACCGCGAAGGCTTTGATTTTGAAGCTAAAATTGCCAGCTTGGGCTTACGGATTAAAAATGGCTGTTGTTATCATGGCTTGGCATTGAATGTCAGCATGGATTTGGCGCCATTTCAGCAAATCAACCCTTGCGGTTATCAAGGCTTGCAAGTCACGCGCATGCTCGATATGGGGATTAACAAGACACCCGCAGATTTGTTCGGTAAAATGGCCGACAAAATTCTTCAACAAATCAAGCAATTACCCACATAAAAAGTACGGTAATTCGGACGATATGACAGATCAAATCAAAGAAGGGGCCAGCGCGCCCACCAGCAAGCCGGCCAGTAAAGAAGTCGGTGTTAAGTTAAAGGGTGAAGCAAAAACGGCCCGTATTCCGATTAAAATCGTTCAGCTTGAAACAAAAATCAAAAAGCCCGAATGGATTCGCGTGCAAGCGGCCAGCCATAACAGCCGTTTTTATGAAATCAAACAGATTTTGCGTGAGCAAAAACTGCATACCGTTTGTGAAGAAGCAACTTGCCCGAATATTGGCGAGTGTTTTGGTAAGGGGACGGCCACCTTTATGATCATGGGCGATATCTGTACTCGGCGTTGTCCGTTCTGTGATGTCGGCCATGGTCGTCCGAATCCGCTCGATGAGAATGAGCCGCGCCATTTGGGCGAAACCATTGCCGCCTTAAAGCTTAAATATGTGGTCATTACCTCGGTCGATCGGGATGATTTACGCGACGGTGGTGCCGCGCATTTTGCTGAATGCATTCAAACCACCCGTCAATTGAGCCCAGAAACGCAAATTGAAGTACTGGTCCCCGATTTTCGTGGCCGGGTTGAATTGGCGCTGGAAACATTCAAAGACGCTTTGCCTGATGTGATGAATCATAATTTAGAAACCGCACCGCGCCTGTATAAGCAAGCGCGCCCAGGCTCGGATTATCAGCATTCATTAGATTTACTCAAAGAATTTAAGCGTCTGTATCCAGCAGTTAGCACCAAGTCGGGCATTATGGTCGGCTTGGGCGAAACGGATGAAGAAGTGTTCCAAGTGATGGCCGATATGCGCGCGCATGATATTGATATGATTACCATCGGTCAGTACTTGCAACCATCGAATGGGCATTTACCAGTTCTGCGCTACGTGCATCCTGATCAATTCAAAGTATTTGAAAAACACGCGTATGAGTTAGGTTTCAAGCATGCGGCAGTGGGCGCAATGGTGCGATCTAGCTACCACGCTGATCAGCAAGCGCATGGGGCTGGGGTTTAACGACTTTTAATTCAGATCGACTTTAAAAACGGCGCAGCTTTTGCAATCGCAACAGCGCGCCGTTTTTATTTGGTGTAACGCGTCATGCGCCTGCAGGCCATAGGGTGTTGCTTTTTGTTAATGATTTTACGCCGTGGTTTTATGGGGTATATCGTGGGCTAGATTTTAGATGTTAAGCTAGCTGTATATACCTTGAGGTTTTGATTATGCATGATGGTCCAAAGCATCAAATCAGCATGACGGTGCTCATGACGCCTGATATGGCTAATTTTTCTGGCAAGGTGCACGGTGGCGCTTTATTAAAGCAGCTCGATCAAGTCGCTTATGTGTGTGCAAGTCGCTACGCTGGCGCGTATGCGGTGACTTTGTCGGTGGATCAGGTGATTTTTAAGCAGCCGATTTATGTCGGCGAGTTAGTGCATTTTTTAGCCAGTGTGAACTACACCGGTCGCACTTCGATGGAAATTGGCATTCGGGTGGTGGCAGAAAACATTTGCGAGCAGACTGAGCGCCATACCAATAGTTGCTATTTTACGATGGTGGCTATGAATGCCGAAGGCCAATCGCTGGCGATCGAGCCGTTAACCCCGAGTGATGACGAAGCGATGACGCGCTGGGAACAAGCAAAAGCGCGCCGTGCAGTGCGCTTATTGAAAAAATAAGTCGTGTTTTAGACATTTAACATTGTTTTTGCCATCAAATCGGTGCGATTTTTTGCTTGAAACAAGGCATGAAACGCGCCACATCGTCATGCGATGGCTGCGCTTCGTAAAGCAGACGCGGGCTAAACGTAAATAGAGAGTCTAAGCCGTAATGCCGTTCACTTAAGCCAAGTGAGCGGCATTTTTTTCCTCTATTTCATTACTGGTATCGCTTTTGACGCAAAGGTACAGAGAAAATCAATCGAAAAACCCTGAATTTCCTCCGCGTCTCTGCACCTCTGCGTCAGGTTTTCAAGGGTTGTCGTTAAGTGAACTGTATTTGAGTCTAAGCCGAGATCGGCTGTTGTTTAACCAACTGCCGGATTGCCAGATTGGGGTGTCGCGTCGCTAAATCAAAAGCACTGCATTGCTCTCGATTCAATAGGTGGGTATCTGCATGATGGTGAATGAGCGCCTGAGATACGTGCACATACCCTTGTGTGATGGCCTTATGCAATGCCGTGTTTCCTTCGGCATCTTGAGTATTTAGCGCAACGCCAGCTTCCATTAACCGCATTAAAGCATCGCGTTGTCCACGTGCCGCAGCTTGAATGAGTGGGGTTTTTCCTGCGTGGCTACTGAGGTCGGCGTTGGCGCCATGCTCGAGTAAAAGGCGAATGACTTCAGCGTGGCCATTGGCGGCCGCCCAGTGAATTGCGGTATAGCCGCCGCTATCGGCAAGATCGGTTTGGGCTTGATTGGCCAGTAGCAGGCCAACACAGGGCAGGTGACCAAACGATGAGGCCCAAATTAATGGTGTCTTTTGATGGTGATCTCGCGCGTCGATTTTCATGCCGGCTTTTAAAAACAGCACTAGCTTTAACGTCTCGCCGCGCTCAGCCGCCGCAAAAAAGCTCTCTAAATTAAAGGCTACGCCGCAGGCGTTTAAGTGATCACGGGCTTGTTTGACATGCTCCCACACGTCTGGCGCGGCTGAGTCGCTAAACCCTTGTTTTTTTTGCTCGCAGGCTTGAATTAAGCGAAAGATTTCCGAGATCACCACGGCTGAAAAACCTTGGCGATTGCCGCGTTGATCGATGAGTAAAGAGCGCAAATATTCTTCAAACTCATCGCTACCCGATGCTGCTGCAATCAAGTCGTGTAAATGCGGGTGTAGTTGTGCCAAATGATGCGGGTAGTCTGATTCTTGCCCATTGAGTAAATCAAGCAATTGCGGGTTCACAGCGTATTCCATTGAGCGAGCATGCCATGATATTTATGGCGAAACAAACCCTGCATTTTAACGGTTTAAGCGGCAATCGTCACAAAATACATTGGGCTAGGTGCGGCCTTGGTTTTGAATGACAGGCGAAGACTAATGGTCTAAGGAAGGATTGATGTGCTGTGAGGGAAGTTGTGGGGTTAAACGGTGTGGGGTGCCGTAAATACAAAAACCATTACGGCCAGAGCGCTTCACTTGATACATGGCTTGATCGGCTTTGTTGATCAACGTATTACTGTTGCTACCATGCTGGGGCGCTAATGCGATGCCAATGCTGGCGCCAACTCGATCAAAGCAATTATTGCTGATTTCAATCGGCCGATTGATGCTGTCAATCAGCGCTTGCACCATGATGGTGAGTTGCGCCGTGTCTTCAAAATAAGCCACGATCATAAATTCATCGCCACCTAAACGGGCAATTAAGTCTTCTTCACGGGTAAAGTGCTGTTTCATACGGCTGGCGCTTTCTTGCAGTACTTTGTCACCGGCTTCATGCCCATACGTGTCATTGATGTATTTAAAACGGTCTAAATCAATCATAAAAATCGCCAACTGATTTTTACTGGCAATGGTGTTGCTGAGTAAGTGCGCTAAGATTTTTTCGCTGGAGTGGCGATTATGTAAGCCGGTGAGGTGGTCATAGTCGGCGCTGCGCCGCATTTGTTCTTCGCGTTTTTTTCGGTCGCTAATGTCATAAATCAAGCATTGATAATAGGGGATTTGTTCGTCGTTATAACTGGCAGAGATAATCACGTGCAGCCAATCGTTGCAGGTTTGTAGATCGTTCGTTGTGGCTTGGTTACGCTCAAGGCTGGCGTAAATTTGCCCCCATAGTCGATAGGGCTGGGCAAATAATCGATCGATCCATTGTCCGCTGATTTGGGCCTGAGCATGGATGTTTTCTCCAAGCAGTTTGGCAAAAGCTGGGTTGGATAAGATAAGGCGGCCCGACTCATCGAGTAAACCAATACCCACATTGGCACTTTCAAAAATCCCCCTAAATTGCTGTTCAAGTTTGCTAATTTGTAAGCGCAGTTCACGTTCGGCATGAATGACGTCGCTCACCATATTGAGCAGGTAGTTAATATGATGCGTTAATTGAATTAACTCATCATATGCTTTGTCGTTTAATTTAGGCAGTCGATCATTGGTGGCGGGCTTGATGGTTTGTAATCGACTGGATAATTGGGTAAGAGGGCGGCTGAGCTTAAAAAATACGACAATATAAACCACTAAACCAATTAATAAAGACAGGATAAATAAGGAAATTGCCGTCTCGATGGATCGCGTTTTGGCACGGATATTCATTTCTGAGGTGTTGATTTCTAAGGTGATATATCCAGCAATACTGCGCTCATCTAAGGGCTCATAGAGCGGTAGTTTTAATTCAACATCGGTGGATTTTTTTCCGGCGCTAATTAGTAAGCGATTGTGGCCATTGATTGTAGCGTGCCGAATCAAGGGGTTGAGAATCAAACTATTGACCACATCAGTGGCGATTTGTTGATTGCCGCTAAAAGCGGCAACTGCCGCTGTTTTTTCAACTGCCGCCATTAGGTTTTTGATGTCGGAATAACTGTGCTTAATTTCGCTGGCGTAATTGAGTTGATACACAATAAAAGAAGAAATTGAAGCCACTAAAATCGCGCACAGAGCGATAGTCACTGAAAGTTTGTAATGAATGGTTTGTCGAAAAGCCATATTTATTCTTATTCCAGTTTAAGAACAACTTTTACCCCACTATTGCTGGGTAAGCTATTGGCCTCGATAAATCCGATTTGATCTTGATTGAGGCTAATGCTTTTAATGACTGAAGTTTGATCCGCAAGCCGCCGTGGCGGTTTTTGTTGACCGGCAAATTGCAGTCTAGCCCAATATGCATCAATTTTAACTAAAGGTTTGCCAGTGAGCGCAAAGTAAAACCGGCGCCGCAATTCATCGGAATTGATTTCAATGGGCTGTAATGGCGTGTTGTTGCCTAGTAGTCGGCCTAAATAGACGTCACTGACTTGTTGTGGGGTTAAAGTGGAAACGTTACTTTGCTGATTGGTAATCACCCAAAGTTCGGCGTTGGCTGAATTTATACACAGGGCCATGAGTGTGATGAGTAGGCTATTTTTCATCATGTCGGCCTAAAATAAACCGTCAAATGAAAGGCTAAAGATATTGGCTTTTAATGGCCCTGCCTGAGCATTGCCATTATCCCATAAGCCTTTGCCGCCATCGGCCGCGTGAATACGATCGTATTGAAATTTGAGCGCCATTCTGGGATGAAAATCCCAGCGAATACCAATGGAGTAGGTTTGTTGATCAGTATATAAACTGCCTAAAAATTGGTTAGCACCTGCAGCTAAAGCTTGGCTTGCCGCCGCCAATGGGGGGGGTAAAGGGCCTTTCGGTAATGGCGCACGATAAGGGGCGTTTTTCGATTTGGCTTGGCTGAGCGTGATATAGGGTTGAAAAGCGTCAATACGATAGGCCGCGCTAATATATGCTCCTTCCATATGGCCATAAATAGCCGTTTCTGAATGCACACGCCCCCATTCGCCTTGCAGCCACCAAGGGCCATTGTCATAACTAGCCCCCAGTAATAAAAACTTGAGGCGACCATTTATTTTTAAATCTTGCTGAATTTGATTCGCACTGGGCCAAAATGGGCTGAGTTGAGCGAGTCCATTCGACAGCAAATCGCTACCAGGCACCTTGCCTTGTAAATTCATTTGCCCGATTGAAGAGCGTAAATGAAAGTGCTCATCGCTCCATTCAAGTGAGGCGCTGGCTAATTGATCGCCGTGAACCCGAAAGTCACCCACACCACTGCGCAGGGTGGTGCTAATTCGACCCATATTCCCTTTGAGTTTGATTTCACCATCGCCCAATTGCTGACGATATTGAATATCGGCGCCGTTGTATTGAAAAAACGGGATTAAGCCATAAAAATCTTGCACTGGTCGCACCCAAGGGTAGGTGTAACCCACGTTGCGAAAATCGGACAACATAAACATATCCACGCTGAGTCGTCCGGCACGGATGCTCCAATTTTCATTCGGTCGATAACGCAAAAATGCCCAGTCGACGGCGTCGCCATTGGCATAGTCAACCCCTTCGCGTGCTGTGACTTGTAAGGCGGCACTCCATTGCGGGGTAAAATCGGCAAGTAGCTGTACGCCGACACGACTATCGGTGGTTGCTGAGGTTTGGCCATGATTGGTTCTTGATTGCGATAGGTCGCGTATATAGCTAGTTTGGCTGTCGTTGTGGTTAATCCCTAGGGAATAAAACCCACTTATACTGAAGATGTCAGCAGCGTTGATGTCTTTGTTATCAAGATTGAGCTCAGGCTGATTTTCTTCGGCACTCGTAGTCGCGGTGCATAGGATTAAAAAACTGAGGTAAATGAGAGTTTTCACAACTCAGCCTTTGTTATTGAGTTTTACGCTGCTCTCAATTTGGCTGATGAAGGGCCTATTTTCAAGGTAAGTTTTTATTTGCTTTGATGACAGCAATTGTTGGGCATAAAAAAAACCGGCGTTCAAAACGCCGGTTTTATCTTTTCTTGCCAAGGCAAGATGGGTATTACATACCCATGCCGCCCATACCACCCATGCCGCCCATATCTGGCATGCTTGGAGCGTCGTCTTTTGGCAATTCAGCAATCATGCAATCAGTCGTCAACAACAAACCAGCCACAGAAGCTGCGTGTTGCAAGGCTGAGCGCGTTACTTTAGCTGGATCGAGTACACCCATTTCAACCATGTCGCCGTATTCGCCAGTGGCTGCGTTGTAACCGAAGTTACCTTTGCCTTCCAATACTTTGGCAACGACAACGCTAGGCTCGTCGCCGGCGTTTTGTACGATTTGGCGCAATGGCGCTTCGATGGCACGTAGCACGATTTTGATACCAGCATCTTGATCAGCGTTTGAGCCTTTCAATTCAGTGATGGTTGAGCGTGCGCGGAGCAATGCCACGCCACCGCCAGCCACGATGCCTTCTTCAACCGCAGCGCGAGTTGCATGCAATGCATCTTCTACGCGGGCTTTCTTCTCTTTCATTTCCATTTCAGTGGCAGCACCAACCTTGATCACCGCAACACCGCCAGCCAATTTGGCTACGCGTTCTTGCAGTTTTTCACGATCGTAGTCGCTGGTTGAAGCTTCAACTTGTTGACGAATCGTCGCAACACGCGCTTTGATCGCTTCTTCTTGGCCTGCGCCATCGATGATGGTGGTGTTTTCTTTACCCACTTCGATGCGTTTAGCTTGGCCGAGCATCGACAATTCAGCTTTTTCTAGCGTCAAGCCAACTTCTTCAGCAATCACAGTACCGCCAGTCAAGATCGCGATATCTTCTAACATGGCTTTACGACGGTCACCAAAGCCAGGGGCTTTAACAGCAACAGTTTTCAAGATGCCACGGATGTTATTGACCACCAAGGTAGCCAGTGCTTCGCCATCCACGTCTTCAGCAACGATAAGCAATGGACGGCCAGCTTTAGCTACGCCTTCCAAGATCGGTAGCAAGTCACGGATGTTGCTGATTTTTTTGTCGAACAACAGCACGAATGGGTTGTCGAGCAAAGCGATTTGTTTTTCTGGGTTGTTGATGAAGTACGGGCTCAAGTAGCCACGATCAAACTGCATACCTTCAACCACGTCCAATTCATCTTCCAAGCCTGAGCCGTCTTCAACGGTGATCACGCCTTCTTTACCCACTTTTTCCATTGCAGCAGCGATTTTTTCGCCGATGATTTCGTCAGAGTTCGCCGAGATCGAGCCAACTTGGGCGATTTCTTTGCTCGTGGTGCATGGTTTAGAGATGTTTTTGAGTTCAGCCACCAAAGTGATCACGGCTTTGTCGATACCGCGCTTCAAATCCATTGGGTTCATGCCAGCAGCAACGTATTTCATGCCTTCTTGCACGATGGCTTGCGCCAATACTGTTGCAGTCGTGGTGCCGTCACCGGCGATGTCAGAAGTTTTAGAAGCCACTTCTTTCACCATTTGTGCGCCCATGTTTTCGAATTTGTCTTTCAATTCGATTTCTTTGGCAACAGAAACACCGTCTTTGGTGATCGTTGGTGCGCCGTATGAACGCTCAAGCACCACGTTACGGCCTTTAGGGCCCAAAGTCACTTTAACGGCATTGGCCAATACATTCACACCAGCAACCATTTTTGCGCGAGCGCTATCGCCAAACATTACTTCTTTTGCAGCCATTTTTTATTCTCCAATCATTATGTAGGGTGGATGAGCGCTGGCTTTGCCTGCGCGTAATCCGCCGAATTTTCGGAATTACTTATGTCTTATTCAACAATCGCGAAGATTTCTTCTTCGCGAACAACGATGAGTTCTTCGCCGTCAATTTTTACGCTTTGTGCGTATTTACCGAGCAATACTTTGTCGCCAACTTTAACTGTCAGCGCTTGAACGCTACCGTTTTCCAATACTTTGCCAGCACCAACAGCAACCACTTCACCCATGTCTGGTTTTTCAGCGGCGCTACCAGCGAGCAAAATGCCTGATGCAGTTTTAGCTTCAGCTTCAACACGTTTGATGACCACACGGTCGTGCAATGGACGAATTTTCATGGGTTTAAAACTCCTGAGTATTGAACAGTCGTTAGAGGTATAAATTTGTTTGTACAAGCAGGTGTTTAGCACTCTACTTGCCTGAGTGCTAAATGGTAGGGGCGAGGCGCAGCTTTTTCAAGAGCTGGCACTGTTTTTTTTATTGCGTCACGCTGAGCAGCGCGCGATTGGGGGGATGGGGCTGGGCCGTAAAAAAATCAATGCAAAGCATGCTATACGTTAAGGCGTTTTCCATTCAAAATGGCGCATTGTTTTTCAGTTGAAATGCCAAATGCTCGGTACTTTGGTCAAATTAAGGATGCTGTGAATGAAACTGGGTTTCAAAATTGCGCTCTCTGCGGCACTGATCGGTGCGGCAGCGTTAGTGTTTAATGCTTTTAGCGCCGCAGAAAAAATGCCGCTCAAGCAAACCATGACCACCATGGCCGGCAAGCCGATTCAAATTGCCGATTATCAAGGCAAGGTGGTGCTGGTTAATTTTTGGGCCACCAGCTGCACCGGCTGTATCGCCGAGATGCCCGGATTGGTGGCCGCGCAAAATAAACTGGGTAAAGACAAATTGATCACCATCGCGGTGGCGATGAGTTATGACAACCCAACGTATATTGAAAATTATTTAGCCAAAATGCCGCTGCCTTTTGAAATGGTGTACGACCAAAGTGGCGAGATTGCGCGTGCTTTTGGTGAGGTGCAATTAACCCCAACGTCGTTTTTACTCGACCCGAAAGGGCGGTTGATTAAAAAAATCGTGGGTGAGATCAGTGAGCAGCAATTGATTGATATTGTGAATGAGGCGCATGGCGCCTAGTTGGCCGAGTGCTGCGAGATGTAAAAAAATGGCGCGAAGTGATTCGCGCCATTTTTATGGCTATCAAACGTCAACAGACGAGTCAATGTGCAGATTTAGTGCTGATTGTGGTCAGAGTATCGCGGCATTCCCTCTCCCTTGATGGGAGAGGGTTAGGGTGAGGGTGATACAACGAAGTGCATTTTTTTAAGCTCAACACCCCCATCCCAGCCTTCCCCCATCAAGGGGGAAGGGGCTAGAGTCGATCTATTCAAACGCGTGCAATTAAAAATATCAACACTAAATCCAAAAAAAGACCCAGACCATTGGGTATCTTGATCTAATCTTTTTTTAATATGACTTAGCGAGCAATACCCGCCTCAATTGCTTGGCTGACGCGAGCGAGATCGGCTTCTTCAATTTGCCAGTGCGTTACCAAACGCATGGCGCCGTGCTCCGGTGGATTGGCTTTAATATTGGCATTGGCCAAGCTTTGCATTAGCTTATCGACATCAATCTCGCGGCTAAAGTTAAACCACACCATATTGATTTGCACCGAATCCAGATCGATGACAATGCCGTCAATTTTGGCCAATTGCGCGGCTAATAATTTGGCGTGGCGATGATCGTCCGCCAAACGCGCAGTCATTTCATTGAGTGCCAATAAACCGGGCGCGGCCAATACACCAACTTGGCGCATGCCACCGCCGAGCAATTTGCGTTTTTTACGCGCTTTGGCAATCAGCGCATGGCTGCCAGCCAAAATCGAGCCGACTGGCGCAGCCAAGCCTTTGCTTAGGCAGCACATCACGCTATCGCAATACTGGGTGATGGCTTTGACATCCACTTGTAAAGCGCTGGCGGCATTAAATACCCGCGCGCCATCTAAATGCACCGGCACGCCTTCGGCTTGTGCCACTTGCCAAATTTGCTGCATGGTCTCTAGCGCAATCACCCGGCCATTGGAATGGGCATTTTCGACGCAAATTAACGCGGTTTTAGGCTCGTGAATATCCACGCCATGGCGGATTTTTTTGCGGATTTTTTCGGCATTCATCGTCCCTAAATCACTGTCGATGGTTCTGAGCTGCACGCCACTAATCAAGGCGGCACCGCCAACTTCATGCCAAACAATATGACTATCGTCGCCAACAATGACTTCATCGCCCGGTTGGCAGTAACTCAAAATGGCCAATTGATTGCCAAAAGTACCGGTCGGGACAAATAAGGCCGCTTCTTTGCCGAGGCGCTCGGCCGCTGCCGTTTCCAGTGCAATCACCGTTGGGTCGTCGCCATACACGTCGTCACCGACAATGGCCTCGGCCATGGCAGTACGCATGGCAGCAGTAGGGTGGGTGACGGTATCGCTGCGTAAGTCGAGAATTTTCATCAGAAAGGCCAGAGTGAAACAGAGGAGTGCCTCAGTCTAAAGTTCGCCGCGCTGTGGCGTCAATCATTCTGGCCACGCGTGGGGGATGAATAATTACACTATTTAAAAGTTGTTGATACTCGGGTTTTGCAAACCGTAAGTGCGGGTTGAGGCTTAAGACATGGCCCGACAAGGCGTTGAGTCATGCTTTGAGTTGACTTGCGCCACTAAGCAAATCGTCTTGGTGCGCTGGGGCTAGGTCAACAGCGTTTAAGGCGGGGCAGGGGTGATACTGTTAAAATACTGGAATTGAAATTTTAGGTTTTGTTATGACTGAGCAAGCACTTGCACCTCACGCCAATCAAGCGTTACTCAATCGCAGTTTGGCGGCGGTTTGGCATCCCTGTACCCAAATGAAACGCCATGAAAGTTTGCCGCTGATTCCCATTGCCCGTGGCGATGGCGTTTGGCTGTATGACGCCGATGGCACGCGTTATCTGGATGCGGTATCGAGTTGGTGGGTGAATTTATTTGGTCATAATCAACCGCAAATTAAAGCGGCGATTACGCAGCAAATGGATCAGCTCGAGCACGTGATGCTGGCGGGTTTTACCCATGAGCCGGTGGTGGCGTTGTCTGAGCAATTGGCGGCGTTGACCGGTTTGGGCCATGCTTTTTACGGCTCGGATGGCGCGTCGGCCACCGAAATCGCCCTCAAAATGGCGGCGCATTATTGGCGTAACTTAGGACTGCCCGCCAAAAACCGCTTTGTGTATTTGCAAGACAGCTACCACGGCGAAACGATTGGTGCGTTATCGGTGACCGATGTGCCGATTTTCCGTCAAGCTTACTCGCCCTTGGTGCGTGACAATTTTGCCGTGCAAAGCCCCGATGCTCGGCAAGCCCAGCCCGGGCAAACTGCGCGCGATGTGGCGTTGTGGGCGATTGAAGACTTGGCCCGGGTATTGGCCGCGCATCATCACGAGATTGCCGCCTTGATTGTTGAGCCTTTGATTCAAGGCGCAGCGGGCATGGCGATGTACGATCCGATCTATTTACAACAAGCACGTGCGCTGTGTGATCAGTATCAGGTGTTATTGATTGCCGATGAAATCGCCGTTGGCTTTGGCCGTACCGGTACGATGTTTGCCTGCGAGCAAGCGCAAATCAAGCCCGATTTGATTTGCCTTTCTAAAGGCATTACTGGGGGGTATTTACCGCTAGCTGCTGTTTTATGTAGTGATGCGGTCTATACTGCCTTTTATGCTGATGAAACAGCCAGAGCTTTTTTGCACTCGCATTCATATACCGGTAATCCATTGGCTTGCGCTGCCGCGTTGGCGACGTTGGCGATTTTTCGCGATCAAGACGTGATTGCGCAAAATCAGCGTAAGGCCGCCGAGTTTAATCGCATTTTTGCACCACTGGCCGCGCATCCACGTGTTCGGCATTGGCGAAATTGTGGCATGATTTGGGCTTTCGAAATTGCTGACGCTCCGGCGCAATTTGCCACGCTTTTCTTTACTGAAGCCTTAAAAGAAGGCTTGTTATTGCGACCGATTGGTCATACGGTTTATTTTATGCCGCCGTATATTATGACGGCAGAAGACGCTCAATTTCTGCTAGCAGGCACGCTCAAAGCCTTGGCGCGCTGCTGCTAATCACCGAGCTTACTGTTTATGCCGTTATTTCTGACTTTACCTGATTTTGATCCTAAATTGGCGCGCTCTGTGGAAACTAATCCGCAGCAGCTGCGGCAATGGCTGATTGCTTTGCCGGTTGGCAATGTGCAAGAAGCTGGACGAATGCTGCTCGATGCTTTGTCGACATTAAATCGCATTAAGTTAGAGCCCGAAGAGCGGGTTAAATTACTGCAAGAATATCAAAACTCTCTGGACATGCTGACCGGCGCTTTTGAGTCGGCCTATGCTTCACCCGGCTTGCCAATGAAAGAGTCCGCACGGCAAGCGGCGCAGCTGGCGTTGAATTTATGGTGTGAAATTGCTTTGGGTTGGAAGCTGGCGTTAATGGATAAAGTGGAAAAAAAATTCACTTTTTTCACTTCGTCCAAAATGCTGCCGGTGCTACTGCAAGCGGTAATGTATAGCTTTTGGCGGGTTTACCAAGTATGCAGCCGGCTGTTTCAACCGATGCCCAGCGGCATGTGGGCCGAGATTCATCAGGTATTTCGTTATGCGGCGGAAAATCGCTTTTTAGATGAGCGCAAAACCGACAATCCCAAAGAAAAATCGGCCCGACCGCTTGCCACTTTATATAAGCAAATCTTATTGCTGGCCTTGGCCGATCCGCAGCGATTTTCTGGCGCTGAGCTGGATAAAATCATTGAAATCATCGACGGCTATGCGATGTATGCGCACTTTCAGCCAGTGAGTAAATTAAATTCTAGTGCCGGGTTTTTCTTGGTCGAGTTAGAGCTGGATCAGCCGCCGCATTTTGTTGGCAATCGCTCGCTTGAGCAATTGCCCGGTCAGTCGATTTTGATTGATACCATTGAGCTGGCCAAAAAACTGCATAAAGCCGAAATGAATGTTGAGGCCAAAGTACCGCTGGCCAATGATAGGCAAAAAGTACAAATGTGGTTAGAAATCCTGCGGCGGGTGATTCGGCAATGGAGTATTTCGCCGCAACGGCTGTATCAACGGATTCCTGCGCAAAGTTTGGTCGAAGTGGCGCTGGGGTTTCAGGCCACCGTACAGCAATTGAATGATGGTTTGCCGCTGAGCGCGGATAACACGGCCGACGTTGCCGAGCAATTAGCGGCGATTGGTGATTTAGAGCGCCGCGTGATGCCGTGGCAAGTGGTGAATGAAAGCCCCGGCGGATATGCCATCTTGGCGCGCGATTTGCCGACCGAGTTGGCTAAACCCGGTGAAGTGGTGGCGATTCGTGCCAATTGCGGCCAGAGCTGGATGGTGGCGTCGATTCGCTGGTTGCAACAACGCCATGACGGGGCGACCGAAATGGGCTTGCAAGTGATGAGCGCTAAGGCGCAACCGGTGTTGATGCGGCCAATGCAAAGTGGCGCCGTCAATCAAGTGGCGATTTTGCTGCCTGCCATTGCGGTGTTGCAGCAAGCGCAGCGCATTATTGCGATTAAGGGTAGCTATACCCCGCTGCGTGAATTTATGCTGCTCACCGCAGAAGGCGTCAGCATTAAAATTCGCAGCGCGAAATTGATCGAGCAGCAGATGGGGTATGACTTATTTGAATATACCAGTGCCTGACTGGGGCGATGTTTAGATTACGTGTGGAGGGTGATACAACGAAGTGCATTTTAATTCAACACCCCCATCCCAACCTTCCCCCATCAAGGGGGAAGGCGCTGCAGTCGATCTACTCAAGCACTGGTGATCTAAGCGATCAACAAATTTGAAAACAGTCAAAATAATGGCAAAATTTAGATTTGGTCTTGATGCTGAGCGCGCTCGGGTCTCTGTCGCGGACTGCGACTGTAAAACAATCTGCCGCAGGCACTTAAAACCATCAACACGTAATCTGAGTATTGCCTAAATAATCAATGTATATCGATGTAGGCTAAGATTTTTTTAGCTTGGAGCTAGATACCCTCAGTATCTTTGTCCGCCATCTTGGCTCTCGGGTGCGCTTTGTCGTAGCTTTCGGCTAAATGCTGGAAGTCTAAATGCGTGTAAACCTGCGTGGTGGCGATGCTGGCGTGGCCGAGTAATTCTTGTACGGCGCGTAAGTCACTCGACGATTGCAATAAATGGCTGGCGCAGCTGTGGCGGAGTTTGTGCGGGTAGAGTGGTTCAGTCAGACCGAGTTTTTCTTGCCACTGCCGTAGCCGCAATTGCACCGCGCGTGGGGTGAGCGGTGTGCCTTTATTGCTAACAAAAACGGTTTGTGAGTTGGGGTGAGCCAATTGCGTGCGAATCAATAGCCAGCGGCGAATCGCTTCTACGGCCATTTTACCGATTGGCACCAGCCGCGTTTTATTGCCTTTACCGGTCACCGTGGCCATGCCATGCAATAGATCGAGCTCAATCAGCTTGAGTGACACCAGCTCACTCACTCGTAAACCCGATGAATACGCGAGTTCAAAAATAGCTTTGTCGCGTGAGGCCAGTTGGTCTTCATCGGGCATGTGCTCTAAAAACCCCACCACATCATCGACATTCATTGCCGACGGCAAAGCTGGGCGATGCTTGGGGGCTTTGACGCCTTCAACTGGATTACTCGACCAATGAAAGTCGCGGCACATCAGCCGATAAAAAGCGCGCCACGCCGATAAGGTGCGCGCAATAGATCGCCCCGACAAACCGCGACTGGCCAATTGCCGCACAAACCCGCGCACCTCTAACGGGCTGAGCGACGCTAAATCGCGCGCGCCAACACTATCGGCCAATAGCTGTAAATCATGCTGGTAGGCTTGGTGCGTATGGGCGCTGGCGGCTTTTTCGCCGTGTAAATAGCGAAAAAAATGCGCGAAATGCGATGCCGTTTCGGGGTGTTGCTGCGCTATGTTCGTCGGGCGGCGAATCGGTTTCAAGTCAGTTCGGCCTCGACTTCGGCGGCGATTACCGTGTCGCTATGGTTCAGTATGGCTTGTGCCGGAACCACGCGGCGAATCACGGCGGAAACCAATTCGGCTAAACGTTGTAAGTACAGCGTGCCCATTTCCGGATAAAAGCGCTCAGAATCAGGGCTGGCCAACACCAAAATCCCAAACGGCAACTCGCCAGTGCGCAGCGCGCATTGGGCAAAAGATTTCAGATCGCCCGTTTCCAGCGCAAACCAATTTAATACATCATCGGTCACATACGGCCCGCAATACGGGCAGTTTAGATTGTCGACCAGTTTATGAATGCTGTCCTCGACGGGGGTAAATTCCAGCAGATTGGATTCAATATTGGGCAGCCATAAGCGCAGCGCCAAATGTGGCACCGCAAAGCGGGCTTTGAGGTGGTATTCCAAAGTGCCGATAATGCTCGGCAAGTCTTCGGCTTTCATTAAATCGACCGTGAGCTGGTGCAGCATGTCCGAGATATGGTCGTTTTCGATACCAAATTGCAGCAATTCACCTAGGCGCGCTTCGAGTAAGCGATTTTTATCGCGCAATGTGAGTAATTGTCGCTCAGCCAATGAAACGGCCTGACCGCGATGATGGTGCGGGACATAGATTTCGGCTAAAGCGTCGGCAAATTCGTCAAAAAAAGCGGGGTTTTGTTGTAACCACTGTACGACTTCATTGGCTTGCATATCAATATCCTTAGGTTAAACCTCAATCGTGCCGGCAAAGACGGTCACAGCCGGACCGGTCATCAGGACGGGATGCGTATCGCCCGCCCAGCTAATGGTTAAATCGCCACCTCGGGTATGCACAATCACCGTGGCGTCGAGTAAACCACGGCGTATGCCGGCAACGACAGCGGCGCAGGCGCCAGTGCCGCAAGCCAGCGTTTCGCCCGCCGCGCGCTCAAACACCCGTAGGCGAATTTCATTGCGGCTTAAAATCTGCATAAAGCCGGCATTCACTTTTTGTGGAAAGCGCGGGTGGTTTTCAATCAAAGCGCCATGCAGCGCCACTGGTGCGGTATCGACCGATTCCACCACTTGCACCGCATGCGGATTGCCCATCGACACCACGGAGATATCGTAAACCTGACCATCGACAATCAAAGGATCAATCATCGCTTCATTGGGGGCGATAAACGGGATGTCTTCGGGGGCAAAGCGTGGCGTGCCCATATTGACGGTGACATTGCCATCGAGCTCAAGGCGCGGGTAGATCACGCCTTTGGCGGTTTCCACAGCGATTTCGGTTTTGTCGGTTAAGCCTTGCTCAACCACAAAGCGCGCAAAGCAGCGTGAACCATTGCCGCATTGCTCGACTTCGGAGCCATCGCAATTAAAAATGCGATAGCGAAAATCGATGCCCGGCGTAGTGCTGGCTTCAACCAGCAGCAATTGATCAAAACCAATGCCAAATTGCCGATGACCAAGCTGCGCAATTTGTTGGTGACTGAGTGCCACGGTTTGGCGCACGCCGTCGATCACCATAAAGTCATTCCCGAGGCCGTGCATTTTGCTGAAGTTGAGTTTCATGATTTTGGCGATATTTTAAGGTGTGCTAAGGCTACGCTGAGCCTGCCTGTCAGTGCAAGCTTGTTGAAATAGAATAATGAAAAATGCGGCGAAATCGGCGGCTGGCCGCGGCGGCATGGCTTTAAAAAGCGTTGCGCCGCTTATTTTAAAGCATTCTTTCAGGAAATAAACGCTGATATTCGGTCATTAAACAGCGATCCATCACGATGCACAGCCCCGCCGCTTGGGCGCGTAAGGCGGCGGCTTCATCCACAATCCCTTTTTGCAACCAGATCAGCTTGATGCCCAAGGCAATCGCTTGATCTACGACGTCGCCGACGATTTCGCTGCGCACAAACACATCCACACAATCGATGGGCGTGGTGACGTCACTGAGTTGTCGATACACCACCGCGCCTAAAATCTGCGCCTGAGGCTTGGCGGTGATCGGAATAATGTCAAAACCCCAAGTTTGCAGCCGCTGGCTAACGATATAGCTGGCGCGCTGCGGCTTGTCCGACAGCCCAACGACGGCAATGGTGCGCGTCATGTGCAGCAAGGCTTTAATTTGGGCGTCGGTTGGGTTTTGGAATGGCATCTTGATAGCTTGAGTTTTAGTTGCTTAAAACCATAACGGCATCGGCTTCAACCAATGCGCCTTTGGGTAGCGCAGCGGCTTGAACTGCCGCGCGCGCTGGAAAAGGTGCGCTAAAGTATTCGCTCATAATGGTATTGAGCTGGGCAAAGTTGGCCAAATCCACCACAAAAACGCCCAATTTGACGATATCGGATAAATCGCCGCCGGCCGCTTGGCAAACCGCGCGTAGATTTTGAAATACACGATGCGCTTGCGCTTCAAAGCCATCGAGCAAGACGCCTGACGCTGGATCAAGCCCAATTTGGCCGGATAAATACACGGTGTTGCCTACTTTTACCGCTTGCGAATACGTGCCAACAGCGGCGGGGGCTTGCTCGGAATGAATAATCGATTTGCTCATTTGGAGCGCTCCTAGAGAGAGGGAAAATCGCCCGCTGCAGCGGCGGCGATGATATTTAGTGGGGTTTATTTGGAGAGTTTACTGCAATTTGACTTGATTTTGACAGCGCTCGGTGTAGTAAAAACATTGAGCCGACATCGCTGTCGGCTCAAGGCTGGTAGGGCAACTTCGGTTCAATCCTGTATCAAGACCACGTTGGCGCAATAGATATTAATGAGGTATAGCTTTGTTTATTAATGATCATCTCAGTCATGGCTCAATACCCCATGGTGAAGTGGCGTTGTTTAGATTACGTGTTGATCGTTTTTTAAGTGCCTGCGGCACATTGTTTTACAGTCGCAATCCGCGACGGGGACTTACTTTCTTTGCGTCGCCAAAGAAAGTAAGCAAAGAAAGGCGACCCGAGCGCGCATCGGTCCCCGATGCCCTCGATTGTCGTGAGCCAAACGATAAAACCGTTTGTCTCACTTCGCACTCGGTGCGCTTGAACGGGATTTTAAGCCCCAGCTCGACGAGCGCGGCACAGCATTAACACAAAATCTGAACATTGCCGGTGAAGTTGCTTCAATCGCCCAGCCAGTGAACCAATCTCAACGCCTTAGTTGTCTTTATCAAAAAAATACGCCCGCTCGCCGTGTAAGGCTTCGTCGAGGCCTTCTTCTTCCTCGGCTACGCTCACGCGTGGTTTGTGGATTAATTTCATAATCACCCAAGTAATGGCAAAGGAATACACCGCCACTAACACCACGGCAATCAATTGAATAATGAATTGATGCAAGCCGCCGCTCACGTCGTCAATCGCGTGGTTGGCTAAAATCCCCACCAACAGTGACCCCGTCACACCGCCCACACCGTGCGCGCGAAAGACTTCGAGTGCGTCGTCGTATTTAAAGCGCGATTGCAAGGTCTTAGCAAAGTAGCATGCCGTGGCACCAATCGCGCCAATCAATACTGCCGCCCAAGGCTCGACATAGCCTGCTGTTGGCGTAATGGTGGCTAAACCGGCGACGCCACCGACTAAAACGCCAGAAAAACTCGGTTTGTCTTCAAAGCGCCAAGCGAGCATGAGCCAAACCACCATCGCTACCGCGCCGGCTACTGCCGTGTTGACAAAGGCATACGCAGCCAAGGCATTGGCGGCATACGCGCCACCGGCATTAAAGCCAAACCAGCCAAACCACAATAAACCCGCACCCACGGCCACCAGCGGTAAGCTGCTGGCTTCAGGCTGGTCATCGGGCGCAATATCGCGCTGCCCCAAAAACATCACTGTGGCCAAGGCGGCAAAGCCAGCTGAGGTATGCACCACAATCCCGCCTGCAAAGTCGATGACGCCGAGTTTGGCCAAAAAGCCACCACCCCAAATCCAGTGCGCCACGGGGATATACACCAAGAGCATCCACAGCACGATAAATTTGAGATACGCCTTAAAATCAAAGCGCTCGGCAAACGCGCCAGTAATTAGTGCTGGCGTGATGATGGCAAACATCATTTGATAGGCAAAAAACATAATAAACGGAATCGATGGCGCGTAATGCGGGTGAGGCATGCCGCCAATGCCGCTAAAGCCAAAGTAAGTTAAATCGCCAATCACACCGCCGACATCGGGACCAAAGGCCAAACTAAAACCGCCAAAAATCCACACAATCGAAATCACCCCCATGGAGATGAAATTTTGCATCATGATCGACAGCATGCTGCGGCTGCGAGTTAGCCCGCCATAAAACATGGCCAGCCCTGGCGTCATCAGGCACACCATCGCCGTACATAAAATGATAAAGGCGGTATCGCCGGTATTAATGAGGTACATGCTGCTCTCCTATTTACGATTGATTCGCTGGGCAACAACGATGCCGCGCTGGACCACTGCCTTGTGGCCTCGGCTGCTGACGGCTGCTTAGATTATGGTACAGCGCACTTGAAACTGCTGGCTTGGGCTAATTGTAATCTTGTAGATTGCTTGGTGAAATAAATTAAGACCGTAATTATTGCAATTAATGATTCAATGCTTTTTGATTGCGTAATTAAGTAGAGCGATGCGCGGGACGAAAAAAAACCGCAACGGCGTGAGTGCGGTTGCGGTTTGTTGGATGAGGTTGCAGCGGTATGGCGATTTAGGGGCGCTTATTGGCGTTGATCGCATACGGCTCGGGGTGAACGCGGCCATTGTGTAGTAGGTCATCGGCGGCATAGATATGCACAATTTCAATCAGCAATAAATCGGCGGCAATCGGTTGGCCGACTTCGATATGCTGCATTAAACGCCCTTCGAGAGCGACGGCGCAATTTTCGATACGCGGGGTTTTTACGGCTTGTGAGGCGGCAAACATCAAGCCGAGTGCATCAATTTGCGCTTGGTTCGGTGGGGTGCTCGAACCCGTGGCGTGTACTGCCGGCGCATGATCGTGTGAGGGAATATGAATCACGCAATCGCCACCATTGAGTAGATTTTGCGCGGTGTCTTTTTGCTCGTTCAAACCGCTTTGATCTTGGCGGCGATTGACACTGAGCGACACAATCAATGGCTCGCTACTGACAATATTAAAATAAGAAAACGGCGCGATATTGATGCTGCCATTGGCATTGGTGCTGGTCACCCAAGCAATTGGCCGTGGTACCACGCAGTCAGTAATCAGATTGTATTTTTCACTTGGCGAGAGCGCCGTAACAGGCCATTCCATTATTTAATCCAGTGGTATATGGCGCTAGCCATTGATTATTAATTGTTAGGTGAATATACCCAGATGTTCAACCACAGGCAATTGGCTTAAGCCGCAAATAAAGCCAAGCGCATGGTGGCGTTCACTTAAAAAATCTTTTTGACGCAGAGGCGCAGAGACGCGGAGCAAAACCAAAGCAAAACCAAAGCAAAACCAAAGCAAAACCAAAGCAAAACAAGACCAAGTCGCCGCTTCACACGTCGTGTTTACACGCGGTTTGAACCCTGAGTTGGTTTTTCTCTGCGCCTCTGCGTCTCTGCGTTGGCTTTTCAATGTCTCTGCGTCGGCGGTTTTCGCTGAAGTGAACACAGCTCGTCGCATCGCTATGCGGTGCATTGTACTGTGTGCCGCTATTTAGTCTGGTAAAAATCGTTCCATCAGCACATTTAAAAAGCGCTGGCCTTTGAGCGTTGGGCGTACATGGTGCAAATCGCGCTCGAGTAAACCCTCAGTGCAGGCACGCTCAATTTCGTAAACAATTTTACTCATCGGCAAGCCGGTGCGCTCGCTAAACAGTGCAATCGGAAAACCACCGGTTAAGCGCAGCGTGTTGAGCATAAATTCAAACGGCAGCGCCGATTTTTCGATGATTTCTTCGCTTTGAATCGCCGAGCCCATCGCCATTTTGGCTAAATATTCGGTGGGCTGCTTATAGCGCGCTTGGCGAATGATTTTGTCGTGAAAACTGATTTTGCCATGCGCACCAGCGCCAATGCCAAGGTAGTCACCAAATTGCCAGTAATTTAAATTATGTTGGCTGCGGTGATCTTTAGTTGGGTGTTGCTTATAAAAAGCACTGGTTTCATAGTGGCCAAACCCAGCGGCGGCGAGCTTGGCTTCAATCATTTCTTGCATATCGGCGGCCAAATCGTCATCAGGCAAGGCTGGCGGATAGCGGTGAAACAGCGTATTGGGTTCGAGCGTTAAATGGTAAGCGCTTAAATGTGTTGAGCCGCAGGCAATGGCTTGGTCGATATCGGCCTCGGCCTCGGCCAGCGTTTGCTTGGGCAGGGCATACATTAAATCGAGATTAAAATTATCAAAGTGCTGCGCAGCGATTTCAATGGCGCGCAAGGCTTCGTCGCGATTATGAATGCGGCCTAAAGCACTTAAGTGCGTGGCATTAAAGCTTTGAATGCCGATGGATAAGCGATTAATCCCCGCAGCGCGGTAGCCGGCAAATTTTTCGATTTCAAAGGTACCCGGATTGGCTTCAAGGGTGATTTCGGCATCGGGGTTGAGCTTGATCCGCGCGCGAATCGCCTCTAGCAGGCGATCCATACTGGCGGCTGAGAACAAACTCGGCGTGCCGCCGCCCATAAAAATACTCGATACCGATCGGCCCCATACTTGCGGCAGATTGCTTTCTAAATCGGCAATCAGCGCATCGATATAGCGCTGCTCTGGTATGCCGTCTTTGACCGCGTGCGAATTAAAATCGCAATACGGGCATTTGCGCACACACCAAGGAAAGTGGATATAAAGTGCCAACGGGGGCAGGGCGGTTAGGCCCGATTGCGAGAAAGAAACGGTTTGCATAGGGCCTAACAAATTAGGGCTGAGCAAGGCCAGCCCTAAGGTAAGAAATAAAACGCGGGTTCAGACGTCAATCATCCGTTGTGTGGGCGGTTTGATCCGGCCCAACAACGGTTGAAAGGGCTTATTTTACTTTTTGGCTATTGGCAAAATTGAGCATGTCATTGAGGGTTTTAAAGTCTGGTGAGCCTTTTTTGATGTCCATCTCGCCCGCTGCTAAATAAGTAAAGTAGCGTTGGCAAGCTTTGGTTGGACCATCTTTTTTGGTCATGTCTTCAATGATTTTATTCGATTGATCGTTATTGGCTTTGAGTAATTCGCCGCTAATTTTTTTGGCTTCGTCGGCGCCGGCGGTTTCTTTGACGTAATCCAGAAAGGCCGTGACATAACCATAATGCATACCAAGGTAGGCTTTATTGCGTTCGATATAGCCTTTGGTGGCCGAATTAATCAGGCCTTCGGTTTGTTCGATTTTGCAGTTTTTGGCCATTTTTTGCATCACAACCAAAGACGTGCTTAAGTTGCCCGCGGCTTTATTGCGCTCGGCGGTGAATGGCGATGCAACTTCGGGTTTGGAAGCATCGCTTGCTTTGGCAGCAAAGCAAGACAGTGGCAACATCAGGGCAAGGGCAAGTAATGTTTTTTGCAATTTAAACTACCTTATTAAAAATGTAACCATCAAGACAGCAACTGGCTAGTCCTGCTTAGAGCCGGATCTTAGCTGGCATCACTTATTTTTGATAGGGATTATGCACACTCTGCACGAGGCGCTGGAGTACATCACGCATTTGGGCTTCGGATACTTCCATCAACACGCCATCCTCAAATAAGTCTTGCGCCATTTGGAGTAGCTCATCGAGGTTTTCGTTCATTACTTTTACTTTTTCGGTGCACGATACCACGCTGCCATCGTCTCTTACCCAGCGGGCCCAACGACTTTCATCCTGACTCACAGCCCAGTTTCCTTCAGTTGTTCAATTAATTTGTTGAGCGCTTTGGCGCGATGCGAAATCAGTGCTTTCTCGTTGGCCGTCATTTGCGCCACGGTTTTCGCAAAATCAGCGCGCCAAAACAGCGGATCATAACCAAAACCGCCGTCACCCAATGGGGAATTTAAGATTTCGCCAATGCAAATACCATCAGCAATCAATGGCTGTGGATCGTGGCTGCTCCGCACCAACACCAAGGCGGCATAGTACCAAGCGCGGCGATCAGCGTGCGCTGCCATTTGCTCAAGCAATTTACTATTATTGCGCGCATCTGATTTGGGCTCGCCCGCATAGCGTGCCGAATACACCCCCGGCGCGCCACCCAGCGCATGCACACACAAGCCAGAATCATCGGCCAGCGCCGGTAAACCCGTTACCCGTGCCGCATGCCGTGCTTTGGCGAGGGCATTTTCGACAAAAGTATCAAAGGGCTCCGGGCATTCACTCACGCCAAGCTCGCCTTGCGGGATGACCTCTAAATCAAAGTCGGCCAATAAATGATTGAATTCTTTCACCTTACCAGCGTTATTGCTGGCTAACACAATGCGTTGCTTTGCCATTTAATAGGCCTTTTTACTTAAAATCATCAGTTCTTGTTCGCGCTTCATTTGAAAACGGTTGAGCGTGCTCATGCCGATTAAAATCGGGCTGGTGTCGTTGCTATCGCGCACCACCAAATCGAGATTATACAGCGTTACATTGCCGATTCTGGCCTTGGGCAACACAATCAGCCACGAGCGAATCACGCCATTGGCGGTGTGTGAGCGCATCGGCTGGCCGTTTTGATAGTTCAGTTTGAGCTGGTTGGCCACATTGGCCGACATCGACAAATGCGTAGCACCGGTATCAATGACCCCAGTTTGGGTTTGGCCATTAATCCCCACCTCGGTGAGGTAATGCCCGCCTTGGCTGGGCGAGAGCACCACGCTGCTGTCGCCATCGGTGGGGGTGGCCGCCGAAATTACATAGCCTTCACCCAAACCTAATCGCCGTTGCCGGCCATTACTGGCCTCAATCACCGCCGAATCGGCTGCAATCGAAATCACCTTAATACCGCCCACGGTTTGGCCGATTTGCAGGGTTTTCTTTTGCCCATTCAACTGAAAAATCGCCTTACTGCCCATGGTGGCCAAGAGTGTCATTTCATCGGCCATAGCCAAGGTCGTTAATGCCAATAACAAGCCAGCACAGAGTGCAGTGAGGGGGCGAATGGGCAGCATGGGTTTTAATCCTGACGAGATTCGACAATATTAAGCGCTTCTTCAATCAAGCGCCAATCGGCGTTTTTCAGCAACGCCGCATCCGACAACATCCGCCGCCAATGCCGCGCACCGGGCCGGCCTTGGTACAGCCCTAAAATATGCCGCGCCACATAGCGTAATGGCGTACCTGCCGCGAGCTCCGCTTCGACAAAACCGCGTAAGTCTTCCATCACCGCGCGGCGGGTGGTTTCAATGTGCGGCGCACCATAAATGGCGGCATCCACTTCGCTTAAAATCCACGGGTTATGATAAGCCTCGCGTCCGAGCATTACGCCATCGACATGCTGCAAATGCATTTGGCTGTCGGCAATGGTGGTAATGCCGCCATTAATAATGATCTCTAGCGCGGGGAAGTCTTGCTTGAGCTGATAGGCATAAGCATATTTAAGCGGCGGAATATCGCGGTTTTCTTTCGGGCTGAGGCCTTTTAAAATCGCGTTTCTGGCGTGCACAATAAATGTGCTGCAACCGGCATCGGCCACATGGCCAACAAAATCCCGAACAAAGCTGTAATCCTCAATCTGATCAATGCCAATCCGGTGCTTCACCGTAACGTCGATACTGCACGCATCGCGCATGGCTTTAACCGCATCGCTGACTAAATCGGGCTCAAGCATCAAGCAAGCGCCAAACGAGCCCGACTGCACTCGCTCGCTAGGGCAACCCACGTTTAAATTGACCTCGTTATAACCCCATTGCTCGGCCACCTTGGCGCAATGCGCCAAATCAGCCGCATTTGAGCCACCCAATTGCAGGGCAATCGGGTTTTCAGATGGATCAAACCGCAAATGCCGCATCGGATCGCCATGAATAATCGCCCCGGTATTGACCATCTCGGTATACAGCCAAGTGTGTTGGCTCAATTCGCGGGCGAATCGACGGTAAAAACGGTCTGTCCAATCGAGCATTGGCGCAATACAGAATCTTCTACTTGCTGATGTGTTTGTATGTTCTTGATTTTGTTGCATTTTGTTGCCTTGTTGCGTTGTTTTGTGATTTTATTTTATGCTTATTTTGAATGATTTTTAATCATTTTCAATCGTTTTTGTTGGCTTGGTGCTACAATTTTGCTACACGGTGCGCTGTGTAGCACCGGATTATAAAGTTGTGTAGCACTGAGGGTATATGGCAACAATTACAAAGCGTACCGGGCGCGATGGTACATTATCTTTTAGGGCGCAGGTAAGGGTTAAGCGCGACGGTAAAGTGATCTATTCCGAAGTTAAGACTTTTGATAAAGAAAAGCTAGCTAAAGACTGGGCCGCGAAGGTTGAGGCGTCATTAAAAGCGGATGGTGCGATTGATCGCCGCAAGATTGCCAGGCTGACTGTCGGTCAATTGTTGCGACGTTATATTGATGAGATTGGCGAGACGCAAAAGTTCGGTCGCACTAAACGCTATACGATGGAAAATTTGATCAATAAGCCCATTGCGAAAATCTTGGTTTCGGATTTAACGCCGGCTGATATTGTAGAGCATTGCAAATTGCGCCACGTTGAAGGCGCAGGCCCAGCGACAACATCGCAAGATGTGATTTATCTAGGCTCGGCATTGGGTGTGGCACGGCCATTGTGGGGTTTGGCGATAGATAAGAAGCCGGTTGAAGACGCCTACCCGATGCTGCATAAATTGAAATTGATCGGCCGCTCAGACGTCCGCGATCGGCGAATTACGGCAGCCGAGTTAAAGGCTTTGCTGGAATACGAACCTAAAGCATTTCAACATGGGCGAACACCGCCGATGTCCGAAATTATTCAATTCGCGATTTGGTCTTGTATGCGGCAAGAAGAGATCCATAGATTGCTGTGGATGGACGTGGATGAGAGCAAGCGCACCGTGATGATCCGCCAGCGCAAAGATCCGGGTAAAAAAGAGATCAATGATCAAATTGTGCCGCTGCTCGGCGATGCATGGACGATTTTGCAGCGTCAGCCCAAAACAGACGCGCGGATTTTTCCGTATAACGGCTGCAGTACCGGTGCGGCGTTTCGGCGAATGTGCAGGGCACTAAAGATTGAGGCACTGACTTTCCATGATCTACGCCATGAAGGGATTAGCCGCTTATTTGAAGCTGGGTATCAAATTCAAGAAGTGGCGATGGTGTCGGGGCATAAGACCTGGGGTAGCTTGCGCCGATATACTAATTTAAGGCCAGAAGATTTACATGATAAGCATGAGCTGCAAATGATTGCAGCACGACCCAGTGATGCTGTGGTGCCTGAGCCAGCGTTGTTGCTAGAGCCGCCTAAGTTAGCTGATGTTCTTAGAAGTGACCGCCGCTAACTGTTGGTTTAGTTGGCTAATTAGCTCGAGGAGTTCTTGGTTTTGCGCTTCGATGCGGGCCAATCTGGGGGCGAGTTGCGTTTCGTCATTGAGCGATGCGTGAATGCGCCGCACCATTTCGTGGTTCAGCGAGGTTTTATTTTTTTCGGTGGCCGCGATGAGTTGTTCATGTACATCATTGGGTAGCCGAATTTGGGAGCGGACATAATCTTGGGTCATCGTGCGATGGTCGGGTTTTTATTACGGCTTTGTCTAGTGTCATTGTGCCCCTATTTTCTGTGGTTTTATGGCCTTGCGGCATGAATTGCATGTTATGATTTGTAGTGAAATTGCAACAAACTACAGGGCTACGTCAGCATATTGACTGGCCAATAAAAATGCCCATGCTGCGCTAACAGCATGGGCATACATAACAGACCCCTCGCGAAAAGGAATCATTTTGAATCATAGTGATACTACTGATGTTGCACAAGATAAAACATTGCCATGCTGTAATGATGGCGTTGATTTTGTGTTAGAAATCACCATTGAATATTTGCCAGGTCGGTACGTTAAAGTGCCGATTAGCCCATATTTATCGCAAGCTGAACTGCAAGAATCACAACGATATTTAGCTGGGCAATGCTTGGATTTTGCTGGTGTAAAAGTGAAAAAACTGGCTGCGATTTAAAGCTAAGCCGCCTGTAGGCGGCTTTTTTGTGTCTTATGCGTTGCAAAATGGTGGCATTTGGCCGCTTGGTCTACTTGATTCGTACGAGGTGTAGTAAGTGCAGAGCCAATTGCTAGTTTCTATCGAGCTGGCTATCGGCTCGCTTTGTGCGAATAACTGGTGATAAGTGACTTGTTGCCAATCTGGCGACAGCTTGTCTTTATCAAGTCGAATTTGCGCCCACTGTGCGTTTTTGTTGGCAGGCGAATTAAAGAAAATATTCAGTTTGCTGGCGTTGGGGTGGGTAAGGATCAGCTTGGCCAGTTGGGCGTTGGTGGTTGCAATCGAATTCCATTCCACGCCGCCGCCTGTTGCTGGGTCGTCTTGGTATTGAATATCAATGCGCATTCGACCGTCGGTTTGCTGGTGTAGTTCAACACCGCTAATTGCGGGGTCAACCGCTTGAATTTCGGATGCGGTTATATTTTTAATTGCTTGGGGAGCTTCACCGCAGCCAAGTAGGGCCAAAGTGAGTAGCAATGCACTGTATTTCTTCATTGTAGTTATCTTATAAAAGCGTGATTCGGCGTGTTATTTGATTTGGCTTAGCGCCTCAACCCATTGTTGTTCGCTAATGAGCGCGATACCACAGCCTTTTTCAATGTAATTCATCGCGGTTTCGATCTTGTTGCCATAACTAGAGTGCTTCCAGTCGGCATTGATTTGACTGCCAACTACCAGGTAATCGACATCTCGCGTTACATAGCCTTTGGTTTGTGCCGTTAGTTTTTCGACTGCACGTTCGCACGCTGATCGGGTGCCGAAATAAAAGCTGCCAGTAAAGCAAAATAATCGGTCATCAAAAATAATGTGCGGGTCATCATCGAAAGGAATGCCAATCGGCATGGTTTGCGCATCGCCAGTTTCGGCAAAGTCGTTATTGCAAAGCGAAGTGAGCGTGCCGATTAAAGATTCACGTTCTTCTTTGGTAATGACGCCATCAAATAATATTTCATGCAGCCGACGAGCAATCGTTTTGCCCGGCCAATTTTCGGTGACCGCTGGATTTTGTTTAACCCAATTGCTCAAAAAGTGGATTTCTTGGTCGCTAAGCACTTGATCGGCCATGATACCTTGGCAGATTCCGAGTAGATGTTCGGTCGCTTTTTTTGCGTTTTGATGTGCCAGCGATTTGATCACACTTGCATTGGCTAAGTCGTCCATGCCCTTTCTCCTGAGTCAGTTCAGGGTAATTTACCAGCCTGACAGATAAAACAAAACCCGCCGAAGCGGGTTTGTGTGGTGAAAGTGCGTTACATCAAAATCTAATCGACCTTACGCAGCACATTCAGCGGTACTTTGGGCATGGCTTGGTTAAAGCGTTCGCGCATTTGTTCGCGCTCGTTGCGATACATGCTCAACAACCGTTCAGTGGCGGCAAAGAAGGCTGCGCCAACGGGTTCGTTCACCGCAAATAGGCCCGTGGCCACTTTTTTAAGCGTGTCGTGAATAGCTTGTTCGTCGATGTCACGGCTGCCTTTGGGTGCGCAAGCGGCGGTGGCGGCGCAGATGGCATTTTCAGCGTTAATCTGTTGCGTTAACCGCGACACCACCAGCAAATCAATCTGCCGCTCGGTGAGTTGATACAGTGGGCCAGCGTAGGCGGGTACATCGTCGAACTCGGGTGGCACAATCGACAGCGGTCGTAAGCTGTCTTCCATCGCGTTAAAGGTTTTGATGTATTGGACTTTCCATGCCAAAGCCTCTTTACCTGTAAATCCCATTGCCAGCAAGGTGAAGCCATCGCGGGTGATTTGATAAGCGGGGTCTTTGCGTGTGCGACCAAGCCCTAGATTGGCGTCAATTTGTATGGGCTCAAAATTGAGCTGATAGAAATCGGCAGGCAAATCCGCCTTGAGTGCCTCAATGTCGCGCAGCACATTCTTATGAAGTTTGTGGAAAAATGCCGCAATGGCTTTGCTGGTGGTAACGGGTTTGCCGTTAATGATAGAAACGTCAGGCGAAGTGAGGGTATTGAGTGACATAGTCAGACTCCTATTCATGGAATTAAATCCGCGCCTCTAACGCCAATTAGAGGTGGGCGGAACTGTGCAGATTGGCGTATCGGGAATAGGAACCGACGCATCCGAAGATGCTCCACACAGTCCACCCATAGGGGTATGACCATGCAACGGGCGTAAAAAAACCGCTATATGCGGATACCCGCTATTCATCCGAGACGCCAATCTCGTGTTGCAGGATTGACTGCAACACCCGCACTGTAAACCACCAGTATCGTTTTTGGCAAGATTTGCGTTACAGGCAGAAGGTTAACGGGGCGCTTTGTACGCTGCCACATCGAATTCGGCCTGTTTTTGATGACATCTCGAATTTTTTTAGATTTCAATTGATGGACTGCCATTTTTCAGACTTTCTTGATTGAATTAGTACGGTGACAATGTTTTGCGCCACTCAATAAAAGCTGGCCATATCCGTTGCTGCCATGAATCTTGTCTGTAGGCCTCTGCCAATATGTTTAGCGCAAGGTCTACATTGCCTTGCTTGTTAGCTCGGTTAATCTCGAATTCACGATGGAAATCAAAGCACCAATCATTAAAATCAGACTGCTTACTGATGTTCCAACGGTGAGATATAAATGCCAGCAAATCACTACAAAGTTGCATCATCTCGGCGGCGTCAGGCGCTAGCGGCCGCAATATCTCGCGAATTATTTTTCCCTCGATCGCTTTTTCTTCAGCCACACGCTTGGCCGTGTGCTCCTTTTTTATTTTTTCGCCCTTACGCTGCGCGACTTCAAATTCATTACCCAGTCTGGCCAGCAGCGCGGAGGCATCGAGCAAGGTTTTTACGTCACCCGCCCATAGTTTGGCATCCATTTCGTTATGATTGAGCACGGCGGCAATCTGCGCCAATACAGTACTGGCTGTGCGCGCTTTGCCGCGATACGTCTTAGCGACCTTGCCGCCATCCCACTTTGACCAAGTTGCCCAGCGTTCAGTCATATTGAGAATTCTGGCTTCGCTTTTATCGATTGGTTTAGTCATTCTTAGCTTTCCTTGGGCCGACGCATCATTATGGCAAGAAGCTTTTTTGCTGCATCTTGAAAAGCTGTAGCGGCTGAAAGCGCTTCTGCTTCGGTTTTAAAATGGTTTTGATTCGTTTCAGGATGGCTGACAGTTACGCTGTCAATTTTCGCTACCCATCCATCCATAAAATCCCCATCAACGTAAACTTCTTGCGCTACAGCGTGGGTTTTGCCTGTTGCGCGTGCTTCTAGTCTTTTAATATCAAGTGCCATGATTCGAGTTTCCTTGGTTGTTAATGACCAGCAATGCCGCATTGACGCCGCAGGCGATGCCGCAAAATAGCGTTAAGCCAATAAAGATGCCGCGCCAGATGATGCTGGGTTCGAGTAGGGTGATGGGCAATAAAGTCAGCCCAAGCACTAGCCATGCCGCCGCGTAAAAAAGTGATCTCATGGTGCGGTGTCCATTGGGTGACGTGGAATGTCCATCCAGTGCGTGGGGATTTCGGCGCACGGATCGCCGCTGGCGTAAAACCATTGCTGGCCAATGCGATAGCCCGGCCAAACTTCATGGTCTTTGAGTGCCATAAGGACGGTGGTTTCGTCATCGAGGCCGCCTTCAGTGGTGGCAGTCCAGTTTTCCATTAAAGTCAGTAGGGCTTCGACTGCATTACCGTGGTCGGCTTGGGTGCTGAGTAGATCGTTTGTCAGCTCGATGTTGTCGGCGTGAAGACGGCGCAGCTCGGCGGCGGCACCGTATGCGGCATTTACTTTTGGGATTGGTAAATCGCTGGGGCTTAAACGATCTAAAAAATCAGCATATCTTAGTGCGGCGTTCATATTTCACCACCTTCGCTTTCTACATCGAATGAATAGCGTTTGCATGATGCGTTTTGAAGGCATTCCCATACGGTTTTGGTGGCGTAGCAGTCGGCGAGGGCGCGGTGGGCTTGGCCTTCCCATACGTGGCCGAAGCGTTCTGCTGCGACGGTGAGCTTTTGCCATTTGTAGTCGCCGCGTTTTTCATCCCATACGCCGTTATATGCGGCGAAGCGGTGCATGGCGCAAAAAAGCCTAACGTTTCGGTCAAATAACGATTGACAAACTAATTGAGGTAAAAAGCTCCAATCGTAGTCAAGGTTATAAATCACCAACCCGTCGCATTGGCTGAGTGCAGCGTTCAGGCGAGGGGTGATTTGCTCTAGCGTGGGCGAGGTGGCAACCATGCCCGGGGTAATGCAATGGATCGCTTCGGCCTCGGGCCATGCGGTGTGGGCAGTCGGGCGCAGCAGGCTGTGCAGGATAATTTCGCCGTCTTGGTCGATGATGGCGATTTCGACGATCTCGTCTTCGCCGTTGCGGTTGAGGCCAGTGGTTTCGGTGTCGAGATAGAAGGTTTTCATGATTTTGTTATTCCGTATTTTGTTTGACCGCACTGACATTGATAGAAACCATTCCAAGATATTTTCATTCTTGTACTTTGGTGATTAATGGTCGCGCTGCGACGTTCAACATTTCTTACGAATACCCATTTATGTTTTTCGCTGATGGTGCAGGGTTTAATTTTCATGGCGCTACCCCCAACGCTTCGGCTTGGTTAATAATTGAATTGAAATCAAACTGGATGAAATGCGTCCAATGTTCTTCTTCAAAATTACTTTCTTGAGAGTTGCCAATAAAAGTTTCAGGGCATTCTTCAAAGGTGTGGAAGTGAAACCAAATTACATCGTGATAATCTTCGTGGTATTCACTGGCTGGTTGTAAGGCTGGTCTGGCATGGTCTGGATAGGTGAACCGCCCAGTGAAGTGTGGCGATGTTGGGTCGGCCTGTGGTTCGATCGATTGCTCGTTGTCTTGTCGACGAGTGATGCAGTGACGTAAGAGGCTATTGCTGACCGCCGATTGGATATGACCTTTGTCGTTGATCTCAACAATCTCCGCATCCGAGAATTTGACGATATTGGTGTGGCCAGCGTCTTCGCGGGATTTATAGCCGTCGCTCCATGCGCCAAAAAACGGGACTAATTGGCCGACTTTGTCGGCGTACCACATTGCCGCGTCGGTGCATTGGTTGATGCGTAGCATGCGCTGCACGAGGGTAAAGCGGCGGTCTTCAGCGCAGAGTTTTAACGGCTGGGCTTCGCCTGATAAAAATATAATGTCCATTTTGGTCATGCTTGATCTCCTCCGGTGATGTATTGATCGGCAGAAACGTAGTGATATTCGCCTCGAAGACAGTTCATGCCATTAGGCATGGTGTCGTAAGTGTCGCAGTCACTAGCAGGCATGGCGCATCGGCTGCAGCTCAGGTTCTGGCCGTTAGGGAATGAGATATCGGCTTCTAATTTGAGCCGCCCTAGCTGAGGCAGGGCGTGAAAGCGAATGATGATGGGGCTGAGGCTCATGCGGCACCGCCAAAGAGTTTTAAAAAGCGATACGCGCCGATGCCCATGACCGCCAGTAGCGCGATGTTGGCGATGGCGATGGTGTAGGCGCTGTAATACAGAATTTTTTCCAAAAGTTTATCGGGCATGGCGCTGCTCCAAAAAATAAGCCAGTCGGCGCGCGCGGCGTTGGGCTTGGTTTAAATGGCGGGTGAGGTGATGACGACGCATGGTTTTCCTTAAGCTTGGCTCTTTTCCCACGCCCTTTTTGCTGTGGCGCGTACTTTGTCGATGTGCTCTGCTAGGTCATCAATGTGCACTAGCAGCGGGGATTTATTGCTTTCACGCAGCCGAAACGTAGGGATCGGCAGGTTATTCATCAGGGCTTCGCGCTGGGCGACGGGGACGGTCATGCCCAGGTATTGCTCGGCGATTTCAGATAGCGGTACGGTGGCGCGCTCGTATTGCGCCATCAGCAAAAAGGCAGTTTTCATGCGGCTTGCTCCAGTTGAATGGCGATTTGCTCGGTGACGGCGTAGCTACGAATGCGGTAGACGTCGAGCTGGCGATAGATGGTCCGTTGCTGCATGACGCACAGCTGCACGCTGGCTACGTCGCTCAGGCGCAAGATTTCATTGCTGCTGAGCTTGTTGATTAAGGTGGTGAGCGCAGATTGATCCAGTTCAAAGCCAAAGCCATCGGCAAAGCGTTGCCAAACAGCGATCCAGCCTTCGAGTGGCGGAATCATTGGCTCGACACCAGATCGGGTACGAAATACCGGCATGTCGACGCCGTTGTCGCAGGCGTATTCCAGCTCACCGGCGATGAGCTGGTCGACCATTTGGTCGATGAGCTCAAATGCTTGGTTAACTTCAAAAATAGTAGGGCGAACGATGCGGCCGCGTGGTGCTTGGCTGTGTTTACGCGAAGTCATAATTGGCCTCGACCGTTTTGTTGACTTGATTGAGCTGCGCTTGTAATTCCCGCAGGCCCTTGGCTGTTTTGACCCATTTTTGATGCAATACTTCGGCTTCGGGGTTGTTGATCCAGCGGCCTTCAAAGGTGTTGGCGGCTTTGATGATCTTGGCTTCGTTTTCCAGCATGTCGGCCGCGCTGATGAGTAAGCTCATTGCCATACCTCTTTGTTGCGTTGATCAAATTCATGCCGCTCTTGCAAGGCATTACGTGCGGCTCGGCGCTGGGCGAACTTCTCGGCGTGGGCTTGGGTAATCGCAATCTCGTGCTGGCGCTCGCTGGCTTCCAAATCACGTTGCTGCTTGAGGGTTTTGTAATTGGTTCGCATGGATTTACCTATGGGTATATTGCTGTAGGCTATTTATTATTTGGCTTGGTGGTTTATACCTAGCTCACTATTGCCCACCGCATGATGGGCAAAGGTCAGTTAGTTAGGGCTTAGGCGATACCGAAATAAACCGGTACTTTCGATAAATCTTTAACGAGGTCGATCATTTGTTGGGTGGCAATTTCTAGTGCTTTATCTGGGCGCTGTAATTCAAACCACAGTGACAAAGAGCCGCTTTCACGATTGATACGAAAGCGCAACTTGGCCTCGATAAAGAAAGCAGGCCCGCTGCCAATAAACGGCTGAACGCCAATCCCAAATGTTTCAAATAGCGCGAGCTTCCCCTTGGTGGCTGAATCGCCTTCTTCGATATATTCAAATTGAACCTGGCCGTTTTGTACTTTGGTGCTGCTACGGAAACGGACTGTGCTGGTCGATTCGAGGTTGGTACAAAATTCGAGCAAATCGGCGGCGCTTGGGTATTTCTTGTTGGGCTCGTTCGGGTTGAGATCGGCGATGTTGGCAATATTGTTTTCAAGGAAGTGGGCAAATTGTTCTTGGCCCATTTTGCTGCTGTTCCCGTCCAGCCAGTTTGCCCAGTCAACGGTTTTTGCTGGTTCGTATTGAGCCAAAAAGTCTGCAAAACCAGCTTGTTCTCCGGTGTGGCCGTTCAGAATTGCCGTGAATTTCACTTTGTTTTTGCCAAAATCGGCATCAACGATGATTTGACTGCCGCTTTCGGTGTGTTTGCCAACAAAAGCTAAAAAACTGCTGATCTCGGTGAGCTGATGAGTACCTTTTTTTCGTGCGGGTTGGGTGCGAAGTGCCGGTAGTTCTTGCATTTTCCAGCCGCCTTCGCGTTCAGGCGTGAATGCAATTACGGCGCCATTCAATTCTTGAATAAAAGGCTTTTGTGCTGCGTTGAGTGCGGTTTGAATTTGATTTTCTGGGGTCATGATTGCCTTAAGCTGCTTTATGAAGTGGGGAAGTGGTTGTGGTCACTGCTTGCAATTCCAGATTGCGCTGGCGTGGATCTTGGCGTGACAAGCTGCCGTCAAAGCTGGCAAACATCAGCGTTTCTGATTTGGCCAGTTGTGGAATGTTGGCTTTGATTTCATCAATCACCGTCACGGCGCAATCGCCTTTACTAGCTGGGCTGATTGAAATCTTGATGCTGATGTGGCCTTTTTTGCCGGTAGCGACGACGGCATTGGTGAGGTCGGCTAGGTTTTGGCCGAGTTCGTCGACCATTTCTCCTCCGCGAATATCGCGAATTACATCTGTTGCTGTACGCATAGCTGCTCCTTGGGTTTACTGGGGTTTGGTGGCGATAAAGACTTCGCCGTTGGTAGTGACGCGCCAGCCGGCGGCGACTAAAGCAGCGATTTCTGCGTAGTCGTCAGCGACGTTGTCGTAAGGGATGGTTTGGCTCATTACATGCTCCAATTAGTTTGCATGTAGCCAATATACAAGCGTGCATGTAATTACGCAAGCGAGAAATACAAGGTCGCTTGTATTTTGTGCGAAAAAAAACCGCCGAATGGCGGTTTATGCTGGTAATGAATGAATAAATACTTGTTTTTTGGTGCTTATTTAAATGCCACCGCTCACTGCGATGATGCGGCCGATGATTTGAATGCTGTCGATATGCTCTGCAGGAATGATTTTATCTGGGTATTTATTTTTGTCGGCATTGTCGGAGCTGATGCGTAGCGCACCACCGGCTTCTTTATGAATTCGTTTTACGAATACTTCGTTTTCAATGGCTAATGCATAAACTTTGCCGTCGGCAATGATGTTTTGGCAGTAGTCCACAACAAGACTATCGCCGTCAAGAATGCGTGGCTCCATGCTATTGCCGTCGGCGGTCATGGTGGCGGCGCAGGCTGGATTGATGCCGACGCGAGTGGCCCAGGCGCGGCGAAATGCTTGCTGTTGGTTTTTAGTATTTACCTCCCAAATCACGTTGCCATTACCTGCTGAGAGTTTGATGTCGAGTGCGGGAATAAATATATATAGGTCAGGATCAAGCTCGTCTTCGTTGTCCCATGCGGTGATGGGCTGCAACGCTGGGTTGATTTTCATTTCGCCATTGCCGGTGGCGAGCCAGACGGAATTGAGGCCCGTAGCGGCGGCAATAAACGGGGTCAGGCCACTGCTGCGTGCGGGCTTGCCGCGCGGCGGGGTCTCATCGCACAGGTATTGAATGGCCTGTGGATTGACTTTAGCCCCTTTGAGTTGGCTGACTAGCTTGGCGAGCTCGGTCTGTCCGCCGGCTTGCTCGACTGCGTAGCGCATTCGTTCTTGGAATGTTTTCATAGCTGTCATATTACAAGCCTCCTTGTTTTGCTGCGAACATGCATTCTTGTTGCTTAATTACATGTATGCATGTAAAGTGAGGGCATGTGCAAAAATAATCTGATCGCTGCAGTTGAAGTCATGGGTTCGCAAACTGCGCTCGCTGAGGCATTGCGTGCTGATGGTCATCACCATATCAAGCAGCAACATATTTTTAATTGGCTAACGTCTAAGCGTCCTGAGTTGATGCCACCGGCTGAGTTTTGCCGCTCGATTGAAGCGGCGACTCGGGCTAAGGGCATGCCAATTTCCCGTTACGAATTGCGTCCTGACGTGTTCGGCGCAGATCCCAAAGTTTCCTCCTCTGGCGTTGCATCCGCTTGAACGCTGGTTTTGCCAGTGCTTTTGCCTGGCTTTTTTATTGATGCTACAGGGTGGACTTTAGACCATGTGGCGAGTTTTAAAAACGTTTGTTGAATAAGGGAAAAAAACGTGATGCTGATCACCAGTGTTGAAGATGCGGCCTATCACGCTGCGCACAATTATCCCGGTGGCGTTGAATCGTTGGCGCCACGGATGAGAGTAGGCGCGCAGGTGTTGCGCAATAAATTGAATCCTTCCACCCGCACCCACCATTTAACGCTGGCCGAAGCGGATAGCTTGATCGGCTTGACTGGCGATAAATCAATCTTGCATGCGCTGGCGATCAATCACGGCATGGTGTGTGTGCCGATGCTCAATGATGGTGAGTTTGCTTGCGATGTGACGGTGTTAGAAACCGTGACGCGCTTGTGGCGCTTGGGTGGTCATGTTGGGCAGGCCGTGGATGAGACGCTGGCTGATAACAAGGTGGAACGCATCGAAGTACAGCGGGTGCGTGAGCATGTTTATCGCAATATCGCCGCGCTGCATGAGCTGGTGGCGTTGCTCGATGGGATGGCTGAGTAATGCCGCCGCGCCCGTTTCAGCAGCAAAAGTTGGTGAGACAGGCGTGGGGTATTCGACGAACGCCCAGTAAAGAGAAGAAGGCCGCTGTGTCGGCGCTGGTTTCTGGTTTGAAACATTTGTTGGAACAGGCTAATGGCCAATATGTACAAAGACCCGACGTTTGACATTGTGGCTGGCCGTGAAGCAGCAGCGCAACGGCGGCAGCGATTAGAGTCTGAATGGCAAGAGCGCCAAGCGGTACGGCGCGCTGATCCAGCTTATCGGGCGATGAAAGCCAGGCGAATTCAACGGTTAGTGCGTTTGGCACTGGCTGGAAAGTTAAAAAGGACGGAACGATGAGTTTATTAGCCCAACTGGTTGTTGCCCAATTTACCCCTGGTGCCGAATTAAGAGCCGAATTTGAACGCATTGAGCAACAGCGTTTGCGTTTGAATCAGCAGCAAGATCGTCGAATCAAAATTACGCGGCGGCGCGCAGGGGTGGCTAAATTTTTATTAACGCGGCGTTCAGATTGGCGCTGACGGCTGGGTGTTGATTTCAATGACGGCGTTTTCGATAAACGTTTGGTATTGATTGAGGGTGTTTTGCGGCAGTGTGGATTCGGCGAGCAAAGTCGAAATTGTGTCTTCGGTTTCGAGTTTGAGTGCCGCAATAAATTGTTGTTGATCCGGTAGGCAACGCACCAGCGCGACGGTCATCGATTGTAGGCCTATGAAGTTGCCGATTTGTTGTGCGTATTGTTGCTGCTGTTGTTCGAGTATTTGCTGCTGCAGGTTAAATGATTTTTCTAGCAATTCGTTGCGTTGTTGTAGCTGCGTGAATTGCTCTGTCAGTTGTTCGAGTCTCATGGTGGGCTCCTTGAGCTACCAGTTTAAAGCATAAGCGGGGAAGTAATGGGTGCATTAATCGATGGGGTGTTGAATCAATTTCGTGATCGGGGCATGCCAGATATTGGCAGCACTGATTTAAAAGCTGATGGGCATAAAAATGTATACGGCCCCAAGAAAAAAGCCTGGTACCGCTTGAATGAATATGTTTCGCCAAAATCGGGCAAGGTGTGGGTGTCTGGCTATTTTGGCTATAAGGATGAATTTTGGAATGTTGAGCATGAGGGCTTTGAGGCCGTGTCGCCTGAAGAGCGCCAGCCGCTCAAGCTGAGTGGGCTAAGAAAGAACAAGACTACCAAGCCAAGCAAAAAAAGCTGCGTACTGATGCCGCTAATCGTGCTAAAGCGCAATTGCATGCTGCAGTGCGTAGTGGTGAGTCGGCGTATTTGGCGCGCAAGCTGGTTAAAAAGCCAGAGTCGGTGCGATTTATGCAGGGCGCTAATGCCGGTTGGATTATTTTGCCGCTGATTCATTATGGCCGTGGCGAGATTGTCGGCTCGCAAAAAATTGCACCGACGCCATTGACTGATGGCAATGACAAAATTTTTAATAAAGGCATGGATGTGGTTGGCGCGGCTTGTCGGCTGGGCGATGAGCCACTGGATGGTGATCTGATTTTGATTGCTGAGGGCTATGCAACAGCGGCAACTGGGCGTGAGGCGGTGGATTATCTGCATCCGGTGTTTGTGGCGCTTAATAGTGGCAATTTACCGCATGTGGCGCGCATATTGCGGGCGAAGTATCCAGCGAGCCCGATACTCTTTTTGGCGGACGATGATTATTTGCCGACTAAGAAAGGCGATGATAATCATACCGGCTAAAGAAGGCGAAGGCCGCAGCGCTTGAGGTGGGCAATGCGGGGTATGTGCTGCCGACCTTTAATGTGGAACGCCGTGCGCTGGATACGGATGATTCATTACCTAAGTTGACTGATTTTAATGATTTGCATGTGGCTGAAGGAATTGCGCTGGTAACACAGCAGATTGATGCCGCGATCGCGAGTTTGCAAGTGCCTGTTGTGCCGTCTGCTGTTGTGGCTGTTGATGATGTAGTGCCTGCCATCTCCGCACCTCTGCCTGATACCGCTTTCGCCGCGCCTGCTGCGGCCAACGGGGGGGCGGGGGAGGACGGATTTACGCTGGCTGGTTTATTGGCGCGATTTTCATTGATTATTGGTGAGCGACGGGTTTGGGATTCGGTCGAGCAAATGGTCATGAAGTGGCCAGCGTATGCGGCCTTGGTCGGTCGGGGTTTGGCTTCTGAATGGGAGGCGCGAATTGATAAGCGCACGATGCGCCAAAGTGATTTGCCAAAGATTAAACGTGGCAAGGCGGTTGATGAGGCGACGATGAGTACCAGCGCGATGTTGTTGGCGCGTTATACCTTGCTCTATGGTACTGAGACTGTTTGGGATGCTGAGAATCGGATGGTGCTGAGTTTGTCAGCGTTGCGTGCGGCTTACGGTGGTGATTCGGTTAAGTTTTGGCAAGAGAATTTATGTCGAAAAAATGATTAATGCCGAAAATCTGGTGTTTGATCCTAAGCAGCTGGTCGATTTGGAAACGCATGTTAATTTATTTGCTGGTGTGCCGTTAAAGCTGTTTTTGATGAAGATTTGGCAGATCCTATTATTGGCTTGGTGATGCATCTGTGTAATTTTGATCAGAAAGTTTACCATTGGTTAATGCAGTGGCTGGCTTTGCCATTGCAGCAGCTGGGTAGCAAAATGGATACATCGGTGCTGATGTTTGGTGAAAAGCAAGGAACAGGTAAATCACTGTTTTTTGAGGGAGTCATTAAGAAGATTTACGGTGAGTACGGTACGACGATTGGTCAGCACCAATTAGATAGTCAGTTCACCGCTTGGCAATCGCGGCGTTTATTTGTTTTGGCTGAAGAAGTGGTGGCCGTGCTGAGAAGTACAGTCATATCGGTACGATAAGCATTTAGTCACTGGCCGCACCGTGCGTATTAATGAAAAAAACATGCCTGAGCGCGAAGAGGCCAATTACGCCAACTTGGTTTTTTTAAGTAATGAGGTGCAGCCGCTGCATTTAGAGTTAGATGATCGGCGCTTTATGGTGATTGAGCCAAAAACATTGCTGACGTTACAGAATCAAGAGGTGATTAAATCGGCGATTGAGCTTGGGGCTGTTGCTGCATTTTATGGCTATTTGCTGCGTTATAAAATTGATGAAGGCTTTAATGAGCGTTCTAAGCCGGTAATGACCGATGCCAAAGAGCGATTGATTGGCTTTGGTTTGCCGCAATGGCAAGTGTTTTATCGCCAGTGGGTGAATGATGAATTATGGGTGCCGTATTGCTCTTTGCCGCACTAAGGATTTATTTGTGGCGTATAAGAAGTGGTTGGTGGATGAGTCTGGATCGTGTAAGCTGACGTTGACTAAGTTTTCGATGCTGATGTCGTCTCGATTGAATAAGTCACGTGAGCATTTGCATGGTGGCTATGATCGCAAAAAGGCGATGGTCTTTATTGTGGGTGCGCCTCCAGAGGGCGTTAGTTTGTCGAGCTGGTTAACCGCTGAGTGTCAACGATTTGAAGATAGAATCAAGGGTGATTTCACTTAATATGGGTCAGAGTGGACAGGGTTTGTGGCATAGTTTTTGACTAACCCTGACCCACGACAAACCAAGGAACGGCGCGGCTTCGCGCCGTTTTTGCGTTTTTGGCAGGGTTGGCGCGATGGTTTCCGTGTGCGCGTATATCTGTATTTACTCCTTACCTCTATTTAGTTTATTGGCGGTAAAAAAATATATACACGGTAACTTCTATTTAAACCCTGTCAATCTGACCAAATAAAGGTTAAAGCTAGTAAACGTAAGGCTTTAGCTTGGGTCAGGGTTGATTTAAAACTATGCCCCAAGGTCTGTTACCCCTGCCCCAAATGAATTGGCTGTGCTTTTTTTAGTTTAAAATCGAGATATATATAAAGCTGGGCATTGATCTGGCTAGGGAGTCCTCCAGCGGGTATCACGGAGGCGAACGTGTTAATTAAAATCTTTGGATGAAGCGAGCTCAGCATTGGATAATTGGGCTCGGTATTTTATGGCGTTTGATGGTCGGGCTAAGTCTTCGGGCTATGCTCAATATATGAGCCCAGAAGAGCGGGCGATTTTGGGGCCTGCTGATCGACCGAGTAATCGAGTTGATGAGCAAGCGGCAATGCGGGTCGATGCGATTTTATCAGTGATGTTGAGGCGGCCTGAGTTGGCGATGTTTCTCGTTGCTGAACGCGCATTATTTACAGAAGCTGAATCCAGCGGTGGTGTGTCGTAAAGAGCGTTTGCCGTTGCGAGATTATGCTGAGCATGTTCGACAGGCTGTTTAAGGCGTTTCAGAATTATTTTAATTACTGGGGCTTGACGCCAAGTAAAGAAATCAGGAAGATGTCGCTTAACAATCTACTACCGCTTCGGCGTGAACGCACCCCAGTACGGGTGCTTTGTTGCGCCCAGTGAAACCAAACCCGCTCTTGTAGCGGGTTTTTTGTTGGGCGCTCGTTATGCAGAAGTCGTTTGAATCAGATCTACAGCGGATTATGCGTACGCTGAATGCGTTGGAAAAAAAGCAGCTGCCGTTTGCTGCGAGCCAAGCGTTGAATAGAACCGCTAAGCAAGTGCAAAAAGCGAATGCTAAAGCAGTTAGGGGCTGATATTCAAAGCCCAACGCCATTTACTCAGCGTGGTATTGCGGTAAAACCATCAAGTAAACGTAATTTGATTGCGACTGTGGGCTGGCTGCCAAAGCAGGCTGAGTACATGCGCTATCAGATTCAAGGTGGCGCACGCGGCCCACGTAAGACCGCGTTGCTGATGCCTGGTAAAAGCACTCGGCGTAATCAGTACGGCAATGCAACGAATAATTTCATCAAACGCATTCGGGCTGAGTTGGCATCGCAAGCTGGCTTTACTGGTCCGCGTCGTAATCAACTACAGCAGTTTAGAAGTAAGAATGGCAAGGTGAAGCAGTTCGCTGCGGCAGAGGCTGATCGTTTGTTTGTGGGTCAGCCAGTTGGTTACGATGGTGGTGCAGGTATCTGGCGGCGCATTAACAAAGGCAATCGTCCTCGAATCGTGCAGGTGTTCTCGTTTCGTGATGAGGCGAAGTACACGCCGAGCTATCGAATGCCGCAAGGTATTGACCGCGATGCACAGGAAATCTTCATTGATGAGTTCAAGAAAGCGCTCGCTGCTGCCGTCGCCTCGGCGCGGTGAGCGCGAACTCTTGGTCGTTATCAGGAAAATGTGTGGAAATCTGGGGTTTTCTGGCTTTCTCCCAGAAATCAGCGGGTCCTTCCCAGCCCTCCGCCAGCATGGGTCATTGGCAACCCCGCGCCTTCTCTAGCTGCGAGCTTGCTATAGCCTTCCTTCCTATTTGATGTAAAAAAAGTCTTATTAAACATGCACTTATAAACCATAAAAATGGCCGGTTTGGCCTACCGGCAGATCATGGGAAAAATCGTAAATAAAAATGAACTGGCGCAAATCGTCGGGGTGTCTGAAAGGACGCTAACTGAGTGGCAGCGTGCAGTATGCCGATGGTGCTTTCAAAGGGCCGTGGCACCTCCAATCAATATGACACCGCCCAAGTTTTGAGCTGGCGAATCGCTAAAGCGCTGACTGGTTCATCGGAATCAGCAAAAGATCGTCTTGATCGCTTGCGCGGTGACCAGATTGAGCGACAAATGGAAATCGAAGCCAGGCAACTGGTGACGGTGGCGGATATTGAGCCAGCGCTATCGCAATTCTTTTCTGACGCGGTGGCCTTATTGACGGGCCTACCAGATAAATATGCACAAATCTTTGAAACTGCGGAGAGTTTGGACGCTAAACATGCCGCACTTGAAGACATGATCGCCGAGATTCGGCAGGCATTAGGTGACTATGAATACTGTACCCACGTTGCCCAAGAATACGGCGAAGGCTTTAATCTCCACATTATTGAAGAAGATCGTTAGACCGCCACCTCGGATTAGCCCTGCAGAATGGGGCAAGCAATACAGGCGCATGAGCGCAAAAGAATCGGCCATTGTTGGCCGTTTTTCGTTTTATGTGAATCCATATCTGGAATGGCTGCTCGAGCAAATGATGCGGCGCGATGTGAATCGAATCGTTTGCGTTAAATCAGCCCAGGTCGGCTGGACGCAAGCGGCCATTTTGAATGTGTTGGGATGGTTGATTCATATCCGCAAAGGCACGGCGATTGTGATGTTTCCCAAAGAGGGCGCAGCGCAATCGTTTAATTCTGAAAAATTCGAGCCGATGATCGAGGGTACGCCTGAATTATCGGAAATTATTCCAACCAAGAGCCGCACTAAAGACAATAAGCAGCTGTTTAAAAACTTTGTGGGTGGCTTTGTAAAGTTTGTTGGCAGTAATTCGATCGCGGACGTGAAATCAACCTCAGCGCGTTATTTATTTGTCGAAGAGCCTGACGATTGCAATTTGAATCTGCGTGGCCAAGGCGATGCGATCAAATTGCTCGAGGAGCGCGGCAAATCTTTTCGCGATATGAAAATGCTCATTGGTGGTACGCCATCAATCAAGGGCATTAGCAGTATTGAGGATGAATATGCTCACAGCAATCAGTGTTATTGGTATGTACCCTGTCCTGATTGCGATGAATTTCAGCCGCTGGTGTGGGAGCAAGTAAAGTGGAGTAAAGATCCAGAGCTCAACGATGAACATCTAGGCCAGCATAAACCAGCTACGGCGCATTATGTTTGTCAGCATTGCGGCTCGCACTGGAATGATGTGCAAAAAAACGCTGCGATTCGGGCAGGCAAACCCGTCGAAACGGCACCATTTCGGGGAACGGTGGGTTTGGCGCTGAATGAGTTGTACAGCCAAATGCACAATAGCCGCTTGAAGTACTGGTTGAGAAGTTCATCAAAGCCAATAAAAAGCTCAAAGGCGGTGATGCTGCTGAAATGATCGTGTTTTTTAACGCGACCTTGGGGCTT